>NZ_JBFRGB010000007.1:0-283621 GCF_052115125.1 Ensifer sp. 2TAB8 | reverse complement strand
TCCTCGCGGCAACAATGGCTCGATCCGAGCCCACTCCGCATCGCTCAACCAGGTCAACTGCCGCTGCTTCATCAAGGCCTCCAACTCCAAGACCTTGAATCACAATTTGGCAGAACCCGGAATCCCTATTGAGTACAGACCCTAGTCGCCAACTCTCAGGAACCGATGGCCGCAGCCTTCAGGTCGTTGCGGATGAAGGCGTCATAGCACCGGGTCAGCTGCACCCGGCTATGGCCGGGCTCGAGGCTCGGCAGATAGAGCGACAGCAGCATGCGGTTGACGTTGGTGGCCGGACAGGTCGGCACGAGCGCGACGTCGACCGCGCGGATGGCGGTGCGGACATTTTCATCCGGCGGCGGCACGGCGCGGAAGGGATCGGCGCCGATGGCGACATGGTGCGGGGCGCGGCGATCCATCAGCCAGGGAAAGGGATTGGTGAAGTCGATGTTGAGGATCGTCTCGAAACGTACGCCGTTGGCCGCTTCATAGGCACGTATCGCATCGATGGCGTCGTCCACATTCTTCAGCCAGCCGGCCTGGAAATCGAAATCGCTGTAAAGCAGGAAAGACGGGAGCTCGTCCGCATCTGCGAAAGCATCGAATGTAGGGCGATGGGCCGCATAGACTTCGCGCAGGCGCTCGGCGCGCAGTGCCAGAATGGGGCGGAGATTGACCGCACCCATCGTTTTGAGGTTCCGGCTCTCAAGCGGCACATTGTTGACCGCGCCGATCCAGGCGCGAGCGCTCTTTTGTAGGACGGCGGTGGCCGGAGGAAGCGCGGCCGCTAGCGCGAGAATAGCCACTGTGATCGCACGCCGCCTGGGCGCGCCGCCGGTGACCTCGTCGGCTACGATCTTGAGGAGCAAAGGCAGCAGAAAGATAAAGGCCTGGCTGCCGGTGTTCTGGCTTTCGAAAAGTATGCCGGCGAGGACGAAGGCGGCCAGCCAGAAGAACGGTTGGTCGAAGACTTGACCAAGTGCCGAAGCAGAGGGCTGCCCGCCAAGCTGCCGCAAGGACCGTGCGAAGGGTGGAAGGTGCGTCACGAAAAGCACCAGCGTAAGCAGTCCGGCTGGGATTAGCAGGCCGGCGTTGAGCGACGCGGCCTGTAGCAGGCGTGGCAAAAGGCTGCCATCGTTGACTGCCAGAAGCGCAAGGATATCGTCGATGTAAGCCGAAACGGCGCCCACCGAAAATTCGACCATGCCGAGCACGGCGAAGAACAGCAAGGCTGCGGCGACCGCTGATTTGAGGGCGATACGGCTGGCGGCAAAGGCCATCAGGCAAAGGACAGTACCGGCGACAACGCCGGTGATCTTCACGAAGAAGAGGGCGGCCATCGCCGCTGCAACCACGAGCACAAGGATACCGCGGTCGCGGACATGAACCACTGCCGCTGCCAGCACGTAAAGGAGCTGGCAGACCTGCCGGTTGTAGATGCCGAAACCATCGGAGCCGGGGTAGGGATAGAAATCACCGGTGTTGAACGGCAGCACCGAGAAAGCGAGGAACGGCAGCAGGATCGCATAGGCAAGCAGCGTCGAGCGCCTTTGGATGTCAAAGACGACGAGTGCGATCGCCGGCCCGGTGACGAGCAGCAGACACCAGCTCGCCAGCAACAGGGGCTGGCCGTTGGGGAAGATGCCCTGCAGACCCGTGAACAGGTAGTAACCGAGCGCGCCGACGGGCGTGAAAAAATCGACCGACGGCACCTGGCCGTCTCGAATTCGGTTGGCGGCATCGAGATAGAGATAGTGATCCCAGAACATCGGGCCGATCGGCTGCGGGATCGTGATGGACAGCAGCAGCGCGAGCACGCCAAGGGAGAAGGCAAGCAGGAACAACGGTGAGCGGACGAAGCTGAGGGCCACGCTCGTCGGTCGTGCCTGTACATCCAGTTCGGTGCAGCTATGCATTTGCGGTTTCGCTCCCCCGGGGGAGCGATGCACCCGCACTGCTTGCTGACACAGGCTCCGCGCCTTCTTATGCCATCATCCGGTTTTAAGCCGGTTAATGCGACATGATTGTGAGAATTATGCTTCTCGCAATATCTTGGCGGTACCACCGCGCCGAATCGAGCGTGATTTTGTACTTGAGCCGATTTCGATTTAAGGAATTGTGCGAGGGGCTTCAGCCTCGGAAAGACCAAGGAGAGTATTGTATGGAACGCACGTGCCTGGCCATCATTCTGGCTGCTGGTGAAAGCACGCGGATGAAATCGTCCATGTCGAAGGTGCTGCATCCGGTTGCCGGCCGGCCGATGATCGCGCATGTCGTTCAGGCGCTGGCAAGCGCCTCGATCTCCGATATCGCCCTGGTGGTTGGCCGCGATGCGGAATCGGTTTCGGCGGCTGCGGATGTCGGCGGTGTGTCGGTTTCTTCCTATCTGCAGAAGGAACGGCTGGGTACGGGGCACGCGGTGCTGGCCGCGCGTGACGCCATTGCAAAAGGCTATGACGACATTCTCGTCGTCTTCGGCGACACGCCGCTGATCACGCCGGAGCCGCTCAAGGCGGCCCGTGACGGCCTTGCCGCCGGCAATGACGTGGTGGTGATCGGCTTCGAGGCGGCGGACCCGAGCGGCTATGGGCGTCTGATCGTCAAGGACGGTGCCTTGCTCGCCATCCGCGAGCACAAGGATGCGACCGAAGAAGAGCGCCGCATCACCTACTGCAACGGCGGGCTGATGGCGATCGACGGTCGCAAGGCGCTCGATCTGCTCGGCCGCATCGGCAACGCCAACGTCAAGGGCGAGTACTACCTGACCGACCTCGTCGAGATCGTGCGCG
Organism: Ensifer sp. 2TAB8; assembly: GCF_052115125.1. NCBI lineage: Bacteria > Pseudomonadati > Pseudomonadota > Alphaproteobacteria > Hyphomicrobiales > Rhizobiaceae > Ensifer > Ensifer sp. 2TAB8. Next base: position 280,835 of record NZ_JBFRGB010000007.1, on the reverse strand, counting down.
AAATCGGCGGCCGGGCGATGGCCGTCGAGGCCCCCGAAGAAGAACTGACCGGGTGCAACACGCGCGCGGAACTCGCCTTCATCGAGCGGCTGTGGCAGCAGCGCCGCCGCCACGAACTGATGCTGTCGGGCGTATCGATGATCGCGCCGGAAACGGTGTTCCTCGCCTGGGACACGGTGCTCGAGCAGGATGTGCTGATCGAGCCGAATGTCGTTTTCGGCCCCGGCGCGCGGGTGGAGAGCGGCGCGATCATTCATGCCTTCTCGCATGTCGAGGGTGCGACGGTCCGGGCAGGGGCGACGGTTGGTCCGTTCGCGCGACTGCGTCCGGGCGCAGATCTCGGCGAAAAGTCCAAGGTCGGCAATTTCTGCGAGGTCAAGAAAGCGGAGATCGGTGCCGGCGCCAAGGTCAATCACCTGACCTATATCGGCGATGCTTTCGTCGGCGCGGGCACCAACATCGGTGCGGGCACGATCACCTGCAATTACGACGGCGTGAACAAGCACGAGACCAGGATTGGCGAAAATGCCTTCATCGGCTCGAATTCGTCGCTGGTTGCACCGGTGGCGATCGGGGACGGCGCCCTGGTTGCCTCGGGTAGCGTGATCACGGAGGATGTTCCGGCGGATGCCGTCGCTTTCGGCCGCGCGCGCCAGGAGATCAAGCCGGGCCGGGCACGACTGCTGCGCGAGCGCTACCAGGCGGTGAAGGCGGCCAAGAAGGCTGCGGAATAGGCCCAAAGCGCGGCTGATTTCTGCCTGCTTGAGCTGCGATTCAGGGAAACCTGCAGCGCATTAAATACTGAAACCGAAAGTGAAATCGGGGCGGATTGCCTCGCCCGGCAAATGCTTTACCAAGGCAGCCTAGGGGCGGGAGATCCGCCCCTAGGCTGAGGCGCCACGACCGGCGCGGGGACAAATCGGAGACGACTATGTGCGGTATTGTTGGCATCGTGGGCAACCAGCCGGTATCGGAGCGACTGGTCGATGCGCTGAAGCGTCTCGAATACCGCGGCTATGATTCCGCCGGCGTCGCGACCATCACCGGTGGCGCATTGGAGCGCCGGCGCGCCGAGGGCAAGCTCGTCAATCTCGAGATTCGGCTTCGCGAACAGCCGCTCGCCGGCACGATCGGCATTGCTCACACGCGTTGGGCGACCCATGGCGCGCCAACCGAGCGCAATGCCCACCCGCATTTCACCGACGGTGTCGCCGTCGTCCACAACGGCATCATCGAGAACTTCGCCGACCTGAAGGACGAACTGATCGCCAGTGGCGCCAGGTTCGAGACCGAGACCGACACCGAGGTCGTCGCCCATCTGCTCTCCAAGTTCCGTCGTGAAGGCCTTGGTCGGCGCGAGGCGATGCACGCGATGCTGAAGCGCGTCACCGGAGCCTATGCGCTGGCGGTGCTCTACCAGGACGACCCGTCGACGATCATGGCGGCACGCAACGGTCCGCCGCTGGCGATCGGCCATGGCAAGGGCGAGATGTTCCTCGGCTCCGACGCTATCGCGCTTGCGCCCTTCACCAACGAGATCACCTATCTGATCGACGGCGACTGGGCGGTCATCGGCGCAAACGGCGTGCATATCTTCGATATCGAAGGCAATGTCGTCGACCGGCCGAAGCAGCTGTCTTCGGCTGCCGCCTACATGATCGACAAGGGCAACCACCGGCACTTCATGGAGAAGGAAATCTATGAGCAGCCGGAGGTGATCGCGCACGCACTCAGCCACTACATCGACTTTGCCGGCAACCGCATCAAAGCACACCCCGGCACGATCGATTTTGCCAAGGTGCCGAGCCTCGCGATCTCCGCCTGCGGCACCGCCTATCTCGCGGGTCTCGTCGGCAAATACTGGTTCGAGCGCTATGCCCGCCTGCCGGTCGAGATCGACGTCGCGTCCGAGTTCCGCTACCGCGAAATCCCGCTGTCGCCTGAGGCAGGCGCGCTGTTCATCTCGCAGTCGGGCGAAACCGCCGACACGCTCGCCTCGCTGCGCTACTGCAAGGAGCTGGGCCTGAAGATTGGCGCGGTGGTCAATACGCGCGAATCGACCATCGCGCGCGAGTCTGACGCCGTGTTCCCGATCCTTGCGGGTCCGGAGATCGGTGTGGCCTCCACCAAGGCCTTTACMTGCCAACTCGCCGTGCTTGCTTCGCTGGCCATCGGCGCCGGACGTGCCCGCGGCACCGTGAGTGCAGAGGAAGAGCAGGCGCTGGTTCGCTACCTTGCCGAAATGCCGCGCATCATGGGCCAGGTGCTGAACGCCATTCAGCCGAAGATCGAGCTTCTGTCTCGCGAACTCTCGAAGTGCCGCGACGTGCTCTATCTCGGTCGCGGCACCAGCTTCCCGCTGGCCATGGAAGGTGCGCTCAAGCTCAAGGAAATTTCCTACATCCATGCCGAAGGTTATGCCGCCGGCGAGTTGAAGCATGGGCCGATCGCGCTGATCGATGAAAACATGCCGGTCATCGTGATCGCGCCGCATGATCGCTTCTATGAGAAGACCGTTTCCAACATGCAGGAAGTGGCGGCTCGTGGCGGCCGCATCATTCTCATCACCGACGAGAAGGGGGCTGCGGCCTCCAAGCTCGAAACCATGGCGACGATCGTGCTGCCGAATGTCGACGAAATCATCGCGCCGATGATCTTCTCGCTGCCGATCCAGCTTCTTGCCTACCATACGGCGGTGTTCATGGGCACCGACGTCGACCAGCCCCGCAACCTCGCCAAATCGGTGACCGTCGAATGATCTATGTCCGGCATGAACGCCCGGGAGACGAGAAGGCGATCCGCGACGTGACCGCGGCCGCCTTCGAAGGGCACCCGCACAGCGACCAGAGCGAGCCCTTGATAATTGAACGCCTGCGCGAAGCAGGCGCGCTAAGCGTGTCGCTGGTCGCTGAGATGAACGACGAGATTGTCGGTCACATCGCCTTTTCGCCCGTCACTCTCACGCCGGCAGAAACCGGCTGGTTCGGGCTCGGGCCAGTCTCTGTGAAGCCGGACGTTCAGGCGCAAGGCATCGGCAGGCAGCTGGTCCTTGAGGGGCTCGAATGGCTGCGGGCCGAAGGGGCAGCCGGCTGCGTCGTCGTCGGTGATCCCGCCTATTATCAAAAGTTCGGTTTCCGCAACGAATCGGCTCTTGTATTCGCCGGTTGTGCGCCGCAATATTTCATGGCGCTGGCTCTTTCCGGCGCGATGGCGGCGGGCACCGTCGTTTATAATCCTGCCTTCGGCGTCGAGTGAGGTTGAGACGGAAGAAAGCATGACGGAACATTCAAAACGCAGCTACATCGCGACGCGGCTGCGCAACTACTTCCTGACCGGCTTGATCATCTGTGCGCCGGTGGCAATCACCGTTTGGCTCGTGCGAACGTTCATTGATTGGGCCGATGGCTGGGTAAAGCCGTATCTTCCAAACTTCTATAATCCGGACACCTATTCACCCGTAGCCATTCCTGGCTTCGGTCTGCTTGTCGCCATTTTCGTTATCACCTTCGTCGGCTTCATGACCGCGAACCTCGTCGGTCGCTCGATCGTGAATCTCGCCGAATCCCTCGTCAACCGGACGCCGCTCGTCCGCACGATCTACAAATCCACCAAGCAGATCTTCCAGACGGTGCTGCAGGAGCAATCGTCCTCCTTCAAGAAGGCCGGACTGATCGAGTACCCGAGCCCGGGAATCTGGTCTTTGGTGTTCATTGCAACGGATGTGAAGGGCGAGATCGCCGCGAAGTTCGATGAACGCGGCATGGACATGGTTGCTGTCTTCCTGCCGCCGACCCCGATCCCGACAGCGGGATTTCTGCTCTTTATCCCGCGTGACAAGATCATTCCGCTTGAGATGAGTGCGGAGGATGCGGCCAAGCTGCTGATATCCGGTGGCCTCGTGACGCCCGACTACAAGCCGCTCGCCAATGCACCGCTGAAGATCGGCCAGCAGAAGACCGCCTGACACCTCGGCGTCCCCTCGAATGCAAGCCACTGCAGATATCCTGGGAAACGTCTAGCCTGCACGCAGGAAGCGGATCGCTTCGTCGCGCCGGTAGAGATAGAGCAGCGTCCGGAGCGCTTCACCTCGTTCCGACGTCAGGTCCGGATCCCTCTCGATTACGTAGGCGGCGTCCTTGCGGGCGATTTCCAGGAGGTCGCCATGCGCTTCCAGGCTGGCGATGCGGAAGCCGGGCGTGCCGGACTGGCGTGTCCCGAGCAACTCGCCTTCACCGCGCAGTTTCAGGTCTTCTTCGGCAATCAGAAAGCCGTCCTCGCTGTCGCGCAGGATCGAAAGCCGTGATCGGCCATTTTCGCTGAGCGGTCCCTTGTAGAGCAGAATGCAGGTCGACGCTTCGTCGCCCCGGCCGACGCGTCCGCGCAACTGGTGAAGCTGGGCAAGACCGAAGCGTTCCGCATGTTCAATGACCATGATCGTCGCGTCCGGCACGTCGACGCCGACTTCGACGACGGTGGTTGCGACCAGCAAACGGATCTCTCCGGTCTTGAAGGCGAGCATGACGGCATCTTTCTCGGCTCCGTTCATCCGGCCATGTACGAGGCCGACATTGTTACCGAAGCGCTTGGCGAGGCCCTCGTATCTTTCTTCGGCGGACATGACGTCGACAGCTTCCGACTCCTCGACGAGCGGGCAGATCCAGTAGGCCTTCTTGCCTTCGCGAAGCGCCGCGTCCAGTCGATCGACGATGTCGTCCGTACGTTCGGTCGGGATCGTCACGGTCTGGATCGGCTTCCGGCCCGCTGGCTTCTCCGTCAGCTTCGAAACGTCCATGTCGCCGAAGGCCGCGAGCACAAGCGTGCGCGGGATGGGCGTCGCCGTCATCACGAGCATATGCGGGGAGATCCCCTTGGCGGTCAGACGCAGGCGTTGGTGAACGCCGAAGCGATGCTGTTCGTCCACCACCGCCAGCGTCAACTCCTTGTAGTTCACCGTGTCCTGGAAAAGCGCATGCGTGCCGATCACCATCCGCGTCTCGCCGGATGCTATGCGCTCGACGATGGCGTCGCGTTCCTTGCCTTTCGTGCGACCGGTCAAGACGTCAATCGTGATGCCGGCAGGGGCCGCCATCCTGGCGAGGGTAGCGTGGTGTTGGCGGGCGAGGATTTCGGTGGGCGCCATCAGCACGGCCTGGCCGCCGGATTCGACGGCGGCCAGCATCGACATCAGCGCCACCATCGTCTTGCCGGAGCCGACGTCGCCCTGGAGCAGCCGCAGCATGCGTTCGGTGCCAGACATATCTTTGAGAATGTCGGCAATTGCCGTGGATTGGCTTGCTGTCAGCGAAAAGGGAAGCGCGTCGATGACCGGCCGGGAAAGCGCACCCGTGGCGTGAACTGGCGTTCCCGCAACCTTTCGCAGCCGCTGCCGCACGAGTGCCAGCGACAGTTGGCCGGCGAGAAATTCATCATAGGCCAGGCGGCGGCGCGCGGGCGCCTGCGGATCTATATCCGTCGCGTCACGGGGATCGTGCATCGCCCGGAAACTCTCGGCGGCGCTGCTGAAACCTTGTTTGGTCAGCAGTGCGTCGTCCCCCCATTCAGGCATTTCCGGAACGCGTGCGACCGCCGCCTCGATCGACTTGCGCAATGTCCTGGGCGAAAGCCCGGCGGTGAGACCATAGACCGGCTCGACCAGCGGCAGGTTTTCCGCCTCACTTGCCCGAACCGCGTAATCCGGATGGACCATGGATGGTCGTCCATTGAACCAGTCGACCTTGCCGCTGACGATCACCGTCTCATCAACCGGAAGGGACTTTTCCAGCCAGTTTCCCTTGACCCGGAAATAGGTGAGCGCCAGCTCGCCGGTCTCGTCATGCAGGAATACGCGGTAGGGCAGGTTGGATTTGCCACGCGGCGGCGGCTGGTGGCGATCGACCCGGCCGGTAATCGTGACGATCACCCCTTGCGGGGCGTGGGCAATGCCCGGTTGCTGACGGCGGTCGATCAGCGAATGGGGCGCATGGAAGACGAGATCGACGACACGGCAGTCGTCGATCGCTTCACGGCCGAGAAGTTTGGCATAAAGTTCACCGATCTTCGGGCCGATGCCTGGAAGCGTGTCGAGCGGTGAGAAGAGCGGGTCGAGCAGGGCGGGGCGCATGGCGATGAAATTGCGATGATAAATCGGGCTTTGGCAAGGCTGACAATCACCTATTCAGCGTTTATAGAGCGCTGTGACGACAAACCGTAGCCTAGAGCGTCCCGCGTTCAAGTGATATCACTGGAGGCGACAAGATGCTCTGGAAACAAGGTGCTAGAGCATTTTCGCGTGATCGTTCGAACGCGCGGTGCTCTCCTGCATGTCTTCTTTCTCCTTGGATCAATCCGATTTAAGGACAAAACCATGCAGCAACTTAAAGTGCTACAGCGACTTTCGTGCGCCTGGGAAGGCGCGCGGCGCTGTAGCAGGCGGCAGGAAGGAATTCCCATGACTGGCATTTCACGTACCAGCGCCGATCTTGATCCGCGTCGACGGCGGATCCTTTTCCGCGCCTGGCATCGCGGCATCCGCGAGATGGATCTGATTCTCGGGCAGTTTGCAGAAGCCGAGCTTTCGCTGCTTTCCGATGCGGACCTCGATGAACTCGAGACGATCATGCGCGAAGAGGACAATGATCTCGTCAGGTGGATCACTGGCGAACAGCCGGTGCCGCCCCAATATCAGACGTCGATGTTCGAGCGGATTGCCGCCTATCGTCCCGATTTCGAGAAGCTTCCCGAAGAGATAAAGTAACCGATGATGCTGGCTGGCCTTGATCCGAAGAAAATTGTCGAAGCGCAGCGGGAGATCACGATCGGGCCGGTTCCCTCCGGTGCCGAGGCACTGGTTCTCGCCGAACTTGCGCGTGCCGGTCAGCCGGTTGCCTATATTCTGTCGGATGGTCAACGGATAGCGGATCTTGAGCAGGTCCTCGGCTTCGTCGCGCCGGATATTCCGGTGCTGACGCTGCCCGGCTGGGACTGCCTACCCTATGACCGCGTATCGCCGAGCGCCGACACGTCTGCGCGTCGCCTCGCAGCACTGAGCGCACTCATCGCACACAAGAAGAAGCCGCATGCGGCGATCGTGCTGGTGACCGTCAACGCTGCCCTGCAGAAAATCTCGCCTCAGGATGTGATCGAGAGCCTGGCGTTTTCGGCCCGTCCCGGCAATCAGGTGCGCATGGATGACATCGCGATGCGGCTTGAGCGCAACGGCTTTGAGCGGGTCGCGACCGTGCGTGAGGTCGGCGAATACGCGGTGCGCGGCGGCATTCTGGATGTCTTCGTGCCCGGCAGCGGCGAGCCTCTGCGGCTTGATTTCTTCGGCGACACACTCGAGACCATCCGCTCCTTCGATCCCGCAAGCCAGCGCACGACGGGCCAGGTTCGCTCTCTCGATCTCAACCCGATGAGCGAGGTGTCGCTGACACCGGAGACGATCAGCCACTTCCGCAAGCAATATCTGTCGCTGTTCGGCGCGACGAACCGCGACGATGCGCTTTACCAGGCGGTTTCCGAAGGGCGACGTTACGCCGGCATGGAACATTGGCTGCCGCTGTTCTTTGACGGGCTGGAAACAGTCTTTGACTATCTCGATGGTTTCCGCATCGTCACCGATCACCTGGCGCGCGAAGCCGCCGCAGAGCGCTCGAAACTCATTCTCGACTACTACGACGCCCGCCTGGCATCGGCCTCTCCCGGCAAGACGCAGACCACCCAGGGCACGCCCTATAAGCCGGTCCCGCCGGAACTGCTCTACCTGAACTCGCAAGGCTTCAACGCTGCGCTCGCCTCGCGCGATGCCATTCGTTTGTCACCGTTCAACGAGCATGAAGGTGAAGCGCGTCAGGTGATCTCGGTCGATGCGCGCCAAGGGATGCGCTGGGCAAAGTCGGCGGGCGAGGGGGAGACGGACAGCGAACGCGTCAACGTCTTCGACCAGGCGGTCAAGTACATAGCCGAGCGGCGTTCAAACGGCGCCAAGGTGATAATCTCGGGCTGGAGCGAAGGGTCGCTGGACCGCCTGTTGCAGGTGCTGGTTGAGCACGGGCTCGGCAACATCAAGCCGATCAAGGCGCTGGCCGAGGTCAAGAGCCTGAAGCCGGGCGAGGCGGGTGCGACCGTTCTTAGCATCGAGGCCGGTTTCGAGACAGGCGATCTCGTCATTATCGGCGAACAGGATATCCTGGGCGACCGCATGGTGCGCCGCTCGAAGCGGCGCAAGCGTGGTGCCGACTTCATCGCCGAGGTGGCAGGCCTCGACGAGGGCAGCTATGTGGTGCACGCCGAACACGGTATCGGCCGCTTCGTTGGCCTGCGCACCATCGAGGCTGTTGGCGCGCCGCATGATTGCCTCGAACTCGTCTATGCGGAGAACGCCAAACTGTTCCTGCCGGTCGAAAACATTGAACTCCTGTCGCGCTACGGCGCAGAAGGGACCGATGCGATCCTCGACAAGCTGGGTGGCGTTGCCTGGCAGGCGCGCAAGGCCAAGCTCAAGAAGCGGCTGCTCGATATGGCGGGCGGTCTGATCCGCATCGCCGCCGAACGGCATACGCGCCGGGCACCGGCTCTGATCGCTCAGGACGGCGTCTACGACGAATTTGCGGCCCGCTTCCCCTATGACGAGACCGAAGATCAGCTGAACTCGATCGAGGCCGTACGCGATGATCTCGGCAGTGGCCGGCCGATGGATCGCCTTGTCTGTGGCGATGTCGGCTTCGGCAAGACGGAAGTGGCCCTGCGTGCTGCCTTCATCGCCGCGATGAATGGCGTACAGGTCGCCGTCGTCGTACCGACGACGCTCTTGGCACGCCAGCATTTCAAGACTTTCTCCGAGCGTTTCCGTGGTTTGCCGATCCGCATCCAGCAGGCTTCGCGTCTCGTCGGTTCCAAGGAACTGGCATTGACGAAGAAGGAGGTGGCAGATGGCAAGACGGACGTCGTGGTCGGCACGCATGCACTGCTTGGCACGTCGGTCAACTTCGCCAATCTCGGCCTCCTGATCATCGACGAGGAGCAGCACTTCGGCGTCAAGCACAAGGAGCGGCTGAAGGAACTGAAGTCCGACGTGCACGTGCTGACGCTTTCGGCGACGCCGATACCGCGCACCTTGCAGCTCGCCTTGACCGGTGTTCGCGAACTGTCGCTGATCACGACGCCGCCGGTCGACCGCATGGCGGTGCGCACCTTTATCTCGCCCTTCGATGCCCTGGTGATCCGCGAAACACTGATGCGCGAACATTATCGCGGCGGTCAGAGCTTCTATGTCTGCCCGCGCTTGAGCGATCTGTCGGAAATCCACGATTTCCTGAAATCGGACGTTCCGGAACTGAAGGTCGCGGTTGCGCACGGCCAAATGCCGGCAACCGAGCTCGAAGACATCATGAACGCCTTCTACGACGGGCGATACGATGTGCTTCTGTCGACGACGATCGTCGAATCCGGTCTGGACGTCCCAACGGCCAATACGCTGATCGTGCACCGCGCCGATATGTTCGGCCTCGCCCAGCTCTATCAGCTGCGCGGTCGCGTCGGTCGCTCGAAGGTGCGTGCCTTCGCGCTCTTCACACTGCCGGTCAACAAGACGTTGACTGGAACCGCGGAACGCCGGCTGAAGGTGCTTCAGTCGCTCGACACGCTCGGTGCCGGCTTCCAGCTTGCCAGCCACGACCTCGATATCCGCGGTGCCGGCAACCTGCTCGGCGAGGAGCAATCGGGCCATATCAAGGAGGTCGGCTTCGAGCTCTACCAGCAGATGCTGGAGGAGGCGGTCGCCGAGCTCAAGGGTGAGGAAGAAATCCATGATACCGGTTGGTCGCCGCAGATTTCGGTCGGAACCCCGGTCATGATTCCCGAACACTACGTGCCGGACCTGCATCTGCGGCTCGGTCTCTACCGCCGTCTCGGCGAACTCACGGATCTCAAGGAAATCGACGGCTTCGGCGCCGAGATGATCGACCGCTTCGGGCCATTGCCGATCGAGGTCCAGCACCTCTTGAAGATCGTCTACGTCAAGTCTCTGTGCCGTACGGCGAATGTCGAGAAGCTCGATGCCGGACCGAAGGGCGTCGTTGTGCAGTTCCGCAACAAGGAGTTTCCGAACCCCGCGGCACTTGTCGGTTACATCGCCAAGCAGGGCACGCTTGCGAAGATCCGGCCGGACCACAGCATCTTCTTCCAAAGGGAACTGGCGACGCCGGAGAAGCGTCTTTCGGGTGCTGCGATGGTGATGACGCAGCTCGCCGGACTGGCGAAATAGCCGGCGTTAGAAATCGCGCTGACGCTGCCGCCTGTTGCGGCAGCGTCAGGATTGCGGCGGCTCAGTTCGGCTTGCCGCTGGCTTTCATCTCCGCGATTTCGCGCAGCGCATTCGTCAACACGTCGACGGATTGCGCTCCCATCACGGCATATTGTCCCTCGATGATGAAGCAGGGCACACCGGTTACGCCCATCTCGCGGGCCATGCCGACCTCTTCCTTGACCGCGTCCTTGTCGGCATCGGAGGCGAGCAACGCCGTGATGACGGGACGATCGAGGCCGGCCTTCTCGGCGATATCGAGCAGCACGGCGTGATCGCCGACATTGCGGCCTTCTTCGAAATTCGCCTTGAACAGCAGGCCGACAACAGCTGACTGCGCTGCCTGGCCGTTGGTTGCGGCCCAGCGGACCAGCCGATGGGCGTCAAGCGTGTTCGGGCTGACTTTCACGGCATCGAAGTCGAAGGCGATGCCGTCGGCGTTTCCGAGTTCGCTCAACATGTCATGCGCGCGATCGACGGCCGCCTGGCCGCCAAGCTTCTCGGCAAGGTGCTTCTTGTGGTCGATGCCTTCCGGCGGCAGGTCGGGATTAAGCTGATAGGGACGCCAGTTGACGGTGACGAGCACGTCCGGGACATTGGCAATCGCCTGATCGAGCCTTGCCTTGCCCAGATAGCACCAGGGGCAGACGACGTCCGAGACGATATCGATGCTGACGGTTTGCATGGTGCGGGTGCCTTTCCTTGTTCGGTATATCGGCGAGATAAGCCGGTTTCATCCGGCTTTCAATGCGTTACCAAAAGGGAACCAACCCCCTATTGAGCGTTTTGATCCCACCAGGTCGGAAGTTGGTAGCCATAGAGCGGCAACACATCGGGACGGCCGATATGCTTGCGCCGCGCCACCCACTGTGCGTCCAGGTGATAGAGCGGAACCAGGTAGGAGTTGTTAATCAGCAGCCGGTCGTGCGCGCGCACGGCAGCCGTGAAGTCCTCGGTCGTGCGAGCCTGGAGAATGTTGTTGATCATGCGGTCGACATCCTTGTCGGCGACGCCGGCAAAATTGTCGCTGCCCTGCCGGTCTCTCGCCTGGGACGACCAGCGCCCGGACTGCTCGACGCCGGGTGACAGAGTCGACGGGAACGATTTGATGATCACGTCATAGTCGAAGGATTGGCTGCGCTGCTGATATTGCGAATCGTCGACGGTGCGCACTGACACCTGGATGCCGAGCGGGGCGAGGAAGCGCTGATAGGCGAGCGCAATCTTTTCCTGACCCGCGTTCTGGCTCATGATTTCAAAGGCTAGCGGCGAACCCTTGGCGTCCACCATCTTGCCGTCCTTGATCTGGAAGCCGGCCTCGCGCATCAGCGAGACGGCGACGCGCAGCACATTGCGATCGCGCCCGGAGCCGTCAGTTACCGGCAGCCGATAGGTGCCATCGAGGATGGCCGAGTTGATACGGTCGCGTGCATCGCCGATGAGGCCGAGTTCACGATCGTCAGCCGGCGCACCGAGGAAGCTGAGTGTCGAGTTCTGCCAGTAGCTCTGGGTGCGTGTATAGGCACCATCGAAGAGGTTCTTGTTGACCCACTCGAAATCAAACACCAGAGCCAGCCCCTGGCGCAGCTTGAGATTGTCGAACATCGGTTTGCGGGTGTTGAACACGATGCCGAGCATGCCGGATGGCGTCTTCGGCCTGAAGGTTTCCTTGACCACATCGCCGGAGCGGACGGCCGGGAAGTCGTAGCCGCGCGCCCACTTGGTAGCACTGCCTTCCGGGTAGATGTCGATTTCGCCCTTCTTGAACGCTTCGAACAGCGAGTTTTCCTGGAGGAAATACTCGACGGAAATTTCGTCGTAATTGTCCTGGCCGACCTTGGACGGCAGGTCCTTCGCCCAATAGTCCGGGTTTCTCTTGTAGACGATGCGCTCACCGGGCTTCACCTCGGCGACACGATAGGGGCCGGAGCCGAGCGGCGGCTTCAAACTCGTCTGATCGAAGGTAGCAACATCGATGGCGTGCTTCGGCAGGACCGGAGAGAGGCTGAGCAATAGCGGAAGTTCGCGGTCGACGTCCTCGGTAAAGGTGAAGCGCACGCCGCGGTCGCCGACCTTCTCCATCTTTGCTACTTTTGTCAGGCGGTTGCTGAAGGGTACACGTCCCTTGTCGCGCAACAGTTCAAAGGTGAAGATGACGTCGTCGGCTGTGACCGGTTGCCCGTCGGCCCAGCGGGCGTTGGGGTTCAGGTTGAACTGGATGAAGGTCCGGTCATCGTCCCATTCAACCGACTCGGCGAGCAGGCCATACATGGTGAAGGCTTCGTCCCGCGAGCGTTGCATCAGCGATTCGTAGACGAGGTTGCCGTATTCCGGGTCCCACATGCCGCGCGCTGTCGTGCGCATGCTTTTCAGAATGAAAGGATTGAGGCTGTCGAAGCTGCCGACGACGCCATAGGAGATCTTTCCGCCCTTCTTCACGTTCGGATTGACGTACGGGAAGTTCTTGAAATCGGCGGGCAGCGCCGGCTCGCCGTGCATGGCAATGGCATGCACTGGCGCGGCTACCGCAGCGTTGCCGAACGAAGTGACGGTCATGAGCAGGGCCAGACCGGAAAGAATTGCACGCAAAGTCACCTCCCGTGAGGGGTATCAACAGGCCGATTCCCTGAACGTTACCAATGGTGACCGATGAATCCAACCGATCAGCCGCCCAAATTCCGCCCAGTAGCAATTCAAAAAATGACAGGAAACACTGGATAAACGAAGCGAGCCAATGTAACAGGTGTTTCCGGAAACGGGGTCATGCATTTGCCTTATTTGGCCAACAGGACAACGGCGGCTGACGATACTCACCTGCGGAACGATGTGTTCCGTTACCGGATTTCAGGAGACGGAATCACAATGATCTTCAAGTCGAATTTTAGCAAACGCTCGGGTATGGCAGCGCTGGCGCTCTCTGTAGCTGCTGCGGGCGTACCGAGTGTTGCGTCCGCCCAGCAGGCAGGTGGCAAGCCTCCGCAGGGCTGGTTCAAGATCTGCACCAAGCAGGAAGACAATGACGTCTGCATCGTTCAGAACCTCCTGACCGCCAACAATGGTCAGCTCGTGACCGCTGTCGGCCTCATCACCGTAAGCGGCAAGGTCAACCGCAAGGTCCTGCAGGTTTCCGTACCGTCCGCGCGCCTGATCCCGACGGGTGTCCAGATGCAGATCGACGGTGGCAAGCCGGTCAAGCTCGACTACGCAATCTGCATGCCGGACAAGTGCGTCGCTGAAGCGCCGCTGTCCGACCAGCTGATCGCCAGCCTGAAGAAGGGCAACGAGGTGGTCTTCACCTCGGTCAACTACCAGCGCGCTCCGAACCCGATCAAGATGGCTCTCACGGGCTTCACCGGCATCTTCGATGGCGAGCCGATGGAACAGTCGCAGCTCGAAGAGCGTCAACGCCTCCTGCAGGAAGAAATGCAGAAGAAGGCTGAAGACGCCCGCAAGAAGCTTGAGGAAGCCCAGAAGGCTGCCAAGCAGAACTAAGCGATCTCACGATCTCAAAAAGAAACGCCCGGACTTTGTGTCCGGGCGTTTTTTATTTGTCCGGGGCGATGCCTTAATGTCGGAACGCCGCCTTTGGCCTGTAGTGGCCGACACCATCCTTGTCGAACAGCGCATCGACCTGTGCGTGGCGCATCGGTCGGTCGCTGTCGTCGAACTCCAGGTTCTGCTCGGAAACGTAGGCGACGTACTCGCTGTCATCGTTTTCGGCGAACAGATGGTAGAAGGGTTGATCCTTGCTCGGGCGGATCTCCTGCGGAATGGCGTTCCACCATTCTTCGGTGTTGGCGTATTCCGGATCGACGTCGAAAATGACGCCGCGGAACGGGAAAATCCGATGGCGAACCACCTGTCCGATCTCGAATTTGGCGTTTCTTTGTTTCATGACGCAACACATCCTTTCAGGAGATTATCTGGGTTGGCGAACCCAAAACATCAATAGGGATCTCCCTTCCGTCCGCCGTTGGACAACTGCGCTGGGTATCCATCTAGACGCGCAAAAGTTGCCGTAGGCATAATATCACACAATTCTGCAAGGCGTGCTGTCGACCGCTGAGATGCAGTGTCTCCCAGGTGGGGGCAACGGGCCAAAAAGAAAGGCCGGCGCGTCGATCGAAGCGCCGGCCTTCTGCATAGGTTGCCCGGCCGGAAGCGATCTCGCTGCCGGCCGGCACGGCCTTAGACCGAGTAGTACATGTCGTACTCGACCGGATGCGGGGTCATTTCGAAGCGCATCACTTCCTGCATCTTCAGTTCGATGAAGGAGTCGATCTGGTCGTCATCGAACACGCCGCCGGCAGTCAGGTACTTGCGGTCCTTGTCGAGGCTTTCGAGTGCTTCGCGCAGCGAGCCGCAAACCGTCGGGATCTTCTTCAGTTCCTTCGGCGGCAGGTCATAGAGGTCCTTGTCCATGGCCTTGCCCGGATGCAGCTTGTTCTTGATGCCGTCGAGGCCAGCCATCAGCATGGCCGCGAAGGCGAGGTAGGGGTTGGCGGTCGGGTCTGGGAAGCGGACTTCGACGCGCTTGGCCTTCGGGTTGGTGCCGAACGGAATGCGGCACGAGGCCGAACGGTTACGGGCGGAGTAGGCGAGCAGAACCGGGGCTTCGTAGCCCGGGACGAGACGCTTGTAGGAGTTCGTCGACGGGTTGGTGAAGGCGTTCAGCGACTTGGCATGCTTGATGATGCCGCCGATGAAGTAGAGGCAGCTTTCCGACAGGCCGGCATATTCGTCGCCCGCGAAGGTCGGCTTGCCGTCCTTCCAGATCGACAGGTGCACGTGCATGCCCGAGCCGTTGTCGCCGAAGATCGGCTTCGGCATGAAGGTTGCGGTCTTGCCATAGGCATTGGCGACCTGGTGCACGACGTACTTGTAGATCTGCATCTTGTCGGCGTTGCGCACCAGCGCGTCGAACTTGACGCCGAGTTCGTGCTGAGCGGCAGCGACTTCGTGGTGATGCTTTTCGACCGTTACGCCCATCTCGGACAGAACCGTCAGCATTTCCGAGCGCATGTCCTGGCAGCTGTCGATTGGCGGAACCGGGAAGTAGCCGCCCTTGACGCGAGGACGGTGGCCAAGGTTGCCGGTCTCATAGTCGGTGTCGTCGTTCGACGGCAGTTCCGAGGAGTCGAGCTTGAAGCCGGTGTTGTAAGGATCGGCCTTGTACTTCACGTCGTCGAAGACAAAGAATTCGGCTTCCGGGCCGACGAAGACGGTGTCGCCGATGCCGGATGCCTTGAGGTAGGCTTCCGCCTTCTTGGCCGTGCCGCGCGGGTCGCGGTTGTAGGATTCGCCCGAGACCGGATCGAGAATGTCGCAGATAATGACCATCGTCGACTGCGCGAAGAACGGGTCCATATGCGCTGTTTCCGGATCGGGCATCAGCACCATGTCGGATTCGTTGATGGCCTTCCAGCCGCCAATCGAGGAGCCGTCGAACATGACGCCGTCGGCGAACATGTCTTCGTCGACGCAGACCACATCCATCGTTACGTGCTGCAGCTTGCCCTTGGGATCGGTAAAGCGCAGGTCGACGAACTTGACGTCGTTGTCCTTGATTTGCTTCAGAATATCGCTTGCAGTCGTCATTTGCCGTTATTCCCTGTGTGAGATGACGAGGTTTGAAAAGAACCGGGCCGGACGGCCCGTGATATCAGATGGCGTCGAGGCCGGTTTCGCCCGTGCGAATGCGGATGACTTCTTCCACATTGGAAACGAAAATTTTTCCGTCACCAATGCGGCCGGTCTGCGCGGCATTGCGGATCGCCTCGATGACGGCCTCCGCGTTTTCATCCGCCAACACGACTTCGACCTTAACCTTCGGCAGGAAGTCCACCACGTATTCAGCGCCGCGATACAGCTCCGTGTGACCCTTCTGCCGCCCGAAGCCCTTGGCTTCCGTGACGGTGATGCCCTGTAGGCCGACTTCTTGAAGGGCTTCCTTCACTTCGTCGAGCTTGAAGGGCTTAATGATCGCTTCGATCTTTTTCATGAGAAAATGTCTCTCCGCTTCTCCCTTGAAAGCAGGATCATGCCCGCTCGCCTTGAATATGCACGTTGCATGCCAGTTTTTCTGCGAAAATCTGTCAGAACGACAAAAAATCTACTGCCGGAACCGCGATCGCTGGGTTTCCATGCCATTCCGGGCCGTAATCTGCCTAATTTTTGTAATTTTCGATTGAAACATGCTCGACTTTGACCGTGGTCTGTTGTCGTCGATACGGCAACGCACGTTATTTGAGCAACAAATATGTGCATATGCACATTTATAGGGCAATACGCGTAGTGGGCGTGGGACCTTGCTTCATGCCGTCGGGCATGGATAAGTCTGGTGCATGCACTCCGAACTTCAGCACTTGTTGATCACGCCCTCGGAAATGACGGCAATAGATCAGGCCGCCGCCCGATCCGGCATCGATGGCTTTACGCTCATGCGCAACGCCGGCCTGGCCGTGACCGCGGCGGCGCTACGACACTTCCCGGATGCCGCCCGCTTCGTCGTTCTCTGCGGGCCAGGCAACAATGGCGGTGATGGCTACATCGCAGCCCGCGGTCTGGCGGGAAGTGGAGCGGACGTCGCGGTCTTCACACTCGGCGACGCAGCAGCACTTCAAGGAGATGCCGCGCGTGCTCGTTCGAAATGGAACGCGCCGGTGGCGCCGCTTGCGGCATTCGATCCCCAGGCCGGCGACGTCGTCATCGACGCGCTGTTCGGCGCCGGGCTCTCGCGTGATCTCCCGGGCGATGTCGTTGAGCTCATTGAGCGCGTCAACGCAAGCGGGCTCCCGGTGGTCGCGGTCGATCTGCCAAGCGGCATCGACGGACGGACCGGCGAGATCCGCGGCGCTGCATTCGCGGCCCGCCATACGGTAACTTTCATGGTGCCGAAGCCGGGCCACTGGCTTCTGCCCGGGCGCGCCCTGTGCGGCACGCTCGAAGTCTTCGATATCGGCATTCCAGCCCGCGTCGTGTTCTCCGGGGCCGGCTCGCTGCGTCTGAACGCACCGGCGGTCTGGTCGGGCTGGGGAGGTGACCTCGCAGCATCGACGCATAAATTTAGGCGTGGTCACCTGGTCGTCTTCTCAGGCGACCGACAGGCGACGGGCGCCGCACGCCTGGCGGCCATGGCTGGTCTCGCGGCCGGCGCCGGATTGGTCACGGTGGCAACGGGAAAGGCAGCGCTCGGGATCAATGCCTCCCAATTGACCGCGGTGATGGTGAAGGAAGTAGAGGGTAAGCGCGACCTGACGAAATGGCTGCAGGATCACCGCCTGGGTAGCTTCGTTCTGGGGCCTGGTTTCGGTGTCGGCAAGAAGGCGAGGGACTTTGCACTCGCCCTTTGCGATCGGTCGCTGGTACTCGACGCAGATGGGATCACATCATTTCAGGCGAACCGCGAGGAACTCTTTGCCGCGCTCCTAAGGGGCGGAGGTCGGATGGTTCTGACGCCGCACGAGGGGGAGTTTGCCCGCCTCTTTCCCGAAATTGCCGGCGACGGCAAACTTTCGAAGGTCGAAAAGGCGCAGAAGGCGGCCCGCGCGAGCCATGCCGTCATCGTCTACAAGGGGGCGGACACGGTGGTCGCTGCACCGGACGGACGGGCCGTCGTCAACAACAATGCGCCGCCGTGGCTGGCAACGGCCGGCTCGGGAGACGTGCTCGCCGGCATCACCGGTGCGCATCTTGCCCAAGGGATGCCGGCCTTCGAGGCGGCAGCCGCCGCCGTATGGCGACATGGTGCTGCCGGCGATCGGGCCGGGCAGGGGCTTACGGCCGAGACATTGATTGGCGCGATACCGCCAATGGCGTGAAGCCGAAAGATAAAGCGCCTCGAGCAGCCGGACTTCATGGAAGGAGCTACTCGAGGCGTCTTTGATACATGTTCGCCTGGCTGTTAGCCGCGGGTGCCCTTGGCAATCGGCTCCTGGTAGGTGAAGCCCAAATCCCAGGGGAAATAGATCCAGGTATCCTGGCTGACTTCGGTAACGAAGGTATCGACCAGCGGCCGGCCCTTTGGTTTGGCATAAACGGCGGCGAAATGCGCCTTCGGCAGCATGGCGCGCACTTCGGCTGCGGTCTTGCCGGTGTCAGTCAGGTCGTCGACGATCAGCACGCCTTCGCCGCCATCCTTGGTAATTTCAGGCGTAATGCCTTTCAGTACCTTCATCTGCCCCTGCGTATCGTAGTCATGATAGGAAGCGACACAGACGGTTTCGATCATCCGGATATTGAGTTCGCGGGAAATGATCGCGGCCGGAACCAGGCCGCCGCGGGTGATGCAGACCATGGCGCGCCATTCCTGGCCGTTGTCGGCGAGGCGCCACGCAAGAGCGCGCGCATCACGGTGGAACTGGTCCCAGGAGACGGGAAAGGCTTTATCGGGCAGCGACATCAGTGGGCTCCGGCTTGTCTGTATAAGGTAAAGGCGAAGCGTCCGGCAGATCGGGCAGGCGGGAACGCGTCATCCTGATTTGCCGACATGCAATAGCGGCAATGGCGCCCTGAGCGCAAGGCTCTACAGCGCCTCACGTCTCCCAAGACGCTTCAAGACCACTGTAACGTCGGAACCTTCCACCTGATTTCCCTGGATCGATGCTGATCCAGGGAAAAATGCAACAGCAATCAGGCCTTCGCGCGCGCTTCCGTGATTGCCTGGATCATCGCCTGCACGTCGGCTTCGGCAGCGGCCAGCGCCTTCGGATCACGGGCGCGCACGACGATATCGGTCGAGAAATTCTTGCCGTCGAACTTGGGGTAGGAGCCGATGCTGGTTTCCGGGTGGTTCTTCTGGACTTCTGTCAGCGGGCTGCCGATGTCGCCTTCGCCGAAGGGCGAGCGCACGGTTCGGGAAAGGAGGGGCGAACCGACCTCGAGGCCGGGCAGCAAGGCATCGAGCATGGCTTGGAACACCTGCGGCACGCCAGCCATGACATGCACATTGCCGATGGCGAAGCCTGGCGCGGTGGAAACGGGATTCGGGATATGGCGTGCGCCGAGCGGCATGCGCGCCATGCGCTTGCGCGCGTCGGTGAACTCCATGCCGCGACGCTCGTACATCGCGCCGAGCAGGGCCATTGCCTCGGGTTCGTAGATGCATTCGACCCCGAAGGCGCGCGAGACCGCGTCGGCGGTGATGTCGTCATGGGTGGGGCCGATGCCGCCCGAGGTGAAGACGTAATCGTAGCGGCTACGTACGGCGTTGATGGCTTCCACGATGGCAGGTTCGTCATCGGCGACGATCCGCACTTCGCGCAGGTCGATGCCGACCATGGTCATCATGTCGGCGAGATGGCCGATGTTCTTGTCCTTGGTGCGACCCGACAGGAGTTCGTCGCCGATGGCGACCATCGCGGCGGTGACGATTTTTGTGCTGCGCATCGGTGATCCCTATTTATTTCAGCTAATAGTTTAACAGTGATTGTTTATTGTTCGACGGGCGAGAACAGTCTGTTTCCCGGACAGCTCCTGGCAAGCGGCCGCATTTTGATAAATCTTCCCGGCAGCGGTGATCAAGTGGGATCGCTTGAATCCAAAGGAGCATTTTATGGCCAAGGTTCTTGTTCTCTATTATTCGGCATACGGACACGTCGAAACGATGGCCTATGCGGTGGCCGAAGGCGCGAAGTCGGCCGGCGCCGAAGTGGACGTGAAGCGCGTTCCCGAACTCGTATCGGAAGAAGTCGCCAAGGCTTCTTACTACAAGCTGGACCAGGCGGCGCCGATCGCCAATGTCGAAGAGCTGGCGCAGTATGACGCGATCATCTTCGGCGCTGGCACGCGCTATGGCACCGTCGCCTCGCAGATGCGCAACTTCATCGATCAGACCGGCAGCCTGTGGGCCAAGGGCAAGCTGGTCGGCAAGGTCGGTTCGGTCTTCACATCTTCGGCGACGCAGCATGGCGGCCAGGAGTCCACGATCCTCGGCTTCATCCCGACGCTGATGCACCACGGCATGGTCGTCGTCGGCCTTCCTTATGCATTCCAGGGGCAGATGGGTCTCGATGAGATCAAGGGCGGCTCGCCCTACGGCGCCTCGACCATCACCGGCGGCGACGGTGCGCGCCAGCCCTCCGAGGTCGAGCTCGAAGCCGCTCGGTTCCAGGGCGCACACGTCGCCAAGATCGCCGCGAAGCTCGCCGGCTGATCGACCTAAGATATTGGAATTTTTGATCAAGGGCGGCTCCGAAAGGGGCCGCCTTTTTGAATCGACGCGGGCCAGATCCAAGTGATTCGCGAAGGTGGCAATTCGCACCATACCTGTGGTAATATCCGCGGCGTTCGGCATGAGCATGCCTTTGACGAGGAGGAAAGAAGGGCCGTGCGGCAACGGTCCGYCGAAGACCGAAGCGTTTTCGGACTGCTGGGAGGGAAGTATGGCGCGGATCACTTACACCATCGTTCCTCATGACGGAGGATGGGCCTATAAGGCCGCCGATGCATATTCGGAGCCCTTTCCCAGCCGCGAGATGGCGCTAGCCGCTGCCAAGGCTGCCGCCGCCGAGCAACAGGTCGGTGGCGACGACGAAGATATCAGTTTCCAGGATGAAGAAGGTCACTGGCACTTCGAACACACAGACGGCGGTGATCGGCCGGAAGCGACCGTAGATGACGGCTAGTTCGCTTCAAGGCAAAGAGCTCAATCCGAACACAAGCATTAGTATTGCGTGCACATCATCTCTCCACGGAGGATATTCGATGCACTACAGCGTTCAGATCTTCACCTGGACCCCGCGGCAGGGAGTCCACCAGGTTGGATCGGCGATCGAGGTGGACGCCCCCAATTCCAAGGCGGCAGCGGTCTCGCTTCTCGGCCTCAGGCTTGAGAACCAGGGATGCGCAACGAAGCTCGCGGTGCGGGTATGGCACGATGACGCCTACCAGGCCGAATGCGATTGCTATTACTACAACAGCTGAGCGGCTGCTCTTTCCGGCGTGAACCTGTCGCGACTGAGTGACAGTTAGGCGCCAGCCGCCAAATGATCATCGAAACCGGTGTCTGGTGCGGGCGACGGGGGTCGAACCCGTACAGCCAAGGCCGAGGGATTTTAAGTCCCTTGCGTCTACCAGTTTCGCCACGCCCGCATGTTCCCTAGATCAATCACTCAAGGCGAACAGTCAAGTGCACCAGACGGGTGAAAGGCGCATTGATGGCTACGCGGCCTGTTGCCTCGGCTTCAGGAAGTATAAAACGACGGCAGCAATGAGCGCGACGATACCATAGGGCACAAGCATTTCGAGGTAGGGCCGGCCGGAATTGGCCGAGTAGATGGCGGGAGCCGCGAAGGCCAGGACGATCAGTCCCGCCAGACGGGACGAGAGCACGCTGAGCGCGGAGACCTTGCGCAGCAGCCATCCGATCAGCATTCCGAGCAGCACCATCAATATTGTCGCGCCGAATATCTGGGCCATTCCCTCACTCTCCGTTGACGAAATCGCGCGACATTATCGCGCTGATTCGCGTGCAATGGTTGGTGGGTTCAATCTTGGATTTTGTTTAGCCTTCCCCACCGAGCGGTCGTCCGCCACGTGATGTGGCTAGAGCGGCAATCGTTCGAGGATCGGCGGCAATCCGCCGAGGTCGTTGATCTCTCGGAACCGTGGATGGCTCTCGGGCTTGTCGTGGTGCTCGAATGCCCAGGTCAAGGCATGCGGGACATAGACAGCCCAGCTGCCCGCATCAAGCGCGGGCACGACATCGGACTTCAGCGAGTTGCCGACCATCAGGCTCTTGGACGCGCCGTCGCCGTGACGCTTGAAGATGCGGTCGTAGGTGCTCGCATTCTTGTCGCTGACGATCTCGACGGCGTCGAAGTAGTCGCCGAGGCCGGAGGCGGCGAGTTTGCGCTCCTGGTCGAAGAGGTCACCCTTGGTGATCATGACAAGACGAAACTGCCCACGCAGTGCGTCGAGTGTTTCCCTGACATGCGGCAGCGGTTCGACTGGATGGACGAGCATGTCGCGTCCGGCGGCGAGGATTTCAGCAATGACAGAGGATGGGAGCTTTCCGTCGGTCACGTCCACCGCGGTCTCGACCATCGACAGAACGAAGCCTTTGATGCCGAAGCCGTAGAGGCCGAGATTGCGCTTCTCTGCGGCAAGCAACCTCTCGGAGAGGTGCTCGGTGTCCGTATGGGGGGCAAGCAGTTCGGCAAAGCGCGTCTCGGTCAGGCGGAAGAACTGCTCGTTCTGCCAAAGCGTATCATCGGCATCGAAACCAACAGTCGTTATTGCATGGGGCATGGTCTTACGGTCCGGCAATCTTGAATGGCTGGTCAACGCTGGCGCTCTTGCCGCTGTTGACGTCGTTGAAATGGAAGCGCAGCACGTAATCGCCGGCCGGCGCTCCGGAAACATCGATGGTGAGCGTCGAGTAAATTTCCTGGTTTCGGAGGTAACCGGTGAAGGTGAAGTCGCCGAAGGCCTTCTGCCCGGCGAGAACGTCACCCTTCGGATTGAGAATATCGAAATCGACGGTGAAGTGGCTCTCGAGCTTGCCCTTCTCCGCCGCATTCTTCCAGGAAAGTCCGACCGGCTCGATATAGGAGATCAGCGACTCGCCTTCCTTGAAGACGGAGCCTTCGCGCGGTTCGTACATTGCATAGCCCGTCGGCTGCTTGGAGACGAAGATCGCCTTGCCGATCGCAAAGGGCAGCGTCTGTGAAAAGTCGCTCATCGCTTGGAGAAGCAGGTCTCGCGCCTTTGCCGCATCGCCCGAAGCGGCAAGTTTCTCCGCCTGCGCCGCCGCATCGGTCAGCGGTCCGGCGTGGGTGGTGGTATTCCCGGAAAGTGTCGTGGCGACGGTCATTGTCGCCAGAAGAAGCATATGTTTCACCATGACGTCCCCCATCGCCGGATGACACCGACTTTCGGCATCTGCCGCATCGAGTCAAGACGATAGGGCCGCCCGGCCATTGGTCAATGCTTCCAGAAGACCGGCGTCAGGATCACGAGCACGGTCAGCACTTCCAGACGGCCGAGAAGCATCATCAGCGACAGCAGATAGAGCTCGGGATTGCCGAGCGTGGAAAAATTGCCGGCCGGTCCGATGATGGGGCCAAGTCCGGGCCCGACATTGGAGAGACAGGTGATGACCGCCGACGTCGCCGTGACCAGGTCGTAGCCGAGCGCGCCCATGGCGAGGCTGCCGAAGACCCAGAGCAGGATATAGGTGATGAAGAACAGGAAAATCGCGCGCTGCGTGTCGGCATCGACGGTATTCTTGCCGTAGCGCACCGCATAGATCGCGTTGGGATAGACGAGCTTGTTGAGCCCCGACCGGATCGCGTTGAAGAGCACGATGAAACGGTAAGCCTTGATGCCCCCGGCGGTCGACCCGGAGCAGCCGCCCAGGAAGGTGGCGACGAAGGCGGCCATGACGACGAAAGGCCCCCAGAGGCTGTAGTCCTGGCTGGCATAGCCGCTCGTCGAAAGGATCGAGGTGATGTTGAAGAAGGAATGCGCCAGTGCCAGGTGGAATTCGACCCCATTGGCAAGGCGGTGATAGATGGCCACTGCGATCGAGAAGGCCGTGAGGTACCCGAGGAAGACGATGATCTGCGGATCGCGCAGAGCATCGAGACGGCCGCGGGCGACAAGCACGATCAGGATCGAGAACGGCAGGCTGCAAAGCGCCATGAAGAAGGTCGCCGTCCAGAGCAGCGGGATGCTGCCGAAATAGGCGAAGGATGCGTCGTGGGTCGAGAATCCGCCGGTCGCAACCGTCGACATCGCGTGATTGATCGCGTCGAACCGGTTCATGCCGGTCAGAAAGTAACCGATG
Source organism: Ensifer sp. 2TAB8 (assembly GCF_052115125.1). NCBI lineage: Bacteria > Pseudomonadati > Pseudomonadota > Alphaproteobacteria > Hyphomicrobiales > Rhizobiaceae > Ensifer > Ensifer sp. 2TAB8. The sequence goes on along the minus strand of NZ_JBFRGB010000007.1, from coordinate 256,743 downwards.
GCGCACAGAAGGGTGATGACGACATAGACGACGAGGAACGCGCGGCTGAAGCTTGCGAGGCGTGCAAACGGCTTGTCGCTGGTGTCGGAGGATTCCATCTTGAAGAAGGACATGCCGCCAACCCTGAGATAGGGGATGATGAACAGGCCGAGCACGACGATGCCGATGCCGCCGAGCCAGCAGAGCAGCGAGCGCCAGACCAGCAGTCCCGGCGGCGAATCGTCGAGACCGACGATCACGGTTGCGCCGGTCGTGGTGATCGCCGATACGGATTCGAACAGTGCCTGGGCAAAGTCGAGTTTCAGCGACGACAGCCAGAGCGGGATCGCGCCCACCACCGAAAACACGGCCCACAGCATGTTGACGAGGACGAAACCGAATTTCTTGGAAAATGGTGGCGGCCCCATGCGCGTGGCCATGAAGGTGGTTAGCGACAGGCCGCCGACGATGAAGGCGGACGCAGTGAAGATGCGCCAGTCCGGGTGTCCATAGTAGAGGTCGACCGTCGCCGGCACGAGCATCGCGCATGCGAGGTAGATGCCGAGGATCGCCGCGATATGTACAGCATGCCGGATCAAAGTTGCGTTCAAGCGTTCAATTTCCCGGAAAGTGTTGCGGGCGTCCCGGCCGAAGGGATGCAACTGTATTGTTCACGGCGGTCGATTCGAGTCAAAGCGATGGCTTCGCGCGTTGCAATGTGCAATAGCCACGGCCATCGACCAACTCAACGGAAGACCGCACGCGATGAAGCAGGATGTTGAAGCCGCAACCGAAGCCTTGCGGGAGATCTTCCCGCCGACGCCGCTGCAGCTCAACGAGCACCTTAGCGCCCGCTACGGCGCCAACATCTACCTAAAACGCGAAGATCTGTCGCCCGTGCGCTCCTACAAGATCCGCGGCGCCTTCAACTTCTTCCGCAAGGCACTTGGCGCCGGCGCTTCCGGCAAGACCTTCGTCTGCGCCTCGGCCGGCAACCACGCCCAGGGATTCGCCTTTGTCTGCCGTCATTTCGGCGTGCCGGGCGTCGTCTTCATGCCGGTGACGACGCCACAGCAGAAGATCGACAAGACCCGCATGTTTGGCGGCGAGTTCATCACCATCCGCCTCGTCGGCGATATCTTCGACCAATGCTACAAGGCAGCGCGGGACCACGTGGAGGCGATCGGCGGCGTCATGGTGCCGCCTTTCGATCACGCTGATATCATCGAAGGTCAGGCAAGCGTCGCGGCGGAAATCGCCTGGCAGCTGCCTGATGGTGTTACGCCGGATCTCGTCGTGCTGCCGGTTGGCGGTGGCGGCCTTGCTGCAGGCGTGACGGGATATCTCAAGGATGCGGTTGCACCGGACCATTTCATCTTCTGCGAGCCGGTCGGCGCGCCCAGCCTGCGCGAGAGTCTCGAAACCGGTAGCGTCGTGACGCTGGATCAGGTCGACAATTTCGTCGACGGTGCTGCCGTCGGTCGGATCGGCGACCTCAATTTCGCAGCGCTTCGACGTTTCTCGGCCGATCAGGTGATGCTGCTTGCGGAGAACGCGATCTGCCTGACGATCGTCGATATGCTGAACGTCGAAGGTGTCGTGCTGGAGCCCGCCGGCGCCCTGTCGGTTTCAGCGTTGGAGGCGCTTGGTCCCGAGAAACTTGCGGGCAAGACGGTCGTCGCCGTCGTCTCCGGCGGCAATTTCGATTTCGATCGCCTGCCCGACGTCAAGGAACGGGCGATGCGTCATGCCGGGCTCAAGAAATACTTCATCCTGCGCATGGCGCAGCGACCGGGGGCGCTTCGCGATTTTCTCAATCTGCTCGGCGACGAGGACGACATCTCGCGCTTCGAGTATCTGAAGAAGTCTGCGCGCAATTTCGGCTCCATCCTGATCGGGATCGAAACCAAACATGCCGAGAACTTCCCGGTCTTGAAGGCGCGTTTCGACGCTGCCGGGCTGCGCTACCAGGACATCACCGAGAACGAGATCCTTTCCAATCTGATCATCTAGAGCCTTTTGCTCTCGTGCCGAACAGTTGAAAGCAAAAAGGCGCTCGGGAGTCAAAATGCCGGAGCGCCTTTGATGCGTCCGGCTGAATGCTCGGCACTTCCGGTGAGGGTGGAGGTGCGTCGTCGCTGAAAATCGGCACTTATGCTTTGACAGTGCCGGTCGCGGCGTCTAAGTCTTGGGCATGGCATCGTTTTTCTCGAAATTGTTCGGCCGTTCCGGCCCCGCTGAAAACCAGACGCAGGCTGCGCCCGGCAAGACCGAGGCCTATGCCGAATGCACAATTCGCGCGACGCCCATGCGCGAGGGCTCACAATTTCGCCTGGCCGGCAGCATCGAGAAGGCTTCTGCCGATGGCGGAGCCAAGATCCGCAGCTTTATTCGCGCCGATCTTTTCACCTCCGAGCAGGACGCGATCGACGCTACCCTGCGCAAGGGACGCCAGATCATCGACCAGACCGGCCCGTCGTTGTTTTCCGACGACGCCCAGTCGCGCCAGGTTTGATCAATCGCGCCAGCGGCGTAAGCAAATTTCCTCAGATAGATAGCGGACATTCCTAATGTCTCGCGTTCGCATTTGGCGCCCTGCAGAAGGGTCGGCGAATTCTCGCGCATCCGGTTGAAATGGTGGGCCGCCACAGACGGGCGGCCCGGCCTTCGTTTGCTTGACGCTTAGAGCTTGATCCGGAAGCGGGCAAAGCCTTCGGCAGCATCGCCCGCATCTTCAATCGTCACACCTTTCACCTGTGCCAGGAACTGGCGGGCCTTCGGGCCACTTTCGAAGGTCACGCTGGTATTGGCGAGCGGCACGAAGGTCCAGTTGGCGTCGGCCGATGGGTTGATCGTGCCCTGGCCGATGATGTAGCGCACCACAACATCACGGTTGGTATCGGGCGCTACGAACACCACCTTGTCGGCGGCGATATCGGGGAAATTGCCACCGCCGCCAGCCCGGTAGTTGTTGGTGGCGACGACGAATTTCTGTGCAGGGTCAATCGGTTGCCCGTTGAACTGCAGGTTCTTGATGCGGTTCGAAGACGCATTGATCGTGGCGCCGTCCTTGTCGAACTTCGGCGGCTGCGAAAGATCGATCTGGTAGGTGACGCCGTCGATGATGTCGAAATTGTAGGACGGGAAACTGCCGTTGATCAGCGGCGCGTCCGAAGCACCCGCTTCGACCTGATTGAAGATACCGGCCGACATCTCCAGCCAGTTGCGCACCTGATCGCCGGTAATGACAACGGCCTGGACGGTGTTCGGATAGAGATAGAGGTCGGCGACGTTCTTGATCGCGATGTCGCCGGCCGGGACGTCGGTGTAGTAGTCCGCGCCGCCACGGCCGCCGGCCTTGAACGGAGCCGCTGCCGAAAGCACCGGCAGGTCGCGGTACTCGGTGTCCTTCAGCATGTCCTTGATGTACCAGGTCTGCGCCTGGCTGACGATCTGCACGGACGGGTCGTCGGCGACCAGGGCAAAGTAGGAATAGAGCGGCGCACTGGTCTTGCCGACCGGTGTGCGCACATAGGTCAGCGTCGCCTCGTGATCCTTCTGAGCCGCAGCCAGCACCTCCGGCTTGTCGGCGACTTGGGCGATCACCTTCTTTTCCTCGCGGCGGTAGATCGGTCGCGCCTCGCTCGTGGAGCTGACGACGCGCCATGAGCCGCCTTCGCGTTCGACAAGCAGGTCGATCAGGCCGAGATGCGAGCCCCAGAAGCCGCCCATGACGCCGGGCTTGCCGGAGATCAGGCCCTTCTTGTTGTCGACGCCCGCGATGCCGTCGAACTTCGGTCCGGGGAAATCGAGGTGGCTGTGACCAGTAACGATCGCATCGATGCCTGCGATCGCAGCAAGCGGAACGGACGCGTTTTCGAGGTTCTCCGCATAGACCTGCTGGCCGATGCCGGAGTGGGAGAGGGCGACGACGATGTCGGCGCCTTCTTCGCGCATCTGCGGCACCCAGGCTTCGGCCGCCTTGACGATGTCGCGGGCATTGGCCTTGCCCTCGAGGTTCTTGGCATCCCAGGTCATGATCTGCGGCGGAACGAAGCCGATGAGGCCGATGCGGATCTGGTGCTCCGTGCCGGAACCGTCCTTCACCTTGCGGTCGAGAATGACATAGGGCTTGAGAAACAGTTCATCCTGACGGGCATTGGCGGCGAGCGCCCCTTTTGTCAGGTTGGCGCAGACCAGCGGGAAGTTCGCGCCGTTCAGGACCTTGAACATGAAGTCTAAGCCATAGTTGAATTCGTGGTTGCCGAGCGTGCCGCAATCATAGCCGAGCACGTTCATCGCGGCGATAACCGGGTGGACGTCGCCATCCTTCATGCCGCGCTGATAGGCGATGTAGTCGCCCATCGGATTGCCCTGGAGAAAGTCGCCGTTATCCACGAGGATCGAGTTCGTCGCCTCCGCGCGGATGGCGTCGATGATCGAGGCGGTCCGGGCAAGACCGACCGTGTCGTTCGGCTTGTCGCCATAGTAGTCGTAGGGAAAGACGTGAACGTGCAGGTCCGTCGTTTCCATGATTCTGAGATGCGCCTGGTTAGCGGCGGCGCTGACGGAGAACGGGTGCAGCATGACGAGCGCCGAGGAGGCCGCGGCCCCTGCGAGAAGCGAGCGGCGCGTGAGGTGGAGCGGGGATGTCATCGTTGGCATGCGGTCCTCCATTTATCAAGGATCCCGGTTTTCCCGAGACGAGTGCAATCCGGAGTTTTGTTCGCAGACGCGCGAACCACGGTGGGTTGGCGGCGACTATGCCGGAAAGGCGACATTTTCGAAAGCAGCAGATTTTCGCATTTCGAAGCCCGGCAATCGCCGGCTTCGCTAAAGTTTTCTTCAAACTTCCGGTTTAACCGTGCTTCGGGAAACGGAACTTTTTCAAGCACATGCCAAACGCCAACCTTCTTCTCTTCGTCGGCGAGGCGCTGGTCTACGTTACGGCGATGATCGGGCTGCTGCATCTTCGCGCGCGGCTGGGGCTTGGCGTCTTCGTCGCCGCGCTCGGCGTCATGCATTTCATCGAGACCTATCTCGCCGCGGTTTTCTATGTGCAACTGCCATTCGGCGTGATCTCGCCAGGCTCTGCCGTCCTGTTCTCCGGCAAGCTGATGATGATCCTGCTGCTCTATGTGAAAGAGGACGCGGCGACCGTTCGCCAGCCGATCTACGGCCTGCTCGCCGGCAACTTCCTCACGGTCGCGCTCAGCCTCCTGCTGCGTCAGCACGACACCGTTTCGATCGTGGCGGAGCGATCCGCAGACCTCGCCTTCATCGATGAGATGGGCTGGCTGATGGTCTGGGGGACGACGATCCTCTATTTCGATTCGCTGATGATCATCCTGCTTTACGAGCGCCTGGGTCGGTGGCTGCGGCGCTTCGTGACCATCCGGTTCCTGGTCTGCGGTGTCGTTGTGCTCACATTCGATCAGGCGGCGTTCTATGCGGCGCTACGCTGGTGGAACGGCGCGCCGGCCGAGGTGTTCTGGGGCGGCTGGATGGCGAAGATGCTGGCGGCACCTTTCTATGCCGTCGCCGTCGGTCTTTATCTCAACCTGTCGCGCCACCCGTCGCTGGCAATGTCGGACCGGCCGCTTGGCGATATCTTCAACACGCTGACCTTCCGCGAACGCTACGAGGACCTGCTGTCGCGCTCCGGGCAGGATACGCTGACGGGCTCGCTCGACCGCAGCCGGTTCGAGGTCGAAGCGCCGGAAATGCTGCGTGCGGCGAGCGCCGACAATGCGGCCGTGACGCTGATGATCATCGACGTCGATCATTTCAAGGGCGTCAACGACCGCTTCGGCCACCAGGAGGGCGACCGCGTGCTGCAGCGGCTGGTCGAGACGGTGAAGTCGAAGCTGCGTCCGGTCGACCGGCTGTTTCGCTATGGCGGCGAGGAGTTCGTGATCCTCTGCCCGGCCATGGTTCACGGCGATGCCTTGCGGCGCGCGGACGAGATTCGAATTGCCGTGTCGGATCTCGTCTCGACGCCGGATGGGCGGCCGGTGACGGCAAGCATCGGCCTGTCCTCGACGCCGGACGATGGCGCTGCGGTCGAGAACCTGTTGTCGGAGGCCGATCTTCGGCTCTACGCCGCCAAGGGGCGTGGCCGCAATTGCGTCGTCGGCCGTTAGGCCGAATCCATTCGCTCAAATGCCGACATTCGGCCGGTCGATCACTTCGCGCAGCGAGAAGCTGGAATTGATCTTGACCACGTGGGGCAGTGCCGAGAGCCAGTCGCGGTGAATACGCTCGTAGTCCTGCAGGTCCTTGGCCGCGACGCGTAGGATGTAGTCGTATTCACCTGACATCAGGTAGCAGACAAGCACGTTCGGGCAGAGTTTTACCGCCGCTTCGAACTCCGCGAGCGTCTTGGCGAACTGGCCCGACAGCGAAATATGCACGATCACCATGATCTGGTAGTCGAGCGCCTTGTGGGCGATGCGGGCATGGTAGCCGGCGATCGTTCCCGATTTCTCCAGGATGTCGACCCGCCGCGAACAGGCAGATGGGGAGAGTCCGACCTTCGCCGCGAGGTCGGCATTCGAAATCCGACCGTTCTGCTGAAGTATGCGCAGAATCGCATGATCGATGGCATCAAGTTCGCTCAATCGTGATTTCCGCCAATCATGCATCACTCCACGCAATATTCTTCGAAATCAATGCGCCTTGGGTTTCGTCTTTGCAAGGACATTCGATTCACGGCGTGTTTTGCTGAATGCCTCGTCAAAAGTGGCGCAAAGCCTATAACAGGAGAGGAACGCAAGGATGCGTGTCGGTTGCCCGAAGGAAATCAAAAACCATGAATATCGAGTCGGCCTGACGCCCGGCTCGGTGCGTGAATATGTTGCCCATGGCCACGAGGTGATCGTGGAAACCAAGGCCGGGGCAGGGATCGGCGCGGATGACGATGCTTACCGTGCCGCTGGCGCGAAGATTGTCGCGACGGCAAAGGACGTGTTCGAAAAGTCGGACATGATCGTCAAGGTCAAGGAGCCGCAGCCTTCCGAATGGGTGCAGCTCCGCGAAGGCCAAATTCTCTATACCTATCTCCATCTTGCGCCCGATCCGGAACAGACCAAGGGCCTGTTGAATTCCGGCGTCACGGCGATCGCCTATGAAACCGTCACCGACGACCGCGGCGGGTTGCCGCTTCTTGCGCCGATGTCCGAAGTTGCCGGACGCCTGGCGATCCAGGCGGGCGCAACCTCACTGCAGAAGGCCAATGGCGGCCGCGGCATCCTGCTCGGCGGCGTGCCGGGCGTGCTTCCGGCGAAGGTGACTGTGATCGGCGGTGGCGTCGTCGGTCTGCATGCTGCACGCATGGCGGCAGGTCTCGGCGCGGATGTCTCCATTATCGATCGCTCGATCCCGCGCCTGCGCCAGCTCGACGATCTCTTCGCCGGTCGCGTGCACACACGCTACTCGACCATCGATGCACTGGAGGAGGAAGTCTTCTCAGCCGATCTGGTGATCGGCGCTGTGCTCATCCCCGGTGCTGCGGCACCGAAGCTCGTGACCCGGGAAATGCTGACCGGCATGAAGAAGGGGGCGGTCATCGTTGACGTCGCCATCGACCAGGGCGGCTGCTTTGAAACGTCCCATGCGACGACGCACTCCGACCCGACCTACGAGGTCGACGGTATCGTGCACTATTGCGTCGCGAACATGCCGGGCGCCGTGCCGGTGACGTCGGCGCATGCGCTGAACAACGCCACGCTCCACTATGGCCTGCAACTCGCCGACAAGGGCCTGAAGGCGATTGCCGAGGACCGACACCTGCGCGCCGGCCTTAACGTGCACCGTGGTCGCGTCACCAACGCGCCGGTCGCCGAAGCGCTCGGCTACGATGCCTACGCGCCGGAGGCCGTCCTGAGCGTCGCCTGACGATTGATCCTTTCGGCCCGGCAGCGATGCCGGGCCAATTCATGTCAGAGCATTTCGATCCGGCACTGGTAGCAATTGTTCTTGGCTGAACGCACATGGACGGACGAAACGTCCGGTCGCGCCAGCAGTTCTTCCGCCTGCGCCTGCAGTTTTTCCGTCGGAACGACACCGCCTGTCCCGTAGACGATCCGTTCGTTCTCGCCATAACCGCGCAACAGATAGCTGACACTTGAGGCCAGGATCGGTGGAAGCGCGTTGCCGTCATGCGCCGGGCATTCTTCGGCATGCATGAACACCGGGCCGGTCTCAGCATAGGGCTGCAACGAGGAAAACGGCCGCAGCGCAAAGATCAGGTAGGGCTCGCCGGCTCCGACATTGCGCAGGCAATGCCGACAGGGAACGCCGTCTCCATCGGAGATCTCCCGTTCTGGCGGATTGCCATATGCATCTGGCCCGCCTTCTCTCATCCGGCGGGCTTCATCGTCGGACATGGGAATGTAGCGCAACGGCATGGTGTATCTCCTTGATCGGCTTGAATTGTTCGATCAGGAGAGTGCACTGGCCGCGTTCACCAAGACACCCGGAACTTGCCGGATGGTGTTCGTCAAAGATTTTTTGCGAGCGCCAGCAGTTCGTCGTCGGTCAGAGGTTCGACCGCGGTCTCGCGGGTAGCGACCGGCGAGAAGCCGAATTGCTGGTAGAGTTGCAGCGCGCGCGGGTGGTCGAGATTGTTGGTCGTGACCGTCAGCTTGCTTGGGTTCAGTGCCCAGGCGGCAAAAAGCGTCTGGAGCAGGAACCACTTGCCGAGGCCAAGGCCGAGAGCGTGTTCCATCAGGCCGAAATGGACGAGCTCGACGACGTCGTCTTCGCGCTGGTGCAGTTCGAAGAAGCCAGCCGGTGCGCCGTTCACATAAAGCACCGTGACGCTCGTCCGCTTGTCGGCAAGCACCGCGGCAAGGTCCTCGTCGCCCATCCGCAGCCGCTCGGTCCAGTGCCAGCGGCGGCCGACACGCAGATACAGAAAGCGGTAGTAGCTGAGCGGAATGTCCGAGACGCGCAGGATCGCGGTCTGGATATTGACCGGCATCGGCAGGCTCTGCTTCGGCGGCGCCGTCATTTCGAGTTCGGTTACGTGCGCTGTCAGGGAGGTGAGCTTCGGCGAGCGCATGATATCACTCTCGACCGGTCACGATCGTCGTGTCTGCTCGGCCACCCCATTCCGACCAGGAGCCGTCATAGAGCGTGTTCTGCGTATGGCCGAGCGATTGCAGCGCCAGGGTAATGATGGCAGCGGTGACGCCCGAGCCGCAGGTCGTGACCACCGGCTTCGCAAGATCGACGCCTGCGTCGGCGAACATCTGACGCAGGCTCGCCAGATCCTTAAATTTTCCGTTCTCCGAAAAGGTGCCGGACGGAAGGCTATGGGCGCCGGGCATATGGCCAGAGCGCATGCCGGCGCGCGGCTCCGGCTCTTCGGCGTAGAAACGTCCGGCGCCGCGGGCGTCGGCGATCTGGATCGAGCCATCCGCAACGATTTCCGTCATCCGCGTGAAGGAGGTCACGGCCGCCGGATTGAAATGGGCATTGAACGTCGCCGGCTTGGGTGAGGGCACCTCGGTGGTGACGGGGCGGCCTTCCTTGTTCCAGCCGTCCATTCCGCCGTCGAGTACGTAGACGTCCTTGGCGCCCATGATGCGCAACATCCACCAGACGCGCGGCGCGGTCATGATGCCGGGACCGTCATAGACGACGATCGTGTCCTTTTCGCTGACGCCCAGTGCGCCGACCGCCGACGCGAAGGCTTCCGGCGAGGGCAGTGTGTGGGGCAGGCCGCTGGTGTGGTCGGCAATAACGTCCTGATCGAAGAACACGGCGCCGGGAATGTGGCCGGCATCGTATTCCGCCTTCGGGTTGCGGTTCTGCGCCGGCAGGTACCAGGCAGCGTCGAGGATCCGGATCGAGGGATCGCCAAGGCGCTCCTGCAGCCAATCGGCGGAAACGACAAAGGCGCTCTTGTTGTTGGTCACGGTCGCAACTCCCTACTCAAACTGATGCGCGATCTTCGGGCGTGCCGAAGCGGATACGGAACCTACGGTTTTCCTTGCCCTTCTTCTCGATCTTGGCGATGTGGATGGCGCCGACTTCCTGCGTTTCCGACACATGTGTGCCGCCGCAGGGCTGGCTGTCGATCGCCGAATTCTCGCCAATGCAGACAAGGCTGACGCGCCCTAGACCCATTGGGGGGCGCACATTCTTCGATTTGACGATGCCAGGGTTGGCGGCGAGTTCGTCGTCGGTGATCCACTGGACGTAGACGGGGTGATTTTCTTCGACGAGCTTCATCAGCGCCGCGGTGACATCGTCCCTGTCGATCGTCTCGCTCATGTCGAAATCGACACGGCTCTCGTCCTCGCCGACCGAGGCTCCGGTGATGGGGAAGGGGCAGACGACCGAAAGCAGATGGCAGGCGGTGTGCATCCGCATCAGGCGGTAGCGGCGCGGCCAGTCGATGTGAAGGACGAGTTTCTCGCCAATGTCCGGTACCGCCTGTCCTTCAGCCGGTACATGGACGATGATGTCCTTGGTCGCGCCATGGCGCGCGACCGCGATGTCGATGCGGCTCCCGTCGGCACGCTCCAGAAAACCGGTGTCGCCGGGTTGGCCGCCGGACGTTGCGTAGAAGCAGGTCTGATCCAGTTCGATCCCGCCGTCCTCCAGAATTCCCGTCACGCTCGCTTCGCAGGTCGAGAGGTAGAAATCGTCACGGAAGAGGGCAGTCACGGTCCTGGTCATCGCATTCCTATCCCACTGATTCGTATGGCACGGCAATGTTGGAAGACGTCTTCAACCAGGCCGGCACAGGCAGCCCCTTGGAGGCCAGGAAGTCCGGGTTGAAGAGCTTCGACTGATAGCGGTTACCATAGTCGCAGAGGATCGTCACGATCGTATGTCCGGGACCGAGTTCCCTTGCGAGACGGACCGCACCGGCAATGTTGATGCCCGTGGAACCACCGACGCAGATGCCTTCCTGCTCGATCAGGTCGAAGACATAGGGCACGGCTTCCGAATCCGGAATCTGGTAGGAGAAATCCGGGGTGAAGCCCTCGAGATTGGCGGTAATGCGGCCCTGGCCGATTCCCTCGGTTATCGAGCTGCCCTCGGCCTTCAGTTCGCCATTGGTGTAGAAATTGTAGAGTGCGGCGCCTTGCGGATCGGCAAGGCCGATCTTGATCGCCGGGTTCTTCGCCTTCAATCCCTGCGCAACGCCGGCGAGCGTGCCGCCGGATCCGACTGCGCAGATGAAGCCATCGACCTTGCCATCCGTGTCGCGCCAGATCTCCGGCGCCGTGGTTTCCACATGCGCGTCGCGGTTGGCCACGTTGTCGAACTGATTCGCCCAGATGGCGCCGTTCGGCTCAGTCTTTGCCAGTTGTTCGGCAAGCCGGCCGGAGATCTTCACGTAGTTGTTGGGGTTCTTGTAGGGAACCGCCGGCACTTCGACCAGTTCGGCACCAAGCAGGCGCAAGGCGTCCTTCTTTTCCTGGCTCTGGGTTTCCGGGATGACGATGACGGTCCGATAGCCGAGCGCATGGCCGACGAGCGCCAGGCCGATGCCGGTGTTGCCGGCCGTGCCCTCGACGATGACGCCACCGGGGCGCAACTGCCCGGTTTTTTCCGCATGCCGGATGATAGACAGCGCGGCGCGATCCTTGACCGATTGCCCCGGGTTCAGAAACTCGGCCTTGCCGAGGATCGCGCAGCCGGTGGCCTCCGATACGGCCTTCAGCCGAATCAAGGGTGTGTTGCCGATCGCTTCGAGGACGGACGGTAGAATGGCCATTTTCAGAACCTCGTGTTTGAGGACAGGCGCCGGAACAGGGCGACGAGTACCAGGGAAAGACGAACGGCGACTGACGAAAATCAACAACGATCCCGGACCGCCGAAATGTTGGCGTGTTTTCGGCTCAGCCTGCACTTCAGGCAAGAAATAGCGTTTCACCGCCGCTCTGTCCCGAACAAAAATCGTCTCCAAGGCATGTGGGGCTCAGCGGCAAGGAAGCGTTGCCGCGATGAAGGGCCGGGCAAGTCTTTTTCGCCCACAAGGAGATGCGTGCGTGTTTCCCGGCGCGTGCCGAGGAGTGAGTGATGAGTATTCAGTCTGCGAAATCCGAACATAAACTGGCTTGGGTTACCGGCGCGAGCGTCGGCGTTGGCCGGGCTTTGGCGCTCAAGTTGGTGCGCGAGGGTTATTCGGTGGTCGTCACCGCCAGAAGCCACGAAAAGCTGGTGGACCTGCAGCACGAGGCAGCAGGCGAGGGAAGGATCACGGTTCTCGACGGCGACGTCACCGACCCCAAGGACATGGAGCGCGTGTTGGCGGCGATCGAGTACGACCATGGCCACCTGTCGCTGGTGATCCTCAATGCCGGAGTGGCCGTTCCCGTGCGCGGCGATGATCTTCATCGCGAAGCCTTCGAGAAGAGTTTCGCAGTCAATCTCAATGGGGTGGTCAACTGCCTTCTGCCGGCCGTTGCCCATATGAAGGCGCAGGGCTTCGGCCACATTGCCATCGTGTCGTCCGTCGCCGGTTACGGCGGGCTGCCCACCAGCGCCGCCTACGGCGCTTCAAAGGCTGCGCTGATCAACATGGCCGAGAGCCTGAAGTTCGATCTCGATCGGATCGGTATCCGCCTGCAGATCATCTGCCCCGGTTTCATCGATACGCCCGGCACGGCGCGGATACGCTTTCCACGTCCGGCTCTCGTCAGTTCCGAGCAGGCCGCGGATCGCATCATTGCGGGTTTGAAGTCGCGGCGCTTTGAAATCAGCTTCCCGCGGCATTTCACCTACGCGGTAAAGCTCCTGCGTCTGCTGCCCTATAGTCTCTATTTCGCGCTTGTCCGGCGGCTGACGGGTGTCGTGGCCGAGGCAAGGGAAGCGAAAAAGCATGCGGGCTCCGGCGAGCGCCGGCGTCAGGCGGTGTGAAGCACAAGCACGGCGCCGAAGATCAGGGCAAGCCCGACCCAGCCGATCGGTTTCAGCTTCTGCCCGAAGAGCAGCCGTCCGCAGATGGCCGTTCCGAAGATGCCGGTCGCGCCAAGCACAGCATAGGCGATCGCGAGTTCCATGCCCTTGATTGCCTCGGCGAGGAGCGCGAAGGCGGCAAGCACCAGCAGAATGGAAAGCGCGCCCCAGCCGCGGCGGGCAAAGCCTTCGGATTTCGTCGAGGCCAGGTTGGCGGCGACATCGAGAATGCCTGCCATCACGGCGAGCGCAAAATAGATGTTAGGCGCGCTCATTGGCTGCTCCTTCCGCCGCGGCTTCTTCCTCGTCGTGGCGCTCTCCCGCATTGACGAGCAGGATGCCGACGATCGCCATCGAAAGCCCGAGAATCTCGCGTCCGGTCAGCACGTGACCGAAGACGAAGACAGAAACGAGCGTGATGATCGCGACGCCCGAACCCTCCCAAATGGCGTAGGCGACGCCGACGGAGATCGTCTTCACGGCCTTGGCGAGGAAGACGTAGGAAAGCGCGATCGAGACATACATGACGATGTGGCCGAGATAAGAGCCGCTCGAGGACGCGGCCTTCATCACCGTCAGGCCCACCACTTCGGTCGCGATGGCGAGCGCGAGGAAAAACCATGCAAGGCGCATGCGGAACCTTCAATTGAGAATTGGATAGACCGCCTCTTAAGCGCTACGCGCGGCGCGGTAAAGACGCGCCGGATGCGTTCTTATTCGAACACGATCTGCCGGACGTCGATGTTTCGGGCCCGGAACCCGGCTTCACAGTAGTAGAAATAGAATTCCCACAGCCGCTTGAAGCGAAGGTCGAAGCCGAGCGGCTCGATCTTGTTCCAGACCGACCAGAAGCGCTGGCGCCATTCGCCAAGTGTGCGGGCGTAGTCTATGCCGAAGCCGAAATCGTTGCTCATGCGCAGGCCGACATGGCGACCGAGATCGATGAGATGTTCGCGCGTCGGCAGCATTCCGCCGGGGAAGACGTATTTCTGGATGAAGTCCGGGTTGGCGCGGTATTCCTCATAGGCTTCCGGCTTGATGGTGATGATCTGCAGTCCGGCCTTGCCGCCCGGCTTCAGGCATCGCTTGAGCTGCGAGAAATAGGTCGGCCAGAATTTTTCGCCGACGGCCTCGAACATCTCGATCGAGACGATGCGGTCATAGGTGCCTTTCTCCTCGCGATAATCCTGGAATTTGAGTTCGACGCGGTCGGCAAGACCTGCCCGGTGGATGCGTTCGCGGGCGAAGGCCAGTTGCTCGCGGCTGATCGTCAATCCCGTCACCTTGCAGCCGATTTCGCCCGCGGCAAATTCTGCAAAGCCTCCCCAGCCGCAGCCGATCTCCAGCACGTGGTCTTCGGCGCGAAGGTTGGTCGCTTCTGCCAGCGCGCGATATTTGGCCGCCTGCGCGGAGCGGAGATCGTTGGCGCCGGTTGCGTAGAGCGCCGATGAATAGGTCATGCTCGGGTCGAGCCATTCGCGGTAGAAGGCATTGCCGAGGTCATAGTGAGCGGAGATGTTGCGACGCGCGCCGGACTTCGTGTTGGCATTGCGCCAATGCAGGAACTTTTCGATCAGCTGAAGCAGGCCGCGCGCCCGGTTCGGGAAATGCTTGCCGATCTCGGCATTGATGAGGAAGAGTTCGAGAAAGGCGCCCACATCGGGACTGTCCCAGTCGCCGTCGATATAGCTCTCGGCAGCGCCGATGGTGCCGCCTGTCACGGCGCGTTGCGGCAGGTTCCAGTTGTTCAGCGTGAGGATCGCGCTCGGGCCTGCTCTCTTGCCCCTGATCACAAGTTTGCGGCCATCCGGAGCCGTGAGCATCAAGACCCCGGCCTGAAGATGCACGAGCGCGCCGAGCACCATCCGTGCCTTCAATGGGAAGTCCCTGAGGACCATCGAGAGATTCTCGGCAGAAAGCTCCTGTGCGCCGTTGAACGCGGCGAGACTTGCTTCCAGCTCACGCATACACCACCCCCTCAGCTGTTGCATCCGTAGGGTGAGCGTAGCGGCATTCGCCTGAGACGCCAACCGTGGAATTCTACCGGGGGCCTGTATTCGCTACGGTTCTCTCGGCGCGCTTGTGATCTCGCGGAACGCCGCGAGCGCGCGGTCCCGGGCCATGGCATGGTCGACAATCGGCTTTGGATAGGTCGCGCCGAGTTCGATGCCGGCATCTGCGAGGAGTGCGGCCGGAGCAGCAAAGGGGCGATGGATGTAGCGCGGCTCCAGACGTTCGAGTTCCGGCACGAAGCGCTTTACATAGGCGCCGTCCGGGTCGAATTTTTCGCCCTGGAGAACCGGATTGAAAATTCGGAAGAACGGTGCCGCATCGGCGCCTGATCCCGCGACCCATTGCCAGCTTGCTGCATTATTTGCCGGATCCGCATCCACCAGCGTGTTGCGAAACCAGGCTTCTCCCCTTCGCCAGTCGATCAGGAGATCCTTGATGAGGAAGGACGCGGCGATCATCCGCACGCGGTTGTGCATATAGCCATGCCGCCAGAGCTGGCGCATGCCGGCATCGACGATCGGAAATCCGGTCAGGCCCTTGGACCACAGGTAAAAGTCGCCTTCGTGGTCAAGCCAGTGGAAATGATCGAATCGGCGATCGAGGTTGCGCCGGGGGAGTTCGGGATAGTGAAACAGCAGATGGTAGGAGAACTCGCGCCAGGCGACCTCCTTTCGGAAGGTGGCGACACCTTCACCGCCTTCGGTCTGTAACCCTTGTGTCGCGTGCCAAATCTGCGCCGGCGATATCTCCCCGAGGGCAAGGTGGGGAGAGAGCAGGGACGTGCCGTCAGCGTCAGGAAGGTCCCGGCGAACTTTGTAATCTTTGAGCTTTTCGTCGATAAATTCGTCGAGGCGAGCGGCCGCGCCTTTTTCTCCCGGCGTCCATATTTCGCTGAACGTGGCCGCCCAGTTCGGTTTTGTTGGCAGAAGCGACCATTGGCCAAGCGGTTCGGACGACGGCCAGGTTTCCGGTGACACGATTTGTTGCGGTTCGTCGATTGGCGGAGCCGGTTCAAACTTTGAATCGAGGGCGCGCCAGAAGGGCGTGAACACGCGATAGGGGCCGCCGGTCGTCGTCAGCAGGCGCATAGGTTCATGCAGCAACTGTCCGGCAAAACTCTCGGTGGCGATCCCCTGAGCTGAGAGCGCCTTCTTCAAGGTGGTATCGGTGGCGATGCCCGAGGGATCGTAGCGGCGATTCCAATGAACGCGCTGCGCTCCTGATTTGCGCGCCACGTCGGTGAGCACGTCCAGCGGGTCGCCGGAGCGGAAAATGAGTTGCGAGCCGAATTGGGCGAGGCGAGCCCTCAACGCCTCCAGCGAATGATGCAGCCACCATCGCTGCGCAGCCCCCAGCGGACCGTTGCCGCTTTCGTCCGGCTCCCGGATATAGAGCGGAATGACGGGAGCCTCACCGACCGCGGCCGCAAGGGCGCGATTGTCGGCAAGACGCAGGTCCTTGCGGAACCAGACGATGATGGGCGCCGCCTTTGTCATGAATACCGTCTAGGTTTGGGATTGCTCACCCGGGGAACTTAGGTGCAAAATGAAAAAGAGCCATCTGCATCTCTGCAAATGGCTCTTTTAGAAAGTGGCTCCCCGGGCCGGATTCGAACCGGCGACCTGTCGATTAACAGTCGAATGCTCTACCGCTGAGCTACCAGGGATCATCCGCGCCGCTGTTTGCTGTGCGCTTCAGAAGTGAGGCTGCTAATACGCATGCTTTTCTGATTTGCCAAGCGGTTTTTTCAAAAAAAGTGACAAGTTCGGTTGCGAGGCTGTGGAGAAGTCCCCAATTGTGGGAAAAGACGCCGGATAGGGAATGATGAACAAAAACAGGAAGCAGATGCATTTCGGGATCGATCCGCAGACACGACAGATCGTGCTCGGCAAATGGCGCATCACGCTGCCGGAATCGCCACTGCTGCGTATCCTGTTGGGCTCGCTCCTGGTGTTCTGCGGCTTTCTCGGCTTTCTGCCGGTGCTCGGCTTCTGGATGATACCGCTGGGCCTCATCGTTCTTTCGCACGATCTCCCATCCGTCCGCCGCCGCCGCCGCCGTCTGGCGGTCTGGTGGGCGCGTTGGCGCGGGCGCACAAACTCGTCGAAGGGGTCGTGAGCCAAAATCGTCGCTTCCGTCTCTCGGTGGCCGTCTTCGTCAGCGCCGAACCGCACCGACCTGTCTCGTTCGATTCTTCTGCCGCCTGATTCCGAACCTGCATCTGCCTATTGAGGGGGCGGCCGAAAACTTTTCGGCAACGCATCAAACGCATAATGCGGTCGCGAATCAGGATGAGGACGCATGGCCAAAGCCACTACGAAACGTCGAAGCAGGAATTCCGGCCGGAGCAAGGGCAAGCAAGGCGGTATGGCGCCGTGGTATCTGGCCGCCGCGGCTATCGTCGGCGGCGTAGTCGCCTATGATCATCGCGCCGAACTGAAGCACTGGCCGGTGGTATCGGATGTGGTGGCGTTCACGTCCCGTCATGATTCGAAGCCGAAGCCCGCACGTGTCGCGCAGAAAGCGGACGGGCGTCCCGCGCAGCAAGCGGAGAAGCAAAAGCCAACCCCCGTGACAAGAGTTGCGCTTGCAGCTCCCGTGCCGTCGGTGGACGTCGGCGCGAACGCGCCGACACCCGCGGTGCGGCCGAATGAGGAAGTCAAAACGGCATCGATCCGCACGGATCAGTTTTATTTCTGTGGGATTCGCAACGACAACTGCGTGATCGACGGCGCCACTTTCCTCTACCACGGAGACACGATCCGCGTGGCGGACGTCGATGCACCGCGTATTCGCCAGGCAAGCTGCGACAAGGAACGTTCGCGCGGCTTTTACGCCAAGCAGCGCCTGCGCGAACTGCTGAACGCAGGTGACTTCAGGCTGGAAACGGCGAACAGTCGTCAGGACGCCAAGGCCGGTGAAAAGCTGCGGCTGGTCACTCGCGGCGATCAATCCATCGGACGCGTCCTCGTAAACGAGGGACTGGTGCGGCCGTGGACGGGACACACGACGCCCTGGTGCTGAGGCCGATATTTGCAGAACCGCAATGCCTTCGAAGGAAGACATTGCCGCAGCACGCTTCACCAATGTGGTGATTTTTCGGAGGCCGCAGCTCACGCGGTGGTGGTGTGCTGATGGCCTTCTGACTGGATCCCGCCTGTCTCGCCGATCCGCCGCCTCAACCGGTTATGGCGGCAACGGCTCCGGCGTCGCGTTCATCCGGTATCAGAACGAGCAAATCCCACCTTGGCTTCACTGTGCTGATCGCAGCTTACCCGCGTTCATGAATGGAAGAATGCGCGGGACGTCGAGTGCATAGGCGCCATAACTGGGGAACGCGGTCTGCAATACTCGTTCCTCGTTGATCATTCTGCGAAATTGCAGCAGCCACTGGACACCCCCAAGAAGTACTGACCAGACAGAAAGATTGAGGACGATCAAGCCGATGATGGCGATCTCTTCCGTTAGATGGAGCGGGTGGCGAACAACCGAGTAGGGGCCGCCCGTTATCAAGGTCCGGGCCTCCGGCATGATGCTGAAGGCGCGACCGAGCCAGAAAAGAACGAAGGCTGACGAAACCATCCCGACCACGATCATAGCCGTGCCGGCCATTTGAAGCGCCAAGCCTGTATCGGCGGGCTCGGGTAAGTATGCGATCAGCCCGAGAAGAAATGTTCCTGCCATCGCGGTCAAATAGGGCTCGAAGCCAGTGGCTGCTTTGATCGGGGGCAAGCGCGTAATGGCTACCACGCAGACCATTCCGAGGAATAGGACGGTGGCGGCGGTTGAAGTCAACGCCAAGACGTCAGCCGACTGCCATTCGTCTTTCACCACGATTTGCGCGGCGTGAACGATGCGCCGCAACATCGCGATTGCGAAATACGCGCAGATACCGAACCTGCCGATGATGTCGGCGAAGAGCAACGTTCTACCCTTCAGCATCCAAATACCTCCCCCTCGATCGCCGGTAAGAATGCCACGGTTGCGAGCGGCTTCAAGCGTAACTTTAGAAGTTGCTTAATTCGGAAGGTCGACGCCATGTTGTGGCCGCCGCAGCACGACTATGTTTTGTTGGCCACGATGTCGAAATACGTCGTCGACGGATTTATGCGTTCTTTGAAGGGTTTGGTGTGTGGGAGCTCTTTCCGCGCCACGTCCAAGTTCGACAAGGGGCCGCGCCTCTTTAGGGGCGGCAGACAGCATCGGGAGTACGTGCTGAGCCTCGAAAAGATCGGCGAGATTGTCGTCAGAATCGCGCTCGCCGAGATCGATGTGAGGGACGAGCGCTTCTTGCAGAAGGCGATGAAGTGGCAGCGACCGATCCCGTCGCGACCCTCATGGACGCTCACAGGGCGGCCCGGAGGGCGCTATGACAGCCTTCCGCAGAGACAGTGACCTGCGACGTGTTCGTAGGCGGCGCGAAGGAGAAGCGGGGTTCAAGCACCTGCAGCTGGTGAGCGGGTTTCTGGCTCAGGATTCGCTGTGAACATGTCGCATTTCATGTCGTATGGATCCGCCGTCGCCGCGTGGAAGTGCAGGGAAAGCAAGGGAATCTCGTAGCAACATCGCGTTACGCGGAAGCGGTGTTTTTCCGCTTCGCGACGACTGCAACATATTGATTATATTGGTGAATGTATTTGGAGGCCTCGCCCGGAATTGAACCGGGGTACAAGGATTTGCAGTCCTCTGCGTCACCACTCCGCCACGAGGCCTCACGGCTCGGATAACCGAGCGTTGGCGGGGATTTAGAATGATTGCAGAAAATCCGCAAGAGGCATTTTCGGAAAAAGCACAAAGCGAATTTGCGGTTCGGGCGCTTTCCACAGGCAGAACGTCTGGCAATGTCGATTGCTCCTGCCCAGCGTGCAGCAATGCTTCAAGAGGAGGTCGGAACGATTGCCTTCCTCAGCTTACTCCGGGTTGAGACACCTGGGAGCTTTCGCTCAGGCGTGCCACACGCCCGCACAAGCCACGTCTTCTAAATCCCCTGCGGATCTTATCGCTTCGGTGAAATCGGTAGAGGGGGAACGATGACTCCGCTGACATCAGCCGCATCGATAGCGTCCGTCATCATCAAGCGGAGGCAATGGCTTATATGAAAACGAAACTTGTCCTGACGGCCTTGGCCCTCTTTGCTGCGACCACATTCGAGGCGCGGGCAGAGGACCTGGTTTTCAAGCTGAAGAACAACACAAATGCAGTTCTGACTAACTTCTACACGTCGCCGGTGGGCGTCAACGAGTGGGAAGACGATGTATTCGGCCGGCAGGTTCTGAACCCCGGCGAGAACATGGAGATCACCATCGCTGACGGTCGGGATGTCTGCAAGTACGACATGCGCTTCGAATTCGAAGAGGACTCGGGCCTTGATACGACCGAAGATACGCAGGACCTTTGCGAACTCGGTGAATACACCATCCACGAGTAAGCGGCGCGTTATCGGATAAACAAGAAGAGCCTCGCTACCCCAAGCGGCAGCGAGGCTCTTCAGAGTGCCGATTTTTTCTGGAGGTCAATGGTAGCGGCGGATCAGCCCAACGAGCTTGCCCTGGATCTTCACACGATCAGGCCCGAAGATCCGTGTCTCGTAGGCAGGGTTTGCGGCCTCAAGCGCAATCGATGCGCCCTTGCGTCGGAATCGCTTCAGCGTCGCTTCCTCGTCATCCACGAGCGCCACGATGATATCGCCGGGGTTGGCGGTATTGCCATTTCGGATGATCACGGTGTCGCCGTCGAAGATGCCGGCTTCGATCATCGAGTCGCCCTTGACTTCGAGGGCGTAGTGTTCGCCGTTGCCGATCATGTCGAGCGGAACGGTGATGTCGTGCGTGTTGTTCTGGATCGCCGAGATCGGCACACCGGCAGCGATGCGGCCCATGACCGGCACGGAAACTGATGTGTTTTCGGCCACCGGCGCCGGCTTCGGTGGTGCGGCAGGGGCTGCCGCCGGCGGCTTGCCGAGGCTTCCCTCGATCACGCTCGGCGAGAAGCCGCGACGCGGCTGCTGCTGGCTGGACGCGTAGGCTTCCGGAAGCTTGATGACCTCGAGCGCGCGGGCCCGGTTCGGAAGACGGCGAATGAACCCGCGTTCTTCGAGCGCGGTAATCAGACGGTGGATGCCGGACTTCGACGCCAGGTCGAGCGCATCCTTCATCTCATCGAATGACGGCGGGACGCCCGACTCCTTCATGCGTTCGTGAATGAACAGAAGCAATTCCTGTTGCTTGCGGGTCAGCATGGCACGTCGCTCCAGAAGGCGTGAAACAAATCAAGAACAGACACTATCTGTTCCATATGTGTTCTGCAAGTGCCTAAAATTCCGTGAATTCAGTCAATTGGCGCGACTGCGCGTGCTGATTGGTCACTTTTACGGGAGCAAAGCGGGTTTGGGTGATGATTGTGTGGCCGGCAACGGCCGCATTGGACCGCATCGGGCGAATCGCGAGCGTTCTGATGGCGAGGGTCAGGCCGGCTGCGTGGCGGCGCAGGCGTCTTCGAATTCCTTCACCGTCTCGGCGCTGTTGTCTTCGGGAAGCACCGCGTCCGCCGCATCGGTTGCCACGGGCGTGTCGCCGTCATAGACGAACGACTGGATGTAGAACGCAATGGCGCCCTTCCACACGTTGCGTCCATCAATCTGGTGGCAGGGTACGGCGCTTTCGAAGTCCGTCTGCAGTTCATCGACCGTGGCGGCACTGAGCTTGACGTCAGGCATGTTAGGCGATGCGACTATCGAAGCGAGAAGCAGGGCGGCAAGCACGGTGATCGTCCACTTTGAGGCAAGGGTGGGACTACGGGGCGGTTAACGATGTGAACCGCGCTTTCGTTCCGAAGTCCAGCAAACTTGGCGATCACTCTCATGTGTTCAACAGGTCTTTGAGTTCAGGCTGTGACCGTTTTGCGCCAGAGGTGCGCGGCGGCAAGGCCCTTGATCCTGGTGCGATCGGCCGACCCGCATTCGCATCGGTTGTGCCAGTCAATGTCCTCCCTGTTGGAGTGCGCAAATCCCTGTTGTGATCGCGCCGCATTGTCTCGACAGGTTGCAAAAATACGATAACTTTGCGGGGAAAGTGGGGTGGTTGCATGCATAGATTGTCGTTGGCGGTTCTCGGTCTGTTGGTGGCGGCCGGAGCGGCCTCTGCTGAAGAGGGCCGTTCGAATATCTGGAAGCGGATCAACGCCTGGACGGTCGGTTCCGATCCGTCCTTGGGCGGCTCGTGCTACGCGGCGACGAGCTATGACGCCGGCGCGATTCTTCGTATCGGCTTCTATCCAAAGGGATCGGCGAACCTGGCGTTTCTTTCGATCGGCAATGCCACCTGGAAATCGATCGAGCCGCAAAGAGAGTATGACGTTGCCTTGCAGCTCGACCGCGGCCGCCAGTGGCCGGCCGTTGCGTTCGGCGTGGACCTCACGGGTTCGAAGGCTCTGGTCGTCAATTTTTCCAATACCGACTTCTTCACCGAATTCGTGCGCAAGAATACGCTGGCGCTGGCGTTCGAAGGTCGTGTGGTGGCGAGCCTCAGCCTGCGTGATTCGATGAAGGCCGTCAGCGAGATGTTCAAATGCCAGGAGGCCGTGAACACGCTGATGCCGAGCGGCGGACAGGGGGAGGCCGCCGATCCGTTTGCGGGCGCCGGCAACAATGCGCCGAACAATGACCCGTTTGCGGGCGGCGGGCAGAGCAAGTCGTCGAAGGATCCCTTCGCCATGTAATTCCTTGGCGTGAGCACCGGTCCGCGCGAGAGGTGAATATTCCTAAAATATTGCGTGGGTACGGGTCGCCCACCCTCGACAGTCACGCGGCGACCCATCAAAATGCGAGCAAACGGGGGCTTTGCATGCGTAGATTGCTGTTCGGGTTGATGAGCTGTCTGATGGTGACGGGGCCAGCCGCGGCTGAAGAGTCCGAGATCATCAAGTGGAAGGAGGTCGGCGGCTGGATTGTTGCTTCCGACACGTCGATGGAAGGCTCGTGTTTCATTACGTCGATGTTCGAGGGCGGGGTCAGGCTGCGCCTGGGTTTCTATCCCAAGGGCTCCGAATCGCCACTCTACATGAGCTTTGCCAGCGACGACTGGAAGTCGCTCGAGATCGGCAAGGACTATGACCTGACGTTTCGCTTCGACAAGAGCGATCCCTGGAGCGCTTCGGCGACCGCCGCCGGAGACGAGAACGGCAAATTCCTCTTCGTGAATGTCACCGACCCCGAATTCCTCACAGGCTTCGTGCGCAAACGGGCTTTGGCGATCGCCTTCGACGAACGCGTCATCGTAAACCTCAGTCTGCGTGGCACCGGTCCGGCGGCAGACGAACTCATGAAGTGCCAGCGGGCCGTGGATGAGATCATCGCCGACGAAGGACGCAAGTCCAAGGAGAAGAAGGCCGATCCGTTCAATGCGCCGGGCGAGAAGCGTTCAGCACGCGACCCGTTCAGCCTCTAGCATTGTCGAAATCCGGACTTCTTGCAGACCTCCGGCAATCGGTTTGAGGTTAGGACGGAGAACGCCGATTCATCTGCCGGCGGCGAACCAGCCGCTGTATCGGAAAATCAACTCAACCTTGCCTACGCGAGCCCATCGAGATGAAACAGCGCCACGGGTTGTGGTCGTTGGTGGGGCTATATTTCCTTKGGGAAATGGCGGACAGGGTGTCCGCTGCTCCGCAATTTTCTTGGGATATTTGGTCCATATCTCACTGAGGTTTATCATAAATTCCGTAACCAATGGGTTTTGTATGGGAGTGGGCGCCATTTCAGGGGCGTTCGACCTGAATATCTATCTCGCTGAAAACGCCCACGCTACGTCGAAGAGATTCGGTCTAGGCTTCGCTGGAAGCTACGTACTGGCGTCAGACACAGGCGGAAACGGTACGGTCGATTTCGGTTTGTTCCAGAACGCCACCAGCCAGTGGCCCTTCAAGATCGACACTGCCGGCAAGATGACGATCTACAATCTTGTGTTTGGCACGCACATCCTACACGCCCACCGGAACCGCAGACGCCAACGGTGCCACGCGCGAAATCGTGGCTGATGCCAACTTCATCTATGTGAAGACGAGCGGCGGCTGGAAGCGCGTAGCGATCGCAGCATTCTGCACGGAAAGAGGAACACTTTAATGTCTGGCATCACTGACAAGCAGCCCCCTCTGGAGCCAAGTAATGAGGAGCTCTTCGCCGAAAATGAAGGCCTCAAAAAGCAGATTGAGGATCTTCATGCGGTGCACGGTCTTCGAGAAATAGCACTTCGAAATGCAACTCGTGTCGGGGCGGTAGCCCAGACGCTAACTGAAAAGGAACGATCCAAATGAAATTTGAACTGAGCACTCCTGTACTTGGCTTCGACGGCCAGACCTTTGAAGACAACGGGAAGCCATTGACGATCGCGGATATCGTCAAGCACAGCTTAAGGGAGCCGGCATTGTTCGATCGAGGCGATCAATTCGGGATGCCCCGGCCACTTACGTCGGCCGATATCGATGAGCGTCTCACTATTCGTGAATGCATGAAGGGCGACGCCTGGACATCAAGCCTGAGCAAATCCCCACCTTGAAGCAATTGGCAGGAGCCTCTGGTCTGGTGCCTGAGGTCGCGATTTGTTTCGCGGCGATGCTCGATGCCGACGGCAGCGTGGCCGCAAGTTGAGGTAGGATTATCAGAGGTTGCGCCGATCACTGCAATCTATATAAAACCGATGGCAGTGATATTCGAGGGAGTAACCCGAGTGGTGGATATTGGTGTTGTCGTTTGGGCTAACAGCCTGGACTATATTACGACGAGGCTGGCGATCGATGACGCCGCCCGGGTGCACCGTCGGCGCGGCTACAAGATCAAGCTTCTTTGCCTAAGCGGATACGAACTCTTCAAGCAGACCCAATGTGAAAAATACGGCTATGAGGTCATTGACTGCGCGCCGTACTTTTCCGAACTCGAAAAGAAATATGCCAACGTCCGCGCGATGTTCTCCCACGACAACCGGGGAAACTTCTTCTTCAACAACACGATGCGTTGGTTCGTGCTCGACAAGTTCCTTACGGGCAAGAAGCGTTTGAGCGTCGACGGCGATATCGTCATTAACCGCGGATCGATCGACATCCTTGACCGCAGCGGCATCGATTTCTTCTACCCGGACAGCACGTGTTTCGTGCTGATCAGCGACGACTTCCTGCGGTCGTATACCGAGATCGTGGACTATCTGAACACGAACACCGAAGCTGCGGTCGAGCACATCAAGTCGTTCTCGCGACAGCACAATATTCATCACTGGGAACTGTCGTCCGTCGAGAAGGCTTCCGATCTCGACGAAGAGAAAATTGCGTCGTTCGCTGTTCACTACGGCGATCTCTACAACATTCCCGATGATAGACGGCCAAAGCTCGCCTGTCCGCCGTTTGTTGCGCATGCCTGGGGAGACCCGCCACTTGGCCGCTACCTCACACCTGAGTTTCTTGCGTATCCAGAGGGCGTGCGCTACTCATTCATCAACGATCAGCACCAGTTTTCCGGGCACCCGCTCGCGTTCATGCATTACCAGGAACAGCTTCACTACATCATCGGTTGTCATCGAATGCTGTCGCGGCTTGGCGCCGTCGATGACGTGTATGTGAACCTCCTGACGAAGGACAGGGTCTATGACTTCCTTCGAGGGGAAACCGAGACCAAGTACCCGGCGTTCATCCGGCTGTTGCACGATATCTCTCACCACCCCTGGACGATGAACGAGAACTACTGGGACATGCGCAACATCATCGGTGAAGCCGAGGAAAAGGGTATGGGCGACATCTTCACGGCTGAGAGGTGGCATAGTCCCAACATGTTTACGCCCTCGCAGGCGCGACATCAGGTGACCCGGTCAATGTTTCACCCCAGCGATACATAGCAACGGCTTTCGCAGACGTTACAGCGCAAATCGAACGAGAAGCGCGACGGCGCCGACGACGACCGCCGTCGGCCAAAAGTCCGTTGCTTGGTCCCAGTTCCAGCGCCACATCAGATAGCCTTTGAGGTGAGGCGGGCGCATCTTCACGCTCACCTCGAATGTCTCGAAGCCGGGGAATTCGTAACCAAGCGTGACAGTGTGACCAAGCACTTTGCGCGCACCGCCAATGCGATCTTTCGTCACCGGACCGGGGAATTCGAACTTCCCAACAAACCCATGACAATTGAAGACGCCCGCGCGCATATTCGTTCGTTGATTGAGGAGGCGAGCGCGAGCGTCCTCGCCAAGTATCCATTATTTGGGGCGAACGGGAGGCTGGGAAGATGACGCCGTTTGCCATTATGGATTGCGGTTCTTCAGGTGCTTTTGACGCCTGATATTGCCTTCGCGGTCGGGGCTCGCGCGCCCGAGGATTTTGCGAGAATGCCGCCAAAAGTGACGACGTTTGCCGACTTGGCAGAAGTCGCTCCGCAACGCGTCCTAAAGGCGGTTCTGCGTCCTCGATGGACCCGATGACCGGGCAAGGTCGAAACGCGCTCAGGACAGCCTCAAGGGCATTGCAGCGGAGTTTTCGGACCGAACCGTTCCTGCCACTCTGCAAGCGACATCTCGGTAACATCGATTGGCCAGCTGGCCGGCTTCGGCACCAACGCCTGTTCGTCCAACCGATCGCTGTCCAGCAATCCGAGCAATCGAGCCTGTGCGAGGATGGCCGCGACCATCGCCCGCCCATCGCGATCCGCCTCCGCTATGGCCAGCGCCCGGTCGAGATCGGCAACCAGTGAAGCCGTCGTTTTTACGCTGAGTGCCGCCACCTCCCTCTGCAGTTCGGCGAGGCGAGCCGAGACCTTGTCATTTTTTGCTAACCTGCAAGCATTCTCGTAGGCAGTGGTTCCGGTGCCGACAGAATAGCCAGCGGCGATGTAGGCGTCGCGCTGCGAGCGTCCCTCGGCGAGGTGACGACAGAAGGCTTCCTGTCTCGGTGTGAGCTTGTGCATGGCACGAGGATAGTCGCTCGATCAACGGAATGCCATTTGCTCGTGCAAGGATGCCCGTCCTGAGCCAAGCTATTGAGGGCCGAGGATTGGGCGGGCAAGGGCGACCGGCGCGCCAATCTGAAAGACCGAAAGCGGCAATGGGCGCGTTGCGAACCGGCTCGCGAGTTCTGAAACATCGGTGCATGCGCAATCGTCGCCACAATCCTATTGCTTGCCAGAGTTGCGCCCACTAAGGTCAGCTCCGAAAAGTCGCAATTGGGGCATTGTGATCTATTTCCCATGACGTCTGATGAACCTCTACCTGCACGACATCGACAGCGACCATGTCGATCTCGGCGACACGCTCTCCGACAAAGGCAAGGGGCTTGGCCGCGCAAACCTGATCCTAACCAATCCGCCCTTCGGGCCTGCAGGCGGCGCGCCGACGCGTGATGATCTTTCTGTCACTGCTACCGTCTCTTCCTACCAGCTTCCCTTTGTCGAGCATTGCATTCGTTCGCTTCAGCCCGGAGGACGCGCAGCCATTGTCGTCCCGGACAATGTCCTGTTCGAAGACGGGCGCGGCAGGCAACTGCGCCAGATGTTGATGGACTGGTGCGACCTACACACGATCCTGCGCCTGCCGACCGGCATCTTTTATGCTCAGGGGGTGAAGACCAATGTCATCTTCCTCACGCGCGGCAAGACGGATACCAGCAACACCCGGGCCACCTGGATTTATGACTTGCGCGCCCAGATGCCGAAATTCGGCAAGACCACCCCGTTGACGGAAGCCCATTTTGAAGGCTTCGAGAGGGCCTTCGGCACGAGCCCCTATGGGGCCGAGCGCGGCCCGGATGAAGGCGAGGCCGGCCGCTGGCGTAAGTTCACCCGCGCAGATATCGCGGTGCGAGGCGACAATCTCGACATCGGCTGGCTGCGCGAGGCGGAGGACGAGGCGGAAGAGGGCCTGACCGAACCCGACGACATCGCCGCAGCCATTCTTGGCCATCTGCAGGCTGCAACGCTAGAGATCGAGGCGCTGATGGCGGAGTTAGGCGACGAGTTTCCGGAGGCGGCGGAATGAGCGAGTTGCCGAAGGGATGGGTTGCGGCAACCGTTAGCGATGTTGTGGGGGCAGACAAGAATTCTCTTGCTGACGGCCCTTACGGAAGCAAGTTGAAGTCTTCGCATTACACGGACAGCGGAGTACGTGTCGTCCGCTTGGGGAACATTGGTCGAGGGCGGTATCTATCGTCGGCGGAAGCCTTCATATCGCGCGAATATTTTCGCGAGCTTCAAAAACATGAGGTCCGTGAAGGCGACATCGTGATGGCCGCGCTCGGGGACCCGATCGGGCGGTGTTGCCTGGTTCCTGCCCATCTGCTCCCCGCGATGGTGAAGGCGGATTGCTTCAGAATACGCTTGGGAGTGGCTATCGATCCAGGCTTCTTTGTGAGCTGGATGAACTCGGAGGTGGCGGCGCGCCATTTGTCAGAGCAGGCCCATGGCGTCGGCCGCTTGAGGGTGAACCTAACCGATCTCCGAAGAATGCACGTTCCCCTCCCACCCCTCGCCGAGCAAAAGCGCATCGTGACCAAGCTGGATGTGCTGAACGCGAAATCCGCCTGCGCCCGCACGGAGCTCGCCCGCATCGAAACCCTCGTCTCCCGCTACAAGCAGGTCGTGCTCAGTAAGGCGTTTAGCGAACTCAATACTGAAAGCAGAAGGCTGCTCGGCCTCACCCAATTTGTGACAAGTGGCTCCCGCGGTTGGGCTCGATATTATTCCGATACGGGCCCTTTTTTCATCCGTATTGGCAACACAGTTCGAGGTGCCGTTGGCCTGGACCGAAGCGACATACAGCGCGTTACACCACCTGAAGGTGCCGAGGGAATTCGCACGCGAGTGCAATCGAACGATATTGTCGTAACGATCACCGCCGATCTCGGGCGAATTGGTTTGATTGGCGACGATATCGGAGAAGCATACGTCAACCAGCATCTTGCCTTACTCAGATTGAAGGATGGACGGGCCGCACCTCTCATTGCTTGGTACCTCGTCAGCGAAGAGGGACAAAGCCAATTACACAAGAACAATCGCGGAGCTACCCGAGCGGGTTTGGGATTAGATGACATTCGGCAAGTCGCCGTGCCTTATCCTCCCCTCGAAGAGCAACACGAAATCGTTCGCCGMATCGAATCCGCCTTTGCCAAAATCGACCGGCTGGCAGAGGAAGCCAGGCGCGCGCTGGACCTCGTGGGCAAGCTGGACGAGGCGATCCTCGCCAAGGCCTTCCGCGGCGAACTGGTCCCGCAGGACGAAAATGACGAGCCGGCACACTTTCTAATGGAGCGCATCCGCGCCGAGCACGAGGCGGGACCAAAGGTAAAGCGCGGGCGAGGAAACAATGGGGGCTGAGTGATGAGTTTCTTGAGGGAGGAACCGATTACTCTGATCGCACGGTTGGTTCGGTCAGAGGCTCTCACCAACGACGATTTGGTCCTGCAGAAAGCCAATCGTGTCGCTTTCGAGTTCGATTCGATTGACGCGAGGATGAGTGCCGACGAAGCACTGGCCACCATAGCGGACAGAGCCGATCGGTCTCGCCTGGTTGTGCTGAAGATTTTGACGACCGCCGAGAAATTTCAATACCTTGCAGATATTGGGGGCATTCGCGATGGTCAGTGGTATCGGATCAACTTACTGCCGCGAGGGAAGAAGCCGGGACCTTTCGCTTGGGCGTCTTCACTCGGAGACGCTGGTTATGACGAAATCGTGCCCTTTGTCCTGGACGAAATCCGTTATCTGTTCTCGGAAGGCGATAGCCCCCTGAGCCCAGTCGGCGCAGCAGTCGGAAATGAGCGAGCTCTAGGGCAGGCGATTGCAGAGGCCTGCAAGTTTCCAGAACGTGCAATCGATAAAAGCCGCGCCGCGCGCCATCTCCTCAGCGGCGCCAAATCGCCTCACAAAATCGTCGTCCGAGATGTCGGGCAGGCGAGTTTCTGCAGCGCAATTGATCAGTACGGAAACGAACTATTTCATCTGGATGCTGGTTGGCCGATCTCATACAACAAAAAGACCGCGTCTAGTAAACCCAAGGTGAAAGTTAGCGATGTCCCAGTGATCCTTTCTCACTGGGACTGGGATCATTTGCATGGCTATCACGCAATAGCGGGCCTTGCGGGTGGCATTTGGATTGTGCCGGTGCAGCGGCTTGGACCAGGCGCAAAGTTGGTTGCTGAGAAGCTGGCCACCCATAATCGGCTTCTGGGCGTGAGCTCCGCAGATGTGTCGGCTGGCCCCCTGCGGCTGGGGCGCTGCAACGGTAAAGCAGGCAATCTCAATCAGACTGGCCTATGCGTTCAAACTACCTTGCAATCGGGCAAGACGGTACTTTTCATGGGTGATGCCGACTACGACCTAGTCCGGCCGAGATTGTCGACTCTACCGGACTTTATCGTTGCCACCCACCACGGCGCCAAATTTACCGGAAGTGTCGTCTGGCCGCGTGGAGGCAGTGGCCGGTGCGTGGTTTCGGTTGGTAAAGGAAACGGCTACGGGCATCCGTCGGATGTGGCTGTTCTGAGCCACTCCGGCGCGGGTTGGTCAATGAGCTTCACCTGTGAGCGTAATGGTATGCCGCGGGGCAGCAGATATTTGGGACCCTAACTGGACTTAATGCCTTGCGCGAAGCAGCCCGATCCCTCGGTTACCGTACCGTCGAATTCAAACGTCTGGACGAAGACTTCTTCAGCGAGGAGTGAAGCAGCGTTTTTCCGAACGGCGACAGAAACAGGCGATCAACATGCCAATGGCCTTTCTTTCGGGCAACAGCGCCTCGCTGGCCCACTCTCTGGCTCATTGCATGGCTCCCCGCCGGGGAGAGGTGAAACGCGTGCAGCCACATGAAAGCGGGCGAAGGAACGCGATACCATCTATTTCGGTGCCGCGTCGGGCCGATCATGCCATCGAATTCCGGTTTACCCATATGAGTAAACTGGCGAAGAACATTTGCGGAGGAGAGCCTTGTCGCTAGGGCTGATAGAGACGGAAATACGCCAGTTCTTGGCCACCAAAGATCCTGAGGTCCTTTGCATTAGGGGCAAATGGGGGGTCGGCAAGACCTACGCGTGGAAGAAGTACCTTGTCGACGCCGCAGATAAGAAAAAGCTTGGGCTCGATAACTACTCCTACGTCTCGCTCTTCGGCCTTAACTCGCTTGAGGACCTGCGTTATTCGATCTTCGAGAACACGGTCACAGCCGACAAGTTGAAAACTGGTCCCGACCTCGACACATTGGGAACGCTTCTCGACAAAGGGAAGAACGCGAGCCGGAAGGCTCGAACGATGATGGAACTTCTCAGTTCTGTCCTCAAGATGCCAGGTGTCGCAAACACCATCCTTAAGTCGGCGTTCCTTCTCGTGCGAAATCAAATCATCTGCATTGACGATCTTGAGCGCGCTGGAAAGGGCCTGGAAGCCCGCGACGTCCTTGGACTGGTTTCGTTCCTTAAGGAAGAGCGTAAGTGTAAGGTAGTTCTGCTACTTAACGATAAGGAACTTAGCGACAAAGTTGAATTCGATAAGCAGCTTGAAAAAGTCGCCGATGTGACCCTCGCCTTCGATTTGTCGCCCGAAGAGGCAGTAAGGATAGCGCTTTCACAGGATGATCCAGTAGCAGAACTCCTTAGACCTCAAATCGTTAGGCTTGGTATCACCAACATTCGAGTGATCAAGAAGATTGAGCGGCTGGCTAACCGCTTGGTAGGTCTGCTGCATGGGTTTGACAAGGTCACCATCGAGCAAGCACTTGCAACGGTTGCCTTGGCGGGATGGTCTGTGCATCAGCCGAACGTTGCGCCCACACTCGACTTCATCCGCAAATTCAATCTCATCTCTAGCGACGGCACCGTCCTTTCTCCTCCTGGCGAGGCAAGCGTGATGCGTCGCGCTGTCGCGTCAGCCGGTGCAGAAAGTGCTACCACAAACGGCGAAGGTGCAAGCCAAGGTGCAAGCAGCAATAGCATCGTTCCGAAATGCCGAACTATTTCCATCGTTTAGAGAAAATATGTGGCGGACAGGGTGGGATTCGAACCCACGGTACGGTTTCCCGTACGCTGGTTTTCAAGACCAGAGCCTTAAACCACTCGGCCACCTGTCCTTGCCTGAAGCAACGCTCGACTGCGTGCCGGGCACGGCGTTATTGCGCGAAGCCTTGGCGCTTTGCAAGAATTAACATGCGTCGCCGCAAGATTTTCTCGACCGCTTCGAAGAGCACGCGTCGGGCTGGATTGTGTTAACTAGCCATAAACCATAACTCGCGAAATGCGGCGCCGGCCTGTGGATGAGTTCGCATTTTCGCCTTGATGATGTCATGAATACACACCTGTTCCGTTTCGGGACGCCGAGATTTCCGCTGGGGGTAAGCGGAAGGTTTCGAGTACGGCTTTATCGATCGATGTTGTGGGACAGATGAAATCCAGTAAAAATGCGGCATATCTGGTCAAGGGACTGCGCCTTGCGGCGATACCTGCGCTCTGCGTAGCGCTTGCCGCCTGCGGCTCCACGTCGAACGTCAAGAAAACTGCGCGGAGCAAGGAGTACTTTCCTGAATCCGTCTATGGCGTAAAGGCCAGCCCGCGCGTTGCCACCGGCAACAACATCCCGAAGGGCGGCGGACGCTTTCAGGTCGGCAAGGCCTATCAGGTCAAGGGCAAGTGGTATCAGCCGAAGGAAGACTTCGGCTACAACAAGACGGGTACGGCTTCCTGGTACGGCTCGGCCTTTCACGGGCGCCTGACTGCCAACGGCGAGGTCTACGACAAGGCGCATCTCTCGGCCGCGCACCCGACGTTCCCGCTGCCGAGCTATGCGCGCGTCACCAACATGGAAAACGGTACGTCGGTCATCGTTCGTGTCAACGACCGCGGGCCTTATGAATTTGGCCGCATCATCGACGTTTCCTCGAAGACGGCAGACATGCTCGACATCAAGCGCAAGGGCAGCGCGCAGGTGCGGGTGCAATATGTCGGTCGTGCGCCGCTCGAAGGCAACGACATGCCCTATCTGATGGCATCCTATGTCGAGAAGGGGCAGCGTGGCCCGAGCGTGATGCCGGAAGGCCAGGTCGCGACCGGCGTGATGGTCGCTTCGAACGAGCCGTTCCGCAATCAGAGCCTCGGCACGATCACAGTCCCGGCAAAGGCTTCGCTCGATGTCAGCGAGCCGGTGACGGCACTTGCCGCTCCCGTGCCGCAGTTCGCCCAGCCACAGTCGTTCAACGAGTTCGTCATGCTGCCGGAAATCGGCCCGATCCCGCGCGAGCGTCCTGAATACATCCCGATGCCCAACGGCAACATGGCTTTTGCGGCCGCCTATTACGAAGTTCGCGTCAGCGATGCCGAATCGCCGTTTGAAGCGATCATGGTCGACAAGAAGCAACTGACGCCGCAGGTGATCGTCGATTACGCCAAGCGCCAGAAAGCAAGCGGTTCTGTCCGATAAGCACAGACGGCGTTGTGCCAAAATGACCGCGCTGCTATGCCCGAGGGGAACCCGGAGTTTCCCATGCGCATGAAGATGTTTTCGGCGGTGTTTTTCAGCGTTTCGCTGCTTGCCGGCGCCGCACTCGCGCAGGCACCGGCGCCTGCCTTCGATACCAAGGCAAAGCAGATCCTGCTTGTCGATGCCGAAACCGGCACCGTGCTTTTTTCCCGCGCCGAAAGCCAGCCGATACCGCCCGCGTCGCTTGCCAAGCTGATGACGATGGAGGTCGTGGCCGAGGCGATCGGCAAGGGCGAGCTTTCGGCCGAAACCACCTTCGAAGTGTCCGAGCATGCCTGGCGTACCGGTGGCGCACCCGCCGGCACCTCGACGATGTTTGCCGCGTTGAAATCCCGCATCCGCGTCGCCGACCTGTTGCAGGGCGTTGCAGTGCAGCTTGCCAATGACGCCTGTATCATCCTTGCCGAAGGTATGACCGGCAACGAGGGCGCCTTTGCCGAACTGATGACGGCGCGCGCTCGCGAGCTTGGCATGCCGGTCGCAACGTTCCGCAACGCGACCGGACTTCCCGATCCGGGCAACCAGATCACGATGAGCGAACTGGTGACGCTCATCCGGCATCTCCACGAGGCGCACCCGGATCTCTACCGGCTCTATTCGCAGCCGGAGTTCGAATGGAACAAGATCCTGCAGCGCAACAAAAACCCGCTGATCTCGGCCAATATCGGCGTTGATGGTCTGGCGACTGGTTTTGCCGAAGGTTTCGGCTTTTCGCTCGCCGCTTCCCTCCAGCGCGGCGACCGCCGGGTCTATCTCGCCATGGGCGGCCTCGAGACCGACAAAGAGCGCATCGAAGAGAGCCGCAAGGTGCTTGATTGGGCGATGTCTGCGTTCGAAAAGAAGCGGATCTTTGCCGACGGGGAAGCGATCGGCGAGGCGGCCGTCTATGGCGGCGATGCCTCCCATGTCGCGCTGGTTGCCGGCGGCCCGGTCGACGTGCTGCTGCCGGTCGATAATCCGGACCGGTTGACGGCGCGTATCGTCTATAAGTGGCCCTTGCGGGCGCCGGTGACGGCGGGAACGGAGGTCGGCGTCGTCAAATTGTGGAACGGCGAGAAGCTGCTGCGTGAAGTGCCGGTCAAGACCGCGAGCGCCGTCGGGCAGGGCACGCTGACCAGCCGTGCCCTCGATGCGCTGCAGGAACTGCTGTTCTTCTGGATTTAGCGACAGCAAGCCAAGGCGAGGGGAAGTTCCCGCCAATTCATCGCCACCTGACGGTTTCACAGCGCCGACCAATCGGCTAAACAGAGCCGGAGCGGGGTGAGGATGGTTCGCGCAGTTTTCCGCTCCATCCCGCTCCAACCTATTAGAACCGGTCACGCGGTCGATTCGACCAGATTTCATCGTGACCGGGTCGCATGCCGAATATGGGAACGCATGGTGTCGCTGAAAAAAGGTCTGTTCGTAACATTCGAAGGCGGGGAAGGCGCCGGCAAGTCGACGCAGCTCCGTCTTCTCGCCGAATCGCTGCGCGCGCGCGGCTACGAAGTACTGACGACACGGGAGCCCGGCGGTTCAGCCGGCGCTGAAGCGGTGCGCCACGTGCTGCTTTCCGGCGCCGCAGAGGCTTTCGGGGTGCGGATGGAGGCGATCCTCTTTGCCGCCGCCCGCAGCGATCATGTCGAAGAGGTCATTCGGCCGGCGCTCGATCAGGGCACCATCGTGCTCTGCGACCGCTTCATGGATTCCTCGCGCGTCTATCAGGGCATTACCGGAAACCTGGAGCAGAGCTTCGTCGAGAGCCTCGAGCGTGTGGCGATCAACGGCGTGGTGCCCGATCGGACCGTGATCTTCGATCTGCCGGCCAGTGTCGGCCTCGAGCGGGCGCAACGCCGCGCCGGCGATGACAATCCCGATCGTTTTGAGAAGGAACAACTGGAGACGCACGAGAAACGGCGGGATGCCTTTCTCGATATCGCCAGGCGCGATTCCGAGCGATGCCGCGTCGTGGATGCAACACAGCCTGTCGAGGCCATAGCCGCCGAGGTACTTTCGCTCGTCGAGACCCTCCTGCCGCATGGCGATGGCACCGATACGTCGGCCGAGGAAGTGGTGTCATGAGCGAACGAGCCGGCGTCCTGGATGGCGCCATCGCGCCCGCCGAGAACAATCGGCTCTTCGGCCACGAGCAGGCCGAAGCATTCCTCGCGCAGAGCTATCGTTCTGGCAAGGGACATCACGCGATCCTGATCGAAGGGCCGGAGGGGATCGGCAAGGCGACGCTTGCCTTCCGCCTTGCGCATCACATCCTGAAACATCCCGAGCCCGCGGAAGCGCCTGAAACGATTTCCGATCCCGATCCGGCTTCCGCCATCGGGCGCCAGCTTGCCTCGGGCGCCTCGCACAATCTGTTGCACCTGACGCGCCCGATCGATGAGAAAACGGGCCGGGCGAAGGGCGCGATCACGGTCGACGAGGTCAGGCGGGCCGGCAAATTCTTCAGCCAGACGTCCGGTACCGGCAATTGGCGCATCGTCATTATCGACCCGGCTGATGATCTCAACCGCAATGCGGCCAATGCCATCCTGAAGATCCTCGAGGAGCCGCCGCGCCGCTCGCTCTTCCTGGTGCTGACGCATGCGCCCGGAAAGCTGCTGCCAACGATCCGCTCGCGCTGCCTGCCGTTGCGGCTGAAGCCGCTTGACGCGGCACCGCTAAGCCAGGCTCTGGCGCATCTCGGTTTCGATCTTGAGGGCGAGAATGCCGAGCGCATCATTGCGGCCGCCAATGGCAGCGTCGCCGAAGCGCTGAAGCTCATCAATTATGGCGGACTGGAGATCGCCGCGACATTCGAAGGGATCCTCGCAGGGCAGGGCCCGGCGGTGCGCAAGGACATGCACAAGCTGGCAGACGTGCTGTCTGGCAAGGACAGCGAAACGATCTTCGAATTCTTCCAGGCGCTCGCGAGCGACCGCATCATGCGCGACGCGCGGGAGGCTGCGATTGCGGGAGACATCATGCGCGCCGAGCGCTTCGCGCGGCTTTCTGCCTCCGTGACCGAGCGCTTGACGGTCAGCGACGCCTACAATCTCGATCGCAAGCAGACCATCCTGTCGCTGCTCGACGACATGAAGGCGGCGCTATAGCGCCGCCTGGAAGCGCCACTTGCGCTCGATCGCGGCGCTGAGGTCGAGCTTGTGGTGGTGGGCAAACAGCAGCACATGCCCGAGCAGATCGGCGGTCTCGTCGGCCATCAGCGCCGTGAGTTCGTCCGTCGATACGCCGTGGCGCCGGCCGCGCCCACTGAGCTTGTTCCAGACCTGCGTCAGCTCCCCCAATTCCTCCTGCATCTTCAGGATGAACCAATCGGGATCACGTTCGATGCCGTGCGCGCCGGCATAGCCGGCGGATGCAGTTTCAAATTGGCTGCCAAGTCGTTCCAGCATGATTCGTCCTTCAGCTTGTTTCTGTTTTGTTCTAGTTAGCGCGTGCTGAGCGCGCAAGGCTGGGAGYAGCGACGACGACCGCTCGGCCCGGGCTTTTCACGGATCGCATGTTTCTTCCTTGCGGCGTATGCGCTAAGAGCGTGCGTAGCTTAATCCGAGATAGATCGAATCCGCCTATGAGAGACACGTCCCCCTTTTACATCACCACCGCGATCTCCTATCCGAACGGCAAGCCGCACATCGGCCACGCCTACGAATTGATCGCGACGGATGCCATGGCGCGCTACCAGCGCCTCGACGGACGTGACGTGTTTTTCCTGACCGGAACGGACGAGCACGGCCAGAAGATGCAGCAGACCGCGCGCAAGGAAGGCGTGACGCCGCAGGAGCTCGCCGACCGCAACTCGGCGGAATTCCAGAAAATGGCCGTGGTTCTGAACGCCTCCAACGACGACTTCATCCGGACGACCGAGCAGCGCCATCACCAGGCTTCGCAAGACATCTGGACTCGCATGGGCGAGGCGGGCGACCTCTACAAGGACTCCTATGCCGGCTGGTATTCGGTGCGCGATGAAGCCTACTACCAGGAGAACGAGACGGAGCTGCGCGATGACGGCGTGCGCTACGGGCCGCAGGGAACGCCGGTCGAGTGGGTCGAGGAGCAGAGCTACTTCTTCAAGTTGTCCGAATACCAGGACAAGCTGCTGAAGCACTACGAGGAAAACCCTGACTTCATCGGCCCGGCGGAACGCCGCAACGAAGTGATCTCCTTCGTGAAGTCCGGCCTCAAGGACCTCTCGGTTTCGCGCACCACCTTTGACTGGGGCATCAAGGTCCCGAACGACCCGTCGCATGTCATGTATGTCTGGGTCGACGCGCTGACGAACTACATCACCGCCACCGGTTATCTCGACGATCCAAAGGGTCCCCGTGCCAAATTCTGGCCGGCGAACATCCATGTGATCGGCAAGGACATCATCCGCTTCCACGCCGTCTACTGGCCGGCGTTCCTAATGTCGGCCGGCCTGCCGCTGCCGAAGCGCGTCTTCGCTCATGGCTTCCTGCTCAACAAGGGCGAGAAGATGTCTAAGTCGCTTGGCAACGTCGTCGACCCGTTCAATCTCGTCGAGCATTTCGGCCTCGACCAGATCCGCTACTTCTTCCTGCGCGAAGTCTCCTTCGGCCAGGATGGCAGCTACAGCGAGGAGGGGATCGCAACCCGCATCAACTCCGACCTCGCCAACGGCATCGGCAACCTGGCGAGCCGCTCGCTGTCGATGATCGTTAAGAACTGCGACGGCCAGGTTCCGGTCTGCGGTCCGCTGACCGACGAGGACAAGGCGATGCTGGCCGCCGCTGACGCGCTGCATGAAATCACCCGCGATGAGATGGGCAAGCAGATGATCCACCGGGCGCTGGCGGCAATCATTGCCGTCGTTTCCGAGACGGATCGCTATTTCGCCGGCCAGGAGCCCTGGGCGCTGAAAAAGACCGATCCGGCCCGCATGGGCACCGTGCTTTACGTCACGGCGGAAGTCGTGCGCCAGATCGCCATCCTGCTGCAGCCCTTCATGCCGGAATCTTCAGCAAAGCTGCTCGACCTAGTGGCAGCACCTGCCGACAAGCGCGACTTCGCAGCTCTCGGCGAGGCGGGGCGTCTGGTCTCGGGCACACCGCTCGAAGCGCCGAAGCCGGTGTTCCCGCGCTATGTGGCACCGGAAGCGCAGTAGGGCATTTGAGCATGCTGATCGATACCCACTGCCATCTGGACTTCCCCGATTTCGAAGCGGAGCGTGACGCCATCGTCGCGCGGGCGCACGAGGCGGGTGTCGAGCAGATGATCACGATCTCGACCCGTGTGAAGCGGTTCGAGGCGATCCTCGCGATCGCTGAAGCCTATCCGAACGTCTTCTGTTCCGTTGGCACCCATCCGCACAATGCGGACGAGGAACTGGACATCACGACGGAGGATCTCGTTCGGCTTTCGGCGCATCCAAAGGTGGTGGCGATCGGCGAGGCGGGTCTCGATTACTTCTATGATAACGCGCCGCGTGACGCGCAAATAGAGGGCCTGCGCCGTCATATCGCCGCTGCACGCGAGACGGGACTGCCGCTCGTCATTCACAGCCGCTCGGCCGACGAGGACATGGCAGCGATCCTGACCGAGGAAACCGGGAAGGGGGCCTTCCCTTTCCTTCTGCATTGTTTCTCGTCCGGTCCTGACCTCGCCCGCGTAGGCGTGGAGCTCGGCGGCTACGTCTCGTTTTCGGGCATCCTGACCTTCCCGAAATCCGAAGAGCTGCGCGAAATCGCCAAGACCGTGCCGTATGATCGGATGATCGTCGAGACCGACGCGCCTTATCTCGCGCCGAAGCCGTTCCGTGGCAAGCGCAACGAGCCGGCTTACGTTGCCCATACGGCCGCCGTGCTTGCCGAAACGATCGGCGTAAGCGCGGCGGAAATCGCAACGATCACCACGGAAAATGCCTTCCGCATCTTCTCCAAGATGCCGAGGCTCTGACGTGGCGTTCCGGCGCACCTTCACCATTCTTGGCTGCGGGTCGTCGCCTGGCGTTCCGCGGATCACCGGTGACTGGGGCGCCTGCAATCCTGAAAACCCGAAGAACCGGCGCATGCGCGCGGCTTTGCTTGTCGAGCAAATCGCGCCCGA
Organism: Ensifer sp. 2TAB8; assembly: GCF_052115125.1. NCBI lineage: Bacteria > Pseudomonadati > Pseudomonadota > Alphaproteobacteria > Hyphomicrobiales > Rhizobiaceae > Ensifer > Ensifer sp. 2TAB8. The sequence goes on along the minus strand of NZ_JBFRGB010000007.1, from coordinate 217,292 downwards.
TGGCGGCAAGACGAGCGTCGTCATCGACACCGGGCCGGATTTTCGTGCGCAGATGGTCGCAACGAACGTGCGCCATATTGATGCAGTGCTCTATACCCATTCGCATGCCGACCATCTGCATGGCATCGACGATCTGCGGGGTTACGTCATCGAAAACCGCAGGCGGGTGCCGATCTGGGCCGATGCCTATACGATGGGCCGCATTCGCGAAKGGTTTGGCTATTGCCTGGAGTCACCGCCCGGCAGCGGCTATCCGCCGATCGTCGAGCCGCGGATTATTCCCGACGATCTGTCGCCCGTGGTGATATCGGGCGCCGGCGGGCCGATCGCGTTCCGGCCGCTGATGCAGTTTCACGGCAACATCCATTCTCTCGGGTTCCGCGTCGGCGATTTCGCCTATTGCAGCGACGTCAGCGATTTTCCGGCGGAGACCGTCGCCAAGCTCGGCGGCCTCGATCTGCTCGTGATCGACACGCTGCAGTACAAGTTCCACCCGAGCCATCTGTCGCTGGTACAATCGCTCGGCTGGATCACCAGGCTGCAGCCGAAGCGGGCGGTGCTCACGCACATGCACGTGCCGCTGGACTACGACATGGTCCAGAGCGAAACGCCCGAGCATATCGAGCCGGCCTATGACATGATGCGGCTCGAATTCGATATCGACGATCCGGCGTCCGCTGACGCATAATTTAGATTAAAATACCGATCTAATATGCTGATTTATTTGGAAAAATATGGCGCGAGATTGGCCCGGATGCGGTCCAGAACCGTAACACCGGAAAGATCCGGAGCGAAGCGCTGGCCGGTGATCTTCTCGAAGGCTTCGATATAGACAGCCGACGTCTGTTCGATGAGATCAACAGGAATTTCCGGGATCGGGTCCTTGTAGGGATCGCAGCGCGCGGTGACCCAGGCGCGGACAAAATCCTTGTCGAAGCTTTTCGGGCGTTCGCCGCGCTCGAAGCTCTCTTGATAGCTGTCGGCGATCCAGTAGCGGCTGCTGTCGGGCGTATGGATCTCGTCGGCAAGAATGATCGTGCCGTTTTCGTCGGTTCCGAACTCGTACTTGGTGTCGACGAGGATCAGGCCGCGCTCGGCGGCGCGCTGCTGGCCGCGGGCAAACAGAGCGAGCGCATACTGCCAGACGGTATCGAGCTGTTCCTTCGTCAGCAGACCTTGCTCGAGGATCGCTTCAGCCGAAAGCGGCTCGTCGTGGCCGCCGTCGAAAGCCTTGCTGGTGGGCGTGATGATCGCCTGGGGCAGCTTCTCATTGTCGCGCATGCCGTCCGGCAAGGTAATGCCGTACATCTCGCGCTCGCCGTTGCGGTACTTCGTCAGGATCGAGGTGCTGGTGGTTCCGGCGAGATAACCGCGAACGACGACCTCGACCGGCAGGATGTCGAGCCGCTTGCCGATGACGACATTCGGATCCGGATAGCTGACCACATGGTTCGGGCAGATGTCGGCCGTTTCCTCGAACCAGTAGCGTGCCGTCTGGGTCAGTACATGACCCTTGTTCGGGATCGATGTCAGGATGACGTCGAAGGCGCTGAGGCGGTCGGTGGCGATGATGATGCGATTGCCGTCGGGCAGGTCGTAGTTTTCACGAACTTTGCCTTTATAGCGGCTTGGCAGTTCCGGAATGAAAGCATCTGTAAGAACGCGCAATTCGCTCATCGCATCTGGCCTTGAAATGGTGTTCGGTGCCGGAACGCTAAGCAGGCTGGAAAGGCCGGGTCAAGCTCGGCAACGCAGGGATTGGCCGCAATCCATGTTTTCCGGCAGATGAGATAGTTCCATAATCTATCTTATGTGATCTTTATGCGTAGCCGGGTACATTCTATTTCCAAGTGCGACATGCCAATGATTTCAATGGCTTCCCCTTGGAGATTTTGGAATGTCCCGACGCTATTCGCAGCTGAATCTGGCCGATCGACGCCGGCTCTTCCATTTTGTCGAACGCAAACTACCGATCAAAGAAATGGCGCGCGAACTCGGGCGTCCACGATCGCGAGCTGCTCAACTGTAGCGGATACTTCCCGGCGGTTGCTGACGACATCCGCAAAGAGCGGCGGCAGCGTTTTGGGGAAGTTGGTGTGGCACCCGCACAATTGCAGCGCTGCACCCTCTTCACCTTCCAGGCGTACCGAGATCCATTATAAGATCCGCATCAATCGAACCCAGAGCAGGACGACACCAACCGATAGTGCTACCAGTGCCGAAATTTCCCAAAAACCGTATGCACCTACGCCGAAGGGCAACCAGCTTACGTTCATCCCCCACATTCCGGCGATTAGCGTCGCTGGCATGAAGACGGCGGAAAAGATCGTCAGGATGTAGAGATTGCGGCTTGCTGCTTCCTCGACTTGGGCGCGCTGTTCATCGAGAATGGACTGGCATCGATCGGCAAAGTCGCGAATGTCTTCGATCAGGGCATTGTACCGGTCGATTTCACGTCGAAGTTCGCGATAGTCCCCAGGCTCCGAAATGGGGGGGCATTCGCGCAAAAGCTCCAGCATAGCGGTTCGTTTGTATGCCATGTCTCGTGCTATATTCATCGCGTGCACGCGCGTTTGCAGGAGCTGTTGGCGCATGCGCGGCAGGTCATGGCGCTGCTCGAAGCTGCGTTGGCTTCTCAGCATCCTGGACCCCAGCTGACCGACATTCTCGGAGGCCTCGTCCAGAGCCTGCTCGCCAAGCAAGTTGAGCGAAATAAAGAACTCCGTGAGCAGGGAGATTGGAGAGCCAACTTTTGCCGCGCCGGCGACTATACGCTCCCGCAGGCGCTCCACTGTCGTCAATGGCTCCACACCACCAGTGACTACGAGCCCTGGGATGATCAGCAGGCTCAGCGCTGCGGACTGCCGCCCACTGCCCTCATCTGCCGTCGGAACGCGCAAGTCACGCAACTGACCGTATATCAGCGTGTCGAGCGTGAAAACCCGGCCACGCGGAATCGGGCGGGAAACAGCCTCCCGAACGTCTGAGGGGATCGCGAGCCGCAGCAACCAATCGACCATCGACGGGTCGGAAAGGTCGAGATGGACCCAGAGGAAAGTGTCGTCCTGCTCAGAAGCGGGAGTTTCTGCGGGATCGGGAAGGTAGTGCTCTTGTACCACTGCTCCCGCCTGTGAAAAGCGAAAGCCGAAGAGCGGACGCACCTTGGCGTCAGTTTGCCCGCCATTTTTCGGTGACTCGTTTGGCACGGTCAAAGCAGCGCGGCGGTAGCACGACGCCTGCCACAAAGGAGGCAATCAATGTTCCCGCCAATGGAGAGCCCTACGTAAGAGCACGCACGATCGTGTTCCATTGTACTTGGTCGCCAGAAGACTAAACCGAGCATTGAGACTAGCAGCCAGTGCGTACATCGTCCAGAACGGCGCGCCGTGTAAGCCGCTCAAAATAGGCTCGTTGCGGCCTGGGACGACGCGATCCGAGGTTGCGCGGCTCGACGAAACCAACTCCTGAAAGGATATCTCATGCCGATCAAGAAGGATGGCAGCGGAAAGCGCTGGGTCGAAATGGAACTGGTTGTGCCCGGTTCGCCCGAGCAGGTCTGGCAGGCTATGGCGACGGGCGGCGGCAACAGCGCCTGGTTCACCAAAACGGAGATCGACGAACAGGTCGGAGGCAAGATATCCTTCGACTTCGGTCCGAATGGAGCCTCGACCGGCGAGGTAACGCACTGGGAGCCGCCTGCCCGCTTTGCCTATGTCGAGCGCGGCTGGAGCGAAGGCGCGCCGCCCGTTGCGACCGAAATCACCGTCACGGCCCGCTCCGGCGATCGCTGCCTGCTGCGCATGGTGCATTCGCTCTTCACGGACAGCGACGACTGGGATGATCAACTGGAAGGCTTCGAAGGCGGCTGGCCGGCCTTCTTCGAGGTGCTGCGGATTTATCTTGCGCATTTTGCCGGCGAGAAAGCCGCGAGCTTCTTCGTCATGGCGTCGACGCCGGAGCCTGAAGCGAAGGTCTGGAGTGGCCTAACCGAAACGCTGGGGCTTGCCGCGGCGAATATCGTTGAGGAGCGCACGGCCCCGCCTCATCCCGAGCGCCTTTCCGGTATCGTCGAGCGCGTGCAGCAGGACGCCAAGCAACGCTATCTGCTGTTGCGCCTGAAGGAGCCGGGCTCGGGCATCGCGCTGATCGGAACCTATTCGAGCGGCGACGGAGCCAACGCCAGCATGGCGCTCTATCTCTATGGCGATGATGCCAAGGCGCGTGCGGCGACGAGTGAGCCCAAATGGCGCGACTGGTTTGAAGAAACGTTCAGGTAAGTCCTGCGCCCCCAAGGCCGGTCAGTCCTCCAACCCGCTGCCCATTCTAGCGGGTTGGTATACGGTCCATGTGCCCTGCCCGGGCGAATTTTTCCGAAATCACTAACTTATGATATTTAAATCTGGATATTCATTCTTGCGTTTAAGGCATTTCGTTTATTGAACTATTCGGGCATCTCTCAGGGCTAAGTCTCGTATATGCGCCGACTCTCCCATTTCCAACACGCGTGACCGTCCTATGCTCTTCAGCTCTGACTGCGGAGATCGGCGATGTTCAGGACCCTTGCTATTGCCCTCGGTCTGGCGGCTCAACTGGCGGGCACGAGCGCTTCGCGCGCGGAAGAACCTGTCGATACGGCACGCGCCATCATTGAGGAGCAGATTGCGGCCTTTCTGCATGACGATGCAGAGACCGCCTATTCTTTCGCCTCACCTGAGATCCGGGGAAAGTTCCCCGACAAGACCGCCTTTTTCGACATGGTCAAGCGCGGCTACCGGCCGGTTTATCGGCCCGGCAATTTCGCTTTCGGCCGGTCGAAAGTCGTGGGTGACCAGGTGATCCAGGAAGTGCTGATCTCAGCCCCTGATGGCAAGGACTGGACCGCGCTCTATCAGCTCGTGAAGCAGCCGGACGGCAGCTACAAGATCAATGCCGTGATGATGCTTCAGTCGGCGCCGGGGCCGGAGATCTGAGCACTACCGCGTCTCAGACCGGCGGAAGGTCCCCTCGCCGCCAGGTTTCCTGCGTCTCGCCCATGAAGTCGGCGAAGCGACCTTCGTCGATTGCCAGGCGGATGCCTGCCATCAGCTCCTGGTAGTAGGCCAGGTTGTTCCAGCTCAAGAGCATGCCGCCGAGCGATTCGTTCGAGCGGATCAGGTGATGCAGGTAGGCACGCGAATAGTCGCGCGTCGCCGGGCACGAGGACTGCTCATCGAGCGGGCGCATGTCCTCGGCGTGGCGCGCATTGCGCAGGTTGATGCGGCCGTGGCGCGTGAAGGCAAGGCCGTGGCGGCCCGAGCGGGTCGGCATCACGCAGTCGAACATGTCGATGCCCTCGGCCACGGACCGCAGGATATCGTCAGGCGTGCCGACGCCCATGAGATAGCGCGGCTTGTCCACCGGCATGATCGGGCAGGTAATGTCGAGCATGCGCAGCATCACCTCCTGCGGTTCGCCGACGGCGAGACCGCCAACGGCATAGCCCTTGAGGTCCAGGCCTTTCAGCGCTTCGGCCGAACGTTCGCGCAGCTTCGGAATGTCGCCGCCCTGGACGATGCCGAACATCGCCTTGCCCGGCTGATCGCCGAAGGCGACCTTGCAGCGCTCAGCCCAGCGCAGCGACATCTCCATCGCGCGCTCGATTTCCTTCGGTTCGGCCGGCAGCGCCACGCATTCGTCGAGCTGCATCTGGATATCGCTGTCGAGCAACCCTTGAATTTCGATCGAGCGTTCCGGCGACATGTGGAAGAGCGCGCCGTCGACATGGCTCTTGAAGGTGACGCCCTGCTCGTCGAGCTTGCGAAGGCCGGCGAGCGACATGACCTGGAAACCGCCGCTATCGGTTAGGATCGGTCCCTGCCAGCGGATGAGGCCGTGCAGACCGCCGAGCCGCGCGACGCGTTCTGCGCCGGGCCGCAACATCAGGTGATAGGTATTGCCCAGAATGATGTCGGCGCCGAGGTCCTTCACCTGGTCGAGATACATCGCCTTGACCGTGCCGACCGTGCCGACCGGCATGAAGGCGGGCGTGCGGATCGTGCCGCGCGGCATGGAAACCTCGCCACGACGGGCCTTACCATCGGTCTTGTGCAGTTTGAACTGGAAGGTCTCGGTCATCTAGTCTTTCCGGAAAAGCAGGCTGGCGTCGCCATAGGAATAGAAGCGGTAGCCGGTTTCGATCGCATGCGTATAAGCCGCGCGCATCGTTTCGAGGCCAGAGAAGGCCGAAACCAGCATGAACAGCGTCGATTTCGGCAGATGGAAATTGGTCATCAGCATGTCGACGGCGCGGAAGCGATAGCCGGGCGTGATGAAGATGCCGGTTGGCCCGGACCACGGCTTGACGGTGCCGTCTTCCAAGGTTGCGCTTTCGATCAGCCGCAGCGAAGTCGTGCCGACGCAGACAATGCGGCCGCCCCTCGCCTTGACGGCGTTCAGCCGCTCGGCCGTGCGGGCGTCGACGTGGCCGATCTCCTGGTGCATCACGTGGTCGTCGGTGTCATCAGCCTTGACCGGCAGGAACGTGCCCGCTCCCACATGCAGCGTCACGAAGTGCCGCTCGATGCCAGCCTCGTCGAGCTTGGCGAAAAGCCGGTCGGTAAAGTGCAGACCAGCGGTTGGGGCCGCAACGGCGCCCTCCTCCCGGGCATACATCGTCTGGTAGTCGGCGCGGTCCTGTGCGTCCTCGGCGCGCTTCGAGGCGATGTAAGGCGGCAGGGGAATATGGCCGACGGCCATGATTGCTTCGTCGAGCGACGGACCCGAGAGGTCGAAACGCAGCGTCACCTCGCCGGCATCGCCCTTTTCTTCCACCGTCGCGTCGAGCGTTCCAAGAAGGCAGCTCGTGCCACCATGGCCGAAGGCGATGCGGTCACCAATCTTGAGGCGCCGTGCCGGGCGGGCAAAGGCCTTCCAGCAATCGGGTGCCGTGCGCATGTGCAGCGTCAGCGAAACGGGCGTGGTGATCTCCTCGCCCCGGCGGCGAATGCCTTCGAGCTGTGCAGGGATCACCTTGGTGTCGTTGAATACCAGCGCGTCGCCTGCCTTAAGGAAAGACGGCAGATCGAGCACGCCCTGGTCGGACAGAACGTCTGTGCCGTCAGGGCGAACGACGAGCATGCGGGCGCTGTCGCGCGGGCTTGCGGGCCGAAGCGCAATCGAGGTTTCCGGAAGGTCGAAGTCGAACAGGTCTACGCGCATTGTTTTCTTCAGACAAAAGCAAACCCGCCCCGGCGCTGTTGGCGACCGGGGCGGGTTTGTGCATTAGCGCAAATCAGGCGTCGGCGGCAACCCGCATGGAGACGATGGTGTCGGGATCGCGCACCGGTTCGCCGCGCTTGATCTTGTCGACATTGTCCATGCCTTCGATGACCTGGCCCCAAACGGAGTACTGCTTGTTGAGCCACGGAGCATCGGTAAAGCAGATGAAGAACTGCGAGTTTGCCGAGTTCGGCATCTGGCTGCGGGCCATCGAGCAGGTGCCGCGAATGTGGCTGACGTTCGAGAATTCAGCCTTCAGATCCGGCTTGGAGGAACCGCCCATGCCGGCGCGCGCCGGGTTGAAGTGTTCGCCGCCCGTCTTGCCGTACTGAACGTCGCCGGTCTGCGCCATGAAGTCCTCGATCACGCGGTGGAACACCACGCCGTCATAGGCACCTTCGCGAGCCAGTTCCTTGATGCGGGCGACATGACCCGGAGCGACGTCAGGCAGAAGCTCGATAACGATCTTGCCCTTGGTAGTCTCCATGATGATCGTGTTTTCCGGATCTTTGATCTCGGCCATGGGTTTTCTCCTTCTGTTTGACTTTACTTGCCGACCTTGACGCTGATCATGCGGTCGGGATCGGTAACGGAGCCGTTGTTGGCGTCGTCGCCGAGCTTGATCTTGTCGACGTTCTCCATACCGGAAACGACCTTGCCGACGACCGTGTACTGGCCGTTCAGGAAGTCGCCGGGTGCGAACATGATGAAGAACTGCGAATTGGCGCTGTTCGGATCCTGCGAGCGGGCCATGCCGACCGTGCCGCGTTCGAACGGCACGTCGGAGAATTCGGCCGGCAGGTCAGGCCGCGACGAACCGCCGGTACCGGCAGCCTGCGGCTGGTAGCCGTTTTCCATATCGCCATACTGCACGTCGCCGGTCTGGGCCATGAAGCCCTTGATCACGCGGTGGAAGGCGACGTTGTCATACTCGCCGGCGGCCGCAAGCGCCTTGATCTGCTCGACATGCTTCGGGGCAATGTCGGGACGCAGTTCAACGACGACCGGCCCATCCTTGAGCGTGATCGTGAGAAAATTGTCGGCCGACTGTGCGATTGCCGTTCCCGTCCAGGAGGCAAGCGCAAGGGCGCCGGCAAAAGCGAGGTGGAGGATTTTCATGGTTTCTCCCTGCGTGGTGTAAAGGGTGCCGCGCTTCAAGCGCGGCGTTTGGCCTGCAGTGCTTGGTAAACTGCCGCGGGCACGAAGGCGCTGACGTCACCGCCCATGGCCGCGATCTGGCGGACCAATGTGGCCGTAATGGGCCGCGATGCCGTGCCTGCGGGCAGGAATAGCGTCTGGATGTCGGGGGCCATCTGCCGGTTCATTCCGGCCATCTGCATTTCGTAATCGAGGTCCGTGCCGTCGCGAAGTCCGCGCACCAGCAGTTTCGCGCCACGCTCGCGTGCCGCGTCGACAACCAGATTGTCAAAGGCGACGACGTCGATGTCACTGGCCCTGTCGGGCAGAAACTCTTGAAGCGACTGACGGATGAGACTTGCACGCTCTTCGAAGGAGAAAAGCGGCGCCTTCCCGGGATGGATACCGATTGCGACGATAACCTTCGCCGCCACGTTCAGCGCCTGCACGAGCACGTCGAGATGCCCGTTCGTCATCGGATCGAAGGAGCCGGGATAAAATGCCGTGGTCATCGCACCTGTTTCCGTTTGGTGATGCCTTTTGTCATGGACGGCGACGGATCGCAAGAGTTGTGCCGAGAGCCAGAGGCTGTTCCCTGGGAAACAGCGGGGCAGAAAGAATGAATGCTAGATGAATGCCATGTTCAACGGTGCTTCACACGCAAAACGTTAGTGTAGCGCAGTAAACAACGGAACTTTTTCGAACGTACTGCCGTTTAGGACGCGAAAGGATTACGGCTATGGGACTTGCTCTGTTTTCGATGGCGATGTTTTTCGCGATGCTCTTTGCGACGATATATGGACTTCGCGACGAGTCCCGTGACCGGCGCGATAAGTTCGCGACCCAGAAGATCTTCCATTGATGGAGGGCGTCATGGCCACCCTGTTCATGATCGCGGCAGCGGTTATCAGTTTCGTTTTCTTGATCGATTTCGCCCGAACGATACGCGACCTCCAGCGCGATCGCCAGGGTCAGGAGCGGCTTGACGGTTTCAACGTCTAGCAGTTCCAAGGCTTCGTGAATGAAGCTTGGTGAAAAGCGGCCGTCGTTCCCTTCCCCTGAGGCGACCGCCATTGCAAGCCGGACGGCATCCCCTGCCCGTCCGGCTTTTTCTTTGCCTCCGCTCAGTGGGCCGCCTTGGCGGCAGCCTTTGCCAACATGGCGTTGAGCATACGGAAGAAGCGCCAATTCAACAGCACGGCCGCAGCGGCTAGCCCAAGCACGAAGCCGAACCAGACACCGATCCCGCCGAAGTTGAACAGGAAGGCGAAGGCCCAGGCGCACACGAAGCCGATCGGCCAATAGGAGATCAATGCCAGCAGCATCGGCACCTTGGTGTCCTTCAGCCCGCGCAGCATGCCGGCAGCGATCGCCTGCATGCCGTCGACGAGTTGGAAAGCGCCGGCAATGACGATGAGAGGCGCGGCAAAAGCAAGAACCGCGGCGGCGTCCGGCCGCTCGGTGTCGAGATAGAGCGCGGCGAGCTGGCTCGGTAAAAGCGCATAGATCGCGCTGCCGACGATGGCAAAGCCGGCGCCGAGCACGAGCGACGCAATCGCCGCCCGGCGCACGCCCAGGAGATCGCCGCGCCCATAGGAAAGACCTACGCGCACGGTTGCGGCTTGGGCGAGACCGAGCGGGATCATGAAAGCGATAGAGGCGAACTGCAGGGCGATGCCATGGGCCGCAAGCTCGACCGTGCCAATGGTCCCCATCAGCAGCGACGCGACCGTGAAGAGGCTGACCTCCGCAAGGATTGTCAGCGAGATCGGAATGCCGAGAAAGACGACTTCGCGGAACGCCACCCAGTCGGGGCGCCAGAAGCGCACGAACAATTCGTACTGGTTGAGCTCCGGCTTGCTTTTGATGTAGGCGATCGTCAGTGCCGCTCCGAGCACGGCAACGCCGAGGGCGGCGACGGCTGCGCCGAAAATGCCGAGTTTCGGAAAGCCGAAATGACCGAAAATCAGGACGTAGCAAAGCAGGGCGTTGAGCACGAGGGTTGCCAGCGTCACGTATAGAATGATGCCTGCCCTCTCCAGCCCGCTCAGGAAGGCGCGGAGCACCATGAAGATGAGACCGGGAAAGATCGCCCACTGCGCAATGCGGATGTACTCGCCTGCGAGTGCTGCGACCTTCGGCTGTTGCCCGGCAAAAAGCAGGATCGGCTCGGCCATCCAGAGCACCGGCGCCGTCAGGACGCCGTAAAGCAGAACCACCCACATGCCCATGCGCACGGAACGGCGCACCGAGACCTTGTCGCCTCGCCCGACGGCTTGGGCCGCCATAGGCACCACGGCGTTGGCAAAACCGTTCCCGAAGACATAGACCGTGAAATACATCTGCGTCGCGAGGATGATGGCTGCGAGCTCGGTCGCGCCGAGCTTGCCAACCATCAGCACGTCCGTCGTGTTGATGGCGAGTTGGGCGAGCTGGGCACCGATGAACGGGACGCCAAGATAGAAACTCGCGCGATAATGCGTCCGCCAGGAATTGTCGGTCGTCAAAGACGTAGGGTTCGCATTTGCGGTCAGCATGGCAGATTCCTGGCAATCGATGCGGCCTCTGGCCGCAACTAAAGATCGGAGGGAGGAAAACCGGAGATAGAATACCGCCGGGCAAAGAGCCAGCAGCAAGGGCGAAGGTGCTCAAACTTTCATCGATAGATCACGAAAATTGATCAATTTCCGTGCACTCGCGAGCGCTCGACCGCCTCGGCTGCTTCCCGCGCAGCAATCGCGACCGGCCCGGCAGCCTCCATGCCTTGCGGTCCGACCGCCCTGTTTCTCGGGATCTTCATGAGGAAGACGATGAGCGCGCCGACGAGGAAGCAGCTCGCCAGCGCGTAGGGGGCGCCGGCGAAGGCGACGGGAGCGCTGGGGCTGGTGAAGTAGCCGAAGGCCTGGGTGAAGATCAGCGGGCCGATGATGGTGGTGATGCTGCCGATGCTGGTCAGCGCCCCCTGGAGTTCGCCCTGTGCCGAAGGCGGCACATGGGCGGCTGCGATGCTGCGCAGCGGCGGATCGGCGAGGCTTTCGAGCGCGGTTGCGATGATCACGGCATAGATCATCCATCCCTGCCAGGCGCCGGCATAGCCAATGGCGCCGAGCGTCGTGAAGGCCAGGCCGAGTGCCGCTGTTCGCCACTCGCCGAGCCGTGGCACGATGCGCGGCAGAATAACGGCCATGACGAACGCGCCACCGATGCCGAAGATGCCCAGTGACAGCCCGATCTGCCCCTCGCTCCAGCCATAACGGTAGTTGGATACGAACGACCAGACCGACGGATAGACGGAGTGGGCGAGCCAGAAGAGAAAGAAGACGAGCCCCACCCAGCCGATACCCGGATAGTTGCGCATCTGCTTGAGGGCGCCAAGCGGATTGGCGCGTTTCCATTCGAAACGACGGCGGTGGGCACGGTCCAGCGTTTCCGGCAGCAGAAACACGCCGAGAATGAAGTTGACGAAGGATAGTGCCGCAGCACCGTAAAACGGCACCCGCGGGCCGAGTTCGCCGAGCAGGCCGCCAAGCACCGGGCCGAGCGCGAAGCCGGTGCCGAATGCGATGCCAATCAGCCCAAAATTCTTGGCGCGGTTTCCGTCATGGCTGATGTCGGCGATGTAGGCCGAGGCCGTGCCGAAGCTCGCACCGCTGATGCCGGCGAGGACACGGCCAATGAACAGCATCCAATAGCTGGTGGCGAGCGCGCAGATGAGATTGTCGAGTGCGAAGGTGAAGACGGACGCAAGCAGTACCGGCCGCCGTCCGAAGCGGTCGCTGAGGTTGCCGATCAGCGGGGCGAAGAGAAACTGCATCGCCGCATAGACGAGCAGCAGCCAGCCCCCATCGATCGCCGCCTCACTGACGCCGGAGCCGGTCAATTCCTCGAGATAGGTCGGCAGCACCGGGACGATGATCGCGATGCCGATGATATCCAGGAACAGGATGAGGAAGACGAGGAACAGGCCACGTCGCACAAACTTCTCGTCGAGCATGCAACCCCTCCCCCGAGCGCCTGCCCCGAAGATGGGGACAGAACGTGAACAACGCGACCAATTTAGGTGTAACGGATCATTTCGACCGAAACAATCCGTGAACAACYCAAATTATCTGATGGGACTATCGCGGTGGTTGATGCGTCGGTTGAAGTGCAGCCGTTTGTCAGCCGTATTTGCGCCGCTGTTCGCGCTGCAGGAAGTCCACAAAGGCGCGCAGCGCCGCCGGCATATGTCTGCGGCTTGCGTAGTAGAGAAACGGTCCGGAAAAGCTCGTCGTCCAGTCGCCGAGGACGGGCACGAGCCGCCCCGCGGCGATTGCGGGGGCGACGAACTCTTCGAAGGTTCTGATGATGCCGAGCCCATCTAGGGCAGCCCCGAGTTCGAGGTCGATCGTATTGGCGGTCACAACCGCCAGCGGTGCGATCGTCAGTGCCGTATCACCCTCGCCGAATTCCCAGGGAAGAGAAATGCCGCTTGAGAAACGGTGGCGAATGCAGGCGTGCTCGAGCAGATCGCGCGGATGCTGCGGCATGCCCCGCCTGGCGAGGTAGTCCGGCGCAGCGGCGGTGACATAGCGTTGGCGGCGCGGCCCGATCGGTATGGCGATCATATCGCGTTCGACCCGTTCCTCGTAGCGCACACCAGCATCGAAACCGGCCGCCAGAACGTCGACAAACCCGTCTTCGGCTGTCACTTCCAGGGCGATTGCCGGATGCTCGCTGAGGAAGCGGCCGACAATCGGTGGTAATATCTCCCGGGCGACGATGGTCGGAACATTCAGTTTCAGCGTTCCCGCCGGACTGTCGCGCATCTCGTTCACCTGGTCGAGCGCGCCGGCAATTTCGCCGAGCGCCGGCGTCAGCCGATCGAGGAGCCGCATGCCCGCCTCCGTCAGCGTCACGCTGCGGGTTGTGCGGTTGAGCAGGCGCACTTGTAGCTTGGCTTCAAGCCGCCGCAGCGCCTCGCTGAGCGCGGACGCAGAAACGCCGCGTGTCTTGGCTGCTGCGCGGAAGCTGCGTGCGGCGGCGACGGCGGTAAAGGCATCGAGATCGGCAAGTGGAAGGTCGTTCATTGTGCGAAATTTCGTACAAGGCGTTCGGTTGATATCGGATTATCGCACGACGCAGAGCGAAGTAAACAAGAGACCGAGCAAACGGCCGGCAGATTTCGGCCTTGTCGAAGGAGAACGAGAATGGATTACGTTTCACTCGGAAAGACCGGCCCCTCGGTCTCGGCGCTCGGCCTCGGCTGCATGGGCATGTCCGGCATGTACGGCCCGGCCGACCGTGCCGAAAGCATCGCCACCATCCACGCCGCGCTGGAGGCTGGCATCACGCTGCTCGACACCGGCGATTTCTACGGCATGGGTCACAACGAGATGCTAATCGGCGAAGCGCTGAAGGGCGGAAAGCGCGAGAAGGCCCTGATAAGTGTCAAGTTCGGCGCCTTGCGTGACGCCGCCGGCAACTGGTCCGGCTATGATTCCCGCCCGAAGGCCATTCGCAACTTTCTCGCCTATTCGCTGCAACGCCTTGGCGTCGATCATATCGATATCTACCGCCCTTCGCGGCTCGATCCGGATGTGCCGATCGAGGACACGATCGGCGCGATCGCCGACATGGTGAAGGCTGGCTATGTCAAGCATATCGGCCTCTCCGAAGTCGGTGCCGAGACCATTCGTCGTGCGGCTGCCGTCCATCCGATCTCGGATCTGCAGATCGAATACTCGCTGATTTCGCGCGGGATCGAGCACGAGATCCTGCCCGCCTGCCGACAACTCGGCATCGGCGTCACGGCCTATGGTGTTCTCTCACGTGGCCTGATCAGTGGCCATTGGGAGAAGGGCGCCGCCGGCAAGGGCGATTTCCGCGCCATGAGCCCGCGTTTCCAGGAGGGCAATATCGACAAGAACCTCGCCCTCGTGGAAGCGCTGAGGCAGACCGCTGAAAAGAAGGGTGTTTCAGTGGCGCAGATCGCGATCGCCTGGGTGGCCGCCCAGGGCAAGGACATTGTGCCGTTGATCGGGGCACGCCGCCGCGACCGCCTGGCGGAAGCCCTTGCCTCGCGCGACGTCCATCTCAATGCCGGCGATCTCGCGGCGATCGAACTGGCGGTTCCGAAAAACGCCGCCGCGGGCGCCCGCTATCCCGAGGCGCAGCTCGCCCATATGGACAGCGAACGTTGAGGCAACAAAAGAAAGGGCCGGCAATCGTGCCGGCCCTGACGGTTTCTTGGCTTGGTGCAATCAGACGCCGCCGGAGAACGTATCGCAGGCCGACATCTTGCCGCTGTCAAAGCCGCGCTTGAACCAGCGCATCCGCTGTTCGGAAGTGCCGTGGTTGAAGCTCTCCGGCACCACGTAGCCCTGCATGCGCTTCTGCAGAGTGTCGTCGCCGATCTGGGTTGCGGCGTTCAGCGCCTCTTCGAGGTCGCCTTGCTCGAGCAGGCCCTTCTGCTCCGTGTATTTGCCCCAGACGCCGGCGAAGCAATCGGCCTGCAGCTCGACGCGGACGGACATCTGGTTGGCCTCGGTCTCGCTCATCGACTGGCGCATCTGGTTGAACTTCGGCAAGACGCCGATCAGGTTCTGAACGTGGTGACCGACCTCATGCGCGACGACATATGCCTGGGCGAAATCGCCTGAGGCATCGAACTTCTGGGCGAGCTCGTCGAAGAAGCTCATGTCGAGATAGACCTTGTGGTCTCCCGGGCAATAGAACGGCCCGGAGGCGGCAGAAGCGAAGCCGCAGGCCGAGCGCACCTGGCCGCGGAAGAGCACCATCTTGGGCTCCTCATACTGCTTGCCGTTCGCCTGGAAAATGCCGTTCCAGGTATCCTCGGTCTCCGCGAGCACCGTCGCCATGAATTGCTTCATTTCCTCTTCCTGGGCAGAGCCGCGCGGTGCCGGCGAGCCGTCGCTCTGCTCGAAGCCAGGCTGCTGTACCTGACCGCCGCCGCCTTCCAGCACCTGCAGCATGTCGATGCCCATGGCCTTGAGGATGAAGTAGAGGATGACGAGGAAGATGATCGTGCCAAAGCTCATGCCGCCGCCGGCGCGCCGCATGCCGCCTCCGCCGCCCGGCATGCGGAAACCACCGCCACGGCCGAACGGATTGCCGCCGAGTCCCCCATCCGGGCTCGAGCCGCGCTGGTCTTCGATATTCTCGGATTGGCGGCGGCCTTTCCACTCCATGATCTGTCCTCCGGCGCTGTGCAAACAGGCATTGTCGGTCCGTCATTTATAAGACGGGCCTAAGGTCGTTGTAAAACGCAATTGCCACCCGTAAGTTCGCGATCTCGCCAATCTTTTTTGCTGTACCTGCAAGGCGCGCCGCTTCGGACACCGGCAGTGAAATGCGCGCCGGCCGAAGATGGCGCCGCTTGCCTTGACGCCATATCGCTTTGCCGCTCCTATGCCATGGCGGACAGGAGCGAGGAGGAGCGTTCATGAAGGCGTTGCGGCTTGAAGGAATCGGCCGGCTAGGCGTGGTCGAAGTCGAAAAGCCCCTGCCCGGTCCACAGGACCTGCTCGTCCGGGTCGAAGCCTGTGGCATCTGCGGCACCGACCGGCATCTGCTGCATGGCGAATTTCCCTCGAAGCCGCCGGTCACCCTTGGTCATGAATTCTGCGGCATCGTCGAAGCCATAGGAAGTGAAGTCTCGGATATAGCAATCGGCGCGCGTATTACCGGTGACCCCAACATTGCCTGTGGCGCTTGCCCCCAGTGCAGCACAGGACGTGTCAACCTTTGCCGCAATCTGCGGGCAATTGGCATCCACAGTGATGGCGGCTTCGCCGACTATGTTCTTGTGCCGCGCAAGCAGGCTTTCGAACTGCCGCGGGCCCTCGATCCGGTTCGCGGCGCCTTCTGCGAGCCGCTGGCCTGCTGCCTGCATGGCGTGGACATGTCAGGCATTCGCGCAGGCTCCTCCGTCATCGTTCTGGGTGGCGGAGTGATCGGCCTGCTGGTGGTGCAGCTCGCCAGGCTCGCGGGCGCCACCACGGTGATCCTGTCGACCCGACAGGCGGTGAAGCGTCGCCTCGCCGAAGAGCTCGGTGCGACCGCGACCGTCGATCCCTCCTCGGCCGATATCGTCGAATTCGTCACTGGCGATTCCGGGCTCGTTCCCGGTGGGGTCGATGTCGTCATCGAATGCGCCGGTGTGGCCGAAACCGTCAGGCAGGCGACACGCCTCGCAAAGGCGGGCGGTACGGTTGTCATCCTTGGCGTCATGCCGCAGGGCGAGACCGTGGAGATCGAGCCCTTCGATATTCTCTTCCGTGAACTGCGCGTGCTCGGGTCCTTCATCAACCCGTTCGTGCATCGGCGCGCCGCCGAGCTGGTGGCCTCCGGAGCCATCGAGATCGACAAGCTGATCTCCCGGCGCGTGACGCTCGATGAGGCCGCGGGCATCATCGCGCATCCGCCGGCAGCGGGCGAAGTGAAGGTTCTGGTGATCCCCGGTGGCACCTGATGCTTTGACGTTGTTTCGGTGCCGCTTCGCAAGCGACAAAGCAGAGCGCGCGCAAATATCCCCGCTTCTTGTCGATTCCGGAATTTTCGGGGTTTCGCTTGCAGATACATTTGCCTATAAGCCGCTTCTAGCCTGAAAAGACCCATCAATGCGTGCCCGGCCGGTGACCTCCCACTTTGGCCGGTTTTTCGCGCAGCTAGAAACGGATGACCGACCATGCCGAAGCGCCAAGATATCAAGTCCATTCTTATCATCGGCGCAGGGCCGATCGTCATCGGTCAGGCATGCGAATTCGACTATTCCGGCACCCAGGCCTGTAAGGCGCTGAAGGAGGAAGGCTACCGTGTCATCCTCGTCAACTCCAACCCCGCAACGATCATGACCGATCCGGGCCTCGCCGACGCAACTTACGTCGAGCCGATCACCCCGGAAGTTGTCGCCAAGATCATCGCCAAGGAGCGCCCCGACGCCCTGCTCCCGACCATGGGTGGCCAGACGGCGCTCAACACCGCGCTGTCACTGCGCCGCATGGGCGTGCTCGACCGCTACAATGTCGAGATGATCGGCGCAAAGCCGGATGCGATCGACAAGGCCGAAGACCGCGCGCTCTTCCGTGAGGCCATGGCGAAGATCGGCCTGGAGACGCCGAAGTCGCGGCTGGCCAACGCTACCGACATCAAGGACCACGACCGCAAGGTGCATGAGGCCGAGCGCGCCGAACTGAAGAGCCGGCTCTCCGGCTCCGAGCTCGACAAGGCGCTGGATAATCTCGAAAACCAGTGGAACCTCGGCGAAGGCGATCGCAAGCAGCGCTACATGAACCATGCGATGGCGATTGCAGCGCAGGCGCTCGACGATGTCGGCCTGCCGGCGATCATCCGCCCGTCATTCACGCTCGGCGGTACCGGCGGCGGCATCGCCTACAACCGCACTGAATTCTTCGACATCGTCGGCAGCGGCCTCGATGCATCGCCGACCACCGAAGTGCTGATCGAAGAATCGGTGCTCGGCTGGAAGGAATACGAGATGGAAGTCGTCCGCGACACGGCGGACAACTGCATCATCATCTGCTCGATCGAAAACATCGACCCGATGGGCGTCCACACCGGCGATTCGATCACCGTTGCTCCGGCGCTGACGCTGACGGACAAGGAATACCAGATCATGCGCAACGCCTCGATCGCGGTTCTGCGCGAGATCGGCGTTGAGACCGGCGGTTCGAACGTGCAGTTCGCCGTCAACCCGAAGGACGGGCGCCTGGTCGTCATCGAGATGAACCCGCGCGTTTCGCGCTCTTCAGCTCTGGCGTCGAAGGCGACCGGCTTCCCGATCGCCAAGATCGCGGCGAAGCTTGCGATCGGCTACACGCTCGACGAACTCGACAACGACATCACCGGCGGCGCAACCCCGGCTTCGTTCGAACCGTCGATCGACTACGTCGTTACCAAGATCCCGCGCTTTGCATTCGAGAAGTTCCCGGGCGCCTCGCCGGTGCTGACCACCGCGATGAAGTCGGTCGGCGAAGTCATGGCAATCGGCCGTACCTTTGCCGAATCGCTGCAGAAGGCACTGCGCGGCATGGAGACAGGCCTTACCGGTCTCGACGAAATCGAAATCCCGGACATGGACGAAAACGGTGATGGCCGCAACGCCATCCGCGCCGCGATCGGCACGCCGACGCCGGACCGTCTGCGCATGGTCGCCCAGGCGCTGCGTCTCGGCATGAGCGAGGCGGACGTCCACGAGGCAAGCAAGATCGATCCGTGGTTCATCGCCCAGTTCAAGGCGATCGTCGACATGGAAGCCCGCATCCGCGAGCACGGCCTGCCCCAGGATGCCGACAACCTGCGCATGCTGAAGGCCATGGGCTTCTCCGATGCCCGTCTCGCAACGCTCGGCGGCAAGCGCCCGAAGGAAGTGGCGGAACTGCGGAATGCCCTGAATGTGCGCCCGGTCTACAAGCGCATCGATACCTGCGCTGCAGAATTCGCCTCGCCGACCGCCTACATGTACTCGACCTACGAGACGCCCTTCGTCGGTGCCGCCCGTTCAGAAGCCGAGGTTTCCGACCGCAAGAAGGTCGTCATTCTCGGTGGCGGTCCGAACCGCATCGGTCAGGGTATCGAGTTCGACTATTGCTGCTGCCACGCCGCCTTCGCGCTGAAGGACGCCGGCTATGAAGCGATCATGATCAACTGCAACCCGGAGACGGTTTCGACCGACTACGACACGTCCGATCGCCTCTACTTCGAGCCGCTGACCGCCGAAGACGTGATCGAGATCATGCGCGCCGAGCAGGAAAAGGGCGAGCTCGTCGGCGTGATCGTGCAGTTCGGTGGCCAGACGCCGCTGAAGCTCGCCGAAGCGCTGGAAAAGAACGGCATCCCGATCCTCGGTACGGCGCCGGACGCGATCGACCTCGCCGAAGACCGCGACCGCTTCCAGAAGCTGCTGATGAAGCTCGACCTGAACCAGCCGAACAACGGCATTGCCTATTCGGTCGAACAGGCCCGCCTTGTCGCTGCCGAAATCGGCTTCCCGCTGGTCGTGCGCCCGTCCTACGTTCTCGGCGGCCGCGCGATGCAGATCATCCATTCGGAAAGCATGCTGCAGAGCTATCTGCTCGACACGGTGCCGGGCCTCGTTCCTGAAGACATCAAGCAGCGCTACCCGAACGACAAGACCGGCCAGATCAACACGCTGCTCGGCAAGAACCCGCTGCTGTTCGACAGCTACCTGACGAACGCCACCGAAGTGGATGTCGATTGCCTCTGCGACGGCAAGGACGTGTTCGTCTCGGGCATCATGGAGCACATCGAGGAAGCCGGCATCCATTCGGGCGACAGCGCCTGCTCGCTGCCGGTGCACACGCTCGATACTGCCATGGTCGACGAACTCGAGCGCCAGACGGCAGCCCTTGCCAAGGCACTCAATGTCGGCGGCCTGATGAACGTGCAGTTCGCCATCAAGGACGGCACCATCTACGTACTCGAAGTCAACCCGCGCGCCTCGCGTACCGTGCCCTTCGTCGCCAAGACAATCGGCGCGCCGATCGCCAAGATCGCAGCCCGCGTCATGGCCGGCGAAGCACTTGATGTCGCGATCGCGGCCTACGGCGAAAAGCCCGATCCGCGCAACCTCAAGCACATCGCCGTCAAGGAAGCCGTGTTCCCCTTCGCCCGCTTCCCGGGTGTTGATACGCTGCTCGGTCCGGAAATGCGCTCGACCGGCGAAGTTATCGGTCTCGATACCGACTATGCGCTCGCCTTCGCCAAGTCGCAGCTCGGCGCCGGCGTCGACCTGCCGCGCGATGGAACCGTGTTCGTTTCGGTGCGCGACGAAGACAAGACCCGGGTTCTTCCGGCGATCCGCATCCTCGTCGACATCGGCTTCAAGGTCATGGCCACCGGTGGCACTGCCCGCTTCCTTGGCGAACACGGCATTGCCGCCTCCAAGGTCAACAAGGTCCAGGAAGGCCGGCCGCACGTGGAGGATGCTATCCGCAACCGCCAGGTCCAGCTCGTGTTCAACACCACCGACAGCAACAAGGCGATCTCGGACTCGAAGTCGCTGCGTCGCGCGACACTGATGCAGAAGGTGCCCTACTACACGACGATGGCCGGTGCCGAAGCGGCAGCGCACGCGATCAAGGCTCTGAAGGCCGGCAGCCTCGAAGTGCGTCCGCTGCAGAGCTACTTCAAGGCCTGATACGACGAGCGGCGCGTGACGATCTCACGCGCCGCTTCCATTTGCAGCGGACGCTTGTGACCGGCGCTTTCGTCCACTCCGTCCGGCTGAATGCAGCATGAATGGGCGGTTCAGGCTGCGTTCGTCCGCACCATGCTCCAATATGTCTGCGCTTAGGGATCGGAGGGGCCTCCGGTGGGCGCGCTACGGGGCGAGATCGTGCAACTCTATTTCTTCGATTTGCATTGGGGTGACGAGCACTTCGTCGACGAGGACGGCATCATCCATTTCGATGAGGGGTCGGCCCTCTATTACGGCCAGCGCATCGCCGACAAGATCGGCCGCGATGCGGACTATGGATCCCTGAAGGTCGAGGTTTTCTCCAGCAATCGCAGACTGCTCGCGACGATCGTTCCGTCGATTGGCCGCGGTGGCGAGCAGCGCGCGCTGCTTGGGCGCCGACAGGTCGGTGCGCCACTCCACGCGGCTGCCTAGTGCGCCATTGACCGCGCCGCGCTCTAGTCTCCGGCGAACGCGCCGAGCGTCGCTCCGCCTTGGCCGGGCCGCGATCGTTTGGCGGCAAGCCGCACGGTTCTGAGGCCGAAATAGAGCGATGCCGTTGAGATCACGGACGCGACGACGAAGACGGTGAACAACGCGCCATGCATCGTCGCAACACTTGCCTTCTCGTCGAAGCCGCGGAGATTTGCCGTCAGTCCGCAGATTGCGGCGCCAATGGCGTAGCCGGCCGATTGCAGCGTCGGCAGGAACGCCGACGTCTTGTCGCGCTCCTTGTGTGGCGACACATCCATCATCAACTGGCTGAGCGTACCCCAGGAGATGCCGAAGCCGGCGCCGACCGCGATCTGGCTCGGGAAGACCAGCCGGAATTCGTCGATGGCCATCGCGACCGTCAGGCCGGCAAGTCCGAGGCTCAGAAGCGCCGGCCCCAACGGGATCAGTTTCACACGCAGGTCGTGTGAGCGAAGGCTCGCAACGAGGATTGCGGTAAAGCTCCATGAGATCGCCATCAGCGCACCGGAGAAACCGGCAGCCGTCGGGCTGAAGTCCCACACGTGCTGTAGTCCGTAGATGAGGTAGATCGAGCCGGACGCCTGCGCCAGCGGCATCAGCAACACGACCCAAAGGCCGGTGCCGAGCGGTTTTGTCAGCGCGAAGGCGCCGGCAGGCAGGATCGAGTGCTCCGCACGCCGGTCAGCCTGGACCACCGCCCAGAGGATTGTCAGAGCCGTTGCCAGCGCGGCGATCATCAAGGGAACACTTGCGGCCGTGGTCGACACCGAGATCAATAAAATGCCGGTGCCGACGATGATCAGCCGCAGCAGCGGGATCGGACGGGATGTGCTGGCCGCAACCTTCTGTGCCGGCACGATGGCAAGGACGAGCACGACGAAGATTGCGGCTGCCGGGATATTGACGCCAAATGCTGCCCGCCAGGACCAATGCTCTGTGAGAAATCCGGAAAGGAGTGGCCCGCCGAAGGCAGCCGTTGCCCAGACGATGGCTTCGGCTCCAAAGATCTTCGGTACCAGTCGCGGCGGGAAGAGCTCGGGAATCAATGCGTAACAAACCGCGGCTATGATTCCTTCGCCGAAACCCTGAAAGATTCGGCCGGCAAGCACCTGCGGCATGCTGCCCGCGGTCGTCGCGATCATGGTCCCGGCGACAAAGACGATGGCGGCGGTAATCAGCGTGCCGCGTGCGCCGAATCTTGTCTTGAGATTCGCGGCAATCGCGCCGCCGAGAATGGCGAAGACGAGATAGAGCGTGACCGCCCAGGAAAGCAGCGTGGCCCCGCCGATCTCGGAGACGGCCGTCGGCAGTGCGGTCGCAATGAAAAACTCATTGAAGGCAAAGAGCGCGACCCCGAGGCAGAGCGTGACGGTCGCCGCCAGATAGTTCGGCCTAAGCAGTTCGCTCCAGCGGCCATCCTGCTGCGGCGGTGCGTCCAGGTCTGCCCTGACGTTGTCGTCCTTGGCGAAATCCATGGGTCATGCTTCCTCATTGATATTTTGCGGGAGCAACTCTGATACGACCTGAAGCGCTGTTGAGGTAAAGCGGTTTCTGAAAAAAACTTGCCACCGGTTTCGTTCGTCTACAAGTTGCGGACCGTTTGTTGCCTTCGGTGGATGGTGGCGAAATATCTGGCTTTCGCGCTTCCGTTTCTGCTATAACGAAGGTTCGAAGTTTCGGACGGTTCCGGCGCTCGCGCGCCGGAGACCGTTTTCTTTTGCGTTGGCGCCGCCCCAAGGGCGGCGCCTCGTGCTTGATGAAGGACATTGAAATGGTCGAAAAAGTGCCGATGACACAGGGTGGATTCGTCAACCTGCAGGAGGAGCTGCGCTGGCGCCAGCAGGAAGAACGACCACGAATCATCGAGGCGATTGCCGAAGCCCGTGCACATGGCGACCTGTCGGAAAATGCCGAGTATCACGCTGCCAAGGAAGCGCAGAGCCACAATGAGGGCCGCATCACCGAGCTCGAAGACTTGATCGCCCGCGCGGAAGTCATTGATCTCACGAAGATGTCCGGCTCCAAGATCAAGTTCGGTGCCAAGGTCAAGCTCGTCGACGAAGACACCGAAGAAGAAAAGACCTATCAGATCGTCGGCGATCAGGAAGCCGACGTGAAGGCCGGCCGCATCTCGATCTCGTCGCCGATCGCCCGCGCCCTGATCGGCAAGGAAGTCGGCGATTCCATCGAAGTGAACGCCCCCGGCGGTTCCAAGGCCTACGAAATTCTCGCGGTCAACTGGGGCTGATCAGCCCCAGCAGGGGCGAAGCCTCCCTTCGCCCCGTTTCTCTCTTTCCAAAAGACGATCATTGCTCGCGCAAGGAGTGCGCTTTCGTGGCCGATATCCGGAACGTCGAGGTCATCGCTCCCAATTTCAAGCGCCGTCTCTCGGGCGTGACGTCCACCATCATCCAGTTGATTCCGATCCAGCGCGCGCTGGGTGAGAAGGTCGCCGTGCTTGGTCCTGGGCTACCGGACACCCTGCCCTCGATCCGCTTCCGCGATCTTCTGCGTTTGTGGAGCGCCCCGGATGGCCGGCCCTGTCGGGTCTGGCACGCGCGCCGCAATGTCGAGATGCTGCCGGCGATTGTTCTGCGCGATCTCCTGGGCATGAAGCTGAAGATCGTATTTACCTCCGCGTCGCAGCGCCGCCATACCGGCTGGAGCAAGTTCCTGATCTCCAGGATGGATGCGGTGATCGCCACGAGCGGCAAGACGGCCGCCTATCTCAAGGTGCCGAACACGGTCATCCTACATGGCATTGACACCAAGCGCTTCCAGCCTCCGGCGGATGCGGTCGCCGCCAAGTCGGCGCTCGGGCTCGACCCCGCGCAGAAATATGTCGGCTGCTTCGGTCGCGTTCGTAAGCAGAAGGGTACCGATCTCTTCGTCGACAGCATGATTGCGCTTTTGCCCTGCCGGCCAGGCTGGAGCGCGATCGTCGCCGGGCGTGCGACCGGCCCGCACGTGGCGTTCGAGAACGAACTGAAGGAACGGGTCGCAAAGGCGGGCCTGACGGACCGCATCCGTTTCGTCGGAGAACACACCAACATTCCCGACTGGTACCGCGCGCTCGATCTTTTCATCGCGCCGCAGCGCTGGGAGGGGTTTGGCCTGACGCCCCTGGAAGCGATGGCGACCGCTGTGCCTGTTGTCGCGACCGATGTCGGTGCGTTTTCGGAGCTGGTCGTCGTTGGCGAGCAGGAAACGGGCACCGTCATTGCAGCTAACGACCTGCAGGCGATGGTTGAAGCGGCCGCCGGCTTCATGGACGATGATCGCCGCCGCACGATGGCAGGCGCCAACGGCCTGGGACTGACGTCTGCTTCCTTCGCGATCGAGGGCGAGGCCCGGGCGATCAACGCCGTCTACGAGCGTCTGATGCGCTTCTGACCGGCTGCCATCTGTGATGGCAGCCGCGCGGTCGAGATTGTCTCAGCGCTTGGAGGCGAAGAGCTTCAGATAGGCGTCGGTGATCGCCTGCTTCGAGAACTGGTTCATCAGGGTCTCGTGGCCGCGTTCGGCAAGGCGTTCGCCGAGCGACGTGTCGCTGGCAATACGGTCGATTGCCTGGGCGAAGCCGTCAGCATCGCCGATATCGACCATCAGCCCGTTTTCGCCGTCACGCATGAACCATTGCGGCCCTTCCGAACGGCTGGACACGACAGGCGTGCCCTGGGCCCAGGCCTCGAGGATCACGTTGCCGAGCGGCTCATGGCTCGATGCCATGACGAAAATGTCCGAGGCGGCGAGAAATGGCCGCGTATCCTTCTGCCAGCCGGCAAAGCGCACGCGCTTCGATACGCCGAGATCGGACGCCAGCTTCTCCAGGTTTGCGCGTTCTTCGCCGTCGCCGACCAGCCAGAGATAGGCGTCCGGCACCTTGGCAATCGCCTGGATCAACGTATGGAAGCCTTTGCGCGGGACGAAGCGACCCATCGACATGATGACCGGCGCGTTCTCGGGTGTGTCGAGCGTCGCGCGGTTGACCGGCGCGACGCGCTCGGTACCGGTGAAGTTGGAGATGACTTCGACATCGCGCTTCCAGCCGATCTTGCGCACATGCTCGGCGATCCCCGGCGTGTTGCAGACGAGGCAATCGGTGTTGCGGAAATAGTCGAGGCGCAGCGGATAGTCGCCGAGGCGGGAGATCTTGATGCAGCCCTTGTAGTTCGGCATGAGACGGCTGGCGCGCGGCATCCAGGCGAACAGCGCGTCCGGCTTCTCGCGGCGCGCCATGCTGCTGACTTTCATCGGCAGCAGGATCCGGTCAAGCGACAGGTTACGGAAATTGCTTTCGATGATGCGCGTCGCGCCCTCGATGTCCTTCCGCCAGATGCGCCCCGGCCGGATGACGGAGGTCTGCTCGACGCCGCGCTCGCCAAGCGCATTCACCAGATGAACGAAGAAGCGCTCCGCGCCGCCATCCTTGCCGAAGTGGAAATGCATGACTTTCATGGGAACCTCACGGGCTGGTCTGGCGCCGATCCATGTCGTCATGGTTCGGACGGCGCTTCAGCGCGTGCCTCTGATAGATCTTGGCGGCGGTGAGGAAGGAATAGACTGCCCCCGTCATCGCTTCGATGAAACCCGGAAAACCGCAGCGCCAAAGGCCGTTGCGGAAGTAGAGCCGGTAGAAATAGAGCGGCGGGCTGAACAGCATCTTGTAAGGGCGCGCGGACTTGCCGGCCGCAAACTGCTGGTCTGCCTTGAGCGTTGAATACTTGTTTTCCTTGAGGATCTGCTCGTCGATGATCAGCGGCCGGTAGTGCAGCAGGCTTCCCTTGCGTGCGGCAGCGACGGCGCCGTCCGGAACGATTCCCTCATGGACCTTCTGATTGAGGTCGTAACGCCCCCTGCCCTGGCGGATCAGCCTGAGGTTCCGCCGTTCATGCACGCGCTCGGGCGTGTAGCCGTAGCCGATCAGATAGGGCCTGCGGGCGACACGCCAGCCGACGGTCTCCACCGGGGCGTCGAGCAGCGATGGCAGCAGCGCCTTCAGCGGTTCGTCTAGACGCTCGTCGGAATCGATGTTGAGGCACCAGGGCTGCGTGCACTGGTCGAGGGCGAACTGCTTTTGGCCGGCATAACCGCGCCACGGCTCACGCAGGAAACGGATCGGCCACCCCTCGTCGATGTAGGATTGCACGAGCGCCGGCGTGCCGTCGGTCGAACCGGAGTCGACGATGACGATTTCCGCGCATTGTTCGAGGCTCTCGATGCAATTGCCGAGGTAGGCTTCTTCGTTCTGGCAGATGATGAAGGCGGAAAGCGGAAGCTTGCTCATGGGCGGGCCCTAGATCTGAACGAGGCCGATATCCTTGACCTGGCGAATGGTCAGCATCGTGCGCACCGTGTCGACCCGTTCGTTGGCCGTCAGCACTTCGATGACGAAATCCTGGAAAGTTGTCAGGTTCTCGGCGACACAATGCAAAAGAAAGTCGCTTTCGCCGGAAACCGTCCAGGCCTGACGGACGATCTGCCATTCTGCGGTGGCTGCCGAGAACGCCTTGAGGTCGGCTTCCGACTGGCGCTTCAGGCCCACCATGCAAAAGGCGACCAGATCGAAACCGAGCGTCGGTGCGTTCAGGAGGGCATGGTAGCCCTTGATCACGCCGGTTTCTTCGAGCTTGCGCACACGCCTGAGGCAGGGCGGCGCGGAGATGCCCACCCTTTGGGCGAGATCGACATTGGTCATCCGGCCATCACGCTGGAGCTCGCGAAGGATCTTGAGATCGATTGCATCGAGCTCGACTTGTTTCGTCATGAACGTTCGTCCTTTTTGCGTGGTGACTTTGTGCGTGAGGGCAAAGTCGAAATCTTGTATCTGCTGACGGTTGGGCAGGCCTTGATGGCCGGCGACGTTGACCGCTACGTTCCCTATCCCGGCGCAGCCGCGACCACCTCGGTCGAGATTGTCGGCAAGGCGCGCTCCCCAAGGGTGAGGTCGTCTCGAGTCGGTGCGTGGCCGAGCGCAGCGCGTTCGCGATGGAACCAAGCACGGCCGGCATTCAACCCCATATGCTTCTCCAGCAAAGTGAATCCGCGTGAAATATCGTCAAACCCGCTGGACAACAAGCAGTCCCGCCGACTATTCGCGGGAAAATGGCGTTGCCGACACCGATCGGGATACAAATAGCGGCGCACACTGCCCGAAGTGACGTGCGTCGCGCCATTGCACGGAGCATTCGCCGCCCCCAGAACGCCCAGGCACGAGACTTGGGCAGTATGATCGTCGGCCGAACCTGGTGCACAAACGCGTCATCTGGTGGCAAAACTAGATTTGGCGCTCAAGCACTTGTGTGTATCAGGGCTGACGCCCTTGAAAGTCATGGTGGGGAATACCTAAAGTATGGAACTATTTCCCATTGAAGCGGTGGAATCGGACGAGCTCGCCTCCTCTCCGGTGAACGAAGGACAAGACTATGACTGCCCGTCACGTGAAAGTGCTGATCATCGGCTCCGGCCCGGCTGGTTATACGGCCGCCATCTATACGGCCCGCGCCATGCTTGAGCCGGTGCTGATCGCCGGTATGGAACAGGGCGGCCAGTTGATGATCACCACCGATGTGGAGAACTATCCGGGCTATGCCGATCCGGTTCAGGGTCCCTGGATGATGGAACAGATGCTGAAGCAGGCGACCCATGTCGGCGCCGAGATCGTCAACGATCTCGTGACCGACGTCGATCTGTCCGTGCGCCCGTTCCGCATCAAGACCGACAGCGGTAACGACTGGACCGCCGATGCCCTGATCATCGCCACCGGCGCCAAGGCAAAGTGGCTCGGCATTGAGACCGAGCCGACCTTCATGGGCTTCGGAGTCTCGGCCTGCGCCACCTGCGACGGCTTCTTCTACCGCAACAAGGACGTTATCGTCGTCGGCGGCGGCAACTCGGCCGTCGAGGAAGCGCTGTATCTGTCGAACCTCGCCAAGACGGTCACCGTCGTGCATCGCCGCGATTCCTTCCGCGCCGAAAAGATCCTGCAGGAGCGCCTGTTCGCCAAGCCGAACGTCAAGGTCATCTGGGACCACGAGGTCACGGAATACTTGGGCGCACCAGCCAAGCCGCCGATGCCGGCCTCGGTCAACGGCGTGAAGCTGCGCAACACCAAGACCGGCGAAACCCAGGACATGGTCACCGACGGTGTCTTCGTTGCGATCGGTCATGCCCCGGCGGTAGAACTTTTCAAAGGCAAGCTTCGGCAAAAGTCCAACGGTTATCTGTGGACCGCGGCCGATTCGACGGCGACCGACGTGCCCGGCGTTTTTGCCGCAGGCGACGTGACGGACGACATCTATCGTCAGGCGGTGACGGCGGCCGGCATGGGCTGCATGGCAGCGCTTGAGGCCGAGAAATACCTGGCGGGTCATATGCCCGTCGCAATTGCAGCCGAATAGAAGCTGCGAATCGGGGTGGTGCCGCCAAGGCACCTCGCCCGTGTGGGAACAGATGCATCAGCCACGCCCGGAAGACAGGACCCCGTCTTCCGGAGTGGTTTCTTATGGGGGACTTCATGTCGCTGGACTGGGACAAACTGCGCATTTTTCACGCGGCGGCCGAGGCAGGGTCGTTCACGCATGCGGCAGACAAGCTCCATCTTTCGCAATCGGCAATCAGCCGGCAGGTGAGCTCGCTTGAACAGGACGTCGGCATCAAGCTGTTCCACCGCCATGCACGTGGCCTGATTCTCACCGAACAGGGCGAGATCCTCTATCGCACCGCGCACGAAGTGCTGATGAAGCTCGAAAGCGTCAAGGTCCAGCTGAGCGAAACCACCGACAAGCCGAGCGGCAAACTGCGCATCACCACCACCGTCGGCCTTGGCCAGGGCTGGCTCACCGACAAGATCCAGGAGTTTATGTCGCTGCACCCGGATGTGCAGGTTCAGCTCATCCTCGACAATGAAGAACTCGACGTGAACATGCGCCACGCGGACTGCGCCATCCGCCTGCGCCAGCCGCAACAGTCGGACCTGATCCAGCGCAAGCTGTTCACGGTGCACATGCACGTCTATGCAGCACCCTCCTACATCAACAAATACGGCGAGCCGCAGTCGGTCGAAGATCTCGACAACCATCGCATCATCACCTTTGGCGAGCCGGCGCCGAACTATCTGCTCGACGTCAACTGGCTCGAAATCGCCGGCCGCGATTCCGACAATCCGCGCGTCTCGCACCTGCAGATCAACAGCCAGACCTCGATCAAGCGCGCCTGCCTGCTGGGCATCGGCGTCGCCATGCTGCCTGACTATATCGTCGGTCGTGATCCTGGCCTCATCCAGCTGCCGATCAGCGCCGACATCCCGTCCTTCGATACCTATTTCTGCTATCCCGACGAGATGAAGAACGCCGCGAAGCTCAAGGTCTTCCGTGACTACATCGTCGCCAAGGCCCGGAACTGGAACTTCTGATGCCAAGTTTGCAAATGCTCTTTTTGTGAGCATTTCTGGGATGGGTTTATAACCATCTGTTTTCGATGTGATATTTAGAATGCGCCCCCATCGTTGTGCGGCGCATTTTTGCTGCGCGATGCAGAAATGGGCAGGGATGCGCACATGGCATGGCTGTCATGCATATTAAATGATTGCTGCACGCCCAAAAAAGCAGCATACCAAACTCAGCTGATGCATCTTTGGTGGCTTCTCCTCCCAGTGCCACCGCAGCAGCTGTTCCCCTCTGGAGGTTTAATTACCTTCACAACTTATAAGGGCCCAAGTCATCTTGTGGCCCTCTTTTTTTGTCTACTGTTAGATACAGGCGAACCGTGACGAAAATCACAGCTGGCTATTGAAAGCCGATACTTCGCTTCCCATATTAAAATGCAGCTGATGCATTCTTGGTGGCTTCTCCTCCCCGCCACCGCATTAGCTGTTCCCCTCTGGAGGTTCTCATTACCTTCACAACTACAAGGGCCCAAGTTTTCTTGAGGCCCTCTTTTTTTGCCTTCCTGGTGCTCACGGTCTTGTGATTTGAATATCGTGTTTGAGCGATACATGTATCGGTAAAACACGATATAGCGATATACGATGGACAGAGACGAGATATTGAAGGCGCTGGCCCACCCAGTGCGGGTGAACATCCTCGCCTGGCTGAAAGAGCCCCAGCGTCATTTCCCGACACAGGAGCATCCGCTCGATCTCGGCGTATGCGCCGGCCAGTTCGAACGCTGCGGCCTGTCGCAGTCGACCGTTTCCTCGCATCTCGCCGTGCTTCAGCGCGCCGGCCTCGTGACAACCCGCAAGGTTGGCCAATGGATCTTCTACCGCCGCGACGAAGAGACGATCGCCGCCTTCCTCAAGAGCATCGGCGACCTCTGAGCCGAGCCACTCCTCCCAAGCAGACCTCCATGAAAGGACCTCCCATGGCCTCGCTTTTCGACCCCATCACCATCGGCGACATCGCTCTGAAGAACCGCATCGTCATGGCGCCCTTGACCCGCAACCGTTCTCCCGGGGCCGTTCCGAACACTCTGAACGTCACCTATTACGAGCAGCGCGCAACGGCTGGTTTGCTGATATCTGAGGGCACGGCGATCACCCAGCAGGGCCAGGGCTACGCCGACGTGCCCGGTCTCTATACGCCGGAGGCGCTCGAAGGTTGGCGCAAGGTGACGGATGCGGTGCACGCCAGGGGTGGCCGGATCGTCGTCCAGATGTGGCATGTCGGCCGGATCTCGCACAATTCGCTGCAGCCTGACGGTCAGAAGCCGGTTGCGCCCTCTGCAATCCGCGCCAAGTCCAAGACCTACCTGATCAATGCGGATGGCACCGGCTCCTTTGCCGAAACCTCCGAGCCGCACGCGCTGCAAATCGGCGAGATCGGATCGATCGTCGAGGACTACCGCAAGGCTGCGCGGGCTGCGATCGACGCCGGTTTCGATGGCATCGAGATCCATGCGGCCAACGGTTATCTCATCGACCAGTTCCTTCGTTCCGGCTCGAACCTTCGTACGGATGCCTATGGCGGTTCGATCGAGAACCGTGCCCGGTTCCTGTTCGAGGTCATGGATGCGGTGACGCAGGAAGTCGGCGCAGGCCGCGTCGGCATCCGTCTTTCGCCCGTGACGCCTGCCAACGACGCCTTCGATCCGGAGCCGCAGCCGGTGTTTGGTTACGTGGTCAAGAACCTTGCGCGCTATCCCCTCGCCTATATCCACATCATCGAAGGCGCGACGGGCGGCCCGCGTGATCACCAGCAGGGTGACCGGCCATTCGATTATGACGCGCTGCGTTCCACCTATGTTGCAGCCGGTGGCAAGGCGGCCTGGATGACCAACAACGGTTATGACAGGGCGCTGGCGGTGAAGACGATCAAGGAAGGCGAAGCAGACCTCGTCGCTTTCGGCAAGTCGTACATTGCCAATCCGGATCTTGTCGAGCGGTTGAAGCTCGACGCGCCGCTCAATACGCCGGACCAGGCGACCTTCTATGGTGGCGGCGCCAAGGGGTATACCGATTATCCGGCCCTTGAACAGGTTGCCTGACGCTCCCACATGGCCAATGCCCCTCCACCTCGGCGGGGCATTTGTCCTTTGGGAACTAACGCCTTATGTTTTCTGCATATTTTGAAAAATGGTCATTGCAGCCGGACGGCGAAATCATCGTCACGCCCTCCAGCCATCTTCATCCCGTCCGCTATCGCAACCAGTCGGCGATGCTCAAGGTCGCGCAGGATCCGGAAGAGAAATATGGCCGCCTGCCACTGCTTTACTGGAACGGGAAAGGCGCCGCAAAAGTCTATGAATCCGATGGCGATGCCGTTCTCATGGAGCGCACTGACAGTCAGCGCAACCTGTTCCATATGGCGATGACGGGAAGTGATGAGGACGCGACGCGCATCATCTGCCGCACCGTGGCCGAGCTTCATGCGCCGCGCCCGACACCGGTTCCGGACGATCTCGTCCCGCTCGACAAATGGTTCGCTTCACTGGAGGCGACGGCACCCGCTCAAGGTGGCGTTTTTGCGCGCGCGTTCGAGGCGGCGAAAAACCTGTTTGCCGATCCCGAACCGCCGGTCGTGCTGCACGGCGACGTCCACCACGCCAACATCCTCGATTTCGGCGACCGTGGCTGGCTGGCGATCGATCCGAAGCGTGTGCTCGGCGATCGCGGCTACGACTATGCGAACCTCTTCTGCAATCCGGAACTGCCTCTCGTCACAGCGCCGGGACGGCTGCAGCGTCACCTGCCCATCGTCGCCGTGGAGACGGGCCTTCACCCGCGCCGCATCCTCCATTGGGTACTGGCCTATGCCGGGCTTTCCGCCGCCTGGTTCCTGGAAGACGGTGATGATTTCGGCGTCGAAAGCGACCTGACGATGGCTCGGATCGCCATCGCCGAGCTCGACCGCTAGGTTCAGCCGGTCCGCAATAGCACGACGGCATAGATACAGGTCTCGCCGCTGGCATTGCGGAAAACGCAATCCTGCGGCGGGCCAAGCTCCAGGCAATCCCCCTCGCTGAGCGCATGAGTCTCAAGGCCTTCGACGAAGGTCAGGCGGCCCTGTTTCACCCATATCCAGCGACGATGAAGTGCGTAGGCAGATGCCGGGATTGGTACGTCGGCGCCGGCCGGAAGCTCGATTTCGACGAGTTCAAGCGGCAGGTCCGACATCGGTGAGACGTGGCGCCGGAGATATCCAGTCTGCGGATCGCGCCACACCGCCTGGTCCTCGCGTCGCGACAGCCTGCCCTGGCTCATCTCCGCGCGCGCGATCAGGCTGGACATGGTCAGCCCGAACGCGCCGGCGAGCTTTGCAAGCAGTGTCGCCGTCGGGCTGCTGTCGCCCCGCTCAACCTTGTGGATCATCGCGCGCGAGACGCCGGAGCGCTCTGAGAGTTCGYTCAGCGACCAGCCACGCGCCTCCCTTTCGAGACGAATTCGTTCACTGAGCCGTTGATCTAGACTGTCTACTTTAGTATCCATGTTGTAGTCATATAGTGAATGAATGTGAGGAGCAAGCATGCTGATCAGGGCGGCCATCCAAGACGATCTGCCAGTCATCTGCGAGATCTACAACGACGCCGTGGCCAACACGACGGCGATCTGGAACGAGACCCTGGTCGATGTCGCCAATCGAACGGCCTGGCTGAAGGCCCGTGCGGACGCGGGCTATCCGGTACTGGTGGCAGTCTCCGCGGAGGGTGATGTCGTCGGTTATGCGTCCTTTGGCGATTGGCGCGCCTTTGATGGCTATCGCCACACGGTCGAGCATTCCGTCTATGTCCACAAGGATTGCCGCGGTGGCGGCATTGGCCGGAAACTCCTGGTCGCGTTGATCGCCGAGGCCGAACAGCTGGGCAAGCATGTGATGGTCGCGGGTATCGAGTCGGAGAACACTGCCTCGATCCGCCTTCATGCCCAGCTGGGCTTCGTCGACACCGGCCGCATGCGCGAGGTTGGAACGAAGTTCGGTCGCTGGCTCGATCTGACATTCATGCAACTTGTGCTGCCGACCGGCTCTCCGCGCTAGGCCCCGACGCCCGCCTCGACAATGCCGTTTGTCGAGGCGACCGGAGATGCTATGAACGCTCAAGGACTTTTTCTGGAAATATTTTTGACGTGGGTCTTCGGCGGAAGGTCAGATCGAGCGCCTGGGCACGTGTCGCGAGAGCGGCACTGGTGCTGGCTGCCAGCTGTTCGGCATTGAGCGCGCTCCCCGCGACGGCTCGTATCGACGATCTCGTCCCACAGCCGAAATGCGTCTATTCCGGTCGATCGGTGACCGATCCCGCAAAGGCACTCTGCATCAGCAAGGAGAATTTCGCCCGCGACATCTGCGGCGTGATCGACCACTATGCGGCCGCCAACGGCCTGCCAGCGGCCTTCTTTGCCCGCCTGATCTGGCGCGAAAGCCTGTTCCGGCCAAACGCAGTCAGCCCCAAGGGCGCGGAAGGCATCGCGCAGTTCATGCCGGGAACGGCGAAGATGCGGGGGCTCAACAACAGCTTCGATGTCGTCGAGGCGCTCGGCAAGTCGGCGGAATATCTGAACGAACTCAAGTCGCGCTATGGCAACCTCGGCTTTGCTGCCGCCGCCTACAATGCCGGCGAGAACGGGCTGGAACGCTTCCTCGAGGTCGATTGGCTGCCGGCCGAAACGCGCAACTACGTGCTCGCGATCACCGCCTACAGCGTCGAGGACTGGCGCGACAATCCGCCAAAGGCGCTCGACATGACGCTCGACAAGGGCAAGACCTTCCTCGATGGCTGCGTGGCGCTCGCCAGCACCCGCAACCTTCGCGACATCGAGGTGATCGACGAAGCCGAATGGGCGCCCTGGGGCGTGCAACTCGCCGCGCATTTCCAAAAGTCCGTTGCCCAGCGACTGTTCGTCAGCGCGGTCAAGCGTCTTCCGGAACCAATCCGCAGCGAAAAGGCGCTTCTGCTTAAGGAGCGCAATGCCAGTTTCGGCCTGAGGATCCGCTACGCCGCCCGCATCGGCCGCGACACACAAGAGGAAGCAAACAAGCTTTGCGCCACCATTCGCAAGAGCGGCGGCGCCTGCCTTGTCTTCAAGAACTGACGGTCCCCGCGCCGCCAGCCGTATCGGGCGGCGCCCGGTCGTTCCTCGTCGAGCTACGCAGGCATGCGGCCAGCGGTTGTTGCCCTGGTGGCTATCTCTTTCGGCATGCAACCAAGCCCCTTGAGGGTCGTTGCGACCGCCTCGTCGATCGGCGTATGCGGTTCTTCGCCGAGAACTGCCAGCAGCCGCTCGTTCGGCATTCTCAGAGGCTCGCGCCAAACGTAGCGCATTTTACGCAGCTCCCGGAAGAGTGGGACGAAGGGCGAAGCCAGGCCGATCAGCCACCACGGGAGGGACCGCACTGGCACGCCCGGTTTTCCGAGGGCACGGCGGATCGCCGCAACCATCTCCGTACCGTTCCGATCGAGGAAGCCGCGCATGTGGTAGACCGCAAAGCGCGGTAGGCTTTCGGCGCGTTCGACGAGGCGGACCATGGTCTCCGCGACATCAGGTAGATAGGCCCACTGGTGCGCGATCCCTTCACGGCCGGGGTAGGAAATCGTCGTCACCGGTTTTCCGGGTTTTACCAGCCCTTGCGAGAACCAGTTGTTGGCGGCACCCGGTCCGAAGAAGTCGCCCGCCCTGACGATGATCACGCCGACGCCTGTCTCTGACGCATCTTTCAGGCGACGCTCCATCTCCTTGCGGATCAGGCCCTTCTCGGTATCCGGATTTTGCGGTGCGTCCTCGTTCAGGATTGGAAAGGCGTCGCGGCCGAAATTGTAGATCGTTCCAGGCAGCAGGACACGGGCCCCGACCGCATTCGCCGCGGCAATCGTGCTGTCGAGCATCGGCAGCACCAGGGTGCCCCAGTTGCGGTAGCCGGGCGGATTGACGGCGTGCACGATCAGATTGGCTCCTTCCGCTGCGGCGCGAACGTCGCGTGCGTTCATGGCGTCACCCTGCCGCCAGTCGAATGCAGGCTCGGCCTTTGCCGCCTTCTCCGCGTTGCGGTTCAAGGCGCGCACCTGCCAGCCGCGCTTGTTAAGCTCGCGCGCAACCGCGCCGCCAATGCCGCCCGTGGCGCCAAGGACTAGCGCTACCCTTGTTCTTTGCTGCATCTCGGTCATGTCATGCTCCATCCATCTCGATAAAGGCAGGATCGCGCATCGACTGGCTAAACGGAATTGCCGAAAAGATTTGATCGGATATACTGAAATAGATGAGCAAGATGGATTTGAGCTGGGACTTCTACAGGACGTTTCTCTCGGTGCTGCAGGAGGGATCGCTGTCGGCGGCCGCCCGCGAGCTAGGCTTGACGCAGCCGACCGTCGGTCGACACGTGGACGCAATGGAAACGGTACTCGGTTATCCGCTGTTCGTGCGCTCTCCGCACGGCCTGCTGCCGACCGATGCAGCACTGGCGCTCAGGCCTTATGCCGAGACGCTCTCCGCAACATCGGCGGCGCTGTTGCGTGCCGCGTCGGGCCAGCGCGATATGGTCAGTGGCACGGTGCGCATCAGTGCGAGCGAAGTCATCGGCATCGAGGTCCTGCCGCCGATCCTCGCAGACCTGCACGAAGCTTATCCTCAGCTGACGATCGAACTCTCAGCCTCGGATACGGTCGAGGACCTGTTGCGCCAGGAGGCCGATATCGCGGTGCGTATGATCGCGCCGGCGCAGGATGCGCTGATCGCCAAGCACCTCGGTGTCATTCCTATCAGTTTTCACGCCCACCGCCGTTACATCGCGCGGCGCGGCATGCCGCGGGCGCTGACCGATCTCGCCGATCACAGCCTGATCGGCTACGACCGGGAGACCGCGGCGATCCGGGCGATCATCGCCCGCTCGCCGGAGCTGCCGGCTGCACGCTTTGCGCTGAAAGCCGACAGCAACCTTGCCCAACTTGCCGCGATCCGCGCCGGCTTCGGCATCGGCATCTGCCAGAACGGATTGGCGGCGCGCGACCCCGATCTTCTCCCCGTGCTGTCGGGCCTGTTCGAGATGAAGCTCGACACCTGGCTGGTGATGCACGAGAACCTGAAGACCGCACCGCGCTGCCGCGTCACATTCGGTGCGCTCGCCAGGGGCCTGCGCGACTACATCCGCGGTATCCCGCCCACGGCCAAAGACAGCGATCCGTCCGCCGAGCACCGAGACTAGGCATCAAGCAGCGTCGTGCCGTAGGAATTGTCGATGACGCAAAGCCATTTTCCGGCGTCGGTCTTGCGGAAGACGTAGGTCGCTCGCCGCACGATGGAGACCTCGTCGCCCTCCGGGTTCATCGTGTCGAGCACCGTTTCCATGATGACAAGGGCCGTGTCGCCGCCTTCGATCACTTTCATCGCGCCCTGGCGGACCTTCATCCGGTTGTTGAAATGGGCGGCGATCGCCACGAACGCCTTGTGGATCTGGGACTTTCCGGTCGCGTTGAGACCCGGTTTGATGACGAGCGTCGCGTCTTCGGAGTAGAAATCCATCAGACTCCCGAAGTCTTCCGCCGTGATCGCACGGTCGGCAGCCTCGATAACCTGTTTCAGTTCATGATCTGACATGTCCGTCTCCTGGTTGCGCAAGACGGATGGACAAAACCCGCCTTGCGGCGGGTTGCTGCTTTCAGAAAAGGAGCGCGCGTCAACCCACCATTCGATGAATGGCGCGAATAATCGAAGCGTTGCTGTTGCGGACCTTTTCCATGACGTGCGCGTAACATGGCTCGGCCGGTGTCGGCAAGCTTGCGTCATTGGTGAGGCAACACGACGACCCCAATAGAAAAAGCCCGCCAGGATGGCGGGCTTTCGATTTCAAGGCGTTCAGATTGTTTGGCGGTTAACCTTCGGATTCGGCAGACGTTTCCGGCGCACCGTTCTCGACGGCTGCCTCTTCGCCCTCCTCCTCGTCGCTTTCCGGCTCGCTGATGCGCTCGACCGAAACGACCTTCTCGTCCTTGGCGGTCGAGAAGATGGTGACGCCCTTGGTGGCGCGGCTTGCGAGCCGGACGCCATTGATCGGCACGCGGATCAGCTGGCCGCCATCGGAGACGAGCATGATCTGGTCGTTGTCTTCGATCGGGAAGGCCGCGACGAGCACGCCAATTTCCGTCGTCTTCGAGGTGTCGGTGGCGCGGATGCCCTTGCCGCCACGACCCGAGGTGCGGAAATCATAGGACGAGGAGCGCTTGCCGAAGCCCTTCTCCGAGACCGTCAGCACGAACTGTTCGCGCGCCTTCAGCTCCTCAAAACGTTCGTTCGACAGCTCTCCGCCGTCAGCGACTTCCTCGCCGACCAGTGCGATTTCTTCCTCGTCGCCGTTCGTCGCCCGACGCTCCGCCGCAGCGCGCTTCAGATAGGCCGCGCGCTCCCATGGTTCGGCATCGACATGACCAAGGATCGCCATCGAGATGATGCGGTCGCCGTCGCCGAGGTTGATGCCACGAACGCCGATCGAGTTGCGGCCGGCAAAGACGCGCACGTCGTCGACCGGGAAGCGGATGCACTGGCCGAGCGCTGTCGTCAGCATGACGTCGTCATGCTCCGTACACGTGTCGACGGAGAGGATCTCGTCCCCCTCTTCCTCGAGCTTCATCGCGATCTTGCCGTTGCGGTTGACCTGGACGAAGTCCGACAGCTTGTTGCGGCGAACCGTGCCGCGGGTCGTCGAGAACATGACGTCGAGGTTTTCCCAGGTCGCCTCGTCCTCGGGCAGCGGCATGATCGTGGTGATGCGTTCGCCGGGCTCCAGCGGCAGCATGTTGATCAGCGCCTTGCCGCGCGATTGCGGCGTGCCGATCGGCAGACGCCAGACCTTTTCCTTGTAGACGATGCCACGCGAGGAGAAGAACAGAACCGGCGTATGAGTATTGGCAACGAATAGCCGGGTAACGAAATCTTCGTCCCTGGTCGCCATGCCCGAGCGGCCCTTGCCGCCGCGGCGCTGCGCCCGGTAGGTCGTCAGCGGCACGCGCTTGATGTATCCGAGATGCGAGACGGTCACGACCATGTCTTCACGGGCGATGAGATCCTCATCGTCCATGTCAGGGCCGCCTTCCATGATCTCGGACCGGCGCGGGGTGCCGAACTCGTCGCGGATGACGACGAGTTCGTCCTTGACGATGGTCATGATGCGCAGGCGCGACGACAGGATGTCGAGGTAATCCTTGATTTCCTCGCCGATCTTGTTGAGTTCGTCGCCGATTTCATCGCGGCCGAGTGCCGTCAGGCGCTGCAGGCGAAGGTCGAGGATGGCGCGGGCCTGCTCTTCCGAGAGGTTGTAGGTACCGTCCTCGTTGATGCGGTGGCGCGGGTCGTCGATCAGGCGAATGAGGCTTTCGACGTCATGGGCCGGCCAGCGGCGCTCCATCAACTGCTCGCGCGCCGTCTGCGGATCCGGAGCATGGCGAATGAGCTTGATGATTTCGTCGATGTTGGCGACTGCGATGGCGAGGCCGACGAGCACATGAGCTCGGTCGCGCGCCTTGCGCAGCAGGTACTTCGTACGCCGGCTAACGACTTCTTCGCGGAACGCAACAAACGCCCTGAGCATGTCGAGCAGCGTCATGTGCTCCGGCTTGCCGCCGTTCAGCGCCACCATATTGCAGCCAAACGAGGTCTGCAGCGGCGTGTAGCGATAGAGCTGGTTCAGGATGACGTCCGCATTGGCGTCGCGCTTCAGTTCGACGACGACGCGATAGCCCTGACGGTCGGATTCGTCGCGCAGGTCCGAGATGCCCTCGATGCGCTTGTCGCGCACCAGTTCGGCCATCTTCTCGATCATCGTCGCCTTGTTCACCTGGAACGGGATCTCGGTGATGATGATCTGCTCGCGGTCGCCGCGCATCGGCTCGATATGGGCGCGGCCGCGCATGATGACTGAGCCGCGGCCGGTCTCGTAGGCCGAGCGGATGCCGGAACGACCGAGGATCAGCGCGCCGGTCGGGAAATCCGGACCCGGGATGATTTCCATCAGTTCCGGCAGTTCGATCGCTGGATTGTCGATCAGCGCCATGCAGCCATTGATGACTTCGACCAGGTTGTGCGGCGGAATGTTCGTCGCCATGCCGACGGCGATGCCGCCGGCGCCGTTGACGAGCAGGTTCGGGAACTTCGCCGGAACGACAGCCGGTTCCTGCAGGGTGCCGTCGTAGTTGTCGCGGAAGTCGACCGTTTCCTTGTCGAGATCGTCGAGAAGCGAATGCGCGGCCTTCTGCAGGCGGCATTCGGTGTAGCGCTCGGCTGCCGGTGGATCACCGTCGACGGAACCGAAGTTGCCCTGGCCGTCGATCAGCGGCAGGCGGAGCGACCAATCCTGCGCCATACGCGCCAGCGCATCGTAGATCGCCGCATTGCCGTGCGGGTGGTACTTACCCATCACGTCCCCGGTCACACGGGCGCATTTGACGTATTTCTTGTTCCAGTCGATCCCGAGCTCGCTCATCCCGTAGAGGATGCGGCGGTGCACGGGTTTCAGACCGTCACGCACGTCGGGAAGCGCGCGGCTGACGATGACGCTCATCGCGTAATCGAGATAGGACCGCTGCATTTCCTCGATGATGGAAATCGGCTCGATGCCTGGCGGAGTTTTTCCGCCGCCGGGGGGGCTTTGCTCAGTCAATGGTGATCACGATCTTTGTTCAGAATCAGTCGGATATTTATAGCGGATTGCCACCGGAATCGCCAATTTGCGGCCCACGGCACCTTTCRTCCGCTCAGGTGTGAAGATGTCACTGTAACGCTTTGAATCGCTGCATGATTTTCTCCGAAATCCAGATCCGGACCCGATGAGCCACGCGGCAGTTGTGAACAGTCTTTTGCCGCCGGAGCAGGCTTTTCTAGGGCATTGCGCGGGAAATCGGAAGACCCCCGTCGCCGATCACCGAAATGCTGCGCATTTGCGGTCCGGTTGCCGGTAGGGATTGCTCAATAAGTCATTGCTGAGACTTTGTTTGCGGCCCTCTTCCCAAGCCCCTGCCGCTTGCCTAACAATACCCGCCCGTCACCGGGAAAACCCGGGGCGAAATCCGGAAGGGGAAACGGATGTTCAATGTCGACCTCCTGGTCAATGCGCTCACCACGCTTCTCGTCACGCTCGATCCGCCCGGCCTTGCGCCGATCTTCCTGAGCCTGACCGTCGGCCTCAGCCGGCAGGAGCGCTTTCAGGTGGCCACCCGCGGTTCGCTGATCGCCTTCTTCATTCTCGCCGCCTTTGCGCTCTTCGGCAACGGCATCCTCGGCCTGCTCGGCATTTCGATCGGCGCCTTCCGCATCGCCGGCGGTCTGCTGCTCTTCTGGATCGCCTTCGAGATGATTTTCGAGAAGCGGCAGGAGCGCAAGGAAAAGACCGGCGAGAACGCGACCACGAAGGATCACATCCACAACATCGCGGTCTTTCCCCTCGCCTTGCCGCTGATTGCCGGGCCGGGCGCGATCTCGGCAACGATCCTGCTTGCCGGCTCATTCCCGACGGCCATAGAGCGCACCCAGCTCCTGATCGTCATCGCGCTGTCGATGCTCAGCCTGTTTCTCGCGCTGGTCATAGCCGAACGTATCGACCGGTTCCTCGGCGTCACCGGCCGCGCCATCCTCACCCGCTTGCTCGGTGTCATCCTGGCGGCCCTTGCCGTCCAGTTCGTTGTCGACGGGGTCAAATCCGCGATGGCCCTCTAAAGCATCCGCTTTGAAGTGGAGGCGCTCGAAGCCGAAAGATGGACTGGAAGCAGGCGGCTCGAGCGAGCCTTGTGCGTTCGTCTGAACGCGCTGCCATTTGAGCAATCAGCCGCTGACATCGCGAGATGGCACCTCCGCTCGAACAAAAAACGCCGCGCCCCCAAGGGACACGGCGTTTGAAACAGTCCGAGCCTGATACGACGATCAGAACGGAATGTCGTCGTCCATATCGCGCGAGAAGCCGCCGCCCTGACCGCCCTGGCCACCTTGGCTGCCACCCGAACGGCCGCCGCCTGAAGACTGGCGCGGCTGCTGATCGTAGTCGTCGTAACCACCACCGCCACCGCCGTAGTTGCTACCGCCGAAGTCGCCGCCACCGCCACGGCTGACGCCGGAGCCGCCGCCCTCGCCGCGACCGTCGAGCATCGTCAGCGTCGAGTTGAAGCCCTGCAGTACCACTTCCGTCGAGTAGCGGTCGTTACCGTTCTGATCCTGCCACTTGCGGGTCTGCAGTGCGCCTTCGATATAGAGCTTGGCGCCCTTCTTGACGTACTGCTCGACAACCTTGCAGAGGCCTTCGTTGAACACGACGACCGTGTGCCACTCAGTCTTTTCCTTGCGTTCGCCGCTGTTGCGGTCGCGCCAGGTTTCCGAGGTTGCGATGCGCAGGTTGGCGATCGGCCGGCCGTCCTGCGTGCGCCGGATTTCCGGGTCTGCCCCGACATTTCCGATCAAGATCACCTTGTTGACGCTTCCAGCCATTGTTGCTTTTCCCGTGGTTTCACCGCGCCTAGGGCCCGGCTTGGAATTTCAAGAGCGCGCATCTTAGCGGTCCGCTGCCGTCGATACGCCCCGCCTCGCACATAATCCACAACAGTTTTGGTCGTTTTATGGGCGATTTGTTCTTTATTTGTTCTAGTATTTGGCTATGATCCTGTCAACCGACTCGAATTGGCCGCCTGTTTTGCCGATTGCGCCTCGACATGGGCGTTAGCGTCATTACATAGGGGGCTTTCAACCGACATGCAAAAGCTGGCTTCCGATGAGTGAACTCAAGACCATCTCCATTCGTGGTGCGCGCGAGCACAATCTGAAAGGCATCGACCTCGATCTGCCGCGCAACAAGCTGATCGTGATGACCGGCCTATCGGGCTCGGGCAAGTCCTCGCTCGCATTTGACACGATCTATGCCGAAGGGCAGCGCCGCTATGTCGAGAGCCTGTCGGCCTATGCGCGCCAGTTCCTCGAAATGATGCAGAAGCCGGACGTCGACCAGATCGACGGGCTGTCGCCGGCAATCTCGATCGAGCAGAAGACGACCTCGCGCAACCCGCGTTCGACGGTCGGTACGGTCACCGAAATCTACGACTATATGCGCCTGCTCTTTGCACGTGTCGGCGTGCCCTATTCGCCGGCGACGGGACTGCCGATCGAAAGTCAGACGGTCAGCCAGATGGTCGACCGGGTGCTCGAATTTGGCGAAGGCACGCGTCTCTATATTCTTGCGCCGCTCGTTCGCGGTCGCAAGGGCGAGTACAAGAAGGAACTCGCCGAGCTGATGAAGAAGGGTTTTCAGCGCGTCAAGGTCGACGGCACCTTCTACGAAATCGCCGAAGCTCCGCCGCTCGACAAGAAGTACAAGCATGACATCGATGTGGTTGTCGACCGCGTCGTCGTCAGGCCCGATCTTGCCTCGCGCCTGGCTGACAGCCTGGAGACCTGCCTGACTCTGGCCGATGGGCTTGCCGTTGCCGAGTTTGCCGACAAGCCGCTGCCACCCGAGGAGACCGCTGCAGGCGGTTCGGCCAACAAATCGCTGAACGAAACCCACGAGCGCGTGCTGTTCTCCGAAAAGTTCGCCTGCCCGGTTTCCGGCTTCACGATTTCCGAGATCGAGCCGCGGCTGTTTTCGTTCAACAACCCCTTCGGCGCCTGCCCGACCTGCGATGGTCTCGGCAGCCAGCAGAAGATCGACACGGCGCTGATCGTGCCGGAAGAACACCGGACGCTGCGCGACGGTGCGATTGCGCCCTGGGCAAAATCCTCCTCTCCCTATTACAACCAGACGCTGGAAGCGCTCGGCAAGGTCTTCGGCTTCAAGCTCGGCAGCCGCTGGAACGAGCTGTCGGCTGCGGCGCAGAAGGCGATCCTGCACGGAACGGAAGAAAAGATCGTCTTTCACTATGAAGACGGTGCCCGCTCCTACAACACGACCAAGAATTTCGAGGGCATCGTTCCCAATCTCGAGCGCCGTTGGAAGGAAACCGACAGCGCCTGGGCGCGCGAGGAGATCGAGCGCTACATGTCAGCGGCGCCCTGCCCGGCCTGCGCCGGTTTCCGCCTCAAGCCCGAGGCGCTGGCGGTCAAGATCGACAAGCTGCATATCGGCCAGGTGACCGAGATGTCGATCCGCATCGCGCGCGACTGGTTCGAGGCTCTGCCGGAGCATCTCAATACCAAGCAGAACGAGATTGCCGTCCGCATCCTCAAGGAGATCCGCGACCGTCTGCGCTTCCTCAACGATGTCGGCCTGGAATATCTCAGTCTGTCGCGCAATTCCGGAACGCTCTCGGGCGGTGAAAGCCAGCGTATCCGGCTTGCGTCGCAGATCGGTTCGGGCCTGACGGGCGTTCTCTACGTTCTGGACGAACCGTCGATCGGCCTGCACCAGCGCGACAATGCCCGCCTGCTCGACACGCTTCGCCACCTGCGCGACATCGGCAATACCGTGATCGTCGTGGAGCATGATGAGGACGCGATCCTGACGGCAGATTACGTCGTCGATATCGGCCCGGCCGCCGGTATCCATGGCGGCGAGGTCATCGCGCAAGGATCGCCCGCCGATATCATGGCCAATCCGAAATCGCTGACCGGCAAGTATCTGTCCGGCGAACTTGCGGTCGACGTTCCCTCCGAGCGTCGCAAGCCGAAGAAGAAAAAGGAAATCACCGTTGTCGGCGCCCGCGCCAACAACCTCAAGAACGTTACCGCCTCGATCCCGCTCGGTGTCTTCACCGCGGTCACCGGCGTGTCCGGCGGCGGCAAGTCGACCTTCCTGATCGAAACGCTCTACAAGGCCGCCGCCCGCCGCATCATGGGGGCGCGCGAAAACCCGGCCGAGCACGACCGTATCGACGGTTTCGAGCATATCGACAAGGTGATCGACATCGATCAGTCGCCGATCGGCCGCACGCCGCGCTCGAACCCGGCAACCTATACCGGTGCCTTCACGCCGATCCGCGACTGGTTTGCCGGTCTTCCGGAAGCAAAGGCGCGCGGCTATCAGCCGGGTCGCTTCTCCTTCAACGTCAAGGGCGGCCGCTGCGAGGCCTGCCAGGGCGACGGCGTCATCAAGATCGAGATGCACTTCCTGCCGGATGTCTACGTCACCTGCGACGTCTGCCACGGCAAGCGTTACAACCGCGAAACGCTCGACGTGCACTTCAAGGGCAAGTCGATCGCCGACGTGCTCGACATGACCGTCGAGGAAGGTGTGGAGTTCTTCGCAGCCGTCCCGGCCGTACGCGACAAGCTGGTGACGCTCAACCAGGTTGGCCTTGGCTACATCAAGGTCGGGCAGCAGGCAAACA
The DNA here is from genome assembly GCF_052115125.1 of Ensifer sp. 2TAB8. NCBI lineage: Bacteria > Pseudomonadati > Pseudomonadota > Alphaproteobacteria > Hyphomicrobiales > Rhizobiaceae > Ensifer > Ensifer sp. 2TAB8. The sequence goes on along the minus strand of NZ_JBFRGB010000007.1, from coordinate 172,486 downwards.
CGCTGTCAGGCGGTGAGGCGCAACGCGTCAAGCTGGCGAAGGAACTGTCGAAGCGTTCCACCGGCCGTACGCTCTATATTCTTGACGAGCCCACGACAGGCTTGCATTTCCATGACGTAGCCAAGCTTCTTGAAGTTCTGCATGAGCTCGTGAACCAGGGCAACTCGGTCGTCGTCATCGAGCACAACCTCGAAGTCATCAAGACCGCCGACTGGGTCATCGACTTCGGTCCGGAGGGCGGCGACGGGGGTGGCGAAGTGATCGCCAAGGGGACGCCTGAGGACGTCGTCAAGGAGAAGCGCTCCTATACTGGCCAGTTCCTCAAGGAGCTGCTTGAGCGGCGGCCGATGAAGAAGGTCGAGGCGGCGGAGTGAGGAGCGCGACGCCGATCGGCGACCGCAAGGAGTGATCCTGGCATGATGCGGCCTGCTCGTCTGGAGGATCTGGCCGCGGTACAAAGCGTGACGGCGGCAGCCTACGAGCCGTATAAGGCACTTCTTGGCGGGCCGCCGCTGCCGGTAACCGAGGACTACGCGCCCCGCATTCTGCGCGGCGAGGTTTGGCTTCGCGAACGAGAGGACATTGTTTCGGCGCTTGCGGTTGTCGAGCGGTACGCCGATCACTTGATGATCTTCAGCCTCGCCGTTCTCCCTGCCTGCCAGGGCCAGGGGCTCGGTATCGAGTTGTTGCGCTTCGTCGACCACATGGCGGCCGAGTGGGGCTTGCCGGAGGTGCGGCTCTACACCAATTCACGCATGGAGCGAAACATTGCGCTCTACAGCACCTATGGATTTCAAGAAACGGGTCGCCGACCCAATCCCTATCGTCCAGGGTGGACATTCGTGGACATGACGAAATCGATCAAAGATTGAAAAGCACGCGGTTACGCGATGACCGTTGTTGAGGAGGATGGCATGGCAAAATCCGGAAAGATCCGCGTTGGCATCGGCGGCTGGACCTTCGAGCCCTGGGAGGGCACCTTTTATCCGAGCACGCTGGCCAAGAAGCGGCAGCTCGAATACGCCGGCAAGCAGCTTCGCGCGATCGAGGTGAACGGCACCTATTACTCCTCGCAGAAGCCCGAGACCTTTGCCAAATGGGCTTCAGAGGTCCCGGAGGATTTCATCTTTTCGTTGAAGGCGAGCCGCTTCGTTACCAACCGCAAGGTTCTGTCGGAAGCCGGTGAATCCATGGAGCGATTCCTGACACAAGGGTTGACCGAGCTCGGGCCCCATCTTGGACCCATCCTCTGGCAGTTCGCGCCGACGAAGAAGTTCGAACCTGACGACTTCGAAGGTTTTCTGAAGCTTCTTCCGGAGAAGCAGGATGGGCTTCCGCTACGTCATGTGGTCGAGGTGCGAAATCCCACCTTCCAGACCCCGGAGTTCGTTTCGCTGCTGGAGAAGTACGGCGTTGCCGTGGTGCTCGCCGAACACGCTGATTATCCGATGATCGCCGATGTCACCGCCGATTTCGTCTATCTCCGCCTGCAGAAGGGCAGCGACGATATCGAGACCTGTTACGCGCCCGACAAGCTCGACCTCTGGGCCGAGCGCGCGAAGACCTTTGCAGAGGGCGACGAGCCGAGCGGGCTTGAAAAGAGCGCCCCGGACCGCAAGGCGAAGAAAGAGGCGCGCGATGTGTTTGCCTACTTCATTACCGAGGGCAAGGTGAATGCGCCGAACGGTGCGCGCGAACTGCAGAAGCGCGTCGATTGAATTCCAGTGCGGGATCAGCGCGCTGATCCCGCCTGCCCTTCACGAACCGACCAGCGTTCGTGCCTGCGCCGGCATCACTGGCCGCGCGTGAGGCTGGAAGAGGCACTAGGAGTAGTGCCTGTGTTTCGTTGTGGCGACAAAAGGCCCGCGGTTACAGGACGCGAGATCCGAATCACTCCGGCCACCCCATATCGCTTGATCGGACGCAACCGAGGGTGCCGTTAAGGATGGTTTTTATACGGCTTTTTACCCGTCAATTTTTTGATCTGGCGCGGATTGTTGCGGCAGTCTCACAGGCAAGCTGCGGAAGTGCCTGATTTTCATGGGGTTGCTCGATGTCCCCGTTTTCCACAGTCGGTCCACACAACATCTAGCGCTCAAACTTCCGTCACAAACCACCCCTTGACGCCCCCGGACGATTCACGGTTAATGGATTTTACGTTGCGACGGCGGCGGACCGGATTGTTTAGCGCCCGGTTCATCTCACCAAATCGGCGGTTCTGACAGGCGGCGGTCATGGATTTCACCATGCGGTCGCCGTGAGGATTTTTGTGCGATCTTTGAGGCCCGTTTGAGCAACAATTGGCTGGCATAAATCAGCTGTTAACACTATATTTAGTGCTTGCAGTCAGCCTATCTCACAAGATACAGGGTCACCCAACTGTGGGTTTCTCTCCAAAGGACGGAAGCTGAGACTGGCTGCGGGATGCCCCTCGCGGCCGGGCGGGGACAATTGCGCCTGTGGCGGGCGCTAGGCAACACGAAGGACCAGGGACAATGAAGATCGAACGTCGTTTCACCAAGGCCGGGCAATCTGCCTATGCGGAGATCGAATTCCGCAAGGCTACGAGTGAGATCAAGAACCCCGATGGTTCGATCGTTTTCCGTCTTGCCGATATCGACGTTCCGGCGCAGTTCAGCCAGGTCGCTGCCGACATTCTCGCCCAGAAGTATTTCCGCAAGGCTGGCGTTCCGGCCAAGATGAAGCGCGTCGAGGAGAACGATGTCCCCTCCTTCCTCTGGCGCTCCGTTCCGGATGCTGAAGCGCTGAAGGCGCTGCCCAAGGAAGAACACTACGGTTCCGAAACCGATGCTCGCCAGGTTTTCGATCGCCTGGCCGGTACCTGGGCCTATTGGGGCTGGAAGGGCGGCTATTTCGATACCGAAGAAGACGCCTCCGCCTTCCGCGACGAACTCGCCTACATGCTCGCCACCCAGCGCGTTGCGCCGAACTCGCCGCAATGGTTCAACACCGGCCTTCACTGGGCCTATGGCATCGATGGCCCTGGCCAGGGCCACTACTATGTCGATCCCTTCACCGGCAAGCTGACGAAGTCGAAGTCGGCCTACGAGCACCCGCAGCCGCACGCCTGCTTCATCCAGTCCGTCGCTGACGATCTCGTCAACGAAGGCGGCATCATGGACCTTTGGGTGCGTGAAGCACGTCTGTTCAAGTACGGTTCGGGCACCGGCTCCAACTTCTCGCACCTGCGCAGTGAAGGCGAAAAGCTCTCGGGCGGCGGCAAGTCCTCCGGCCTGATGTCGTTCCTGAAGATCGGCGACCGCGCCGCCGGCGCCATCAAGTCGGGTGGCACCACCCGCCGCGCCGCCAAGATGGTGGTCGTCGATATCGATCACCCCGATATCGAGGAATACATCAACTGGAAGGTCAAGGAAGAGCAGAAGGTTGCTGCCCTCGTCACCGGTTCGAAGGTCGTCGCCAAACATCTGAAGGCGATCATGAAGGCCTGCGTCAACTGCGACGGCACCGACGACGCCTGCTATGACCCGAAACAGAACCCGGCGCTGAAGCGCGAGATCCGTGCTGCCAAGCAGGCCCTGGTTCCGGAAAACTACGTCCAGCGCGTCATCCAGTTCGCCAAGCAGGGCTACAAGGACCTCGAGTTCAAGACCTACGACACCGACTGGGATTCGGAAGCCTACCTCACGGTCTCGGGCCAGAACTCCAACAACTCGGTCTCGATCAAGGACGACTTCCTGCGCGCTGTCGAAGCCGATGGCGACTGGAACCTGACGGCCCGCAAGGACGGTCGCGTCATGAAGACGCTGAAGGCGCGCGATCTCTGGGAGTCGATCTCCTACGCAGCCTGGGCATCGGCCGATCCAGGCCTGCACTTCAACACGACGATGAACGACTGGCACACCAGCCCCGCCGCCGGCCCGATCCGCGCGTCGAACCCGTGCTCGGAATACATGTTCCTCGATGACACCGCCTGCAACCTCGCCTCGCTGAACCTGATGATGTTCAAGGATGCGGCGACCAAGCGGATCAACATCGCCGACTACGAGCACGCCGTCCGGCTCTGGACCATCGTTCTCGAAGTTTCGGTCATGATGGCACAGTTCCCGTCCCGCGAGATTGCCGAACTCTCCTACGAGTACCGCACGCTCGGCCTCGGTTACGCCAACATCGGCGGCCTGCTGATGTCCTCGGGTATTCCCTATGACAGCGCCGAGGGCCGCGCCATTGCCGGTGCGCTGACCGCGATCATGACGGGCATCTCCTACGCCACCTCCGCCGAAATGGCCGAGAAGCTCGGTCCGTTCCCGGGCTTTGCGCCGAACCGCGACAATATGCTGCGCGTCATCCGCAATCACCGCCGTGCCGCCTATGGCGAGACAACTGGCTATGAGGCGCTGTCGGTCAACCCGGTCGCCCTCATCCACTCGGACAACCCGGACCAGGACCTCGTCATCCACGCCATGAGCGCCTGGGACAAGGCCTTGGAACTCGGCGAGAAGCACGGCTACCGCAACGCCCAGGCAACCGTTATCGCGCCGACCGGCACGATCGGCCTCGTCATGGACTGCGACACGACCGGCATCGAGCCGGACTTCGCGCTGGTGAAGTTCAAGAAGCTCGCCGGTGGCGGCTACTTCAAGATCATCAACCGCGCCGTTCCGGAAGCGCTGCGTTCGCTCGGCTACAGCGAAAGCCAGATCGCCGAGATCGAGGCCTACGCGGTCGGCCACGGCAACCTGAACCAGGCGCCGGCGATCAACCCGTCAACGCTGAAGGCCAAGGGCTTCACCGACGAGAAGGTGGAAGCGGTCAACGCCGCGCTGAAGTCTGCCTTCGATATCAAGTTCGTCTTCAACCAGTGGACGCTCGGCGCCGACTTCCTCAAGGGTACGCTGAAGGTCTCCGACGAACAGCTCGCCGCGATGGATTTCAACCTGCTCGACCATTTGGGCTTCTCCAAGAAGGACATCGAAGCGGCCAACATCCATGTCTGCGGTGCCATGACGCTGGAAGGCGCGCCGTTCCTGAAGAACGAGCACCTGCCCGTCTTCGATTGCGCCAACCCCTGCGGCAAGATCGGTAAGCGCTACCTGTCGGTCGAAAGCCACATCCGCATGATGGCGGCAGCCCAGCCGTTCATCTCCGGTGCGATCTCCAAGACGATCAACATGCCGAACGAGGCGACCGTCGAGGACTGCAAGAATGCCTATATGCTCTCGTGGAAGCTGGCGCTGAAGGCAAACGCCCTCTATCGCGACGGCTCCAAGCTGTCGCAGCCGCTCAACGCCTCGCTGATCGAGGACGACAAGGACGAGGATGCGCTGGAGGATCTGATCCAGGCGCCCGCCGCCGCCCAGGCCGTCACCATTACCGAGAAGATCGTCGAACGCGTCATCGAGAAGGTGATCCGCGCCCGCGAAAAGCTGCCGAACCGCCGCCAGGGCTACACCCAGAAGGCCGTCGTCGGCGGTCACAAGGTCTACCTGCGCACCGGTGAATTCGGTGATGGCCGTCTCGGCGAGATCTTCATCGACATGCACAAGGAAGGGGCTGCCTTCCGTGCGATGATGAACAACTTCGCCATCGCCATCTCGCTCGGCCTGCAGTACGGCGTGCCGCTCGAAGAATATGTGGAGGCCTTCACCTTCACCAAGTTCGAGCCGGCCGGCATGGTTCAGGGCAACGATGCGATCAAGAACGCGACATCGATCCTCGACTACGTCTTCCGCGAACTGGCCGTCTCTTATCTCGGTCGCCACGATCTGGCCCATGTCGACACGTCCGACTTCAGCAACACAGCGCTCGGCAAGGGTATCCAGGAAGGCAAGACCAACCTGATCTCCACCGGCTGGACGCGCGGCTACAAGCCGACGATCGTTGGTGGCACGGCCGAACGCGCCGGTGAGCCGAAGGGCTCGTCGACGACCGCCCCTGCCCGAGCCTCTTCGACCGCCACTGTAACCTCGATCGCCGGCAACACGGTCCGAAAGATCGAGCAGACGACGGCGATCTCGACTTCCGAAATCGTTGCCTTCAAGCGCGACTACGAAGAGCGCGCGGCGGAACTGGCCGAGGAGATCGCCGAAGAAACGGTCGAGACCGCAACGGAAGTGACCGCCCTCTTCTCCGACAAGGCAGCTGCGGAAGCGGCATCGGCCAAGACGGACGCCAAGAAGGTGGAAGCCGAGCGTCGCGCCCGCTCGATCATGCAGGGCTATACCGGCAACATGTGCACCGAGTGCCAGAACTTCACGATGGTGCGCAACGGCACCTGCGAGAAGTGCGACACCTGCGGCGCGACGAGCGGCTGCAGCTAAGCAGATCGCAAGCGCGGCGGCGGTGGCCGCGCGGCGGCAAGCGTCGCCGTCACGGCTGATGTGACATGATGATATCGTGAAAGGGCCGCTGGTATTCGACCAGCGGCCCTTTCTGCTTGATCACGGGCGGACCTTCGTCCCTCGGAAGGCAAACACGCCAATGCAACCTTGCGTAGGCTGATGCGGTCTCTAAATAATGTGTCGCGCCATCCGCATCCGCCGCGCGGCAAATAGGGGGAGTGTCAATGGGACTGTTCTATGGGCTGCTTGGTCATGGTTCGACGGTGGATCTTGCCGATGAAGACGGAAGCGGACGTCCAGGGTATTCAGACAGCGCTTGCGACGGTGGTGCTTCGATAGCGCCGGGGATGGCCGATCTAAGCGAAGGTGGCCGCGTTGGCCGATGATTTTCAGCTACAATCCGAGTTTTGCGATGCCCACCCCGATCATTGACATCATTCTCGAAGACCCGAGCAGAGAGGACCTGCGCGGCATCGTTGCGCCGCTGGACGCCTATAACGATGCGCATAGTGGCATGGCCGATCTGCCCGGCTTTGCCATCGTGCTTCGCGACCGCGAGACAGGGGCGGCAACCGGCGGGCTCTATGCGACGGATGGCTACGGCTGGGCATTCATCCGCTATCTGGCCGTGCCCGATGAGTATCGCGGCCAGGGCCTTGGTCGGCGACTGATCGAGGAAGCGGAGAATATCGCGCGCGAGCGCGGCTACATCGGCCTCTGGCTCGACACCTTTGAGTTTCAGGCCCGACCCTTCTATGAGAAGCTCGGCTTCCAGGTGTTCGGTGAGCTTGAGGGCGGCGAAGACGCGATTGCGCGCTATTTCCTGAAAAAGCGTTTTTTGTAGCGAATGCCAGACGGCGGCGAGAACCTTTAGCCTATGGCGTCGCGTCGCTCCCCTCTCGCAGTTCGTTTGGTATGACGCGGCCGACCATCCAGTGTCGTTCGCTGGCGACGTGGTTGCCTCGCACCCACTTGGCTATGCCATCAAGGAAGCGGCCGGCGCTGCCCGTTCCCGCAGGGTAAGGCATCTGCTCGGCGAGGCGGATGACAAAACCTTCCTGGCGCGACATATCCAAGCCCGCCACGACATTCTGGACGAGGTCACTGCCGAACGGTCCATCATAGAGGACCGGGACCGGTTCGACTTCCAGCATCGCCAGGATTTCGAGCGTGGTATCCCAATCCAGAAGCGTGTTGCGATCGTCCCAGACGCCAAAGCCGTAAAAGTACGACTGTAGAGCATTGCCGGATGCGCGCGTGTAGGCAATCGAGTGCCGGGCGTAGAGATACTCGCCCGAAACCCGCCAATCGTCCGGGATATCAGCCGCACGGCGCGCATGATAGGCGCGCAGCCAGTCGCGTGAGGAATGATAGCCGCTGTCCGGCGATCGGGCATAGGAACTGGTCGCGGTGAGCGTCGTGCATTCGCCGTCCATTTTTTCGGTGACGATCACCCGCCTACCCTGGAAAAGGTGCAAGGTCCGGCATCCGCTTGTCGTCGCTTTGGAGCCCGGGACTGGTCGGCAAGTGATAGGTACGCGGATATTTCAGATCGTCCATCAAAGTCCCTGCATGAAAGTGTTGCCTTTCGATACGAGAAAAGCGCGCTACCTGTCAAAGTTGAGCTAGCCCCATCGCAACCTAGGTGGACGGCCTGCCGCCACTCGCAGATTCCGGACGGACCTAGGTTCGTTACGTTGCTCTTGCAAAGACCATGGATTTGTTCATGATCCCACTGGAACGGGGCCGTAGCTCAGTTGGGAGAGCGCCGCAATCGCACTGCGGAGGTCGAGGGTTCGACTCCCTTAGGCTCCACCAAATCACAGAAATTACGCAATAAAATCAACGCACTAGAAACTAAATAGAATTCTGCCGCATGCATTGCCATATTGGCGCGTTCGGTTCGGTTCTCTATACTGTTGCCGCCTTATGGGCCGGGGCGCCTTCTCGTGCGCCCTTTGCGTTTCAGGAACTCGCATCATGCGCAAACAGCCCGCCCCCGCCCAAGCCTTCCAATCGATGCTCGAATGCTTGCGCGTCGACCACGGCCTTTCCTATCGCCAGATTGCCGCCGAGGCGGGGATTTCCCATGCCTCGGTATGGCGCATTGCCCAAGGCGAGACGAGCCGACCAAGCTATCAAGTAGGCTTTGGCATCGAGCGAGCTTATCGAGCGAGGCGCACCGATGCCGGTTGACCGCCGTCTTTACGACAAGCGTTGGACCAAGCTTTCCCGGTCCTTCCTTCGCGCCAATCGCCATTGCGTCCGATGCGGCGAACCATCGGCCCACGCCGACCATATCGTGCCGGTGAAGGTGGCCCCGCATCGGCGCTATGACCGCTCCAACCTGCAAGCGCTCTGCCAGCCATGCCACTCCCGCATCACGACCGCCTATGAAAAGGGCTCGCTTGCCGGCGCATGCGACGAGGACGGCGTGAGCCTCGACCCGTGGCACCCGTGGGCGCAAGAGGACAACGCCGCCGCCATCAAGGTCGCGAACCTGCCCAAGGACAAGCGCACGGTTTCGCCAGCCTACGCCGCCGCCCTCAAGGCCAAGGTGAGCCGGCAATGAACCCGGTAGCGCTCACAAGGCGGCTGGTAGCGGCCGGCATCACCAAACAGGAAATTCACCGCCTTGCCGGAATTTCCCGCCGAGCGCTCGACCAGACAATCAACGGGGCGACCGACAAGCTCACGGGCGACGAATTGGAGCGGCTGCAAAGCCTGTTCCGGGGATTGTTGCCGCCCCCGGTCGTCGCCCAGGTGCATCACCCGCGAACGCCGCCGAGGTTCGGGCGATGAAAAGTCCCCTCGACCTTTGGCGTTCCCGACCAAAACCCAAGAAACCGCCACGGGAACCGGAAACCATCGGGGCCACGTCGCCCAAGGGGCCAAAGCCGCTCGGGGCGGCCGATGCCAAGCGATTGCCGAAGGACCGACCGCGTCCAAGGCGATGAAGCGGGCCGGGACGTACCGGACTGATTGGCAATGCCCTCCGTCCCGGCCTCATTCGCATGGTCCCGGCCACCGCTTGGGCCGGCTCATGCGATATTTCGTGATGGGGGCGGCCAACTCGCCGAAGACCGCCCCCGCCAATCCGCACTTAGGGCGAGCTTGCCGGCGGAAGGGGTTCTATCAGTCGGGCGACAAAGAGGCCGATGGCATCCATGAGGGCGTCGTGACTGTCGACCTTCTCCATCCTCATTTCGCCATCCACCTCAAAGACCCTTGTGCCCGTGCAATCCCGGTTAAGAATGAGGGCCGTATAGTGGACCTTGGGTTCCTTGCTGGTCATGGCCTTGCCCTCGCTTCAATCTGTCGGGCCACCTCTTTCGCAACGAGCTTGTCGAAGCGGTCGCGGTGATAGGTGAGCCCTTCGATGATTTCCTTGCGTAAGGCGCTTTCCAGTGCTTCGAACCGCTGGTCGAAATCCTCGGTTAGCTTACGCACTTCCTCGCCGAACCGTTGGGCGGCGTGTTTGCCCTCGGTTTCGATTTCCCGGTCGATGCGCTCTTTTTCGAGGACAAGCGTATTTCGGATGCTTTCCTTTAGCGCTTCACCGTCGCGCTTGGCCTTTTGGGTGACCCGAAGAATGATGGCCTCAACGTCACGGTTGTAGCGCTTGCGCTTCTTCTCTTCCTCGAAAAGCTTACGCCGTTCCTCAAGCGTCATTTCCGCTTCCGGCTCCGGTAGCGGTCGCGCTTCGAACGGCTCGGCGGACGGCCGCTCATGCCAGACGAGACCTTGAGCGGCGAATTCGCGCGCGATGATTTCGTCATCCGATAGGCCGTAATCGTCAACGGCGGGTTTTTCGGGGTCGGGCTCGGGGCCAAGATAGCCGGTGAGTTTCATGGCGGTCACCACGTGATGCCGGTAACGATGGCTGACGGCGGCGGGGTCCACGAGATGGGCAGGACACAACGCAAACTTGCGGAATTCGTCTGCCACAACGAACGCGTCGGCGCTCCAATGGTCGGCGGGGTGCCGGGTGTCGAGATGGGTACCGGGTCGGTATCCTCGACAAGAGTCGCCTCACGCCCAAGTTTAAACGATGGCGTGCCAGCACCAAAAACGAGTGCGGCGGCATCGAGCGCGACCATATCGTCATCGGCAATCGCCGATGAGCCAAAGACGGCATAGGCACCGAACCCGAGCAAGGAACCGGCCGCCGACGCGCCCGCCAACCTGGCGGGGTTCATGATGAAAACCGGGTCGACGGCCGGCGAAATCGCGGCCATGAGGCCCCGGACGTCCTCGCTGAAGCTTTGACCCGGTGGGACCACGGTGGCCCCAAGCAAGGCGCCGGCCGGCGAAAATGCCGATTGGGCGTCATCGCTGAAAAATACGGTTTCCACAGCTTGAGCGACGGCATCGCCGAGGATTTGCCGCTACACCTCGTCAATCGTTGGTTGCGAGTGGTCAGCTATGTCTTCACTGAAGGTTGCAAGGCACTTCACCGTATAGGGTATGAGCCCATTGGCCCTCAAGGTTCCCTTGACGACCGAAATCGGGGCGCCCTCTTGGGTGAATCGCGCCGAGGCCGCCGCCGTTAGCGAGATGGCCCGCGTGTTGACGTCGAGCGGCATGCCACGCGCTCGCCGCATGATGCCGGGAACCGCCCGGATGCCGCTTTGCATCGACAAGAGAAACGCGGTTGTCGGCCCGCTCACAAGCTCGGCTGCCCATCCGGTAACGCTGGTCATCGCCGGATTGGTGACTGCGCGCTTTGCCCATTCGGCCGCCCGCTCGGGCCGCCCGAGGCCCTGCATGAGGGCGCTTGCGGCCAAGGCAATGAACTGGTCACCGAGAGGGGCGCCGGGTTCCTCGTCACCCGCTCGGGCCCGCCGCTGCAAGCCGATGGCCAGCGACCGCAAGTCTTGTACTTCACGGGCAACGGCTTCAAGGGAAAGGTGCGACATGGAAAACCCCGGCTCGATGGATTCCGGCGCGGGGCGAACATTGTTCGATTGGGCGCCGGAATGCCCTGTTACACGACTGACGTTAGTGTAACAGGTGAAGCCCGGTCACCAAAGCACGGAATTCGTTGCCAATTTGGCAACGTTATATTTGGCCGCAGACGCGCTATAGTGTCGAGACGATGGGACACGCGGAAAAAGCGCCGGTCGCGCTGTAGACCCGGCCCACGGCCGGCACCGTCGAAAGGATGAGGATATGGGCGAAGTCATCCATTTTCCAAAGCCGATGCCCGAATGGCGGCAATTGTTGTTCGAGGCTATCGAGGTTCCGCGCGAATATTGGGGGCTCCCGATTGGCGAGGATATCGCCTTTCAGCTTTTGGCAAGAGCACGTGATAGCTTGGAAAGGAAACAGCAATGGTTGGAGTAAAGGGCCGCTCGGGCGGCAGGAACCGCAAACCGGATGCTCTCAAGGCGCTGGAAGGCAATCGCGGCCATCGCACCAAAACCGAGCTTGAAGCCAAGCCGCCATCCATACAACGCGACCTAGATGAATATCATTTCATAAGCTCGCGCCCGCCATGGCCGGAAGACGACCAACGCCGGCTCCTATGGCAGAAACTCAAACTGGCCGTGCCGCTCTCGCATTGGAACGGCGCGGGTGAGGCTATGTTGGAAATGGCCGCCCAAGCGTGGTTCGACCATAGACGAATGGTGACCGAGGCCGAACGCCAAGGGGCCATCATCCACGACAAGGACGGCACCCCCCGTCGAAATCCTGCCCTCATCGTCGCCCGCCAAGCACTCGCCGACTTTGTGCGGCTCTCGTCGGCCCTCGGTATCGGCCACAACGCACGCGCCGGGTTGGTTGCGAGCGGTGTCCAACCCATCGATTGGATTGCCGAATTGGAGCGGGCGGAAATGATGCAGACGCAAGGCGGTGGCACCGGGTTGAACTGACGCGACTTCCGACTTTTTGAAATTCATTTGCTGCGAAATCTCATGTTCGTCTCCACGGCGCGGCCTCCAAAGGGCCGGCATTTCAAACGCGACCGCCCCCCCCGATGCTCGCCCCGAGGGGGCGAGTCTTCCGGCCAAGCTGGCACGATTTCGGTGCAGTGGTCGCAGTGGTCGCAGTGGTTCCACAATCGCTAAACTTTTCCTTTTGCCCCTTCCATCCTTCCTCCACCCTTCCCCTTCAGCCCTCAAATCTAGAATCAAGAAACGGGGGTGGTACTCACGCGCGCGAGAAGTTGGGCAGTTTCAAAACCAGTGCGACCACTGCAACCACTGCAAAAGCTCATTGGAACGCCTTTGCTGCCGCGTTACGGTCTGGCTTTGGAATTTTCTTCCATCCGTAAAGGGCCACGCGTTTGTTGTTGACGGTCCAAAGCTTGTTATCGGCGCTGCTCGGCACCATGACGAACCCGGCGCGCTCAAGCTGTTTAGGGATTTGCCGGCGGTATTTCTTATCCGTGAGCCATAGGTCGAGCGGGCTTCCTTGGGGTGCCTTGGCGCGCAACATGTCGAGTGTGAGAATAGTCGGATACTCGCCGGCATCGGCGGCTATCTGGTCGATGGCCTCACGCAACATCGCGACTTCCGGGGCCTGTTCGCTGTTGATGATTTCCCAAAAGGCCGGAGTCTTTGGCGGCGGCGCGGCCGGGTCAAAACCGGATAGGTCAATCTGCCCGAGGTAGGCGGCCACGTGGGCTATGCCGTCCTCTTTCGTGAACCATCGATAGATATTGCGGAAATAGTCCGAGGCGATTTGGGAAACTTCCAGTTCTGACTTGGCGACATAGTGCCGCCGGTCGTCCTCGGGCAGATACAGGCCGTCCGTGTGATAGTTCGAACCGATGACGACGCCGCAAACGTTCGGTACGGAATATTCTTGCCGGTTCTTCTCATCCACGAGCAACGAGTCGGGCGGTGCGGCAATGATGGGTTTCGAACGTTCATAGAAGCTATAGCGGTCCACCTCGCCGAGGTCGCGCCCCTCGTTAATTTGCAACAGGACCGACTTTTGCCAGCTATTGAAACGGCCAAGTAGCGTTTGCGGCGAAATCGCCTGATGGTTCCACCGGCCTATCGCCTGAATGACCGGATACAAGATTGTGTCCTTGCCTACGCCCTGTTCGCCAATGAGAACCAACGCGTGATTGCACTTCTCGAAGGGGCGTTGCAGCCGATGGGCAAGCCACGTGACGATGTGGTCCACGTCGTCGGGGTATATGCCGTTGATATGGTCGAGCCATCGAGATGCCTTGGCCGGGTTGCCGTGGCTAAGGTTCGGGCCGGGACGATAGAGATTGTAAATCCGGGCCGTAGGCTCATCGATGAGCGCGCCGCCGGCCATGAGCTTGCCCACGATGAGTTCGGGATAGCCGGGAAACCAAGTCATCTGTTCGACGCAACGGCGAGCGGCGATGATGGATGAGGCCGGCAACCATTTTTCCTCGCCCTTGTCGTCATAGCCATTGAAGCGAGGGGCGACCCGCAAGTTGACACTGGCACCGGGCCAGCAATCGCCGGTCTTGCGGAAAATGTATTCCTTGGACGGCAGGTGATAAAAGAAGTCCTCAAGCTCAAGATTCTGCCGGCTTTCGCCTTGTTCGTCGTCATAGGCCCTTCGCGCCTCGGCCGCGTCCCAAGCGCTCGCCAAGGTCTTTTCGACTTCCTCGGCCTCAAGTCCGATTTCTGCCGCCGCCTCGCTTAAGTGGTCCCTCGCCTTGGCCTCATCGAGATATCCGCCTTTGACGAGGGCGAAGACCGCAAAGGCCGCCTTGTTGAGGGCGTCGTTACGGCCACCCGCTTTTGCGGCGCGCAAGTTGGCAAGCTCTTTTGCAAGTCCCTTCATCCCGCCTTCGCGCTCGCCAGCGCTCGCCGTCGCGGTCGACTTGGTCGCTGCCGGCAATCGTGCCTTGGGTTTCCCCAAGCGCTCGACAAGCTCGGGCGGCAAATCGGCGATGGGCCTTTCCTTGAGGGTAAAACGCGGCTCATAGATGCCGGCGGCGGTTCGGCTCAAAGGCCCGATGATGAAACCGCCCGAGCCGCGCACGTCCACATTCTCGGCGAGCTTCCCGGCGCTGTTCTTGATTTCCAATCCGGGCGGTGCCCGGAAATAGAGATGCCTGCCACCCCTCGGCGTTGCCACCTGGTATGTTGCCGGTTCGGCTATCCCGAGTTCGGCAAGCAACGCATTCCAAGCGGCCTCGCCGTCCTTGCCGTCTGCCATGTCGATATCGACAACGACGAGGCCCGAGCGGGCGCACTCGATACCATAGGCCAAATGCCCATCCCGAGCCGGGGCGAACCAATCGTGAAGCTGTTGCGGGTCGCGGCTGGCTTTCTTTCGCCAATCCTTGAGCAAGGGGGTCTTGTCGCCCCTCACCGGAAAGACGACGGCCCCGAGGTTGCACCAAGTTTTGATAATTTCTATGAGCGGGGAAATTGCTGTGCCATGCATCATTCGTCGCGCCCCTGCCATCGGCGATAGTGGTCCAGTTGTTCGAAATATGAGCGCTCGCTATCAAACAGCGGTGCCTCGACCGGCTCGGCCTCTCGCGGCTCGGGGGACTCCACTTCAATCCCGGTGGCCAGTTCTTCGAGCTTTTCGCCGATGTACTGCCAGAGCGGCGCGGCGTCCGCTTCGAGCCGCTCCATACCTTCCCGCGCCGCGTCGATGGCGGCGTTAAGTTCGTCCTGAATCTCGGCGTAGCGCTCGGCGATCGCGTCGATTTCGTCCTGATAGGGTTCAAGCACGTCGTCGGTTATCGCTCGTAACCGCCTGTCTATCTCCCACCCGGCGACCCTGCACCGGCTCGCCAGCGCCGGCTCGATGTAGTGACAAACTTCTTCCTCAACGAGCCGCGCCAGTGCGCCGGGGTGCAGCGCTTCGAGCGCGTCAAGCTCGGTCGCACCCTCGCCGAATCGTTCTTCGAAGCGGGCGGCGCGGCGCTCGCCTTCCTTGATGGGCGTTCGGGGCAGTCGGAATTGCTCGCATTGCTCGGGCGTCAAGGCGATAGGCTGCAAGCTGATATCGAGATTGAGGCCGGTGTCCTGCACCATGAATTCAATCTTGCGGGCACAGGCCACCGGCATTGAGCGGCCGGCCGGGTCGAAATCCGAAATGTAGAGTATCCGCATCGGCCGGCCCGCGTCGATACAGCGCTCTATCGCTTGCCGCACCTGCATTTCGGAAGTCTCACCCATGCCGGGCACATAGTTGACGCCGAGGCGCTGACAGAGCGGCACAAGAATGTCGTCTTGCGTGGACTTCTCACACCAGATTTCAACCAGATAGGGCTGGCCGTTCGGGACGCCGTAGACGTATAGCGCTGGCGTATCCGGGGCGTCGTCGGTTCCGACGTCGGGAAGGTCGTAAGCGAATGACGGCATCCGGTTGGCGACCCCGATGCTCGGCGATACCGAACCGGCGACGGGGCTGTTTATGGCGAAGACCTGCGGGTCGGGGTTGCGCCGGTCTATCAGGTGCGAGGCAGGAATAAGGCCGAGGTAGCGGGCGGCGAGTGAGGCCCGCGTGAGCATCTTCCAGTCATCGAGCGTATTGAGATATGCCGTGCCATCCGGTTTCAGGACCGGCGCCGTGGTGGAAATCAGTATGTAATGCAGCCGGCGAAGATGAACGCCGCTTCCCCATCCGAATTGTTGCCAGAGGCCGGCGAACCATT
This sequence comes from Ensifer sp. 2TAB8, assembly GCF_052115125.1. Classification (NCBI taxonomy): domain Bacteria; kingdom Pseudomonadati; phylum Pseudomonadota; class Alphaproteobacteria; order Hyphomicrobiales; family Rhizobiaceae; genus Ensifer; species Ensifer sp. 2TAB8. Next base: position 156,556 of record NZ_JBFRGB010000007.1, on the reverse strand, counting down.
CCGCCCCGCTTTTTCGATAAGGCAAGCCGGCATAGAAAGGGTCGTTTCCCTCGGCAAGCGCAATGAGGTCCGTGGCGCGGCATTTGAGCGCCTTGGCTGTTGCCTTAATCGAGTCATAGTCAATCATCGACCACCTCCACCAAGCCCCGGCGGCGGCACTCGGCTATCAACGCCTCATCGGAAAGGGTGGCGAGCAACCGGCCAACCATCGAGCCGCCGACCGGCGTACCGTTGGCGTGGCTGAGTGGGGAATTCCCCACCTTGCGGGCCTTGGGGATTTCCCCAGTGAGTTCCCGACGTATCGAGGCGACCGTTTTGTGGTCGACGCGGGCAACCTCACCAATCTTGCGGTCCGACCAGCCGGCCCATTCCGGGTCCGTCAACAGTGTGGTGACGGCGCGGCGCTTGTCGGCGTTGGTGCGTCTGAGGCCGTGGTCGGCGTTGGCCCCGGCCGCGTGCAGGATTGCATCGCGCAAGGTGCCTTGCCGCACCTCGGCGGGGATAGCGCCGAGCCCCGCTTTCCTTGCGGCGGCGATGCGGTGGAAACCGTCTGCGGCGAAAAAGCCGTCGCCGTTGCTAAAGAGGATGACGGCCGGGAAGATGGCTCCGCCTTGCATCGCCTCGGCGTATTCGGTGACCGTTTCGGGATTCGTGCCGCCGACGCGGATTTGCGCGGCGTCGTCGGTGATGATGGCGTCAAGTTCTATCTGCATGGCGATTCCCTTGATGGAAAACGCCCGCTTGGCATTCGAGGGGTGCACGCCTATATTTAGCTCGCTGCAAAGAGCCTTTCGCGCCGCTCCCCTCGAATCTCCCGAGGCGGGCGGCGTTTCATTCGGCGGCAATAATGGGTTGGATTTTGCGCGGCCGGCCGGGGCCGCGCTTTCCCGTTACCGGCGGGAGCGGTGCGGGCACATTGTCGGGGCAACTGTCGATATAGGCAAAGAGCGCCGAGACCTTCACATAGACCCGGCCGTGCACGTTCTTGCCAGCGGGAAAATTGGGTTCATTGCGGTGCTTGTAATACCACTTGCGACCCCGGCCGATATGGGCAAGGGCTCTTTCGAGCGGTTCGTAATCGGGGCGAATATTCATGGTCCACCTGTCCCTTATTGGATTTTGGTGAACACCAATAATGTCTAAGTTTATCCGCCTGTCAGCAAGATTGTTTCGGCGAAAACCTGCGGAAACAGCATTTCGTTTCCATTTTTGCAACGTTTTCGGCAAAGCAAAGGCCGGAAAAACCGGCCCTCACCTTCATGAAAATAGCTGCTTTCTGGCCAGAAAATTCTAAAATCTAAATTTTTAAAGCCACGACATTGGACGCCTTGGGCGCAAGATACTTGGCCCACGCCTCAAGCACGTCCCGACGTTGCCGCAACAGCGCTTCTCTCTTGTAAGCCCTCTCGACCGCGTTGCCGACTTCGTGGCTCAAGCATTCCTCGACAACCTCGCGGGGCTGGTCGTTCGCCCCGGCCCAATCGCGGAATGACGAGCGGAAACCGTGCACGGTGCAATCGACTTTCAGCCGCTTAAGCACGGCATTCATGGTCATGTCGGAAATCGGCTTATCGCCCTCGCCCTGCCCCGGAAACAGCAACCCGGTCTTATTGTCCCCTATCAATGTGGCAATCAGGTCAATCGCCGATTCGGTGAGGGTGACAATGTGAACCTTGTTCCCCTTCATGCGCGTATCGGGGATTGTCCAAAGCTTCTGTTTCAGGTCGAATTCCTCGATGCGAGCGGCCCGGACTTCCGTTGTGCGGCATGCCGTGAGAATCGCCAGTTCAAGCGCCCGAGCGCCGAGACCAACGGATGCGCGAAGGCGCGGCATGAATGCCGGCATATCGCGCCACGGCAAGGCGGCGAGGTGTGCAACCTTCTTGCGCGGGGTGCCGAGCCGGTTTTTCAAAATGGACTTATCCGCCGGGTTTTCCTTGCAATAGCGATAAGCCATCGCCCATTTGAACACTTTGGATAGCTGCTCGATGTTTTTTTCGGCGGTCTCGGTGGTGGTTTCCCAAACTGGTTTGATGACGCGGGTCACGTCGTCAATCGTCACCTTGGAAATCGGCTTGTCGCGAAGCGCCTTCCATTTGACGGTAAGCCCGTGGACCCACTGGCTTTTGTGCTTGTCGTTTTTCAGTGTCGGCTCATGAACCTTCCAAAACTCATCGCAGCACCAACCGAGGGTGACGGTCATTTTCTTGCGGTCGCGCTTCTCCTGAAACACGTCTTCGCCTTTCATTATCCTGTCCCGCAACCCGGCCGCGATTTCGAGTGYCGCCTGCTCGGATACCATCGCCGCCGAGCCTATCCAGTATTCGCCCGTTGGCCCGTGCTTGCCCTGTTTCACCAACACGAAAGAACCGGGGCCGGCACGGTCTTGCCGATGCCACGTGAGAGGCGCAATCTTGCGGTTCTTGGGGGCCGAGGGTTCGACTCCCCGAGCATGGGTTTGGTTCTGGTTTTTGGGGGTTTTGCCGCTCATCTCGTGCCCTATTCATTGCCATATTCACAACTAGGGACAATTAGGCATAATTGGGCACTATTAGCAACAGCTACTCAAAAATAATGGACTGAAAAGACACACAAAAAGATATTAAGAAACAAGGCTTTAGCGTTCTTCGGCTCCACCAGGAACATCCTGCGCACATCGAGATAGCGAAACCCGGTCGAGCGATGCACGAGTATGCACGCTCGCCTAGAAGCTGCAGCGGGGGCGGCTAACGACAGCGCCCAACTCGAGTATCGCCCCCAGGAACAGGTTGTCGAACCGCCACGATAGGTTTACCTTACGCTCGCTGGTGACGGTACCAAGGTCCTTTTCTGGGTTGGATCGACATGCGCGTTAAAGATGTGATGACGACGTCCGTCGTCAAACTTTCCCCTGACAACAGCGTCAGACAGGCAGCCCGGATCATGCTCGACAATCATGTCAGCGGCATCCCCGTCGTTGACGATGAAGGCCGTCTGGTGGGGTTGATCAGTGAAGGCGATCTGATCCGTCGGACGGAGCTTGGCGGCGGCGTGCCGGTGGTAGACGCAACGCTGGGCGCCGATGATCGGGCCAGCGCCTATGTAAGGCGGTCCTCCTGGCGCGTCGGCGACGCGATGACAGCCGATCCGGTCACGATCGACGAAGGTGCGTCCGTTGCGCGCGTGGCGGCGCTGATGCAGGAGCGCGGCATCAAGCGCATTCCTGTCCTCAGAAACGGCGTTCTCGTCGGCATCGTCAGCCGCGCCGATCTGTTGCAGGCGGTTTTGGCAGCAAAGCAGGATGAGACGGCTGCGGGGGATGACGCCATCCGGCGCAGCATTCTCGTGCGCCTCGGCGAGAACACTGGCCTCGAAGGGCTGGATGTGAAGGTCGCGGTCACCGACGGCATCGTCCATCTGTGGGGCAACGTGGAGACTGCCGACTGCCGGAAGGCCGCGCGGATCCTCGCCGAAAGCGTGCGTGGCGTCCGGGGCGTGGTCGAGCACTTCTCCGAGCCCTATCCGCAATAGCGCCCGCCGCGAGATCGCCGCGGCACGGACGTGTTCGCGGCGCCGAAATAGCAAGACGATCCCTGCCGCTGTCGTCCGAAGACAGGCGTTCCACCATTCCGCCCTTCACCGGGAAACAGCACAACCGTAGCGAACTTACAAGACTGCAGTGGCTTGCACGACTGCAAGCCGRAGAAATCCAGGCAATGTCCTAATGATCGGGAGGTTCAGATGGTTTCGCCTGAAACGGCATCGATGAAAGAGACGGCATCCGGGAGCTCGCATTCGACAACGCCATTATCGGCAGATGAACTCCGCCTGATGGACGCCTATTGGCGCGCTTCGAACTACCTGTCTGTCGGCCAGATCTATCTGCTCGACAATCCGCTACTGCGCGAGCCGCTGAAACGCGAACACATCAAGCCGCGCCTGCTCGGCCACTGGGGCACCTCGCCCGGCCTCAACATGCTCTATGTGCATCTCAACCGCGTGATCAAGCGCGACGATCTCAACATGATCTACATCATCGGTCCGGGGCACGGCGGGCCGTCGCTGGTGGCGCACGCCTATCTGGAAGGGACCTACACCGAGTTCTATCCGAACATCAGCGAAGACGCCGAGGGCATGCAGCGGCTGTTCAAGCAGTTCAGCTTTCCCGGCGGCATTCCGAGCCATGTGGCGCCGGAAACGCCCGGCAGCATCCACGAGGGTGGCGAGCTCGGCTATGCGCTGAGCCACGCCTATGGCGCGGCCTTCGACAATCCGGACCTCGTCGTCGCCTGCGTGGTCGGCGATGGCGAGGCCGAGACCGGGCCGCTTGCGACCGGCTGGCAGAGCAACAAGTTCCTGAACCCTGCCCGTGACGGCTGCGTCCTGCCGATCCTGCATCTGAACGGCTACAAGATCGCGAACCCCTGCTTCCTTGCCCGCATTCCGAAGGACGAGCTGCAGAAGTTCTTCGAGGGCATGGGTTACAAGCCCTATTTCGTCGAAGGGCATGATCCGGCAAGCGTGCATCAGCAGCTCGCCGCTGTGCTCGATACCGCGATGGCCGAGATTCGCCGGATCTGGGACGATGCCCGCGTGAGGGGCAATCTGAAGCGGCCGGCCTGGCCGATGATCGTTTTCCGTACGCCGAAGGGCTGGACCTGCCCCCCGGAGATCGACGGCAAGAAATGCGAGGACTACTGGCGGGCGCACCAGGTGCCGATGGGCGAGATGGACAAGCCCGAGCACATCCGCATCCTCGAGCATTGGATGAAGAGCTATCGACCCGAGGAGCTTTTCAGCGATCAGGGCCGGCTGCAGCCGGAGATCGCAGCACTCGCGCCAAAGGGCCATCGCCGCATGAGCGACAACCCGCACGCCAATGGCGGGCTGTTGTTGCATGACCTGAAGATGCCGGCTTTCCGGGATTATGCCGTCGACGTACCGCGTCCAGGCGCGACTACGGTGGAAGCGGCCCGCGTCATGGGCAAGTTCCTGCGCGACGTGATGAAGAACAACATGGATGCCAAGAACTTCCGTCTGTTCAGCCCGGACGAAAACAACTCCAACCGCTGGCAGGATGTGCTGGAGGTCACCAACCGCTGCTACATGGCCGAGATCTATCCGGAGGACGACCACCTCTCACCGGATGGACGCATCATGGAGGTGCTCAGTGAACACCAGTGCCAGGGCTGGCTCGAAGGTTATCTCCTGACCGGCCGCCACGGCTTCTTCTCGTGCTACGAGGCGTTCATCCACATCATCGATTCCATGTTCAACCAGCATGCCAAGTGGCTGAAGGTCTGCAACGAGATCCCCTGGCGCCGGCCCATCGGGTCGCTGAACTATTTCCTGAGTTCCCATGTCTGGCGCCAGGACCACAACGGCTTCAGCCACCAGGATCCGGGCTTCATCGATCACGTCGTCAACAAGAAGGCGGAAGTCGTGCGTGTCTATCTGCCGCCGGATGCCAACACGCTGCTGTCCGTTACCGATCACTGCCTTCGCAGCCGCAACTACGTCAATGTCGTCGTCGCCGGCAAGCAGCCAGGCCCGCAATGGCTGACGATGGAACAGGCCGTGCGCCATTGCAGCATGGGCGTCAGCATCTGGGAATGGGCGAGCAACGATGCCAATAGTGAGCCGGACGTCGTGATGGCATGCTGCGGCGATGTTCCGACATTGGAAACGCTGGCTGCGGTCCAATTGCTGCGCGAGCATCTTCCGGAAGTGAAGGTCCGGGTCGTCAACGTCGTCAACCTGATGAAGTTGCAGCCGGCCGAAGAGCATCCCCATGGTCTCTCCGATCGGGATTTCGATGGCATCTTCACCCGCGACAAACCGATCATCTTCGCCTTCCACGGCTATCCGTGGCTGATCCACCGCCTCACCTACCGCCGGACCAACCACGACAATCTGCATGTCCGCGGCTACAAGGAGGAAGGCACGACGACGACGCCGTTCGACATGGTGGTGCTGAACGAGCTTGATCGCTTCCACCTCGCCGGCGATGTCATCGACCGCCTGCCGCAACTCGGTGCGCGCGCTGCCTATTTCAAGCAGGCAATCCAGGCCAAGCTGATCGAGCATCGGGAGTATATCGAGAAGCATGGCGACGACATGCCCTCGATCAGCGGCTGGAAATGGGGCGTCAAGGATGCGCAACAGGCAAAACCGTCGACGTCAACGGAAGGCGACAATGTCTAGGGCCTGCGTGCTGCCGCATTGACGACCTTGCTCCGATCGCTTGATCGCTCGCGGGTCGCTCCGGAGGGAGCGTCTCGCCTACGTTGGATGAATGAACCACGCGTCGCAATCGCAGCTGGCTGGCTATGTCGGAATTGTTGTCGACAGATCCCGAACTGAACCGGATGCCGACCGAGCAGGATCTTGCGCGGCTGCAGTTCACCACCCTGCTCTACTATCTGCATTGCACCAACCCCGACAACGGGCTCGTGCGCGACAAGACGCAGGAAGATGCGCCCGCAAGCATCGCGGCGATCGGCATGGCGCTCGCGACGATCCCCGTACTTGTCGAGCGCGGCATCGTCATTCGCAAGTTTGCCGCGAAGATCGCGCGTCGGCGGTTGCAGTTTCTCCTGCAATGCCCGCAAGGTCCTGAGCCGGACGCCACCGGCTACAAGGGCTTCTTCTATCATTTCCTCGATATCGAAACCGGCAGACGCGTTTGGGAGTGCGAACTATCGACGATCGACTCCGCCTTCCTTTTTGCCGGTGCTCTGACGGTGGCTGCCTATTTCGACGGCGACGATGCCGAGGAAGTCGAAATCCGCAGGGTGGCAAACGCACTCTATGAACGGGCCGACTGGAACTGGGCCTGCGACCACGGGCTAACGCTCACCCACGGCTGGCGGCCGGAAAACGGCTTCATTCCCTATCGCTGGCGTGGATACGACGAGGGCCTGCTGCTCTATATCCTCGGCCTCGGCTCGCCCACCCATCCGCTACCGCCGGAAGCCTATACGGCCTATACGGCGAGCTACGACTGGCGGAACCTTTACGGTCGCGAATTGCTCTATTCGGGACCGCTATTTACGCACCAGCTCTCGCACATGTGGATCGATTTCCGCGGCATCCGCGACGAATTCATGCGCGAACACAACAGCGACTACTTCCAAAACAGCCGGCACGCGACGTTCGTCCAGCAGGAATATGCCATCCGCAACCCGTTGAATTTCGTTGGCTATGGCGAGCATTGCTGGGGCTTCACGGCGAGCGACGGACCGGGCTGGACCAAGGGCATGGTGAACGGCACCGAACGAGAGTTCTTCGACTACCTCGCCCGCGGCGCCCCCTTCGGCCCGGACGATGGTACCGTGTCGCCTTGGGCCGTCGTCGCCTCGCTGCCGTTTGCCCCGGAGATCGTCATCCCGACAGTCTGGAACTGCGCCCGCATGAGCCTCGGCATGACGAAGCTTTACGGCTTCAAGCCCTCCTTCAACCGAAGCTTTCCCGTCGAGGGAAGCGATTCCGGCTGGTGGGTCAGCCCCTACCACTTCGGCATCGACCAGGGCCCGGTGGTCCTGATGATCGAGAATTACCGAACCGGCTTGCTATGGAACATCATGCGCCGATGTGCGCCGATCGTGGTGGGGTTGAGGCGAGCAGGTTTCTCCGGCGGCTGGCTCTGAGGGCCAAATCAACAAAGGTACTCTGATGGACAGCCAGCCAGTGCCGATCAGAACAACCGCACTTCGCTTTGCGCGGGCTGTTCGAATGCTCTTGACCTCTGAAGTCGGCGGCAGGGCGAGGTGGATGTTCGTCGGACTGATGGCGCTGCTGTTCGGCTTGAACGGCCTCAACGTCGTCAACAACTACGTCGGCCGCAATTTCATGACCGCGATCGCCGAACGCCAGATGGACGAGTTCATCCGGCAGGCCGTGTTTTATGTGTGCGTGTTTGCCGTCCTCACCGTTACCGGTGTCATCGCACGCTTTGTCGAGGAACGGTTGGCGCTGCTTTGGCGCGAATTCATGACGCGGCGCGCTGTCGATCTCTATCTGGAGAATGAGACCTACTACCGCGTGGAGGTCTCGGGTACGCTGAGCCATCCGGACCAGCGAATATCCGAAGACATCCAGGCGTTCACCGTCACGACGCTCTCCTACATCATCATGCTGTTCAGCAGCACGCTGACGGTGGTGACGTTTTCCGGCGTGTTGTGGTCCATCAGCCCGCTGCTATTCGTCGTGGCCGTGCTCTATGCCGCCTGCGGCTCGTACATGACGATCGTCCTGGGACGCCCTCTCATCGGCCTGAATTACGAGCGGCTCGACAAGGAAGCGAGCTTTAGATCCAGCCTTATGCATGTCCGCGAGAACGCCGAGTCGGTGATGGTGACGGGCGTCGAGGGGCAGCAAAGAACAAGGTTGATCCACCGCCTCGACGACCTCGTCGGCAACATCCGCGTCATCACCGCTGTCAACCGGAACCTCTCCTATTTCACGAGCGGGTATAACTGGATGATACAGATCATCCCGGACCTGATCATTGCGCCCGCTTTCATGCGAGGGGAAATCGAGTTCGGCGTCATCACGCAATCCGGTGCCGCATTCGCGATGCTCGTCGGCGCGTTCTCCCTGATCGTTCGGCAGTTCAACTCTATCTCGAACTTCGCCGCGGTGGTGTCCCGGCTGAGTTCCCTGCTGGAAGCCATTGAGAAGAGCCGAACAAGGGGTGCGACCGGCGTCGAACTGGTCAAGCGGGAGGGCGATCTGGTCTTCGAGCATGTGACGTTGGGCTCGGTCGGCGGCCACGCCTTGCTGCACGACCTGTCGATATCGATCCCGCAGGGAATGCCGGTGCTGATATCGGGATCGCATGCGGCTGCAGGCGCAGCGCTCTTCAGGGCGACCGCCGGAATTCCGACCGCCGGTACCGGGCGGATCACCCGCCCGAACGACCTGTTGTTTCTTCCGCAGCGACCTTACCTGCCGCCGGGTTCGCTTCGGCAGGTTCTTCTGCCCGGCGATAAACCGGACGACATCCCCGACAGTCGTATTCTTGAGGTCGTGCGCGGCGTTGGTCTCGAGAGCCTTGCCTGCGACACTCACGCACTGGAGAAGGAGTTGGATCGGGAAATGTCCCTGGGGCAGCAACAGCTTCTGGCTGTGGCCAAGGTGCTTCTCGCGAGACCGCGATATGTCTTTGTTGACCGGCTCGAGGCAACCCTTGGGCACGAGACGTTCCGGAAAGTGCTGAGCCTGCTCTCCGAGAATGCGATCACCTGCATCAACAACGGTGAAGAGAGCGATGCCCGTGATCTCTATGACGCCATACTGGATTGCCAGGAGGATGGCCGCTGGACATGGACCCATCGTCAATCATGATGGGTCTCAAGCCGTTGCTCTAAACGGTGGAGCGGCCCGGTAGAATCTGACCTTCACCGCCTGCGGTTTCGAGGCCAGCCCGGTGGCGGCTCCCCGGACAGCACGTCCCTGCCGCGAAAGCGCGCCCGCACCCGCCGAATGATCGGCGGAGACGATCGCCTTAGCGGGGCGCAACGATGCCCTGGTAGTAGTCGCCGTCACCGCCAACAACGCGCGTGCCACCGCCGCCGGTCTGCGAGCAAGCGGTCAGGGTAGCGAGTGCGAGCAGCAATACGATCGTTCTCATGAAGTCGGTTCCTTTCGGGCCTTAACAGCGGCTATGTCCTTGAGACTAGTGGATATATGAGGACTATCGCACACGACAAGCGGCATCTAGTCGGTGGTATAACAAAACGCTTGGTCGTTGAAGATGTAAATTGTGCCGGCGACCGTTTGGCGGCTCGCGCACCCATTAATTTCATGGATGAACGTGAAACGTGGTCAATGATCGGTGAGTGCGCTGGCTAGATCGGCTGGTGCTTGTCTGCCTGTTCCCGCTCCTGCCAATATCTGAGGCGAAGCCGCGGCGCCATGATCCAGGCGACGAATGGCGTCGTGACGAAGCAGGCGACCACCAGCGCCGGGATCGAATACTTGGCGTTGTCGGCAAGCACCGGGACCGAGAGAACCGTCACGATACCGATCCCGAACAGAATGGCATTGATCATCAGGCCGACCATGATGGCGAGTTGCAGGCGGACGGACATTTCGACCTCCCCGGGCTCCAAGGCGACATCGCGCCTCGAACATAATTCGTCGTTGATTGTATCAGAGATCGCGAATGCGCGAAATGGTCGAAGGTGCCGGTGGTTGCGTGGCGCGTTGGCGACAATGCGTCACGCATGGCGCGCTGCCCCTGTCGCGCGCAGAAATCCGCCCTATGCTCTTAGGCGAGTGATTGAAGTCGCATGACCATCGCGCACGCAGGGCGCCCGTGATCCGACCTTGATCGTTGCCGCCTGAGGGAGATCCATGACGAGCCCATACGAAACGCTCGGCGTTAGCCGCGAAGCGACACAAAAGGACATCCAGAGCGCCTATCGAAAGCTTGCCAAGAAGCTGCACCCGGATCTGAACCCAGGAGACAAGGGGGCGGAGGACCGTTTCAAGGCGGTTTCGGCGGCTTACGCGCTCCTCAGTGACGAGGAGAAGCGCGGCAAATACGACCGTGGCGAAATCGACGAAACGGGGGCAGAGACTGCGCCCCGCCACTACTATCGCGAATACGCCTCCTCCGGCGATACGGCCGGACGCTACGAGAATGCCCACGGTTTCTCGGACTTCGCGGATTCGGACGATATCTTCTCGAGCTTCTTTTCCCGTCGCGGCGGCGGCCAGCAGCAACGCCGGCGTGGCCGCGATCTGCATTTTTCGATGGAGATCGGCTTTCTCGACGCGGCCAACGGCACCAGGACCGAAATCAACCTGCCAGGCGGCGGACCGGCGCTCGATCTCACCATCCCGCCCGGCACGCGCGACGGCCAGACGCTGCGGTTGCGCGGCAAGGGCGAGCCCGGCTTCAATGGCGCGCCGGCGGGAGATGCCCTGATCGACATTCGCGTCCGGGCCCATTCTCTGTTTGCGGCCGATGGCGATGACGTTCGTTATGAAGTGCCGATCTCGCTCAGCGAAGCGGTGCTCGGCGGCAAGATCCGGGTTCCGACGATCGACGGCGCGGTCAACGTCACGATCCCGCCGCACACCAACACCGGCAAGACATTGCGGTTGAAGGGCAAGGGTCTGCACAAGCCCGGCGGCGGCCATGGCGACGCCTATGTCAGCCTGAAGATCGTGCTGCCGCAGACCCCTGATCCGGCGCTTTCCGCCTTCGTCGAAACCTGGGCGGCCGGAAAGACGGAAGACCCGCGCAAGGGCATGGGAGGCCAGGCATGAACGACCGTGAATTCTGCGAAAACCTCGATATCGAAGTGAAGGTCTTGCGCATCTGGGTCGAACAGCGCTGGCTGATGCCGCAGGAGGTGGAGGCCGGCTGGCTGTTCGGAGAGGCCGACCTTGCCCGCGCCCGACTGATCCAGGATCTGACAGGTCCGATGGGCGTCAACGACGATGGCGTCGATGTCGCCATGCGGCTACTCGACCAGATCCACGGCCTGCGTGGCCGTCTCTCCGTGTTGATGAACGCCATCCGATCCCAGGATCCGGAGGTTCAAAGGCTCATTCTGTCGAGAGTCGAGGGCGAATAGTCTACACCCCGCGTGCTCAGCAGCCCGATCGTCTCGGCAACAAACAAGGTGTCGACGAACTCTGTCAGATCGACGATCCGGCCGTTGCGGAACGTGAACTTGTCGATGATCTCGGTCCGTTCGAGGGTTTGCGAGGGAACGAAGCAGACGACGCCGGCGCGGTGGACGACGATGGTGTCGCCATCGACGTAAGCGCCGACCATCTCCATCTCGCTCAGGTCCCAGTTCTGCACGAGCGCCTCGAAACTGCTGCGCACCGTCTCCGGTGTATTGACCGCGAGCGCCATGGTGCCGAGCCTGCCGTTTCCGACGATGCGGAAGCTGAACTCGGGATCGAGTTGCGCCATCATGGTGTCGAGGTCGTTGACATCGCGGGCGCTGTAGAGGGCCCGCACCCGGGTTTCCAGTATGCTTCGCTCGGTCATGTGAAGCCTCCCCGTTTCTATCTGGGCGAGTGTGCGCGCACTTTAGTGATATCGCAAGTACAGCTTTGTGTTCCTGGTCTTTGGCCGCAAACGCCGCCAATCCGGCCGCCGTTAGGATTTTATTAAAAGGCAGGCGTCGGTTTTTACACGCCTGCAAGTGGAGTTGAGCGAAAAGAATGGATTGACAATGGCAAGGCAGGAAAGACGTGACACAGGTCGTCACAGTATCCGCGACGACAGCGGCCTATGCAGCGGAAGCGCTGAAGCCGTCTGCACGCGTGCGTGGTGACGGCCCGACCGATGAAGCGATCACCTTGCTTTCGACCCGGCGGCCCGAGGAGCCCGCGCTGACGCCGGTCTCGGTCCCCAAGACCAGGGGCGCCCTGCCCCTCGCCTTTATGCTGGCAAGTGCCGACGGCCGCCTGCCGGAGCGTTCGGAAGCCGAAGCCCTGCGCCGCTATCTCGAATTCATGCGCGATGACGACGATGGTTCCGAGGAGCGGGAAAACGAAGGCCGGCAGGATGAACCGGCCGGCCAACAGGGTGAAAGCGACGCCGCCTGAGGCGGGCGTCACAATCTCATGATCAATGATGCTTGTGGCCGCCGGTCGCCTCGCCGCCCTTGGCCGAGCCGACCGGGAACGCCGCATCGACTTTGCCTGCCTTCTCGAAGACGAGCGTGACGGGAACGGCATCGCCTTCCTTGAAGGACGTCTTCACGTCCATGAACATCAGATGCAGGCCGCCGGCCTTGAGCTCGATCGTCTCTCCGGCCGGCAGCGCAACGCCGTCATCCAGCTTGCGCATCTTCATCACGTCGTTTTCCATTTTCATCTCGTGGATCTCGACGCGTGCGGCCGCAGGGCTTTCGACGGCGACGAGCCGATCTTCGCTTGAGCCGCCATTCTTGATGGTCAGGAAGCCGCCACCGACCTTGGCGCCGGGCAGCATGGCCTTCACCGAGCCGCCGGAGATCTMGAGGTCGCCGAGTTTCGCCGATCCGTCGGCGCCCGCCATATGTCCTCCATGACCGGCATGCGGATCTTCGGCGTCGGCCATCGTGACCGTCACGGTCGGCGCCGGGCTCTTCAGGTCATGCGCGTTCTGACCCTCGGCGGCAACCTGGTCCCAGACGACCTTGCCTTCGGTTCCGCAAAGCTGCGTGGTCGGGAAGGCAAGTACCGTCTCCTTGTCGAAGCCCGAGACTTTGCCGCGGACGACGAAGGTGTCGTAGTATTCGTCCGGCAAGCTGCCGCCCTTCCAGCGGATTTCCGCCGGGCCGGACGTGACCTGCTTGCCGTGATTGTCGTAGGCCTTCTTGTAGTCGCCCTTGATGATTTCGATTTCCCAGCCGGGCTTCGGCTGCGGCTGGGCGAGGACAAACCCTTCCGGCAACTTTATCTGTACTTCTGTCGTCGGCTTGCCGTCGCAGCCATGCGGTACCTGCAGCACCGCCTTGAAGGTGCTCTCAACCGGCGCCGTGTCGTTTTCGAACGTGGCGTGCGCGTGAGCAATGCCGCTTGCGGCAAGGGTAAGTCCGAGCGAAAGCGACGCGATCCTGGTCTTTGTCATGTCGTAATCTCCTGACCACGCGCGGGACTTTGCCCGGTTTCGGTGGTCCAAGCCGCTTGACGGCGGCGCATTGAATGGGATGCGAGAGGAGGATTACGAACGCACGGGCGGCCCGCGAGAAGGCGGCAGCAGGCGCAGATGCTGATGTGCAGCGTCGTTTTCTCCAAGGAGCGGAGAAACGAGCCATGTGCCCGCCTCGGCGCGCACGCTCTCCACCGGCGGAACCGGCAGGAGGACCGAGCCCGAGAGACGGCAGGCTTCACAGACCGGGGCCATCGACTGGCCCTTGCCGCTTTGGTGGTCGACACCGTCCATGCCGAAGCAGATTTCGGCGATCGAACCGTCAGGCAGTTGATAGGCGGCGATCTCGGCCGGCGTCAGCGTCTTGGCGCCGAGCGGCTTGTGGGCAAAAGTCAGGAACACGAGCGCGAATACGGCGATCAGCCGCACCGCTATCCCGAACCTGCCTTCGCGCCCTGTCATCGTGATCGACTCTTGTGGGTTAGAGCGGCACGCGGGCAGAAAACGCACATGCCTTTCCACACCCCGCTCTGGTATCTGCTTTGGGTTATCCTCAACCGGAGAAGAAAGCAAAGGCAGAATTGCCGCAGTGGTGTCGGCTGCGTCTTTTGGTCATGCGACAAAAATGTGTTTCAGCGCGACACCGCCCTCTTGCCAAGCTCCCGCCTTCGCCGTTATCTGGAGACGATCTTGTTGGGAGAAGCCGGTTCAATCCGGTGCCGAAGGAGCAACCGCCCCGGAAACTCTCAGGCCAAAGGACCAGCAAGGTGCCGGTAGGACTCTGGAGAGAAGCGTTTTCACGCTCGCCGAAGGGATAACAATCTCAGGCAAAGGGACAGAGGGGGCTCGAATCGACGGCGATTGACGCCGGAAGTGTGAGCCGGCGCGGGAGCGCCAGACCTGGAGGCCGGATTTGGAAGACAATCCTCATTTGAAACACACGCCGCTGCATGCGCTGCACCTTTCGCTGGGCGCGCGCATGGTGCCCTTTGCCGGTTACGATATGCCGGTGCAGTACCCTGATGGCGTGATGAAGGAACACCAGCACACGCGTGTCGCCGCTGGCCTCTTCGATGTCTCGCACATGGGCCAGGTCATCGTCCGGCCGAAGTCCGGCAAGATCGAGGACGCGGCTCTGGCGCTCGAAAAGCTGGTGCCGGTGGACGTGCTGGGCCTCGCTGAAGGACGCCAGCGCTACGGCCTCTTCACCAATACCGAAGGCGGAATCCTCGACGACCTGATGATCACCAATCGCGGCGATCATCTCTTCCTCGTCGTCAACGCCGCCTGTAAGGACGCCGACTTCGAGCTTCTGAAAAAGGGCCTTTCCGACACCTGCGAGGTCACGCTGCTCGACGATCGCGCGCTGATCGCGCTTCAGGGCCCGCACGCCGAAGCCGTGCTTGGTGAGCTCTGGGCTGATGTCTCCGCCATGCGCTTCATGGACGTTGCAGAAGCCGACCTGCACGACGTGACCTGCATTATCGCGCGCTCGGGCTACACCGGCGAAGACGGCTTCGAGATTTCCATTCCCGTTGCCTCCGCCGTCGATGTGACACAGCGCCTGCTGGAGCATCCTGATGTGAAGCCGATCGGCCTCGGCGCCCGCGATTCGCTGCGTCTGGAAGCCGGACTTTGTCTCTATGGCAACGATATCGACACCAGCACGACCCCGGTCGAAGCCGGGCTCGAATGGGCCATGCAGAAGGCGCGCCGCGCCGGTGGCGCCCGTGAAGGCGGTTTCCCCGGTGCCGACCGTATCCTCGGCCAGTTCGCCGATGGCGCTTCGCGTCGTCGCGTCGGGCTGAAGCCCGAGGGACGCGCACCGGTTCGCGGTGGGGCAAACCTGTTCGCCGATGCCGAGGGCAAGACCCCGGTCGGCCAGGTGACGTCGGGCGGTTTCGGTCCTTCCGTCGATGGTCCCGTTGCCATGGGCTACGTCGACGCCGGCCATATCGAAAACGGCACCACCCTATTTGCGGAAGTGCGCGGCAAGTACCTGCCTGTCGTCGTCGCCGCCCTGCCCTTTGTCAAACAAACCTACAAACGCTGATCAGGAGAGAGCGCAAATGTTGAAGTTCACCGACGAACACGAGTGGCTGAAGGTCGAAGCTGGCGTCGCAACGGTCGGCATCACCGAACATGCTGCCGGCCAGCTCGGCGACCTCGTCTTCGTGGAACTGCCGGAAACCGGCTCCACCTTCGCCAAGGGCGACACTGCGGCGACCGTTGAATCCGTCAAGGCGGCATCCGACGTCTATTGTCCGCTTGATGGCGAAATCGTCGAAGTCAACCAGGCGATCGTCGACGATCCGTCGCTCGTCAACAGCGATCCGCAGGGCGCTGCCTGGTTCTTCAAGCTGAAGCTCGCCGATCCGAACGCGGCCGACGCCCTTCTCGACGAAGCGGCCTACAAGGAGCTCGTCGCCTGATGAGCATGCCCAAGGATTTCACCTTCACGGACTATAAGCCGTATGATTTCGCCAATCGGCGTCATATCGGCCCGTCGCCGGCCGAGATGGACGAGATGCTGAAGGTCGTCGGTTATCCGACGCTCGACGCGCTCATCGACGACACGGTCCCGCCGTCGATCCGCCAGAAGACGCCGCTCGCCTGGGGCGCGCCGATGACCGAGCGCGAAGCGCTCGACAAGATGCGCGAAACGGCCAATCGCAATCAGAAGCTCGTTTCGCTGATCGGCCAGGGCTATTACGGCACCATCACGCCGCCGGTGATCCAGCGCAACATCCTGGAAAACCCCGCCTGGTACACGGCCTATACGCCCTACCAGCCGGAAATCAGCCAGGGCCGTCTCGAAGCGCTGCTCAACTACCAGACCATGGTCTGCGACCTGACCGGCCTCGACGTTGCCAATGCTTCGCTGCTCGATGAGGCGACGGCTGCGGCTGAAGCCATGGCGATGGCAGAGCGTGTCTCGAAGTCGAAGGCCAAGGCATTCTTTGTCGACGAGAACTGCCATCCGCAGACGATCGCACTTCTGAAGACCCGCGCCGAGCCGCTCGGCTGGCAGATCGTCATCGGCAATCCCTTCACCGATCTCGATCCGGTCGACGTCTTTGGCGCGATCTTCCAGTATCCGGGCACCTACGGCCACGTGAACGATTTCACCGGCCTGATTGCCCGCCTGCACCAGACCGGCGCGATCGCGACCATCGCTGCCGACCCGCTGGCGCTGGCCCTGTTGAAGTCTCCTGGCGAGATGGGCGCCGATATCGCCATCGGCTGCACCCAGCGCTTCGGCGTTCCGGTCGGCTATGGTGGACCGCATGCGGCCTATATGGCCGTCAAGGATGCGCACAAGCGCTCCATGCCCGGCCGTCTCGTCGGCGTTTCGGTCGATGCCCGTGGCAACCGTGCCTATCGCCTGTCGTTGCAGACGCGCGAACAGCACATCCGCCGCGAAAAGGCGACGTCGAACATCTGCACCGCGCAGGTTCTGCTCGCCGTCATGGCGTCGATGTACGCCGTCTTCCACGGACCGAAGGGCATCAAGGCGATCGCCCAAAGCGTTCACCAGAAGACCGTGCGTCTCGCCATGGGCCTTGAAAAGCTTGGCTACACCGTCGAACCCGACGTGTTCTTCGATACGATCACCGTCGAGGTCGGCAAGCTGCAGGGCATCATCCTCAAGACCGCGGTCGCCGAGGAAGTGAACCTGCGCAAGATCGGCGAAACCAAGATCGGCATCAGCCTCGACGAGCGCTCGCGCCCCGTCACGCTCGAAGCCGTCTGGCGCGCCTTCGGTGGCGACTTCAAGGTGGAAGAGTTCGAGCCGGGTTACCGCCTGCCGCAGCCGCTGCTGCGCACCAGCGAATACCTGATGCACCCGATCTTCCACATGAACCGCGCCGAGAGCGAGATGACGCGGTATATCCGCCGTCTTTCGGACCGCGATCTTGCGCTCGACCGGGCGATGATTCCGCTCGGCTCCTGCACGATGAAGCTCAACGCCACCGCAGAAATGCTGCCGATCACCTGGCCGGAATTCTCGGAGATCCATCCCTTCGTGCCGAAGGAACAGGCGGCTGGCTATCAGCACATGATCGAGGATTTGTCGGAGAAGCTCTGCGCCGTCACCGGTTATGACGCGATCTCGATGCAGCCGAACTCCGGCGCACAGGGCGAGTATGCCGGTCTGCTGACGATCCGCGCATACCACCTGGCGCAGGGCAACGCCCATCGCGACGTCTGCCTGATCCCGACCTCGGCGCACGGCACCAACCCTGCATCGGCCCAGATGGCCGGCATGAAGGTGGTCGTCATCAAGGTCAGCGAAAACGGCGACATCGACATGGACGATTTCCGTGCGAAGGCCGAGCAGTACGCGGAAAACCTGTCGTGCTGCATGATCACCTACCCCTCGACGCACGGCGTGTTCGAGGAGAACGTGCGCGAAGTCTGCGAGATCGTGCACAAGCACGGCGGCCAGGTCTATATGGACGGCGCCAACATGAACGCCATGGTCGGCCTTGCCCGCCCCGGCGACATCGGCTCCGACGTCAGCCACCTGAACCTGCACAAGACCTTCTGCATCCCGCACGGCGGCGGCGGTCCCGGCATGGGTCCGATCGGCGTCAAGGCGCATCTGGCACCCTACCTGCCCGGTCACCCGGAAACCGACGGCAATGACGGTGCGGTTTCGGCGGCGCCATTCGGCTCGGCTTCGATCCTGCCGATCTCCTGGAGCTACTGCCTGATGATGGGTGGCGAAGGCCTGACACAGGCGACGAAGGTGGCGATCCTCAACGCCAACTACATCGCTGCCCGCCTGAAGGGCGCCTATGAGGTGCTCTACAAGTCGTCCAGGGGCCGCGTCGCGCATGAGTGCATCATCGACACCCGTCCGCTGGTCGAAAGCGCCGGGGTCACCGTCGACGATGTCGCCAAGCGGCTGATCGACTGCGGCTTCCACGCCCCGACCATGAGCTGGCCGGTTGCCGGCACGCTGATGATCGAGCCGACCGAGTCGGAGACCAAGGCCGAGATCGACCGCTTCTGCGATGCGATGCTGGCGATCCGCGAGGAAGCCCGCGCGATCGAGGAAGGTCGTATGGACAAGGTCAACAACCCGCTGAAGAACGCTCCGCACACGGTCGAAGACCTGGTTGGCGATTGGGATCGTCCCTACTCGCGCGAGCAGGCCTGCTTCCCGCCGGGCGCCTTCCGTGTCGACAAGTACTGGTCGCCGGTCAACCGCGTCGACAACGTCTATGGCGACCGCAACCTCGTCTGCACCTGCCCGCCGCTGGAAAGCTACGCGGAAGCGGCAGAGTAACGTCCAAAGAACCGGCGGGGCGCCCGCTCCGCCGGTTTCCCCGGCGCTTATCCGCGGCCGTGGCAGCGCGCATCCCGCGCCCATCTCATCCAGAATCATTTCCTAAAATCGCGAAGATCGACAAATATGCGTGCGCAGCGCCATTCCGCCGGCGATTACGCGATGCACATGGTTACCGACGCGAGGTCATTCCGGGAGGCAGGATGGTGTTCTCGATCCAGAATCGCACGAAAGCCTCGGCAAAATGCCTGTAGCCGGCGACCGACGCAGGCTTGGCCACATAGGCATTGGCGCCGGCTCGATAACAATGGAGCACATCGGTCGGATTGCTGGATGAGGTCAGCACGATGATCGGGATCAGAACGGTCGCCTGTCCCCTGCGGATGCGCCGCAGAAGCTCGATGCCGTCGTTGCCGGGCAATTTGATATCCAGGAGCACATAGTCGAAATGCGTTTGGGCAAGGTGCTCGGTCGCATTGTCCGCGTCTGCTGCCAGCACCAGATCGATCGTTTCGTCGACCTGTGCGAAGGCACGCAGAACGAAGCGCGCGTCGTGCGCGTCGTCCTCCACCAAGAGCACTCGCTTTGGCGTCGAGGCCACCTGTTTCGTCCTAGTTCGCCTTCCGTAGCCGCCTCGGAAGAAGCACGATGAAACGTGCGCCTTCGCGGAAGGTCGTGTCAAGTCGGATCGAGCCTTCGTGACTTTCAGCTATGCGTTTGGCCAGTGCAAGGCCGATACCGGTGCCGCCATAGACAGTCTCGTCCTTGTGCAGCCGCTGGAACACTTCGAAGATCCGGGCTGAAAAGCGCGGATCGATGCCGATGCCGTTGTCTTCGACCACAAACTCGACGATCTGGTCGACGAGGCCGCCTTGAATGCGGATCACCGGTTGGCGGTCGGCGTGCCGATACTTGATCGCATTGCCGACCAGGTTCTGAACCAGACGGCGGAGAAGCTCCGGGTCGCCTTCCAGCTGCGGCAGGTCGCCAACCTCGAAGGTTGCCTGTGCTTCCTGTGCGTCGCTGGCAAGAATGGTCAGCGTCTCGGCAACGATGTCCGCGAGCCGCACCTCTGTCCAATGGCTGATCCGGTGCGCGATTTGCGCATAGTCGAGCAGGCTGTCGATCACCCGGTTCATGCGCCTCACGCTGTCACGCAGATGGCGCGCATTCTCGGCAAGTTCGATCTGGTTTCCTGCCGCGAGATCGTCTTCGATCATTTCGGAGAACATGGAGATGTGTCTGAGCGGCGCCTTGAGGTCATGGGACACAGTCGCCGTGAACTGGTCGAGCGCTTCGTTCTTGTGCTCCAGTTCCTGCCGCTGGCGCTCGAGCGCGAGTTCCGCGCGCTTGAGATCGGTGACATCGACGCGCGCGACGACAGTGTTGCCGTCCTTCGCCTTGATGTTCTCCACACGTAGCCAGCGGTCATCGGCGTAGCGGTAGATTTTGGGTCGACCGTCGGGATGGCGGAAATCGCGCAGGCGCGAAGCGATCCATTCGTCGCCCTCGCGGGTGCCTGGCAAGGCATCGGGATAGTGGCCGCCCTGGCGTGCCAGAAGCAGGATTTCCTCGGCGGTGATGCCCGGCTCAAGCGCCGCACCTGCCGGCCCGCAAATCGCCTGGTAGGCCCTGTTATAGACGACCAGCCGTTCTTCCCGGTCGAAGATCGCGAATCCCTCGGGCATGGCTTCCAGTGCCGCGTTCAGCATTTCGGAAGCCTTCTGCCGCTCGCCCACGGCCTCTGTCAGATCCGAAACGTCGCGAATGATGCCGATCAGCGCCAGCTCTTCGCCCTGATCGTCGAGCAGAGGCGTCGTGCGAAGGTGGCCGGAGAATGTCGATCCGTCGCGCCTGATATAGAGATAGTTCGAGGTCCGGGCGGCGGTTTCGTCCACGCGGGCCGCCCGGTTCCGCAGGCGCTTCCCGTATTCCGTATCGTTGGCGTAGATCAGCCGTACCGAACGGTCGATGAATTCCTCAGCCGAATAGCCGAACTGGCGAAGGGCGGCGTTGTTTGCGGAGCGGATCACGCGCTCGGCGTCGATGATGATCACTGGGTCGGGAAACGTCTCGTAGAGCGCCTTGAAGACGAGATCCTCATTGAACGCCGCCATGCCCTATCCCCTGTTCCACGTCCAAGCATCTCAGCAGAAAAAAGGCCCGGCGAAAACCGGGCCGACCTATCCGCTTGAAGGAATGGAGAAACTTAGTTGGCGCGCACCACGGCATCGCCCTGCGCAGCGAGCGCCGCGAGGTCGGCGGGCTTCAACTCGACCGATTCGCCGCAGCCGCAAGCTGAAGTCTGGTTCGGGTTGTTGAAGGTAAAGCCGGAACGCAGCGTCGTGATTTCGAAGTCCATCTGCGTGCCGAGCAGATAAAGCACAGCCTCCGGCGCGATCCAGACCCTGGCGCCCTGATGCTCGATCAGGTCGTCCTTGGGATTGGGTTCGGTCACCAGGTCGACTGCATATTCCATTCCGGCGCAGCCGCCCTTCTTGATGCCGACACGAATGCCCTTGGCATCGGCTCCGGCGCCATCGACGATCGAACGCACGCGGTCGGCAGCGGCATCGGTCAGGCTCATAACGGCAAAGCCCATAGGCTCGTTCTCCTTGTCGTCACCGGGGTAAAGGCCCGGCGCCTTACAGAATCAAATGTAGTATCCGTGCCTTAACGGATCAATATGCGGGCGTTCGGCTCAGTACCAGCCAACGGCGACCTGCGCCTCCTCGGACATGCGGTCCGGCGTCCACGGCGGATCGAAGGTCATGGCGACTTCAACACCCGATACGCCTTCGACCGCGCCGACGGCATTCTCGACCCAGCCGGGCATTTCGCCAGCCACCGGGCAACCCGGAGCGGTCAGCGTCATGTCGATCTTGACCATCCGGTCGTCTTCGATGTCGATCTTGTAGATGAGACCAAGCTCGAAGATGTCGGCCGGAATTTCCGGATCATAGACGGTCTTCAGCGCGGCGATGATGTCGTCGCTGAGCCGCGCCAGTTCCTCGGCCGGGATTTCCGAATGTACGATGCCCTCGCGAACATCGACCTTTTCTTCCGTAGCATCAAGGCTCATATCGGCCTCCTGGACTTTCTCTTTTGGTTCAGAAGATCAAAAGAACTCTTTGAACCTTTTGCAAATTTTCAACTTTCAAGTTCTCAGGCGAAGAACTTGCGTGCATGTTCCAGTGCATCCGCCAGCGCATCCACTTCGGCCCTGGTATTATAGAGTCCGAAAGACGCACGGCATGTGGAGGTAACGCCGAAGCGTTTCAAGAGCGGCTGGGCGCAATGGGTGCCGGCGCGAACGGCGACGCCGGCGCGGTCGATCACCATGGACACATCGTGCGAATGGATGCCGGCGATCTCGAAGGCAAAGATGCTGCCCTTGTCCGGCGCATCGCCGAAGACCCTCAGCGAATTGACCGCCGAAAGCCGCTCGCGTGCATAGGCCGTCAGGTCCGCCTCATGCGCCTGGATCGCGGCGCGGCCGAGCTTTTCCATGTAGTCGAGTGCGTAGCCGAGCCCGATCGCCTGCACGATCGGCGGCGTGCCGGCTTCAAAGCGGTGCGGCGGGTCGTTGTAGGTGACGGTATCCTCGGTCACCACCTCGATCATCTCGCCGCCGCCGAGGAACGGCCGCATCTCCTTCAGTCGGTCCATCTTGCCATAAAGCACGCCGACGCCGGAGGGGCCGTAAAGCTTGTGGCCGGTCATCACGTACCAGTCGCAGTCGATGTCCTGGACATCGACCGGCATGTGCACCGCGCCCTGGCTGCCGTCGACCAAAACCGGGATGCCACGCTCGCGGGCGATGCGGCAGATTTCCTTGACCGGAACGACCGTGCCCAGCGCATTCGACATATGGGTGATGGCGATGAGCTTGGTGCGGTCCGTCAGGCACTTGACGAATTCCTCGACGTGCAGGGCACCGTTATCGTCGACCGGAATCCAGACCAGCTTGGCGCCCTGGCGCTCGCGGATGAAGTGCCAAGGGACGATGTTGGAGTGGTGTTCCATGATCGACAGCACGATCTCGTCACCCTCGCCGAGCTTCGGCATGCCGTAGCCATAGGCGACCGTGTTGATCGCTTCGGTCGAGGACTTGGTGAAGATGATGTTTTCGGCCGACGGGGCATTGAGGAAGCGGCGCACCTTTTCGCGCGCCGCCTCATAGGCTTCCGTCGCGGCATTCGACAGGAAATGCAGGCCGCGATGGACGTTGGCGTATTCGTTGGAATAGGCATGGGAGATCGCATCGATCACGACCTGCGGCTTCTGTGCCGATGCGCCGTTATCGAGATAGACAAGCGGCTTACCGTAGACGGTTTTCGACAGGATCGGGAAATCCTTGCGGATCGCTTCGACGTCGTAGGCAGGCACCGGTACAGTGTGTTCCATGTCTCTTAATCCAATTGCCCTGGAGCGCCGCGCGTCCCTCAAGACGCGCTAAGCGCACTGCAACATGTTGAACCGCTGCATAATTTACCCTCAAATCGCTGCGGATTTAAGGAATTACGCAAGGAGCCCGTCAGGCGTGCTTGTCGAGCCAGGTCGAGATGACGTCTTCCAGTGCCTCGACCAGCGCCTCGTGGTCTTCAAGCTCTTCGACGATCTCGGCAACGAAGGCATTGACGAGCATGGCCCGCGCCTTGTTTTCCGGAACGCCGCGCGCCATCAGGTAGAAGAGCTGCGTGTGGTCGATATCGGCAACCGTCGCACCGTGGCCGCACTGCACGTCGTCAGCAAAGATCTCCAGTTCCGGCTTGGCCGACAGGTCGGCGTCGTCGGACAGAAGCAGCGTGTTGCACGCCATCTTCGCGTCGGTCTTCTGTGCGTCCTTGGCAACCAGGATCTTGCCCTGGAACACACCCTTGGCCCGATCGAACACGACGTTGCGGATAATCTCCGTCGACGTGGTGTGCGGCACGTTGTGGCCGAGCGTAAAGGTCACGTCCGTATGGGTCTCACCGCCAAGCAGGTTGATGCCGCGCAGTTTGAAGTCGGCGCCCTCACCGCTCGTCTTGCCGTGGATCTCCTGGCGCACCAGCTTGCCGCCCGCGTTGATCACGAAGAGATGCAGCTTGGCGTTCTTGCCAAGGTCGAAGCGGATCTGGCCGAGATGGGTATCGGCTGCACCCTGCTGCTGCAGGATGATCCAGATGATGTCCGCACCTTCGGCAAGCGTCACGTCACCGACCGAGGAGACGAAGCTCTCGGCATCGTTGGTCGACAGATGCCGCTCGATTACCGTTGCCTTGGTGTTGGTACCGAAGGTCACCGGGAAGCGCGTATGCGCCTGGCCGAGGCTCTGTACCAGCTGGATTTCCAGCGGATCTTCGAGCGCCGTTTCAGCGGCCACGTCGATTTCGAGACCACCGCGAACGAGGCCGCCATTGATGCGGCCGATCGCGTCATCAAAGCCGAGCACCGCGAGACCGGCTGCCGCCGAACCGTCGAGCAGGCTGTCGACGTAGGAACGGACAGTCAAACCCTCCGGAAGGCTGCCCTTGAGATCCACCTGGCCGTTGCGCACGGAAAGCACCGTCGAGCCCGGAACCAGCGCGTCGACGCGATCGGCAAAAGCCGTCGGATCGGCTGCGGGAACGGCGCGCAGCAGCGTTCTGAGGTCCGTGTAGTGCCAGGATTCGACACGGCGGGTCGGAAGGCCAGCCGTGCGCAGCTCGTGCACCAGCGTGTCGCGAACCGAGAGTACCGAGCCGTCACCCGGCAGATCGCCGATCTGGGCGGTGTAGGCGTCGACGAGCGCCGTCTCGGCTGCCGTCATCTTGATTGCCTGTTGCATATTCATTCGAACACTCCTTCAACAGGCGTCAGGCCGCGGCCTCGATGATGTCCGCGTACCCGTTGGCTTCGAGTTCGTGCGCCAGCGTCTTGTCGCCCGACTTGATGACCTGGCCCTTGTAGAGCACATGCACGCTGTCCGGCACGATGTAGTCGAGCAGGCGCTGGTAGTGGGTGATGACGACGACCGCGCGGTCCGGCCAACGCAGCGCGTTGACGCCGTCGGCAACGATCTTCAGCGCGTCGATGTCGAGACCGGAGTCGGTTTCGTCGAGGACGCACAGCTTCGGCTCGAGCAGCGACATCTGCAGGATTTCGGCGCGCTTCTTCTCACCGCCGGAGAAGCCGACGTTCAGCGGGCGACGCAGCATTTCCGGAGCGATCTTGAGTTCGGCAGCGGCTTCCTTGACGCGGCGCATGAATTCCGGCGTCGTCAGTTCGTCTTCGCCGCGGTACTTGCGCTGCTCGTTCATCGCCACCTTCAGGAACTGCATGGTGGCAACGCCGGGGATTTCGACCGGATATTGGAAGGCAAGGAAGATGCCCTTGGCCGCACGCTCGGAAGCGTCGAGCTCCAGGATGCTCTCGCCGTTGTAGAGGATGTCGCCTTCGGTGACTTCGTAGTCTTCGCGGCCCGAGAGGATGTAGGAGAGCGTCGACTTGCCGGAGCCGTTCGGGCCCATGATGGCGGCCACTTCGCCGGCCTTCACGGTGAGGTTCAGGCCACGGATGATCTCGGTGCCGTCTTCGGCGATGCGGGCGTGCAGGTTCTTGATTTCAAGCATTCTAATCGTCCTCTTGGGAAACGAATTTGTGTTCGGGCGCAACATCGTGCGCGCCATTAAATATTCAGTTCAGGGCCTTAGCCGACCGAGCCTTCGAGCGAGATGCCGATCAGCTTCTGCGCTTCGACAGCGAACTCCATCGGCAGCTCCTGGATCACTTCCTTGACGAAGCCGTTGACGATCAGCGCGATCGCCGCTTCCGTCGGGATGCCGCGCTGCAGGCAATAGAACAGCTGGTCCTCGGAGATCTTGGAGGTCGTCGCCTCGTGCTCGAACTGTGCCGTCGAGTTCTTCGCCTCGATGTAGGGCACGGTATGCGCGCCGCACTTGTCGCCGATCAGCAGCGAGTCGCACTGGGTGAAGTTGCGGGCATTCTCAGCCTTGCGGTGGGCCGAAACCTGGCCGCGATAGGTGTTTTCCGAAACGCCGGCAGCGATGCCCTTGGAGACGATGCGGCTCGACGTGTTCTTGCCGAGGTGGATCATCTTGGTGCCGCTATCGATCTGCTGGTGACCGTTCGAAACGGCGATCGAGTAGAACTCGCCGCGCGAACCGTCGCCGCGCAGGATGCAGGACGGATATTTCCAGGTGATCGCCGAGCCGGTTTCGACCTGCGTCCAGGAGATCTTGGAATTCTTGCCACGGCAATCGCCACGCTTGGTGACGAAGTTGTAGATGCCGCCCTTGCCTTCCTTGTCGCCCGGATACCAGTTCTGCACCGTCGAATACTTGATCTCGGCATCGTCGAGCGCAACCAGTTCGACGACGGCAGCGTGAAGCTGGTTCTCGTCGCGCTGCGGCGCCGTGCAGCCTTCGAGATAGGACACGTAGGCGCCGTCTTCGGCGATGATCAGCGTGCGCTCGAACTGGCCCGTGTTCTTCTCGTTGATGCGGAAGTAGGTCGACAGTTCCATCGGGCAACGAACGCCCTTCGGCACGAAGACGAAGGAGCCATCGGTGAAGACCGCGGAGTTCAGCGTCGCATAGTAGTTGTCGGTCGTCGGTACGACGGAGCCGAGATACTTCTTCACGAGGTCCGGATGTTCGCGGATCGCCTCGGAGATCGACATGAAGATCACGCCGGCCTTCTTCAGCTCTTCCTTGAAGGTGGTGACGACCGAGACGCTGTCGAACACGGCGTCGACGGCGATCTTCGACTTCTGCACGCCCGCCAGGATTTCCTGTTCCTTCAGCGGAATGCCGAGCTTCTCGTAGACCTTGAGGATTTCGGGGTCGACTTCGTCGAGCGACTTCGGACCGGTCACGCCCTTGGGAGCGGCGTAGTAGTAGATCTCGTTGAAGTCGATCTTCGGATAGCTGACGCGCGCCCAGGTCGGCTCTTCGAGCGTCAGCCAGCGGCGATAGGCCTCCAGACGCCACTCAAGCATCCATTCCGGCTCGCTCTTCTTTGCGGAGATGAAGCGAATGATATCTTCCGAAAGACCCTTCGGGGCCTTCTCGACTTCGATGGTGGTCTCAAAGCCGTATTTGTACTGGTCGACGTCGATCTGACGGACCTGATCAATGGTCTCCTGCACGGCAGGCATGTCGTTCTCCAATCTTGCCGGATCCAAGGTCCGGCAGCTTGTAAACACGATGCGCTCGGCGCACCGCTTATGTAATGGCTAAAAGGCGCTTTTCACCCTGTTTGCCAAGCGGAAAATTGCTTTTCCGCAATTTCATCCATTCGCTCCGCCTCAGGCGGCTTGCCCCGATGCACGGCGTCTTGCTGCTACCTTTGCAAAGGCGGCGGCGCAACGCTCGATTTCGGCCGCCGTCGTCGCCTCGCCGATCGAGATCCGCAGCGCACCCTGGCGCGGATCGTAACCCATCGCCGTCAGCACGTGGCTCTGCCCGACCTTGCCGGACGAGCAAGCCGATCCGGCCGAAAGCGCCACCCCTTCGAGATCGAAGGCGATCTGTCCCGTTTCCGCTTTCAGGCCAGGAAGCGTGAAGAATGTCGTGTTGCCGACGCGCGAAACGTCGCGACCGTGTATGACCACATCGCCAGCCGCTGCCAGCATGTCGCCTTCGAGCTTGTCGCGCAGCGCGGCAATCGCGCTCATCCGCTGGCCGACGCCTTCGCCGGCGATCCTGGCGGCCGCGGCGAAGCCAGCAATTGCCACCGGATTTTCAGTGCCCGAACGATGGCCCTTCTCCTGTCCGCCGCCGCGGATTAGCGGTGCGGGCATCATCACCTCGCCGCGCGCCACCAGCGCGCCGGCGCCCTTTGGGCCACCGATCTTGTGCGAAGAGACAATGAGGAAATCGGCGCCGAGTTCTTCGATCGAGAGCGGCACGCGGCCGGCGGCCTGAACCGCGTCAACGACGAGAATGCCGCCATGGGCACGAACGATCTCGGCGATCTCGGCAATCGGTTGGATGATACCGGTCTCGTTGTTGACCAGCATGACGGCAACCATCGGCAAGCCCAGCTGGCGATCATGCGCTGCCAACATGTCCCGAAGCGCCTGAAGGTCGATGATTCCCGCGGAGGTCACGGGGATTTCGCTGACGGCATCGCGCGGGAACCGCCCGCCTTCGCGTACCGCCGGATGTTCGATAGCCGAGGCATAGAGCCGGCCGATCTTCAGCGGTGTGCGCCCCATGCGGAAATCGGGCGTCAGCACAAGATTCGCTGCTTCCGTGGCGCCGCTAGTAAAGATGACGCTCGCAGGTTTTGCGCCGCAAAGGCCGGCCACATCGCGGCGGGCATTCTCGATGAGCGTGCGCAGCGCACGGCCCTCGCCATGGACGGAAGAAGGGTTGCCGACAAGGTCGAGCGCGAACAGGCAGGCCTCGCGCGCTTCGCTCAGAAGCGGCGCCGTGGCGTTCCAGTCCATGTAGATGCGCGAACTCGACATGATTTCCTTCGCTAGAACAACAGGCTGCGACCCGGCAACCTCTGGCGATGCATTTTCCTTGAATTTTCCGCGTCGCTTGCCTTATGAGACGAAGCACAAGGCGGAATGCCCGCACAGAAGTTTTGAACGGTTCTAAACTAGGTTTTAGAAAAGCTGACTGCTTTCGTCAAGACTGATCGCGATCTGAACCCAAGATTCGAACCAGGAACACTCCCGGAGAACCAATGCCCGAAATCATCTTCAACGGACCCGCTGGCCGCCTCGAAGGCCGCTATCAGCCTTCGAAGCAGAAGAGCGCACCGATCGCCATCATCCTGCACCCGCATCCGCAGTTTGG
This sequence comes from Ensifer sp. 2TAB8, assembly GCF_052115125.1. Classification (NCBI taxonomy): domain Bacteria; kingdom Pseudomonadati; phylum Pseudomonadota; class Alphaproteobacteria; order Hyphomicrobiales; family Rhizobiaceae; genus Ensifer; species Ensifer sp. 2TAB8. The sequence goes on along the minus strand of NZ_JBFRGB010000007.1, from coordinate 127,875 downwards.
CGGCACGATGAACAACCAGATCGTCTACCAGCTCTTCTACATGTTCCAGAAGCGCGGCTTCACCACGCTCCGGTTCAATTTCCGCGGCATCGGTCGCAGCCAGGGTGAGTTCGACCATGGCGCCGGAGAGCTCTCGGACGCGGCATCGGCGCTCGACTGGGTGCAGAGCCTGCATCCGGACTCCAAGAGCTGCTGGGTTGCTGGCTATTCCTTCGGCGCCTGGATCGGCATGCAGCTCTTGATGCGCCGCCCGGAGATCGAAGGCTTCATGGCCGTGGCACCGCAGCCGAACATCTACGACTTCTCGTTCCTGGCACCCTGCCCGTCCTCGGGCCTGATCATCAACGGCGATTCCGACAAGGTCGCGCCGGAGAAGGACGTCAACGGTCTCGTCGAAAAGCTGAAGGCGCAGAAGGGCATTCTGATCACCCATCGCACCGTTCCCGGCGCCAACCACTTCTTCAACGGCCAGGTCGACGGCCTGATGACGGAATGCGAGGACTACCTCGACCGTCGCCTCAACGGCGAGCTGACGCCGGAGCCGGCTGCCAAGCGCATTCGCTGATCGGTTGGTCGATTGAACAACAGAGCCGTGCGGTCTTCGGATCGCGCGGCTCTTTTCGTTTCAGGCTAGCCTTGCGGGCGGCTGATCCACTGCGGCACAGTCGGATTGACGACGGTGTTGGTCGGCGCATCCGCRCACTCGACGCGGTTTCTTCCATTTGCCTTGGCTGAGTAGAGAGCCTTGTCGGCGCGCTGCATGACGGGATCAAGGGCCTCGCCGCTACCGGCGGTGGTGACGCCGAAGCTCGCCGTTACACGCGCTGCTTCCGGCAAGCCGGCGATCTGCTGGGACATGATGGCAGCGCGCATGCCATGGGCGACGACGCGGGCTTCCGACAGGTCGGTACAGGGCAAGAACACTGCGAATTCCTCACCGCCAAGGCGACCGGCCACGGCACGGTTCGGCATGACGTCCATCAGCACCCGCGCAAAGCGACGGATCACCTCGTCACCGGCAAGATGGCCATAGGTGTCGTTGACCAGCTTGAAGCGATCGAGGTCGGCGAGAATAAGTGTGCCTGGCGTCTGGGTGGCACGCGCATGCAAGAGCGGCATGACGCGATCCATAAAGCCACGGCGATTGTAGAGCCCTGAAAGCAGGTCGATTTCCGAACGGGCCTGCACATCGTCGATGATGTCCTTGACCATCACGCCGAGCATCGCAAGTCCTGCTCCGACGATCAACATCGCACCGAGTGCCTGGGAAATGAGCGCGAACGGGCTCGAAACGTAATCTTGAGCGGAGGCGCCAGAGCCGGCGGCCACGGCCGCATAGATCTTCACGAGATAATAGAGCGAGCAGAGTGCCAGCAGGCCGAAAAGCAGCCAGTCGAAGAACGAGCGACGTCCTGAACGCAGCACCACGGACGCGGTCCACATCTGGATCAGGAAGAAGGGTAGTTGGTAGGGAATGGCATGCTGCCAGGTGCCGCGCGGCAGATCGAAAATCGCCACATCCAACGCGACACCGGCGATAAAGCATGCGCCCAGCACTGGCCAGCGCACCGGGATCTCATAGAAGAGACCGAGCCCGAACCGCAGCAGGCAGAAGCCGCCGAGCATGCAGGCGAAGGCTCCGATCGCAAAGAGCCGCGGCGTGGATGAGAAAGGAACGATTGCTTCGCAAACGGCCGCAAGCGAGGCGACCGCGAAACCGGCGGCACACCACAGGGCCGCGCGGCGCTGGCGGCTTTTTGCAGCGATGGTGAGGAATGCGGCCGTGAAAATCTGCGCAATGATGAAGTTCACAGCCAGCAGAGAAAGCGCACCACCCATCGAAGAACCCGAAACCTTCGTATTGCGGCGAGCCGCCTTTCGCCACCACCGGTGGTAGCGGATGCCGATCCTAATTGGCCGATGCGAAGAATTGATTAATCCGTTCGGTGGATACGATACACCGTTTCGGGCCTTTCAGCGAGCACGTCTGGCAGCTTGTTTTCCGCCCGTGACAGGCTGACGGACCCCCGTCGTGCCTGGATAGGTGAGAGGTAACCCCCTCAAGGAGCGCACTGCGAGGTAAGCCCAGGCCTCGGCCTCCATGGAATCGCCGTTGAAGCCGGCATCCTCCGCCGGTAGCACCACGGCGCCCGTCTCCTTCGCCAGCGCCGCGAGGTCGCGCATGATCACCGGGTTGAGGCGGCCCCCGCCGCAAACGATGTAGGTGGACGGTCGCTGCGGCAAATGCCCGGCGGATTTGAGAATGGCTGCTGCCGTTACATGGGCAAGCGTACGGGCGCCGTCGGCCAGGCCGGCGTCGCTTCCCGACGGCGGCGCGAAATCGTTTCTGTCGAGCGAGCGGCGTTGCTTGGCGGTGAAGAAAGGACTGGCGAGGTAACGTGATGCGAGATCGGGCAGAACGGTGCCTTCGCTCGCGATCATGCCGCCCTGGTCGTAGGGAATGCCGGCATGTGCCTCGACCCATTGATCGATCAGCGTGTTGCCGGGGCCGCTGTCATAGGCAACCAGCGTCTCCCCAGTGCCGATGAAGGTCAGGTTGGAAATACCGCCGATATTGACGAAGACGACTGGCGCCGCAAGCCCGGCCGCGCTCCGCGCCAGAGCAGCGTGGTAGGCCGGGATCAGTGGCGCGCCCTGCCCGCCATGCACCATGTCGTTGGCTCGCATATCGTAGACGACGTCGATGCCGGTTTCGTTGGCAAGCAGCGCGCCGTCGCCGATCTGCACGGTCAGGGCTTCGTCGGGGCGATGCAGTACGGTTTGCCCGTGAAAGCCGATCACATCGATATCAGCCGGCTTCAGGCTGTTATGCTGCAGGAAGGCCTTGACCGCTTCGGCATGACGTAGCGTCAGGTCGCGCTCGAGCTCCGACAGCGCTCCGGGCCTTTGGTCCCGCTGCGTGATGGTCTTCGCCTCGTCCAATCCCTGTTTCAGCCGGTCGCGGAAGCGGGCGTCATAGGCATAGCCGGCAGAGGGGCCGCGCTCGACGATCGCGTCGCCGTCGGTCCTCAGCAAAGCGACATCGATGCCGTCCATGCTGGTGCCGCTCATCAGGCCGATTGCCGTTCTTGTCTGTGTCATGCCGTCAATATTTCCAGAATCACTTTTGAAGTGATTATGCGCGGAAACAGTGCTAAACGCCCGTTCGTTCAAAAACTTCCCCGCAAGAGAGACAGATCATGTCCGGTTTCAAGTCCGATTTCCTTCACACCCTCAGCGAGCGTGGCTTCATCCACCAGATCTCCGACGAGTCGGGCCTGGATGAACTGTTCCGCAAGGAAACCGTGACGGCCTATATCGGCTTCGATCCAACGGCACCGAGCCTTCATGCCGGCGGTCTCATTCAGATCATGATGCTGCACTGGATGCAGGCGACAGGCCATCAGCCGATCTCGCTGATGGGCGGCGGCACCGGCATGGTCGGTGATCCCTCCTTCAAGGATGAAGCGCGGCAATTGATGACGCCGGCGACGATCGAAGCCAACATCGCCAGCATCAAGACGGTCTTTTCCAACTACCTTACCTATGGCGAAGGCCCGAAGGACGCGTTGATGATCAACAACGCCGACTGGCTGCTCGGTATCAACTACCTCGAATTCCTGCGCGACGTCGGCCGCCACTTCTCGGTCAACCGCATGCTGTCCTTCGACAGCGTCAAGACGCGGCTTGATCGCGAGCAGTCACTGTCGTTCCTCGAATTCAACTACATGATCCTCCAGGCCTACGACTTCGTGGAGTTGCACAAGCGCACCGGCTGCCGCTTGCAGATGGGCGGCTCGGACCAGTGGGGCAACATCATCAACGGCATCGACCTCGGCCACCGCATGGGCACCGAGCAGCTTTACGCGCTGACCTCGCCGCTTTTGACGACGTCGTCGGGCGCCAAGATGGGCAAGTCGGTCAACGGCGCTATCTGGCTGAACCCGGACATGCTGTCGGCCTATGACTTCTGGCAGTACTGGAGAAATACCGAGGACGCCGACGTTACCCGCTTCCTGAAGCTCTACACGACGCTGCCGATGGCGGAGATCGAGCGTCTCTCGAAGCTTGGCGGCTCGGAGATCAACGAGGTCAAGAAGATCCTCGCAACGGAAATCACCGCCATGCTGCACGGCCGCCCGGCGGCCGAGCAGGCGGCGGAGACGGCGCGCAAGACCTTCGAGGAAGGTGCGCTTGCCGACGACTTGCCTTCGGTCGAAATTCCGACCGCAGATCTCGAAGCCGGCCTTGGCCTGCTGACGTTGATCGTGCGCGCCGGCCTTGCCGCTTCCAATGGCGAAGCCCGTCGTCACGTCCAGGGCGGTGCCATCAGGATCAACGATGAGGCCGTCAGCGACGAGCGCCGGCTGATCGGTACCGGCGACGTGACCGCCGACAATGTCGTCAAGCTGTCGCTCGGCAAGAAGAAGCACATTCTGGTGCGCCCGGCCTAAAGTCGGCGCATCAAACAACGATCGACAGGCCGGCCTTAGCGCCGGCCTTTTTCATTGGAATTCGAAGATGCTGCGGAAGACGCCCGGCGCGATGATCGACAAGGGGTTGATCGTCAGCTTCGGCTGGTTGAAGGGGCCGTTGAGCTTGAAGGTGATGCCGAGCAGGCCACGGTCACGACCATTGCCCAGCAATGCGCCGATCAATGGCAGTTCGCCGAAAATGCGGTTCAGGCCGTAGGCCGGCATGAAGGTGCCGGTCATGTCCATGATGCCGTTGCCGTCGCGTACAGTCCCCTGGAAAGTCGCGCCGACATCGGTCCCGCGGAGCACGCCGCCATCGACGCGGATCGCACCGCGGTCGAGCGCAAGCTGCGCGAAGCCGCGCTCGAAGCGGGCCGAACTCACGTCGATGTCGCGGCGGACGGCCTGGTTGAGGCTTCGTCCATCGGCGCCCGTTGGCGTCGACACCATCGATTGGAGCCGCTGTTCGCCGACCAGTTGGAACTTGCGGATATCGACGCTGCCCCGCCAGGAGCGCCCACCTCGGTCGCGCAGCTTGAGATTGAGCAGGCCGCCGCGCATGTTCTGGTAGATATCGGCAAAGCGCGCCAGCGCGCCGGCATCGCCTGTCGTCAGTTCCAGCGTGTTGTCGGCACCGGCCTTGGCGATCCGGGCAACGAGCGCTTGACCGCTGCCGGTGACGGCAGAAAGGTTGACGTCCTCGATCTGGCTTCCACGTTCCGCATAGACAAGGTTCACGTTCGACAGGGATTCGCCGTTGAAGCCGGTAATGCGATCGAGCTGGGCCTTCACGGTGATATCGTCACTGCCGCCCTGGTTCTGGTCGCTTCCCGCCTTTATCTGCGCGAGGATCGGCCTGATGTCTGCAGCCGCGCCGGTGAGCTTGGCCGTATAGCCGCCCTTGCCGCGATCGACTGAAACCTTGAAGTCGTCACCTTGTGCCAGACGGACATTATTGAGATCGGCGGATACGAGGCCGCTATTGTCCACCTGCAGATTGCCGCGCGCGCCGAAACCGTCGCCAGCAACGGCGAAATCGCTGATTGTGGCCAAATCGCCGTCCATGCTCGACGTGAACTGCGCCTCGGCCGGAATTCCGACACCCTTGCTCCAGCCGATCCAGGGCAGCGACAATGCCGCCTTGGTAAGGCCGACCTTCACCTTCTGCTTGCCGGTCTCATCGATGGCGACGTCGACCGTGATCGGTCCGGAGATGATCTTGGAGGGACCCGACGTGATTTTTTGCCAGACACCGTCTTCCAGTGTGCCCGAGATATGGCGCGAGCGCTTCACGGTCGAACCCGCATCGACCGGCTCGGTCAGTGCGACCTTGACCTTTGCGCCTTCGATTTTCGCATCGGCGTCCAGCACCGCCTGCTGATTGTCGACGCGGAACGTCCCCACCAGATCGGTCACAGGGCGCCCTTCGAGCGCCTTGTTGACGCTGACCTTGTCGAGCTGCATTTCCACCTGGTAGAGCGGCTTCGGTGGCTTCTGGTCGGAGATCAGGCCGAAGCGTGCACCGACGACAGCCGTCAGGGGGCCACTGAAATCCTCCGGCGACAATTTCGTTTTCTGCAGCGCCTGGATCGGTTTGTAGCTGACGAGCTCGGCGATCGCATCAGCCTCGCCACCCACCTCGATCTTCATTTCCGCCATTAGCGGCTTGGTGTAGACATCGGGAAGGATGAAGTCGCCGCCATTGAGCGCCACGGATCGTCCCGACGGAAAATAGGCAGTGCCCCGCCCAACGTCGACTGTCATGCGCTGTCCGCTCAGCTTGAACTTGCCGGACGTGTCGCGCAACGGCGGTATCTCGCCCGTTATGTTGATGCGCGTGTCGTCGATGTCGAAGTTGATGTTGAGCTCCTGCTCGTTGAGCTTCAACTCCCCCTCATTGTTGGCAATCCGACCCTCGGCAACCGACACTTCGATGCGGGCGTTGGTGACGATGCCGCCGAAGAGGTTGCCGATCGCCCAGCGGCGGGCGCCCTTGGCGAGCCACCACGGCCACAACTGCTTGACGGCCCTCGCCTCCATGCGATCGCTGACGGCGGCAAAGCTGATCTGTGGCGAGGTCTTGCCGAAGGCGACTGAAAGTGAACCGTACATCGAGCCGAGCGGACTCGAGACTGCGAGTTGATCGAAGATCAGCCGGTGGGTGTCCGATGTGAACCGGCCGCTCGCCTTGGCATCGAAGATCAGCGGCTGCTCTGTGACGTCCTCCGGGGCCGAACTGGCGTTCTTCAGGAGAAGATCGATCGCGAACCCTTTTTCCGTGGCGCCCGAGAGCTTGTCGAGGTCGATGATCGCGCCGGTGAACGGAAAGGTCGAACGGCCGATCTTGACGGCCGACGGCAGGATCTCGACCGAGGAGCGCTCGAAATCATAGGCGATGTCCATCTGTGATGGATTGAGCGTCGAGATGAGGCCGCCGGCATGGAACGCACCCTTGGAGGTGCGCACCGCCACGCGCAGATCCGGCTTTGCTTCGCCCGCGGCCCGCGTCGCCTTCAGTGTCAGCCCTGCCGTTGCGTCGATGCCGAACGCCTGCTCAGCACCGGACTTGCCGTGATAGAAGAACGGCGCAAGCGGCAGGTTGGTGATCGCTGCCTCAAAACCCGTGACGTGCCCCTTCTGCCCGAGCGCGTCGGCGGTGAGATCGACCTCGACGCCATCGACGGAGGCGCTGCCTTTCACGCTCATGGAGCCGCTGGCATCGCGGTTGAATTCGAGCGCGGAGGCGACGACGGGAACGACGCGGTTGCGGGAGCCGACGACGGAAAAACTGAAATCGGAGAGCGTTACGGTCTGGTTGCCGCGTCCGGCCGCCATCTGCGACATGCGGTCGACATGGGAAAACAGGGCTTCAAGGGCCTGGCCGACATCGGCGATGCGGATCTTGGTGAGATCGAGCGGTTCGCCTCGAGGAAGGAGCCCGGTATCGAAATCGCCGCCTTCCGCTTCGAGCCGCGAAACGGCGATGTGACCGGTCAGCAGCGCCAGCGGTTCGAGCGCGATCGAGATCGAGCGCAGCTTCGCAACGGGCTGCCCGGATGTCGCCTCGCTGAGCTCCACTTCGCGCGCCTTGAGCGCAATTGCGCCGCTTGCCGTCATGCGGACAACCGTGCTGCCGACATCGGCGTGATAGGCGTTTCCGAGCGCCGAATTGAGGGCGGCCCGCGCACGCGCGTTCAGCGTGCTGTCCATCATGCCGCTTTCGATCACGGTCACGAGGATCGCCCCTAGGATGAGGGCGAGCAGCGATATGGAAAGGGCAATCTTGGCACAGAGGCGCAGGGGCGCGCTCTTGCGTGGTGCGTGCACGATAATAGGATCGTGTGCCTGCGCCGAAGGCAACGCATGCAACGCGACGATGTCTTTCTTGCGAAAGCCGACTTTTTCGCCGCGGATATCACTCATCAGCGCGGACGTCCTCCGTTCGATACGAGCCCTTCGCCGCGTCCTACTTGTCAGTCGTTGCGGGCGGCGGTTTCTCGTTTCTTGTAGACCACATGTCGCCGTGCAGAGTCACCATGAGACGCGGGACCATGCTGTGGACAGCCACCACCTGCAACCGGAATCGCGCTAAGCGAACGACTGCAACGTTTCGTAGCGGCGCGTGCCGTCCGAAACCTGTCGAATCTAGCACAAATGCGCTGGACGGCGGTCGACGAATTTCGATATGCCCTACAGCGCCGCGCGCCTTCCAAGGTGCGCAAAAGTCGCTGTAGAACTTTGAGTTATTGCATGTTTTACCCTTTACTCGGCGACGACCAAGGGAGACGTGCAATAGCGTCGGATTGTCTGGAAAACTTGGCCGAAGGAAGGTTTAATCATGGCAAGACCCGTTCCCCGAGATGTCGCTCCCGACTTCACGCTGCCGCGCGATGGCGGCGGCACGATTTCGCTGTCCGCGTTTCGCGGCCGACCCGTAGTGCTGTTCTTCTACCCGAAGGACGATACGCAGGCCTGCACGCTGGAGGCGATCTCGTTCTCCGAGCTTGCCGAAGAGTTTGCGGCAGCCGGCATCACGCTGATCGGCCTTTCGCCTGATTCGGTGAAAAAGCACGATCGCTTCGCCAAGAAGCACAACCTCACGGTGACACTCGCCGCCGACGAGGAAAAGGCGGTGGTGACCGCGTATGGCGTCTGGGTCGAGAAGATGATGTATGGCCGCAAATACATGGGCGTCGAACGCAGCACCTTCCTGATCGGCGCCGACGGCGTCGTTGTCAGGGTCTGGGAAAAGGTGAAGGTTGACGGTCACGCCCAGGAGGTCTTGGCCGCCGCAAAGGCCCTCTGAGGAACCCCATGACCGAATTGCCCGTGTTTCACAGCCTGCGGGGCGGAGCCGTGGAAGCGATTCGCGCCGCGGACCTCGAGATCAAGACGGCGCTTGCGCAGGAAGCGGCAAGACGCTGGCAGCGCCGCGCCCTGTCGCTGCGCTCGCCGCTCGACAGGCCCGTGCCAGTCCGCCCCGGGCGGCCGGACAAGCCGGTGCTGACACCGCCGACACAGGTGAAGCGGCGGTCGCTCGGGTCCCTCAAGGGACGCATCGCCTTGCTGCACTCGATTGCCCATATCGAGCTGAACGCCGTCGATCTGGCGCTCGATATCGTCGCCCGCTTTGCGACCGAGCCGGTGCCGAATTCTTTCTTCGACGGCTGGATGCGTGTCGCCTTCGAGGAGGCCAAGCATTTCCGTATGGTTCGCCAGCGGCTGAACGATCTTGGCGCCGACTATGGCGACTTGCCCGCCCATGACGGGCTCTGGCAAGCGGCGCATGATACCCGCAACAACCTGACGGCGCGGCTTGCCGTGGTGCCGCTCATTCTCGAAGCGCGCGGCCTCGACGTGACGCCGGCGCTGCAGGCCAAGATGCGCGAAACCGGCGACTTCGAGAGCGCGGCCGTGCTGGATGTGATCTACGAAGACGAGAAAGGCCATGTTGCCGTCGGTGCCAAATGGTTTCGCTTTCTCTGTGCCCGTGAGAAGAAGGATCCCGCAGCGACCTTCCAGGCGCTCGTGCGTGCCAACTTTCGTGGACCGCTGAAGGCGCCGTTCAACGATATTGCCCGCGCCGAGGCCGGGCTGACACCGTCCTTCTACCGCTCGATGACGGCCTCTACCAACCGATAGCCGCGTCACGCTCCTGCAATCATCCTTACCAATTGTTAACCCTAACGAAGTGTAATGATCCGCAGGTGATGCGAGGCAACGCGCACATGGCGGGAGAGAACGGGTGTCTGGACGTTCGGCAAATCGTGCCTTCGGAAAACGTAAGGAAAATCACGTTCTGATACTGGCAAGTGGCGACAAGGTCCGCCACATGACGGTACGTCCCTGGATGGCGGCAATGGCGGTATCCTTTGCCGGCGTCTGCAGCATCGGCTATCTCGCCGCCACATCCTATCTGGTCCTGCGCGACGATCTCATCGGCGGCACGATCGCCCGCCAGGCGCGCATGCAGCACGAATACGAGGATCGAATCACGGCGCTGAGGGCGCAGGTCGATCGCGTCACCAGCCGGCAACTCCTCGACCAGCAGGTGGTGGAAGAAAAGGTCGAGAAACTGCTGCGCCAACAGATGGCGCTGACCTCGCGCAACGGAAAGCTTGGAGCTCTGGTCGAAAGGGCCGAGAGCTCGGGCCTGACGACGGAAAGCAATGAACCCCAGATCATCGAACCGCTTGCCTATGAGAAGCGAGCTGACGCCAGCAGCGGCGGCGTAAAGGCGATCGAGAAACTGATGGGGCTGAACGCGGCCTCGGTCACCGGTACCGTCCGCCCCGCTCCCCTCGCCTACGCTGCGCCCGACGCGGCCGAATCGACATCTGATCGCGCCGATCGGATCTTTTCCAAAGTGACACTGTCGCTGAAGGACGTCGAACTCGAACAGATGACGCGCCTGAAACAACTGACCGACGGCGCGGCAAAGACATCGTATGCGATTCGCTCGATCGTCGGCCGGACCGGCGTCGACCTGCCGGTCGGCGACGTCGCCGAAATGGTCCCCGCTGCGACCTCGGACGCCGCCGACAGCGCCATCGGCGGCCCTTTCGTCGAGCCGGCAACCGATGACGAATTCGGCCGCTCGCTGGCCGCTCTGGACACGGCTCTTCTGGAGCTGGAGCAGACACGAGCGCAGGTCCGCACGTTGCCCTTCGGCAACCCCTCTCCGGCGAGCGATATCACCAGTGACTTCGGCAACCGCCTCGATCCTTTCCTCGGTCGACTGGCGCTGCACGCCGGCATCGACTTCCGTGCGACGGTCGGCACGCGTATCCGCGCGGCCGCACCTGGTACCGTGACGAATGCCGGCCTGACCGGCGGTTACGGAAACATGGTCGAGATCGACCACGGCAACGGCGTGTCGAGCCGATACGCCCACCTCTCCGCCGTCCTGGTGAAGGTCGGCGACCAGGTGAAGGAAGGCGAAGTCATCGCCAAGTCCGGCAATACGGGCCGTTCCACCGGGCCGCACCTGCACTATGAAGTCCGCCTGAACGGCGAAGCGGTGGATCCCATGCGGTTCATCGATGCCAGCCGGAAGCTCGCCTCCTACATGAATTGACGGTCATTTGAACCGTCCGCGGGTCTTGCGCGGCTTGACAAGAAATGCGACAGATTCGCCACTATTTACCTTTTGCTGCTTCAACGTGCTGGATTTCTTGACTTTCAGCGACGTTCAGCTTATGAGCGCGGCCACGTGCTCGTGCGTTTTCCATCGATCGATCAGTGTTCTATTGAACCGGAACGGAAACAGATTTCCCTTTGACCAATTTTGCTGACCTTGGCCTGAGCCAAAAAGTTCTCTCCGCTGTCACCGATGCGGGCTACACAACCCCGACCCCGATCCAGGCTGGCGCCATCCCGCCGGCGCTGCAGCGTCGTGACATTCTGGGTATTGCCCAGACGGGTACGGGCAAGACGGCTTCGTTCGTGCTGCCGATGCTGACGCTGCTCGAAAAGGGCCGCGCACGCGCACGTATGCCGCGCACGCTGATCCTGGAGCCGACGCGCGAGCTTGCCGCCCAGGTCGCAGAGAACTTCGACAAGTACGGCAAGAACCACAAGCTCAACATCGCGCTTCTGATCGGTGGCGTTTCGTTCGATGAGCAGGATCGCAAGCTCGAGCGTGGCGCCGACGTGCTGATCTGCACGCCCGGCCGTCTGCTCGATCACTTCGAGCGCGGCAAGCTCTTGATGACCGGCGTCGAGATCCTCGTCATCGATGAAGCCGACCGCATGCTCGACATGGGCTTCATTCCCGATATCGAGCGTATCGCCAAGATGATCCCGTTCACGCGCCAGACGCTGTTCTTCTCGGCGACCATGCCGCCGGAAATCCAGAAGCTCGCCGATCGCTTCCTGCAGAACCCGGAGCGCGTCGAAGTCGCCCGCCCGGCCTCCACGGCACAGACGGTGACGCAGCGCTTCGTTGCCGCGCACGCCAAGGATTACGAGAAGCGCGCCGTGCTGCGCGATCTGATTCGCGCCCAGGACGACCTGAAGAACGCGATCATCTTCTGCAATCGCAAGAAGGATGTCGCCGACCTTTTCCGGTCGCTTGACCGCCACGGTTTCTCCGTCGGCGCGCTGCATGGCGATATGGACCAGCGCTCGCGTATGACGATGTTGGCCAACTTCAAGGACAACAACATCACACTGCTCGTAGCATCCGATGTTGCTGCCCGCGGTCTCGATATCCCTGACGTCAGCCACGTCTTCAACTTCGACGTTCCGATTCATGCGGAAGACTACGTGCACCGTATCGGCCGTACCGGCCGTGCCGGTCGCTCCGGCGCCTCCTTCACGCTCGTGACGAAGCGCGACACGAAGTTCTCCGATGCCATCGAAAAGCTGATCGGCCAGAAGGTCGAATGGCTGAACGGCGACCTTTCCAATCTGCCTGAGCCGATGGAAAGCCACGATACCGGCCGCCGTGATCGCGGCCGCGATGGTCGCAAGGACCGGAAAAAAGATGGGGATCGTGCCTCGAAGGGCCGTTCCGATCATAAATCCGATACCGTGCGTGCCGATAGTGAGGCCGAAATTGAAACAGTCGCGGAAAGGGCGGAATCGGTGAAACCGGCACGCAGCGCAGAAAACAAGCAGGGACAGAACAACCGCGCCGATCGTCCGGTGCGCGCATCGAACCCGGCCAATGATGACAATCGCGACCGCCGCAACCGTCACCGCCGCGACTATGACGACGGCCCGACGCCCGTCGGCTTCGGCGACGAAATCCCTGCCTTCATGCTGATTGCCGGCAAGGCCTGATTAAACCTATGGGCCTGCCGGGCGTCGATTTTCCGGGCTTCGGCTGCGGGCTTGCGATCGTGCGCGATGGCAAGATCCTACTTTACAGGCGCGTGAACGCGCCCGAAGCCGAGCACTGGAACATCGTCGGCGGCAAGGTCGACCATATGGAACGCTCGGAAGCCGCTGCGCGGCGCGAGGCCGAAGAGGAAAGCGGCCTCCAGATCCGTTCGAGCGAATTCCTCTGCCTCAGCGAACAGGTGATCGAGGCCGACCGTCAGCACTGGATCTCGATGATCTACGTGTCCCGGGACTTTGCTGGCGAACCTGAACTTACGGAACCGCACAAGCTTTCTGCACTCGGGTGGTTCGATCTCGATGCCCTGCCCCAGCCGCTGTCACGCTTTGCGGCTGACGCGGTCGAAGCGCTGCGGAAGTTGGAGCACTAGGCGCGCGACTGGCGGCCGTGCGACTACACGCATCTGCGATCCTATTCCTTCGATCGACGACCAGTGATGCGGCCGACGCGGGTCGCATCCGCCGAGGTGGTCGATCGGGCTATTTTTTCGATCGCAACGCTGCCTCATAGGCAAGCCGCACCCAGCGCGCCATTTCGTCGGGATCGTCAAACGCATCGTCCGGGATGCTCCAATAGGGCATCTTTACCGGTTTGCCTTTGCCGTCATAGGCCCATTGCCTTGAGCCAGCCGCCTCGAAGGTCGGAGCCGTCTGCTCATCACCCTTCAAGAGGATTTCTCCGTCCACTTCGAGCGCGAAGATGATGCCCTGGCAATAGACACCCTTGCCGCCGAACATCCGCTTGATAGTCACCGGCCCCAGCGTCTCGAACATCTCTTCGATGGCAGCATTGTCCACGCGTTCATTCCTCCAGGATACCGCCCGCAGCGACGATCTGCTCGGGCGTGTCGAGATCGAGTCGTGCCGCCGAGCCAAGCTCGACGTCGATGACCGGCAGGCCGCATTTCTCGATGATGTGTCTTGCGCCGACGTCTCCAACCAATTGACGGACGGCGGAAAAGGTCTGTTGCGGCAGGATGACCGGATTGCCCCGTTGCCCCTCGGCGGTTGCCCGAATGACGGCGCGGCCGTTTTCGGCAGTAAAGCGATCAAGCAGCTTGCGTAGATCGCTGCCGGTAACGCCCGGCATATCGGCGAGCATCACCAAAATGCCGCCGGCCTGCTCACTGACTGCGGATAGCCCAGTGGTCAGTGACGACGCCATGCCGGACAGGTAATCCGGATTGGAGACCAGCTTCGCCGGCAGATCCTCCAGCGCGGCGCGGATATCGGCCTCGCGGTGGCCGGTGACCACGACCACCCTGCCGGGCGCCGCGGCAATTGCCGCTTCGACGCTGCGGCGGACCAGCGGCACGCCGTCAAAGGTTGCAAGCAACTTGTGTCCGCCGTCCGTGCCCATCCGGCTGGCACGGCCGGCGGCGAGAACCACAATCTCGACCGGTCCAGCCAGCAACGAAGTTGCTTTTTCACGTGGCTGCGGCCGGGTTGGGATTTCGCCCAGCAGGCCACCGACCCCCAGTCCGGTAATGTCGTCGAAGCTCGGCCACTCGCCGGCAAGGATACGATCAAGGATCCAGTCGAAGCCGTTTTCGCGCGGGCTGCGGGCACATCCCGGCGCGCCGATCACCGGGATCTCGCCGACACGGCCAAGAACAAGCAGATTGCCGGGATCGACGGGCATGCCGACATGGTCTACGACACCGCCCGCGCGACGGACGGCTGCGGGAATCACATCGTCCGGATCGGCGACCGCAGACGCTCCGAAGACCACCAGCAAGTCGTGATCCGCCTGCAGTTCATCGATTGCCGCAGCGACCGCGCCTTCCGTGTGCGCGACACGTCGCTCCGTCAGAAGCTCGCTTCCCGATTGCCGCAGGCGAGCCGTCAGGATGGCTTTCGTCTTGTCCATCACCTGCGGCTTCAGCGTTGGCAACTGAGTTGCTATTAGCGCCGCGCGGCGCGCGGAAAAGGGTTTCACTTCGAACGCAGCGTGGTCTCTCAGCAGATTCTGTGCTTCCTCGACGAACTGAGCAGACACTGCGAGTGGAATGATCTTGATGGTCGCCACCATGTCGCCGGCCTGCACGGGCACGTGGTCGGCAAGGCAAGCGAGCGTGATCGCCGGATCGATGCGGTTCAACCGATCGACAGTCCGACGGTTCGCGACGAAGAGACCGGCAACGCGAGAGTAGACGTTCACCCGCCCGGTTGCTGCCTGGGAGAAACGCAGGTGATCGGGTGCGATGGCCGCTGCAATGCGCGTTGCGGCCTCGTCTTCCATGAGGTCGCCGGGCTCCAGGCGGGCAACGACCACCTCCAGCGTGCCGCCGGCGATCAGGGCGGTGACATCGGTGGGCGAAAGCCGATGGCCTTTCGGCAGTCGGGCTTCATTCAGCTTGACCGAATGCGCCAGTATGGCGCCGTCCGAATCGCTTGTCTTGACCGGTCCGAACCTCACGCGATCGCTCCTTGGATCTGGCCGGTATCGCGGCGGCGGAGTGATTCGATGATCTCGGCGAGGATCGCGACGGCGATCTCTGCCGGACTTGCCGCCCCGATATCAAGGCCAATCGGTGCGCGAATGCGGGCGATGTCACCCTCGGAAACACCTGCCTGCCGCAACCGCTCGATCCGTGTCGCGTGGGTTTTCCGGCTGCCGAGCGCGCCGATGTAGAAACAGCCCGCCGAAAGCGCGGCGTGGATCGGTTCGTCGTCGATCTTCGGGTCATGGGTGACGGCGACGAGCGCGGTGAAGCGATCGAGCGCCCTTTCCTTCAAAGCATCCTCGGGCCATTCGGCGATAAGATCGACCCCGGCGAAGCGCTCCGGTGTTGCGAAGGCGGTGCGTGGATCGATGATCGTCATGTCGAAGCCGGCAACGGGAGCCAGTTTGGCCAGGGCCTGCGAAATATGAACGGCGCCGATGACGAGAATGCGCGGCGGCGGCAAATAGACATTGAGGAAGAAGAAGCCCTGCTCCGTTTCCACGATCCCGGCTCTACCGGATTGCAGGGCGCGTGCGACCGGCACGCGCCAGACGTCCGGACAGTCTTCGCCTTCAAGATAGACCTGGTTGCGGCCGCCGGCGAGAGCACTGAGAGTGACGGCGGCCCGACGCGCCGAGCGCGCCGCATTGAGTGCGACTAGAATCGTTCGTTCCATAGCTATCCTTCGACCCGTTCAACGAAGACGCGGATCCTGCCGCCGCAGGAAAGTCCCACGCGCCAGGCGGTTTCGTCTGCAACGCCGAAATCAAGGATCCGCGGCGTGCCTGATGCGATCACGTCCGCCGCTTCGGTAATGACGGCGCCTTCGACGCAGCCGCCGGAAACGGAGCCCTGAAAATTGCCATCGCCGTCGATCACCAGATGGCTGCCGACCGGGCGTGGGGCCGATCCCCAGGTCTCGATCACGGTGGCGATCGCCACCTTTCGCCCCTCCTTCATCCAGGTTTCGGCGATGTCGAGCGGATCCAGAACATTTGCAACTGCCAGCATGTCGCCACCACCCTCCCACCGGACGATTACCGTGAACCCAGGAACCGCCTCGGGTCCGCCTGCCGGGAGCCCTGCCCGGAAAGCGCCTTCACCAGTTCTCCAATCGATTCAAGATTGTGCACGGCCCGGAATTCGTCAACATGCGGCAGCATTGCTCTGACACCGCGCGCGCGGGCCTCGAAGCCGTCGAAGCGCAGCAGCGGATTGAGCCAGATCAGCCGGCGGCAGGACCGGTGCAGCCGGTCGATTTCGATCTCGAGGTCGCCCACGTCGTCACGCTCCAGCCCATCGGTGATCAGCAGCACGATCGCGCCCTGTCCGAGCACGCGCCGCGACCAGCGTCTGTTGAACTCATGCAGCGTTTCGCCAATGCGCGTACCGCCGGACCAGTCCTTGACCGCGGCCACACAGTCGTCGATCGCCGCATCCGGATCGCGATTGCGCAACTGTCGGGAGACATTGGTGAGCCGGGTGCCAAAGAGGAATGTGTGGACGCGCCGCCGTTCCTCGGTCAGCGCGTGCAGGAAATGCAGGAAGATGCGGGTGTACTGGCTCATCGAGCCGGAGATATCGGCAAGCACGACGAGCGGCGGATGCACCACACGCCGCTCCCGGAAGCGCGGCAGGATCAGTTCCCCGCCGAAGTGCATGGCGTCACGCATGGTGGCGCGCGGGTCGATGCGGATCTGCCTCTTCGATGGTCGGAAGCGGCGGGTGACGACGCGATCCATCGGCAGCGTCAGCGCGGCAAGGGCGCGCTTCGCCTCGGCGAGTTCGGCAGCGCTCATCTGCGCGAAATCGGCCCGTCGCAGCAATTCGCGGCCCGAAACCGTGAAGCGTGCGTCGATATCGATCTCGGGTTCCTCGCGTGCGGGACGATCTGCCTCGTGCCCGGACAGCAGCGCGTCGCTGACGCGTGTCTCGCCGGCCCGGCGTTGCTGTCGCTCACTCTCGCGCTCCGGCGCCAGCGGCGACATCATCGCGATCATCTTTTCAACGAGACCGCGCGACCGCCAGAACAGACGGAAAGCTTCGTCGAAAACCGGCTGGTCCTCGTGGCGCTTGACGAAGACGCATTGCAGTGCCGCGTAAAACGCGTCCCGCCCGCCGATCCCGATCAGCGCGACCGCATCGATGGCATCGGCGATGGCGCCAGGTCCGATCTTGATGCCGGCGCGACGCAGGGCGCGTGCGAAAAGGACGATGTTGTCGGCAAGGCGCCCGTCACCTTCGCCTGCCGGCGGGAGAATGGCACTATCGCTGTGCTCGCCCCGCTTCTCCATCTTCAACCCGCCGCCAGCAGTTCCGCCTTGACTTCGGCGAGCAGCTTGCGCCCCTCGGCGCCCTCGATCCTGGCGATGTCGTCCTGATACTTGAGCAATGTTCCGAGCGTGTCGGCGATCGTTTCCGGATCGAGCGCCAGCCGGTCGAGCTCCGTCAGCGCCGTTGCCCAGTCGATCGTCTCGGCAACGCCCGGGTTCTTGAAAAGATCGATCGTTCGCAGCCGCTGCACATAGGCGATAACTTCGCGCGACAGCATCGCGTTGCAGCCGGGAACCTTGCGGCGGATGATTTCCAGCTCCTGCGCCGCCTTCGGGTAATCGACCCAATGATAGAGACAGCGGCGCTTGAGCGCGTCGTGGATCTCGCGGGTGCGGTTCGTGGTGATGATCACGATCGGCGGTTCGTCCGCCCGGATCGTACCAAGTTCCGGAATGGTCACCTGGAAATCGGACAAAACTTCGAGCAGGAATGCCTCGAAGGCTTCATCTGTCCGGTCGAGCTCGTCGATCAGAAAGACGGGTGCACGACCGGCGCTGGACGAAATTGCCTGTAGAACAGGACGGCGGATCAGGAAACGTTCGGAGAAGATGTCGCTTTCGACCCGTTTCCGATCGATCTTGCCTGCCGCTTCCGAAAGCCGGATTTCCAGCATCTGCGCCGGATAGTTCCATTCGTAGACGGCAGAGGCGACGTCGAGACCTTCATAGCACTGCAGCCGGATCAGCGGCCGATCGAGCGCCTTGGCAAGAACCTTGGCGATCTCGGTCTTGCCGACGCCTGCCTCGCCCTCGAGAAAAAGCGGACGTTTCATCCGGAGCGCCAGGAACAGCACCGTCGCCAACGCCGTGCCTGCGAGGTAGTCATGCGCCGTGAGCAGCGCCATCGTCTCCTCGATGGACTGCGGCAGGCCAGTCGTCGCCTGTGTCGCCATGTCTCCTCCGCCACGGCTCGAATCGATCGTTTTGATATTGGCATGCGAATGAATTCGATCAGCCAAATCAAAGGCTTACGGAAATCTTCTCATGTTCGCTGGAACACGCGATCTCACCACGTAAAACTTATAGCGAGTGGTATCCGCGGTCCACATAAATGAGCGGCGGTCGCGCCGGTCCGAGGGAGACGTCGACGACCTCGCCGAAGAGCACCAGGTGCGTGGCAATCGTCTTCACCTCGATAAGACGGCAATCGAACGAGGCGATGGCGTTGGTGAGGATCGGAGAGCCCGTCGTCAGTTTAGTCCACTGGCCAAGGGCAAAGCGCAGATCCATGTCGAGTTGATCGCGACCGGAAAAGGCGTGCGCCATCGCGCGATGCTCGTCGCCCAGCAGATTGAGCGCGAAACTGTCGCTGCGCGTGAAGATCTCGTTGCGTGGATTGGCGCCGTTCAGACAGGCCAGAACCGTCGGCGGACTATCGGATACGGAACAGGATGCCGTCACGGTGACACCACGCCGTTCGGTACCGTCGGCCACGGTGATGATCTGCACGTGACCGGCCAGGCGA
This sequence comes from Ensifer sp. 2TAB8, assembly GCF_052115125.1. Taxonomy (NCBI): domain Bacteria; kingdom Pseudomonadati; phylum Pseudomonadota; class Alphaproteobacteria; order Hyphomicrobiales; family Rhizobiaceae; genus Ensifer; species Ensifer sp. 2TAB8. The sequence continues at coordinate 108,812 of NZ_JBFRGB010000007.1, read as the reverse complement.
CTCATGGCGTCGCGGTAACTGATGGGGTCCAGCCGGGTCTTGTTCAACACTTCTTTCTCCGAGCGAAGTCAGTCACATACATAGACAGTACCGGGAAATATGAAACCCGCTGCGAGGAGAATCTTGCAGTTCTGCGACATGGCCGCGACGCGGATCGTGCCATCTGCGCCAGAACGCACATCTTTTCCTTTGACGCCGCGGGGCACATCCTTAAAACATGCGGCCACTACCGTGCCGCGCGCCCGTCGCATTCGGCAACGGATCAGACAATGTTTGGGCTCGCCGCAGGTTCGGATCGCACCCGATCCGGAACAAGCGGCAGCGGAGAAAGTGAATGCTTCGATCGATCGTCGCCAGCCTTGTCGTGGCCGGACTGGTACAGGCCGCACCCGCCGCGGCAGCCGGCATCAAGGTGGCCGTCGTCGCCCCGGTCGAGGGCCCGTTTGCAATTCTCGGCAAGCAGATCATCGATGGCGCCGCATTCCAGGCCGGCGACCGCGGCAGCGAGATCGTCGTCATTCCGGAGACCTGCAGTGCCGCCGGCAACGAAGCGCTGACGAAGGCGCTGCTTGCGGCCGGCGCGGAGGCGGCGATCGGCTTCCTCTGCACCGAAAGTCTGGACGCGACACTTCCGGCGCTTGCCGAGGCAGGCATTCCCGCCATTACGCTGAGCGTGCGCTCCGATATCCTGATGGAGGATGCGCTGAAGAAGAAGTGGCCGCTCTTCCGGCTTGCGCCCAGCGGTAACGCCGAGGCCGCGGGCATTGTCGACACGATCGTTCAGCGTTGGAAGGACAAGCCGATCGCATTGATCGATGATGGAACCATCCACAGCCGGGAACTGGTCGAGAGCGTGCGTTCAGCTCTTGGCGAGATCGGCCTGACACCGGTCTTCACCGATACCTATCGACCTGCCCAGGAGCAGCAGGTCAGCCTGGTGCGGCGACTGGTGAAGAGTGGCGCAACGCATATCTTTACCGGCGGCGATCGACAGGACACGGCGGTCATTGCGCGCGATGCCCAAGGCGAAGGTGCGAGCCTCACGCTTCTCGGCGGCGATGCGCTCAATGCTGCCGATCTCACTGTGCCGCTCGCCGATGGCGTTTTGGCGGTCACCCTGCCCGAGGCATCACAGTCGCCCGAGGGCAAGCCGGTTGCGGACGCCTTGCGCGCCGCGGGAACCGAGCCGGATGGTTACGTTCTGTCGGCCTTTGCCGCCGTCTCGATGCTCGAGCAGGCCAAGGACCAGGCGGAGAAGGACGACAAGCCCCTTCTCGATGCCTTCGCCAAGGGACCCTACCCTACGGTGCTCGGCCCCATCGCCTTCAACGCGCAGCACGAGCGTGCCGACAATCCCTATCGCCTGATGCAGTGGCAAGGCGGCCGCTTCGTGCCGGCGCCTGCCGAAGGAACCGCCCAATGATGCGCACCGGACCGCTGAACCTGATTACCGACGTTGCGGGCCTGACCGTCGGCAATGCCGAGGATCACCGGCTGAAATCCGGCGTCACTGCCATCGTCTGCGATCCGCCGGCAACGGCTGCGGTTCAGGTGCTGGGTGGCGCGCCCGGTACGCGCGAAACCGATCTGCTCGATCCGCACAACACGGTACAGACGGTCGACGGCCTGGTGCTTTCCGGCGGTTCGGCCTTTGGGCTCGATGCTGCATCCGGTGCCCAGGCGGCGCTCAGGGAAATGGGCCGCGGCTTTGCCGTTGGTCCGCACCGGATTCCGATCGTGCCCACCGCCATCCTGTTCGACCTCATCAATGGCGGTGACAAGGACTGGGGACGCTACCCGCCCTATCGCGAACTCGGCTTCGAGGCGGTTCGCCGCGCCGGCCCGTCGTTTACGACGGGAACCGCAGGTGCCGGCACCGGCGCCTTGACCGCCACCTTCAAGGGCGGCCTCGGCTCGGCATCGACCGTTTTGCCAAGCGGCATCACCATAGGTGCGCTGGTCGCCGTCAACGCGCTCGGTTCGGCGACCGTTGGCGATGGCCGGCATTTCTGGTCGGCACCCTTCGAACTGAATGGCGAACTCGGTGCCCTCGGCCTGCCGCATCCCCTGCCTGCCGACGCTGCCGATCTCCGGATCAAGTTTCGCGGCCGGCAGTCTGCGGCTGCGAACACGACGATCGCGGTGATCGCGACGGATGCGGTGTTGACCAAGGCCGAGGCGAAGCGCCTGGCGATCGCTGCCCATGACGGTTTTTCCCGTGGGCTCTGGCCGGCGCACACCCCGCTCGACGGCGATCTGATCTTCGCGCTTGCTACCGGCGCCAGCGGCAGGACCCCGACGGTGGAGGATTTCATCGACCTTGGCGCCGTGGCAGCGTCGACCATGGCACGGGCCATCGCCCGGGGCGTTCACGATGCGACGCCTGCGGAAAACGACCTCATGCGCTCCTGGTCCGAAGGCGCCTGACGCAGCTTTGATCGCCGGCATGTTGTTTGCCGGCCTCGGCGGTGCTATTGCCGCGGAAAATGAGAGCATATCGCGCAAAAATGCTGAGCGGTTTTGCGATAGCGACATGCAAAGTATCTAGCCGGAGCGCGCCATGAGCCACCCCATTCGCATTGCCCCGTCGATCCTGGCGGCCGATTTCTCCAAGCTCGGACAGGAAGTCCGCGACGTCGTCGATGCCGGCGCCGACTGGATCCATCTCGACGTCATGGACGGTCATTTCGTGCCGAACATCACCTTCGGCCCCGATGTGATCAAGTCGCTGCGCCGCTACACGGACGCGACCTTCGATTGCCACCTGATGATTTCGCCGGCGGATCCGTTCCTCGAAGCCTTCGCCAAGGCGGGCTGCGATATCCTGACCGTGCATGCGGAAGCCGGTCCGCACCTTCACCGTTCGCTGCAGACCATCCGGTCGCTCGGCAAGAAGGCCGGCGTTTCGCTCAACCCGGCAACCCCGGAAAGCGCCATCGAATACGTGCTCGATGAGGTCGATCTCATCCTGGTCATGACCGTGAACCCGGGCTTTGGTGGGCAGAAGTTCATCGATGCCACGGCTGAGAAGATCCGCCGCATCAAGGCGATGATCGGCGATCGTCCGATCGAGATCGAAGTCGATGGCGGCATTGCGCCCGACACGGCCGCCGTTGCCAGCGGCGCCGGCGCCAACGTGCTCGTCGCCGGTTCGGCGATCTTCAAGGGCGGCTCCGTCGAAGCCTATCGGGCGGCGATCGCAGCGATCCGCACGCCGGCCGAGAAGGCCTATCGATGAAGGCACGCGCGGCACTACCCGGCGTGCTTTTCCTGGCTGCCGCGGCAGCCGCATCGCCAACCTTTGCCGGCGACTATGCCGCGCTCCAGCCGATCGGCTTTTCGGCCGACGGCAATGTCTTCGCCTTCGAGGAATACGGTGTTCAGGATGGCTCCGGCTTTCCGTATTCGACGATCTACGTGATCGATACGCGCGACGACAGTTTCCTTCCCGGCGCGCCCGTGCGGGCCGTCGGCCGCGAGGATGGCAGCCCGCTCTCTAAGCCGCGCCACGAGGCACGCCGCCGCGCCGCGCCGCTGATCGACGCCTATCGCCTGGCCGATGCGCCCGGGCTGCTTGCCGCCTTCAATCCGATCACTGAGGCGAACGCCAAGCCGCTGGCGCTGACCTACGACTCCTTTGCCGCCGCCGAAGGGTTTCGCGAAACCTATTCGGTGACTCTCGAAGAGAAAACATTCGAGCCGGAAGGCATCTGCAAGGACTTCCTCAAGGAGGTCAAAGGCTTTCGTCTGTCGATGACGATGAAGGCCGGGAAGCCGGTGACAGACGTGTTGCAGGACGATAGCCGCATACCGGAGAGCCGCCGCTGCCCGACCGGTTATCAGGTCGGCGGTGCCATCACCCACCGGAATGACGATGGCTCAGAAACCCATGTCATCATGGTTCTCGTCAAGTCGCTCGGCTTCGAAGGCACGACCGATGGGCGCTGGATCGCGATCCCCACCCGGATCGCGAAATGAACGACACGGCGGCCGGCGTCAAGGCGAAGGCACATCCGGCGCTGGAAGGTGCCCCGCCTCGAAGCCGGCTCGCCCGATCCATCCCGACGATGCGCGAGCTTGTCGTCGGTGCGCCGCTCTGGGGTGGCGCAATGGCGCTTTCGGCCTGGTATAGCCTCTGGCTCCGCGAACGTGCACTCACGTTTCATCTCGCCGAACTGCTTTTGATCTTCGGCTTCGGCGCGCTTCTGGCGTGGCCGCCATCGCTGTTCCTGGCGCGCTTTGCGGCGCTCGGGCGTCGGCCCGAGACGCGTCTTGCGGCCTACCTCTTTTTTCTGTCGCTCGGCACCGTCGCGATGACCGCGGTGCTTTATGCGCTCGACTACCGACAGTTCTACGCCCAATGGCACGCACCCATCGGCACACGGACGTGGTTCTTCCAGTTCACCTTCACCTCGCTCGTCGCGTTCTATCAGTTCCTGGCTCTCGGTCTTCGCCTCTATCTGCCGGTTGGCGGTGTTATACTGGTCGGCGTCAGCCTGTGGCTGGCACGCGGCCGACGCCAATGGCGTTGAGCTTCACGGCTATCTTTGCTAGAGGCACGGCCATCCTCCACTGACGACGAAAGCTAAAGCCCATGATCCCGCGTTACTCCCGGCCGGAAATGGTGGCCATCTGGTCGCCGGAAACCAAGTTCCGCATTTGGTTCGAGATCGAGGCCCATGCCTGCGATGCGCTTGCCGAAATCGGCGTGATCCCGAAGGATGCGGCCCGCACGATCTGGGAAAAGGGCGGCGCTGCCACCTTCGACGTCGCGCGCATCGACGAGATCGAGGCCGTCACCAAGCATGACGTCATCGCCTTCCTGACGCATCTTGCCGAATTCGTCGGCCCTGACAGCCGCTTCATCCACCAGGGCATGACCTCGTCCGACGTGCTCGACACCTGCTTCAACGTCCAGCTCGTGCGCGCAACCGACCTGCTGCTCGCCGACCTCGACAAGTTGCTCGAAGCTCTGAAGCGCCGCGCTTTTGAACACAAGGACACGGTGACGATCGGCCGCTCGCATGGCATCCATGCCGAGCCGACCACCTTCGGCGTCAAGCTGGCGCTCGCCTATGCCGAGTTCGATCGCTGCAAGCAGCGCCTCATCGCCGCGCGCGAGGAAGTGGCCACCTGCGCGATCTCCGGCGCCGTCGGCACCTTCGCCAACATCGACCCGCGCGTTGAAGAACACGTCGCCAAGGCGCTCGGCCTGAAGCTGGAACCGGTTTCGACCCAGGTCATCCCGCGCGACCGTCACGCCATGTACTTCGCGACCCTCGGCGTCATCGCGTCGTCGATCGAGCGCCTGGCGACGGAAATCCGCCACCTGCAGCGCACCGAAGTGCTCGAAGCTGAAGAGTATTTTTCGCCGGGCCAGAAGGGTTCGTCGGCAATGCCGCACAAGCGTAACCCGGTCCTGACCGAGAACCTGACGGGTCTCGCCCGCATGCTCCGTGCCTTCTCGATCCCGGCGATGGAAAACGTTGCGCTCTGGCATGAGCGCGACATCTCGCACTCCTCCGTCGAGCGCATGATCGGCCCGGATGCGACGGTAACCCTCGACTTCGCGCTCGCTCGCTTGACGGGCGTGATCGACAAGCTGCTCGTCTATCCCGAAAACATGACCAAGAACATGAACAAGTTCCGTGGTCTCGTTCACTCGCAGCGCGTGCTGCTGGCACTGACCCAGGCCGGCGTGTCGCGTGAGGATGCCTACCGCCTCGTGCAGCGCAACGCCATGAAGGTCTGGGAACAAGGCAAGGACTTCCTTGAGGAGCTGCTGGCCGACGCGGAAGTCCGTGCGGCGCTTTCTGAAGAGGACATCCGCGAGAAGTTCGATCTCGGCTACCACACCAAGCACGTCGACACGATTTTCAAGCGCGTCTTCGGCTGAGCCCGACCGATTTGCGGGCCACGCGTCCGCGTTGCACCATATGAATATGCCCGCATTTGGCGCACATCGCTTAAATGCGGGCATTTTTGTTAGGCGGATGTTCAATCATTGCGTGCGACGATCAGGGCCTGTCAACTAAGGTTTCTGAGGATCACATGACCTACAAGGACAGTGTCGAGCGGGCGACCCAGCGCACGCAAACGAAAATTACTGGAACGGTGACCGTCAAGTCCGGCTCCAGCAACGGCATCGTCAAGGACCTTTCGGCCGAGGGCATTTGCTTTCAGCTGCTCTTCGATATCGGTGCCAAGACCGGGCAGGAAGTAACGATCAGGAGCGAGGAACTCGGCTTCCTGACCGGCATGGTCCGCTGGTACCGCGGCGACAAGATCGGCATCAAGCTCAATCTGTCCTCCAATACGGCGGCGCAGATTTCCTCCTACTACAAGCACTTCCGCTAGACCGAAAGCCGCCCATCGCTCACGCTGCAAAGCGCCGCATGTCGATTGAACTGCGGCGCTTTTCGCGTTGAGGGGTGCTCGGCTTTCGCTGAGAAGCGGTTGCCGGCAATCACCGTGAGCGGGCGCGCGGACCTGGCTCCACCATCTTGCGATAGAGATGCCATGTGGCGTGGCCGAATATCGGCATGATGACGGCGAGACCGACAAAGACCGGGATCGAGCCGATTACGAGGCCGGCAGCAATGATGAAGCCCCAGAGCGCGACCGGTACCGGATTGACGAGGGTCGCACGGATCGATGTCTCGACCGCTGCAACCGCGCCGACGTCACGATCTATCAGTAGCGGGAAGGACATGACCGTCGTCGACAGCACGATAACGGCGAAGACGAAGCCGACGGCGTTGCCGACGAGGATCAGGTTCCAACCCTGTTCCGTGCTGATGATCCCGTTCCAGAAGGCTGCGATGGAATCCGGCGGTTCGGCTCCGAAAATCTGGACGTAGAGTGCCTGGGCGACCAGCAGCCAGACGATGAAGACCGCGAATAGCATGGCAGCAACAGCCATGATCGACGGCAAGGCCGGGGAGCGATGCAGGCGAAGTGCATGCGGCCATGAATAGTCCATGCCGAGTTCACGCCGTCGACTGACTTCGTAAAGGCCAATCGCAGCAACCGGGCCGATCAGGGCGAAGCCCGAGACCAGTGGGTAGAGCAACGGCAGCATGTTTGCGCCCGCGCTCCAGGTGATCAGCACGGCGCCGGCAATCGGGTAGATCAGGCAAAGGAAGACGTAATGCGACGGCTTTTCGCGAAAATCTTCGAAGCCGAGACGCAAGGCGTCGAAGACGTCCGAGACGCCAATCTTCTTTATCCCGGGGTGGGCGACACTCGCGTCCGCCCCCGACAGAACATGGAATGTTGTCATGGCTCACACTCCTCAACGAACCAGAGCGGCCACGGAACAGCAATGCGACGAAACCAAGTCGCACCAACCGCGACCGTCATGTCGATTATACAGAAAATGCAGGCGCTGTCGCCTGCCGCATGTTTCCGCAGATCGGCACCGATTTCTGGGAGCGAGCCATGCGGCTACTTCGCGGTGCTGCGGCGGCCTTGGCGCGCCTTGAATGACGCGCGGCGCCGCAGGCCTTGACTTCGGCAGCGTTCAGCGCCACATCGCGGCCATCATGAAGGTATCCGACGCCCATATCCTAATCGTTCCTGGTTACACCAACTCCGGACCGGAGCACTGGCAGACCCGTTGGGAGCGCAAGATGTCCACCGCACGCCGCGTCGAGCAGGCAGAGTGGGCAAAGCCCGTGCGCGAGGATTGGGTGGCGCGCATGGTCGAAGAGGTCAACGCGGCTGAAAAGCCGGTCGTCATCGTCGCCCATTCGCTTGGCGTCGCGACTGCGGTGCACGCCCTGCCCCATTTCAACAAGCCGATTGCCGGCGCGTTCCTCGTCGCACCTCCGGATGTGGCCAATCCGACGATCCGTCCGAAGCACCTGATGACGTTCGGCCCCTATCCGCGTGATCCCCTGCCGTTCCCGTCGCTGATGGTTGCAAGCCGCAACGATCCATTCGGCTCCTACGAACATGCGGACGATATCGCCAATGCATGGGGCTCGCTGCTCGTCGATGCGGGCGAATCCGGCCACATCAACACCGAATCCGGCCATGGACCCTGGCCGGAAGGCACGATGGTGTTCGCCCAGTTCCTGAGCCGCTTGAAGCCCTGATGTATCGGCGGGCTGGTTGACGCCCTGTCAATCCTGCCCCTCCCATTAATCCGACGTTCATTGTCCCCGGTCATCATCGGCCGGCATGGCAGCGTGACTCGCCCTCCAGAGGGCTTCGGGCGCTGTCGAATCTTGATTTGCAGCCAGATTTCCGGCTCTCCGCCTTGGAAACCGTGGTCGCAAACGCTGGACGTGGGATAAGTGGCCGTCAACGAAGGTCTCACCAAAGGCGCGCGCGGCGCGCCGGCGAACTCGGATGTTCTCACGCAGGCCGCCCTCGAGCGCTTGCCGGCCGGGGCAATCATTGCCAATGATCTGGGACGGATCATAACGACCAACGCACGTGCCGGCGAACTGTTGCAAAGGACGCCCGCTTCGCTGCGGAAGACCCTTCTCGCTGATCTCGTGCTCGATGAGGACAGGCCTCTGTTGCCAGCGTGGAACAGGTTGCCGCCGGCAACGACTTCGTCCACGACGCTTCGCTTCGAAAGCCTCTCTGGCTCGCTGCCGATGCTCGCCTCCTGGTCTCCCGTGCACTTCGCCGGCGAGGATGTCTTTCTCCTGCTGCTGCTCCCCGCGCATGACCTCGTCGACGAAATCGCGGGGCTGCGCAACGACGAAACTCGCTGGAAATACGCTCTCGATAGCGCACTTGAGGGGGTTTGGGACCACGATTTCGAAACCGGGGATCTCTTCTATTCGGCCACCTGGAGACGGCTTCGCGGCCTGTCCGATGACGCCGTGGTCGACGGCAGCCTTGAGACATGGATCCAGAACGTCCATCCGGACGACCACGCCCATGTGCGCGCCGCAATCGAACGGCAGGATTCCGGCGCGGCTGTATTCAACGCCTTCGAATATCGCGAGCGCCATGCGGACGGGCATTGGATCTGGATCGAGAGCCGTGGGGCGTCCGTTGCCTATTGGCCGGATGGCAGACCCAGCCGCATCATCGGGACCGATACGGATATCACCGCCCGCAAGGAGGCTGAGGCGCGGCTCGAAGAGGTCTCTCGCCGGCTGCGGCTTGCTCTCGGCGTTTCGAAGATTGGCGTCTTCGACTTCAACCTTGACGCCCTGAGGGACGACTGGGACGAGCGCATGTTCGAGATCTACGGCCTCGACCCGAGCGACGGGCCACCGAGCTCCGAGGCGTGGGAAAACACGCTCCATCCCGACGACCGCGAGAAGGTCATTGCCCGGACCAACGAAGGTATCGCCTCCGGGAAGCCGTACAGCAACGCCTTTCGGATCGTGCGGCCGGACGGGTCCATCCGTCATATCCGCTCCAATGCCGCGACCTATATCGACCACCTCGGAACACGAAAGCTTATCGGCGCCAACTGGGATGTCACCGAAGACATCGCCTTGCAGGAGGATTTACGCCAGGCCCAGGCCTCTGCCGAGGCGCGCAACCGCGAGCTCGAGCAGGCCCGGATCAGGATCGAGTACAACGCCCTGCACGATTACCTGACGGACCTGCCCAACCGGCGCTACCTTGACCAGATGCTGGCGGAGAACGTCGCGGTCAACGCCATCCTGCATATCGATCTCGATCGCTTCAAGCAGATCAACGATACGCTCGGTCACCAGGCCGGCGATGCCATGCTGACGCACGCCGCCGCCATCCTTCGTGCGCATGCGCGCCACGACGACTTCATCGCCCGTATCGGCGGCGACGAATTCGTCATTCTCTGCCGCCGTGGTCGAAACCTGCCGCAACTCTCCGAGCTCGCCGAGCGCATCGTCCACGCCTTTCGCCGCCCCATCCCCCACGAAGGTCAGCTCTGCCGTCTGGGTGCGAGCATCGGCATCGCCTGGAAGGGTCACGACGATTTCGATGCGAAGCAGTTGTTGATGAATGCCGACATCGCGCTCTACCGGGCAAAGAGCCTTGGCCGGGACCGCGTCGAAGTCTTCTCCGAACAGATCCAGACGCAGATCCTCAACGCCAAGCGCATCGGCGACGACATTCGCCAGGCGATCGAGGAAGGCCAGTTCACGGTCTACTATCAGCCGCAATTCGATGCGCATTCGCTGGAGATCACCGGTGTCGAGGCGCTGGTGCGATGGAACCATCCCGAGCGCGGTGTGCTTGCCCCCTTCCATTTCCTGAAGGTCGCCGAGGAGATCAACGTGCTGCCGGCGATCGACCGGAAGGTGGTGGAGCTCGCCTATGCCGACTTTCAATCCTGGCAGCAGTCCGGCTTCGGCATTCCCAAGGTCTCCGTCAATATGTCGTCGCCGCGCCTGCGTGATCCGGGCTTGATCGCGGACCTGCGCGATCTGCGGATTCCGCCAGGTGTCCTCTCGTTCGAGTTGCTCGAATCCATCTTCCTCGATGACCCGGAAGATGAAATCGCCGAGACGATCTCGGCTCTCGACGCGCTCGGTATCGAGGTAGAGATCGACGACTTCGGGACCGGCCACGCCTCCATCATCGGCCTGCTCAACCTCAATCCGGCACGGCTGAAGATCGATCGGGCGCTTGTCGGGCCGATCACGGAAAGCGCGAAACAGGCCAAGCTGGTCCGCGCGATCATCGACATCGGTCACTCGCTCAACATTCAGGTTGTCGGCGAAGGCGTCGAGACCTGGGAGCATGCGGCAATGCTGCGCGAGCTCGGCTGCGACGTGCTTCAGGGCTATGCCCTGGCCCGCCCGATGGACCGTCTGGAACTCGAGCGCCGCCTGCGGCACGGATGGAAGCCGGTCTTCGGCAGCGCCGACAAATAGAACGCCCGGCCGTGAGGCCGGGCGGTGGTGGACGCGGGAGTGCGCGTCAATCAGGTGTTCTGGATCTGCTGGATCGCTTCGGCGAGAAGCTCGAGCATGCGCTTGCGGATCTGTTCTTCCGTCTGGGCAACGCCCGCAGTGTCGAAATCCGCCTTGAGCTTGCGGATGATCTCTTCGTGACCGGCATGCTCGAAGTCCACGGTCACGACTTCCTTGGCATAGGCTTCGGCATCGGGCTTGCCGAGCAATCCGGCAGCCCAAAGACCAAGGAGTTTGTTGCGGCGCGCTTCAGCCTTGAACTTCAGTTCTTCGTCCAGCGCAAACTTCGCTTCAAAGGCTTTTTCGCGATCCTGCATAGTGGTCATCAATTGATCTCCCTGAGAATTCGGTGCCCTGAACAGTTATCGCCATAACCAAAATGGAGGTCAAACTGAATTGCGCAGTTTTCGGGATTCGCGACTTTCATGCTACCCTCTGTAAATCAGTGGGACTGAAAGATACGCCGATTGTGAAATCCGTTCTTTTCAGCTATGGACCCCGAGAGATATTCCACGCGCGCCGCCCAAGAGCGCCAGCAAGCACAGAGACAGAATCCATGAATCGTCGCCGCCGTATCTACGAGGGCAAGGCCAAGATCCTCTATGAGGGCCCGGAGCCGGGCACGCTCATCCAGTTCTTCAAGGACGACGCGACCGCCTTCAACAAGAAAAAGCATGACGTCATCGACGGCAAGGGCGTGCTGAACAACCGTATTTCCGAATACATCTTCACGCACCTGAACAAGATCGGCATCCCGACGCACTTTATCCGCCGCCTCAACATGCGCGAGCAGTTGATCAAGGAAGTCGAGATCATCCCGCTTGAAATCGTCGTGCGCAACGTCGCTGCYGGCTCGCTGGCCAAGCGTCTCGGCATCGAGGAAGGCACCGTTCTTCCGCGTTCGATCATCGAGTTCTACTACAAGGCCGACGCGCTCGAAGACCCGATGGTGTCTGAAGAGCACATCACCGCCTTCGGCTGGGCAAGCCCCCAGGAACTCGACGACATCATGGCGCTCGCCATCCGCATCAACGACTTCCTTTCGGGCCTGTTCCTGGGCGTCGGCATTCAGCTCGTCGACTTCAAGATCGAGTGTGGCCGCCTGTTCGAAGGCGACATGATGCGCATCGTGCTCGCCGACGAGATCTCGCCGGACAGCTGCCGTCTCTGGGACATCGAGACCCGCGAGAAGCTCGATAAGGACCGCTTCCGCCGCGACCTCGGTGGCCTCGTCGAGGCTTACCAGGAAGTCGCTCGCCGTCTCGGCATCATGAACGAGAACGAACCCGTGCGCGGCACCGGTCCGGTTCTGGTAAAGTAACTTCGGGGAAATTCAAAGTGATCAAGGCACGTGTAACCGTGACGCTGAAGAACGGCGTTCTCGATCCGCAGGGCAAGGCAATCGAAGGTGCGCTCGGCGCACTCGGCTTCGACGGCATCGGCCAGGTCCGCCAGGGCAAGGTCTTCGACCTGCAGATCGAATCCGCAGACAAGGCCAAGGCCGAAGAAGACCTCAAGGCCATGTGCGAAAAGCTGCTCGCCAACACGGTGATCGAGAACTACAGCATCTCGTTCGCCTGATCTGTCAGGCATCGAAATCGTTCCGCGCTTTCGGGCGCGGAGCGAGACGTTAAGAAAACGCCGCAGCAGCACGGGCGCCCGAGGGAGCGGTGTTGTTGTCGTCGCAAGAGGTGCCTGGCTCGTCGGGGTGCGGCATCAAGATTTGATCTCGCCGTATCGGAGACAGAGATATGAAGTCAGCCGTCGTCCAGCTACCGGGCCTCAACCGCGACCGCGACATGATTGCGGCCCTCACCAAGATTTCCGGCAAGGCTCCGGTCACTGTCTGGCAGACGGAGACGGACATCCCCGATGTCGACCTGATCGTCATCCCCGGCGGCTTCTCCTATGGCGACTACCTGCGCTGCGGCGCGATCGCTGCGCGCATGCCGGTCATGCAGGCGATCAAGGCCAAGGCGGAAAAAGGCGTCAAGGTTCTCGGCGTTTGCAACGGCTTCCAGATCCTCGTCGAGGCAGGCCTGCTGCCGGGCGCTCTGATGCGCAATGCCTCACTCAAGTTCGTCTGCCGCGAGATCAAGCTTGAAGTGGTCAATGCCGAAACCGACTTCACCCGCGCCTACAGCAAGGGCCAGATCATCCGCTCGCCGGTCGCTCACCATGACGGCAACTACTTTGCCGATGCCGAGACGCTGAAGGCGATCGAAGGCAACGGCCAGGTGGTCTTCCGCTACGCCGAAGGCACCAACCCGAACGGCTCGATGAACGATATCGCCGGCGTCATGAACGCTGAGGGTAACGTGCTCGGCATGATGCCGCATCCGGAGAACCTGATCGAAGCCGCACATGGCGGTTCTGATGGTCGCGGCCTCTTCGCTTCGGCGCTCGAAGTAATCGCCGCTTAACCACCCGGCTGATAGAAGGCATCCGACCCATCCCCCAATTGCGAGCGAGACCGTCGATGCCTTCATTTGTCACTGCACGCCTGGCCGGACTTGCCTGCGCAACGTTCAGCCTGGCCCTCCTCGCTTCGTGCCAATCGCCGAAGCCGCCGGCGCCGAGCCCGAACACGGCGGCGCTGCCGACCATGGAGCGTGTGGCGCTGGGGGCCAATAGCTGCTGGTTCAAGTCGGGCGATCCCGAATTCAAGTCCTATCGCCTGGCGCCGGAACTCAATTCCTTCTCAGGTCGTCCGCGCATTCTGATCGTGCCGCGCAAGTCGCCGGAAGCGCGCCCGCTTGCCGTCGTTCAGGCCGAGGGCAACCCGGCACGCCTCCAGGCATTCGGGCCGTTGATGGACGAGCCGACCGGAACGCGCATGGCCGCCGATATCAAGCGCTGGGCTGCCGGCGGACAGGGCTGCAAGTAAACCCGCCCGTATCATCGCATCGATCCAAGGGCCGGCGACCGCAGAGGGCGCCGGCCTTTGTGCTTTGTCGAACAGTCGTTCCGCTCCGCTCAGCTAGCGCCAGAATGGGACAATCGACTCCTGACGGGCGTCCTTCTCGGAAACCCCGATATCTTTGAGCTGCCATTCGCTCATGTCCCCGAGCGCCAGACGGCTGCGGCGCTTCGCCGCCAATTCGCAATAAAGACCCCAAAGCCGCTTCAGCAGGCTTTCGCGTTCGTCCGAGTAGTCGCCGCCCAGCAATGTGCTGGGGCAAGAGACGGACGTCACTTCCGGACGGGACAAACAAATTGTATCGATTGTACTCATTGACAACCCCAATGCAGCGATTGCTATCGTTGTATCGGTGATAATTGACATATTTCACGCTGTAATCTAAAGAATTGTCACGATGACAAATTGGCTCCCAGACATTCAGCAGGGTCACGGTCCGCTCTATGCGCGGATTGCCGACCAGATTGAGCACGCAATTGGCACCGGCGCCCTCGCCGTCGGGGCCAAATTGCCGCCCCAGCGCAACCTCGCCTACGATATAGGCGTGACAATCGGCACGATCGGACGCGCCTACAACATCGTTCGTGAACGCGGATTGGTGAGCGGTGAAGTCGGGCGCGGCACCTATGTGCTCGATCATCCTGAAAGCCGCCCGCCGGAACAGGCCGATCCGCTGACAACTTCCCTCGCCGGCACTCGTCCGCTTGTCGCGCCGGCCGGCAAGCTCAGGTTCGACAGCACCGCGGCTCCGGATATCGGCCAAGGCACGGTGCTCAGCGAACTGCTGAGCGAGATCAGCCACGACCACCATGCCGATATCGCAAGCTACGCCCGCAATTTCCCCGACCATTGGTTCGAGGCGGGTTGCCTGTGGCTGGCCCGCGGCGGCTTCCGCCCGCGGCCTGAAGACATCGTGCCGACGCTCGGTGCCCATGCGGCCGTCGTCGCCGTCATCACGGCGGTTACGGCGCCTGGAGATCGCATCGCCTTTGAGACGCTCACCTATTCGCAGGTGAGCCGAAGCGCCGGGCTGGTCGGTCGCCGGACGACGCTGGTCGAATCGGACGAATTCGGCATGATCCCCGAGGATTTCGAGCGCGTCTGCGCCCAGCAGCATCCGAAGCTCGCCTTCCTGATGCCGAGCGCGCAGAACCCGACAGTCGCAGTCATGCCGCTGGCCCGCCGCCAGGCGATCGCCGACATCGCCCGCAAATATGGTGTGTGGCTTGTGGAGGACGATCTCTACGGCGCCATGACCGGCGATCAGACGCCACTCCTGGCCGAGCTTGCACCGGAGCGCACATTTTTGGTCGGTGGCCTTTCGAAGTCGGTCGCTGCCGGCGTCCGCGGCGGCTGGGTCGCCTGCCCTCCACATTTCAGCCAGCGTATCCGCATTGCCCACAAGATGGTGAGCGGCGGCCTGCCGTTTATCCTGGCGGAGCTTTGTGCCCGGCTCGTGCTTTCCGGTTCGGCGGCGATCCTGCGCAGCAAGGGCATCGAAGAAGTTCGCGCCCGTGAGGCGATGGCGCGTGAGATCTTCGACGGTATCGACTTCACCTCGCATCCCTGCATACCGTTCCTTTGGATGAAGTTGCCCGATCCGTGGCTGTCCGGCACCTTCAAGCAGGCCGCCCTGCAGGAGGGCGTGCTCGTCGACGACGAGGATGAGTTCAAGGCCGGCCGCACCGACCGCGTCTTCCACCGCATCCGCATCGGCTTTTCCTCACCGCCGGACCGGGCCCAGGTACGAGCAGGCTTTCAGACGCTGAAGCGGCTGCTCGACAGCGGACGTGCCGGCTACGACAGTTTCGAGTGATTATCGGAATCCACGGGGTGACTTTCGGGCAAGGTTGCGCAACATATTATTTTAGCAGTCTTGCGCATATGATTCGCCTCAAGGATTCCGCATGCCGCTACCGTTCAGCCCAGCCTCGTCGCGACGCGTCGCGCTCCTTCTTCTCGCCACGACCACGTTGAGCGCCGCCACGCCGGCGATGGCTGCGGATAGCGTCTTCGATGAAATGCGCTTCGGCGTCACGACGTCGATTGCGGCCGGCGGCAAGCAGGAAGACGGGGTGTTTCCGTCGTTCACCGTGTATTTCGACCCGTTCGATGCCGATGGCGCGGTCGATCTCGGCGATAAGCTGCTGCGTCCGCGGGTTTATGCCGGCGCGGCGGTTGCGACCGCGTCCAACGGTGTCAATCAGGCCTATGGCGGCTTGAGCTGGACATTTGACATGACGAAGCGCCTTTTCGTCGAGTTCGGCGCCGGCGGTACGGTTCATGACGGCGACCTCGACAACCCCAGCGGTTCCGGCCCCCAGCTCGGCTGCCGCTTCCTCTTCCGCGAATACGCCGCCGCCGGCGTCCGCCTGGATGAGCACTGGAACGTTTCGGCGACCGTGGAACACGCGTCGCATGCCAATCTGTGCGACGGCCCGAACAATGGCCTGACACGCGCCGGCCTCGCGCTCGGCTACAAGTTCTGACACGAGCCGCCGCATCAGCCTTCTGCGAAGCTTTGTACGGGCGTCAACCGCTGTTGATCGCCCGTATTTTTCTGTCGCGCCGCGCCGCAGCATAGGCTAAAGAAGCCGCAAAGCGCCCCCTGTTTCTGTTGCGGTTCGCACGCGCCATATTCCTCTTACGTGGATTGCGCGCCGCCCGAAGGATTTGACGGTCGACGATGACGATTTCCAACACCCGCCCCATCACCCCGGACCTCATCGCATCGCACGGGCTGAAGCCTGACGAGTACGAGCGTATTCTGAGCCTGATCGGACGCGAGCCGACCTTTACCGAACTCGGTATCTTCTCGGCCATGTGGAACGAGCACTGCTCCTACAAATCCTCGAAGAAGTGGTTGCGCACGCTGCCGACCAAGGGTCCGCGCGTCATCCAGGGCCCCGGCGAAAATGCCGGCGTGGTCGACATCGATGACGGCGACTGCGTCGTCTTCAAGATGGAGAGCCACAACCACCCGTCCTATATCGAGCCCTACCAGGGTGCTGCGACCGGCGTCGGCGGTATCCTGCGCGACGTCTTCACCATGGGCGCCCGTCCCGTCGCGGCGATGAACGCGCTGCGCTTCGGTTCGCCGGATCATCCGAAGACCCGCCACCTCGTTTCCGGCGTCGTTGCCGGCGTAGGCGGCTACGGCAACTCCTTCGGCGTTCCGACCGTCGGCGGCGAAGTCGAGTTCGACGCCCGCTACAACGGCAACATCCTCGTCAACGCCTTTGCTGCCGGCCTCGCCAAGAGCGACGCGATCTTCTACTCGAAGGCTGAAGGTGTCGGCCTCCCGGTCGTTTATCTGGGCGCCAAGACCGGCCGTGATGGTGTCGGCGGTGCGACGATGGCGTCTGCCGAATTCGACGAGTCTATCGAAGAGAAGCGTCCGACCGTTCAGGTCGGTGACCCCTTCACCGAAAAGTGCCTGCTCGAAGCCTGCCTCGAACTGATGCAGACCGGCGCCGTAATCGCTATCCAGGACATGGGTGCAGCCGGCCTTACCTGCTCGGCGGTCGAAATGGGCGCCAAGGGCGACCTCGGCATCGAGCTCAACCTCGACAGCGTTCCGGTTCGTGAAGAGCGCATGACGGCTTACGAAATGATGCTGTCGGAAAGCCAGGAGCGCATGCTCATGGTCCTCGAGCCCGCGAAGGAAGAAGTCGCCAAGGCGATCTTCGTCAAGTGGGGCCTCGATTTCGCGATCGTCGGCAAGACCACCGACGACCTGCGTTTCCGCATCCTGCACCAGGGCGAGGAAGTCGCAAACCTGCCGATCAAGGAACTGGGCGACGAAGCCCCGGAATACGATCGTCCCTGGACCCCGGCCAAGACCACGGCACCGCTCGCAACCAACGACATTCCGGCTGCCGATGTCGCCGACGCGCTCGTCAAGCTTGTCGGTTCGGCCAACAACTCCTCGCGCCGTTGGGTTTATGAGCAGTACGACACGCTGATCCAGGGCAATTCGCTGCAGCTTCCTGGCGGCGACGCCGGCGTCGTCCGCGTCGAAGGTCATGCCTCAAAGGCACTCGCCTTCTCGTCCGACGTGACGCCGCGCTATGTCGAAGCCGATCCTTACGAAGGCGGCAAGCAGGCGGTCGCCGAGTGCTGGCGCAATCTGACGGCAACGGGATCGCTGCCGCTGGCAGCCACCGACAACCTCAACTTCGGCAACCCGGAACGCCCTGAAATCATGAGCCAGCTGGTTCATGCCATCAAGGGCATCGGCGAGGCCTGCACCGCGCTCGACTTCCCGATCGTGTCCGGCAACGTCTCGCTCTACAACGAGACCAACGGCCAGGCGATCCTGCCGACCCCGACGATCGGCGGCGTTGGCCTGATCAACGACTGGTCGAAGATGGTGCGCATCCGCTTTGCCGCGGAAGGCGAAACAATCCTGCTCGCCGGCGCCCCTGCCGGTCTCGGCTCGCACATCGCCCAGTCGGTCTACATGCGTGACGTCCACGGCCGCACTGACGGCCCGGCACCGCATGTCGACCTCGCGCACGAGCGCAAGGTTGGCGACTTCGTCCGCGGCCTGATCGTCGACGGTCTCGTGACCGCCGTTCACGATTGCTCGTCGGGCGGACTTGCACTTGCCGTTGCCGAAATGGCGATGGCATCGGGCATCGGCGCTGCCGTCGACGCTGTTGCCGGTCATGACCCGATTGCCACCTTCTACGGTGAAGACCAGGGTCGCTATGTCGTGACCGTCGCTGCCGGTGCGCTCGATGCGGTTGCCGCCCGTGCGAAGGCTGCAGGCGTCTCGCTCCCCGTGATCGGCAAGACCGGTGGCGACGCCGTCAAGCTCGGCGAAGCCAAGGCGGTTTCGGTCGCAGATCTGCGTGCCGCCCACGAGGCCTGGTTCCCGGAATTCATGCAGGGCGACCTCGCACCGGAGAATTGAGACAGGAACAGCGCCACCACGGCGGGTGATTTTCCGGACGCGCCATGTTCGATTGGGACGACCTGAAATATTTTCTCGCCGTGGCGCGCACCGGCTCCACGCTTGCGGCTGCTCGCAGCCTCAAGGTCAATCAGACGACCGTCGCACGCCGGATCGACGCGCTCGAACGCGGTCTCGGCCTCACCCTCTTCGTGCGCCTTCCGAACGGCTATCGCCTGACGGAGCGCGGGGAAGCGACCGTCGCGCTCGCCGAACAGGTCGAGCAAGGCGCGAGCACGCTCGCCGACACGGCCCGCGGCTGGAACCGGACGGTCGCCGGCACCGTGCGTGTGACCACGACGGAGATCCTTGCGATCGATGTGGTGGCGCCGCTGGTCTCCGAACTGCGCAGTCAGCACCCGTCATTGTCCATTGAGTTGATCGCCGACGATCGCCGGCTCGATCTTTCGCGCGGTGAAGTGGATGTCGCATTGCGCGTCGGCTCCTGCCCTGAAGAGCCGGGCATCGTCCGGCGCCGGCTTGCAACCAGCGTCTGGGCGCTTCATTGCGCGAGATCCTACGCCGAGCGCCATGGCTTGCCTGGCACCATTGCCGACCTCGGCCGGCATGAGATCGTTGGAGGAGCCGGCAGTCTCAAGGAATTGGGACCGCTCGTTGCCTTGCGCAAGGCGGCACCCGACGCCCCGATCGGCATCCACTGCAATTCCGTGCCCAATCTGATAGCCGCAGTGCGCTCCGGGTTGGCCATCGGCCCGCTTCCCTGTTGGGCCGCCTCCGTGGACGATGGCTTGCTGCGCTGTCCCCTTCCCGAGCTCGAGGCCCGTTCGGACATTTGGCTCCTCTATCACGAAAGCCTGCGTGAGAGCCCACATGTCCGGCTGTTTCGCGAAGCGGTGACGGCGCGCTTTGAAGTCGTCCGCCACCGCCACCGGTTCGAGGGACGCTCCGCCCCGGGAGCCTAGGCGGTCTCCAGCGCCTCTTCCTTACCCGCCGGACAATGGCTGGCCGCGTCCGGAAAACCCAGTTGCCGCGCCTGCGCGCCACCGTCACGTGCGCCCCATCGCCGTGCGATCTTGCCAGCCTTGAACTCGAACCATTCAATCGCAAGCAACTCGTAAGAGCGGCCGGTCGGTTGCCTGAAGTCCAGAAACGGGCCGGTCCATTTGCCGGTTTCGCGCAGGCGAACCGCGACGGTGTCTTCGTATGCGACCATGGACAGGACGTCGAGCCTCATGTTCAGCCCGTGGTGAAGATCGTGCCAGACCCGTGCGGCAAAATCGAAGGCGCCGGCACCCACCACGCCCTGAATCTCCGCGTCGGTGGCAAAGAGCGGACGCAGGGCCTCGATGTCGCCTGCATTCATCGCCCGCACATAGGCTTCGACCGTTGCCCTATTCGCCTGATCACGTGACATATGACTTCCCTAGCGGTGCCCGGCACATCCGCGCGGGCTGTTGAAATGAAGGGGCGGCAACGGGCTTCCGCCTCGGCTCACCAGCCCTTGCGCACTAGAGCGGAACCGGCATTTCACTGCTATCAGCTTTGTCGCAGGAACCTTCTGCAGATTTGCAGAACGTCAATTGTCGGCCGCACCTCGTTGTTGCTCACCTGATTCAGCAATTGCGTTTCGCCCCTGAATCGTGGTTCCCTGAGGGTATGGAGCGGTACTGGCGACGCGGTCGGCACTGCAGAAAAACAAGGAGTTGGCGTATCATGCCCATGACACCAGGCGACATCGAAGACATGATCAAGGCCGGGATTCCCGGAGCCAAGGTCACGATCCGCGATCTGGCCGGTGACGGCGACCACTATGCCGCCGAAGTCGTGGCCGAAGCGTTTCGTGGCAAGACTCGCGTGCAGCAGCACCAGATGGTCTACAACGCGCTCAAGGGCAACATGGGGGGTGTCTTGCACGCCCTCGCCCTGCAGACGAGCGCGCCGGAGTGAGCCGGAATGGCTGATCTGATCAAGGAACTTGTCAGCGGCGTTGTCGATAGCGCGCTGAGGGAAATCCTCAAGAAGACCGGCGTCAAGCGAACCTCGACCAAGCGGACGAAGCGTCGGGCGCGGACGACTTCCGGCGGCGGCATCCTCGGGGATATCCTCGAGGCTGCCGTCAGCAAGCCGGCCAAGAAGCAGGTCAGCCGTCGCCGTACGGCTGCGGCGCGCAGCAAGACCCGTCGCCGCACCGCCTGACGGCGGCATGCTCCTTAATTCCTGGTCGATTTAAGGATAAAACGTGCAAGGCAAAGGTCTCTGCAGTGCGCTTTGCGCGTGGTCTGATGAGGCGCGTGGCGCGGGAGTGGTAATAAAACCACATCTTGAGGACCATCAATATTTGTTGCGAATGGGTGGTGAAAATCACCGATATGCATGCTATCTAAGAGCCAATAGATATCCGGCCCTTGAAGCCGGCGCAGGAAGGAAGACAAGATGAGCGGAATTCACGAATTCATCGACAATGAAGTCAAGACGAACGATGTGGTGCTCTTCATGAAGGGTACGCCGCAGTTCCCACAGTGTGGCTTCTCCGGTCAGGTGGTCCAGATTCTCGATTACATCGGCGTCGACTATAAGGGCGTCAATGTGCTCGCCGACGCGGACCTGCGCCAGGGCATCAAGGATTACTCCAATTGGCCGACGATCCCGCAGCTCTACGTCAAGGGCGAATTCGTCGGCGGTTGCGACATTGTGCGCGAGATGTTCCAGGCCGGCGAACTGCAGTCGCACCTTGAGGCGCAGGGCATTGCCGTCAAGGGTGCTGCTGCCTGATCTAGCGACGCCTCGTCCCGATCTTTCGGAGAAGGCGGGCAACCGCCTTTTTTGATTCTGACGGTCGTTCCGGATCGCCTAATTTTCGTTGTTCTTCTGGAGGCTTTTCGCGCGTGTTCGCGCGGGAGCCGTCGAGATGCGTTCAGAGCGTGCTTTCTTCACGAGCGCCTGCCGGCGTTCAGGAGCGGGCGAAGGGCCGGATATCTGATGTCCGGCCTGTCATGAATCGGTTGCGATCGTTCGGCATAAGCTGCTCATAGAGGTCCTCGCCTCGCTCTGGCGCCGGAAGTCCGGTCCCCGCCGCTCGACGCTTCCCTTGCTTCATGCCGGCCCGGTCCGTGCGGTTTCATATCGCCCCGGCGGCCCCTGCTCGCAATTCATATGCCTGCCGGCATGACGCCAGCAGACATCCTCTTTTTCCGGATCTGCTCCGGACCAACCTGTTCCGCTTGCGCCCGATGCGCCGTTAGGACTTTTTGAAAATGACAAGTACGACCAACGACGACGCCCGGCCCGGCCTCACGAAATTCCAGTTCATCGCATTGATGGCCATGCTGATGGCGACCAACGCGATCTCGATCGACATCATGCTTCCCGGTCTGCAGCAGATCGGCGCGAGCCTTGGCGTTGCCTCCGAAAATGAGCGGCAATACATCATCACCGCCTATCTGCTCGGCATGGGCGTGGCACAACTGTTCTTCGGCCCGCTGTCGGATCGGTTCGGCCGCAAGCCGCCGCTTCTCGCTGGTCTCGTTCTCTACGCACTGTGTGCGCTCGCAATCGCCGTCGTGCCAAGCTTCGGCCTCATGCTGGCTTTGCGCTTCGTCCAGGGCGCGGGTGCGGCGGCGACGCGCGTCATCACCATCTCGATCGTGCGCGACGTCTATGGCGGCCGGCAGATGGCGGAGGTCATGTCGCTGGTCATGATGGTGTTCATGATCGTTCCGGTCGTCGCGCCCAGCATAGGTCAGCTCATCATCAGCTTTGCAGAATGGCACATGATCTTCGTGGTCGTCGCAGTCTATGCGGTGATGATCATTGCGCTCGTGGTCTCAAAGCTTGACGAAACCCTTGATCCGGCGCATCGCCGCGACTTCACGCCGTCGGTCATCCTCAGCGGTTTCCGCATCGTGCTGACCAACCGGCTGTCGCTGCTCTATACGCTCGCGACCTCTGTGATCCTTGGCGCGCTCTTCGGGTTCATCAACTCGGCGCAACAGGTGCTCGTCGGCGTCTACGGCCTAGGCGTGTGGTTTCCGCTTGTCTTCGCGGCGTTTGCCGGTATGATGGCGGTCGCTTCCTTCACCAACTCCCGCCTTGTCCGCCGCTTCGGCATGCGGCCGCTTTCACATGCGGCGCTCTGCGGCTTCACGCTCGCAAGCTTCGTCTGGATGTCGGCCTCACTCTATGGACCGCTGCCCTTCCCGATTTTCGTCGTGCTCTACTGCGCCACGATGTTCCAGTTCGGGTTGATCGCGCCAAACTTCAACGCCATGGCCATGGAGCCGCTCGGACACGTCGCCGGAACCGCATCCTCCGTGCTCGGATTCATGCAGACGATCGGCGGAAGCGTGATCGGAGCCTTCATCGGCCAGTCTTTCGACGGCACGGCCACGCCGCTTGCCACTGGCTACTTCACCGTTGCCGCGATTGGTCTCGTTTTCGTTTTCATCGCCGAACGCGGCAAGCTGTTCAAACCGCACCATCAGCCGGCCGGTTGATCTCTAAAGTGCCATGCGTGTCTTAAGACGCGAAAGGTCGCTGTAGCGCCCCAAACTGCCGGCCAGTCTCTCCAAAGATTGAATTTACGGGTTTTCCCAAATGTCCACCATTGCCAATCAATCCGAACATATCGACGGGGTTTCCGGGGCTCAACGCCTCAACATGGGCATCGTCGAGTTCATCATCACCATCGCCGTCATGACGGCGAGCGTCGCTATCGCCATCGACAGCATGCTGCCGGCGTTGCCGGCCATCGGCCAGTCGCTGAACGTCGCCAACACCAACGATAGCCAGTTGGTGATCGGCGTCTTCTTCCTCGGCTTCGGCCTCTCGCAGATCTTCTTCGGCAGCCTTTCCGACGCCTTCGGCCGTCGCAAGGTGTTGCTGGGCGGCCTCGCGTTTTTCACCGTGTCGATGTTTTCGGCTGCGCTTACCCAGAGCTTTGAGACGCTGCTCATCCTGCGCTTCATTCAGGGTATCGGCGCCGCTGCGATCCGCATCACCACCATGGCGATCGTGCGCGACTGCTTTGGCGGCCGCGAGATGGCGCGCGTCATGTCCTATGTCATGATCGTGTTCATGATCGTGCCGATCGTCGCCCCTTCGATCGGCCAGCTCGTGATCCTCTATGCCAATTGGCACTGGATCTTCATCCTGATCGGCATCATCGGCGCGATCCTCTTCGTCTGGGCCTTTTCCCGCATGAAGGAGTCCCTGCCCCAAGAGGAGCGCATGCCGCTCTCCGTCGGCGCGGTGGCATCGGGTTTCAAGACCGTACTCACCAACCGTATCACCTGCGGCTACATGATCGGCATGACGATGTTTACCGCCGTCATCTGCGCCTATATCGTTACCGTCCAGCAGATCTTCGGCGAGGTCTACGGCCTCGGCGAGTGGCTGCCGATCGCCTTTGCCGGCACGGCCGGCGGCATTGCGGTTGCGAACTTCGCCAACGGCTTCTTCGTCCGCAGCTTCGGCATGCGCCGCATCTCGCACGTCTCGATGATCCTGTTCACGTTGATTTCGGTCGCAGGCTTCGTGATGTCGCTCTCCGGCACGCCGGCCTTCGTCGTCAGCTACCTGATGTTCTCGGTGCTCCTGATGTTCTTTGCGGTGATCGCAACGAACTTCACCGCGATCAGCCTGGAGCCGATGGGGCACCTGGCCGGTACCGCAACGGCGATCACCGGCTTCGTTTCGACCACCGGTGGCGCGCTCATCGGCGGCGCTGTCGGCCAGCTCTTCAATGGCACGTTGCAGCCGCTGTTCGGTGGTTTCGCGCTCTTCGGCGCGGTGACGATCCTTGCAACGCTCTGGGCTGAAAAGGGCAAGCTCTTCACCCATCCGGGCGACAAGGACGTCTCCATGGATCACGGCGGCGGCCATATGTGACGGCCGCCAGAAGGCAAACAAATAGCCCGCCCGGAGCGATCCGGGCGGGCTTTCGCATTTTCGGGCTGCTTCGAACAGCTCAGACCGTGAAGACCTCGCTGCGCAGCGTCTCCCAGCTCTCCTTGTCTGTCGCCAGCAGAAGTCCGCCATTGAGATGGGCCGGCAGATAGGGCGAACCGTCGAAGCGGGCGGCATAGGCACCGGCTTCCTGCGAGATCAGCGTACCGGCGAGATGATCCCAGGGCATCAGCTTCTGGTACATCAGGAAGTGGATGTGGCCGCCGGCAAGCATGCGGTATTCATGCGCGGCGCAGCGATAGCTGGTGGCGATGCGGACCTTGGCCATGTTGGCCATGACTTCGCGTCGTGCTTCCTGTTGGTAGAAACCTGTCGAGGCCCCGCCGACCATGGCTTCGAGCGGCACGCCGACGGTGACCGACATGCGCTCCTGCGTCCCATCCGGGCGGCACATCCAGGCGCCCGAGCCCTTCTCCGCGATCACCCAGTCGTTGCCGAGCGGATCGTAGATGATGCCGGCAACTGTCTCGCCCTTCGCAACGACGCTCGCCATGACGCCGAAAAGCGGCACGCCGGCAGCGAAATTGAAGGTGCCGTCGATCGGGTCGACGACGACGGCAAGCTCGGCATCGGCAAGCTTGTCGAGCAGCGCCGGGTCGGCGGCGACCGATTCCTCGCCAATGAACAGTGCGCCGGGCGCTATGTCTTCCATACGGGACTTGATCAGCCGTTCGGCCGCCTCGTCGGCTTCGGTCACGAGATCGATCGCTTCCGACTTCATCCGGACATCATCCGCCCCGAGATTGCGGAACCGCGGCAGGATTTCTTTGACCGCCGCCTCCTGCATGAGGTTGGCGAGGCCGGCGATGTCGACGGAATGGCTCATTCTTTGGGCTCCGGTGTGAGGGACTGGAAATCGAACAGCTTGGGATCGAGCAGATGCGACGGGTTCACATGGCCGAGCGCGCGCAGCATAGTGTCCTTGCGGCCGGGCATGCGTCGCTCGATATCGGAAAGCATCGCCTTCATCGCATTGCGCTCGAGCCCGTCCTGCGAGCCGCAGAGATCGCAAGGGATGATCGGGAACTCCATCGCTGCGGCAAACTTGGCAAGATCATCTTCGGCCGCATAGGCAAGCGGACGAAGCACCATCAGATCGCCTTCGTCGTTGAGGAGCTTTGCCGGCATCGAGGCGAGCCGGCCGCCATGGAAAAAGTTCATGAAGAAGGTTTCGAGGATGTCCTCGCGGTGGTGGCCGAGAACCAGCGCGTCGCAGCCCTCTTCGCGGGCGACGCGATAGAGGTTGCCGCGGCGCAGCCGCGAACAGAGGGAGCAGTAGGTGGCACCCGTCGGCACCTTCTCCTTCACGATCGAATAGGTGTCACGATACTCAATGCGATGCTTGACGCCGATCGATTGCAGATATTCCGGAAGGATATGCTTCGGGAAGTTCGGCTGCCCCTGGTCGAGATTGCAGGCGATGAGTTCCACCGGCAACAGCCCGCGCCATTGCAGGTCCATCAAAAGCGCCAGTAGGCTATAGCTGTCCTTGCCGCCGGAAAGACCGATCAGCCAGCGCTTCGAGCCTTTCAACATCCCGAAGTCGTCGAGTGCCTGGCGGGTCTGGCGCAGCAGGCGCTTGCGCAGCTTGTTGAACGAGACGGAGGACGGCATGCGGCTGAACAGCGGATGCGTGCCGGCGTCGATCTCGACCTCATCGAAAGTGGCTTCGACCGGGTCTTGCGACGACGTGAGCGAAAGGTCCATGGCAGGGGATCCTGTGCGGCAGGCGCGGGCGCAACCGGCGCCCGGCAAATCTTGGCCTGCACTTGCCCGCTCCAGCCGTCAAGATCAAGGAAAATCGCCCGCTGGCTGGCCGTTACGACCCGAACACCGACCAGCCGGTGCGTGCCGCCAGCATTTCGAGTGCCAGCGAACCGAGCAGCGAATTGCCGTTCTCGTTGAGACCCGGCGACCAGACGGCGACGGACGCCTTGCCCGGAGCAACTGCCAGGATGCCGCCGCCGACGCCGCTCTTGCCGGGCAGGCCGACGCGATAGGCGAAATCGCCCGAGCCGTCGTAGTGGCCGCAGGTCAGCATCAGTGCGTTGATGCGTCGCGCCCGCTGGCGCGAGACCACATTGTGGCCGGTCAGCGGGTTACTGCCGCCTGCGGCCAGAAACAGGCCGGCCTTCGCCAGCTGGCTGCAGGTCATCGCCAGGGCGCAATGATGGAAGTAGACGCCGAGCACGTGGTCGACAGGATGGTCGAGCCGGCCATAGGAGCGCATGAAGTTTGCGAGCGCGAAGTTGCGGTAGCCGGTGGCCGTCTCCGAACGCGCAACCTCGTGGTCGATGACGATCTGGTCGTCGTCGGCAAGATAGCGGACGAACTGCACGATTTCGCCGATCAGTTCCCGCGGCGTATGGCCTGCGAGGATCAGGTCGCTGATGGTGATCGCACCGGCATTGATGAAGGGATTGCGCGGCTTTCCGCCCTCATGCTCGAGCTGCACGATCGAATTGAACGCGGAGCCGGACGGTTCGCGACCGACCCGGTGCCAGATGTTCTCGCCGTGTTTGCCGAGCGCCAGCGTCAGCGTGAACACCTTCGAGACGCTCTGGATCGAAAACGGCACCTCGGCATCGCCAACCCGATAGATCTTGCCATCGGTGGTGACGATCGCCATGCCGAAATGCTTGGCATCGACCCGCGCGAGCTGCGGAATGTAGTCGGCGACCTTGCCTTGGCCGAACCTTGGGCTCAGTTCCCGGTGGATATCGTCGATGATCGCCTGCAGGTCTTGCGGAGCGTTCTGCTCAGGCATCGGCTTCCCTCTCGCTCACCGCCTTCGGAGACAAGGGGTGAGATCGCCATGATCGGAGTGCGGTCGCGTAGCGAAGGCTACAGACAAAAAAACCGCCCGTTTCCGGGCGGTTTTCGAAACGTCACAAGGCGCGAGCCTCGGATTAACGCGAATAGAATTCGACGACCAGGTGCGGTTCCATGACGACGGCGTAAGGAACGTCGGAGAGAACCGGCACGCGGACGTAGGTCGCAACCATCTTGTTGTGGTCGACTTCGATGTAATCAGGAACGTCGCGTTCAGCGAGCGAAACCGATTCGAGAACGGTCACGAGCTGCTTGGACTTTTCCTTGACTTCGATGACGTCGCCCGGCTTGCAACGGTAGGAACCGATGTTCACGCGAACACCGTTGACCTTGACGTGGCCGTGGTTGACGAACTGACGGGCAGCAAAGACGGTCGGAACGAACTTGGCGCGGTAGACGATCGCGTCGAGGCGCGATTCGAGCAGGCCGATCAGGTTCTCCGGGGTGTCGCCCTTGCGGCGGGAAGCTTCAGCGAAGATCGCGCGGAACTGCTTCTCGCGGATGTCGCCGTAGTAGCCCTTGAGCTTCTGCTTGGCGCGCAGCTGTACACCGAAGTCCGAAAGCTTGGACTTGCGGCGCTGACCGTGCTGGCCCGGGCCGTATTCGCGGCGGTTAACCGGGGACTTCGGACGGCCCCAGATGTTTTCGCCCATACGGCGGTCAATTTTATACTTGGACGATTCGCGCTTGCTCATCGCATTTCCTTTCAAACGGTTACACCGGCCTGTTTCCAAGCCGGATCAAGGAAACACGCCCTCCTCTGAACCCATTTTCGGGGTTCTGACAGGTTTCTCACGATCACGCTGACGGAGAAGCCACGGGACATGTCAAATGAAACACCGGACATTTCTGCCCGGCGTTGGGGCGGCTTTAGTGGGTCGGGCCACTATTGTCAAACGAAATCGTGGCAATCGGCTTCGCTTCAGGCCGGATCAACAGGTCAGGCCCGTTCCAGCGAGACGAGCAGCTTCCTGAGCAACCCAGCCAGAGCGGCGCGGTCTTCCGAGCTCAACCCTTCGAGGTAACGTGCTTCGCTGGTCATATCCGCGCGAATCGCCGCTTCCGCAAGGGCTACTCCCTTGTCGGTCAATCCGACGACGCTGCTGCGGCCATCGGATGCGGAGCGTTCACGCAGGATCAGTCCTGCCTTCTGCAGCCGGTCGAGCCGGTGCGTCAGCCCACCCGACGAGATCATCAGCAACGTATAGAGGTCCGTCGGCGTCAGTCGATAGGGCGGCCCGGATCGCCGCAGCGTCGAAATCACGTCGAACTCGCCGCGGTCGAGGCCGAAGGAGGCAAAGGTCTCCTCGATCGACGGACGGACGAGATTGGAAAGGCGGTAGGCACGCCCGAGGATCGTCATCGGCTCGGTATCGAGATCGGGCAGTTCACGCTGCCACTGCCCCTGCAACCGATCGACGTGATCCCTCGCCTCATTCTCGTTCCGCATCGTTCACCTCGATCTTCATCAATCTATCTTGACGGGAAGATAGTTTCACATAATATCTTCTCGTGAAGATAATTCATCCGCTTGAGAAAGCCAAGCCGAACGACTAGGGAGGCCAGCATGTTTCATGTCATTCCACGTGCAGAGCAGAAACAGAGCCCCAACCGAACGATCCTGTTCGAGGGCGGTCAATTCGGAACCCCGATTTCGCTCTTTCTCATGGATGCCGAACCCGGCCAGGGGCCAGCCCTTCACGTCCACCCTTATCCGGAGACGTGGATCGTTCATTCTGGCGAAGCCGAATTCACGGTGGGTGAGCAGAAGATCATGGGCAAGGCCGGTGACATCATCGTCGTCGACCCCGAAACGCCGCACCGTTTCGTCAACATCGGCACCGGCCGGCTGCAAATGACCTGCATCCACGCATCCGACCGGGTGGTTCAGAGTTGGCTGTAGCGCCTGTTGCGATGGTCGCGCTGTGCCAGCACTGGAAGGCGGCAGCTTAGGTAGAGCTTACTCGGCCGCCGCGGCCGTCGTGCTTGCCGTGTCGGGTCCGTTCGCATCGCCGGGCGCGGTCTCGCTGCCAAGGTCCGGGAACGCGACGATCCGTTTGCCGGTGAAATCGGCATGGATGACGATCAGCCCATGTTCCTCGAAATAGCCGAGCAGTCGACGGGCCCGTCTTGCGGAATGCGTGCCGTAGGCCCGTGCAATCATCGCGTCCGAAGGACACGGCAGGCTGCGAATTGCGGCCTGCGCCATCATCAGGAACACCGCCTGCAGGTCTTCGGTGACGCGATCGGCGAGCAGCAACGCCTGTGCCCAAACCTCCGTCGCTGCCGTCTCGGCGTCGATCCCAGAACGGGCGACCGCCATCTTGCGGCGAAACGCGCTGAGCGAAAGGGCAGCGCCTGACGGGAGGCGACGGATGCGGCATCGCACCAGGAAGTCCTGAAACAGTTCCGCATCGGGCCGGAAGGCCGCCTCCGGATTGGTCAGAATTTCCGCGAAGACGCCGTCGAGCAGGGTCTCCTTTTCTTCGGCAGACATCTCCTGTTGGGCCTGCCGTGCCTCGATCGGCGCAGCGGCTTCCGGCCGCGGACGCGACAGTTCGGCAAGGATGTCGGTCGTTGGCCGCGGCGGCGCGACGACGCGGCGCATGATCGGCCGGGTCAATTCGTCCGGATCCGGCGTGAAGATCAGGTCTTCGACGTCCTGCGGGGCTTCGGGTAGCGGCATCAGCTTCGGGCTCGTCGAGCGTGCCGAAGTCTCGACCGTGCCGATCGTCACTTTGAGCGGGCGTCGTGAAAGCGCCGGGCCGAGCGCGACGAAGGAGCCGCGCTTCAGGTCGCGGAACATTTCTGCCGTGCGCCGGTCCATGCCGAGCAGATCGGCGGCACGCAGCATGTCGATGTCGAGGAAAGTGCGCCCCATCAGGAAGTTCGAGGCTTCCGCGGCGACATTCTTGGCAAGCTTCGCCAGGCGCTGCGTGGCGATGACACCGGCAAGGCCGCGCTTACGGCCGCGGCACATCAGGTTGGTCATGGCGCCGAGCGAAATCTTGCGCACCTCTTCGGTGACGTCGCCGGCGACCGATGGCGCAAACATCTGCGCCTCGTCGACGACGACGAGAACCGGATACCAGTATTCGCGGTCCGCATCGAACATGGCGTTCAGGAACACGCCGGCATTGCGCATCTGCTGCTCGATATCGAGCCCTTCCAGCGACAGCACGCAGGAGACGCGGTGCTGGCGGATGCGGGTGGCAATGCCTATCAGTTCCGCGTCGGTCCGTTCGCCCTCGACAACCACATGGCCGAACTTGTCGGCGAGCGTGACGAAATCGCCTTCGGGATCGATGATGCACTGCTGCACCCAGGGCGCCGATTGCTCCAGCAGGCGGCGCAGAAGATGCGACTTGCCCGAACCGGAATTGCCCTGCACCAGAAGACGGGTGGCCAGAAGCTCCTCGATATCGAGCGAGGCCGATGTCCCTTCGGACGTCGCTCCCATGTCGATGCCGACCTTCATTTCCACCTCTTCGTGTTGAACTGATTCGCGATCACGCGGAGACCGCCCGTCGGGCGACACCTAGCACGGTTTTCCCGGAAATCGTGCCGCCGGCGCACAAAACCCACAGGGAATACGCACGGGCGAGTCTACGCAGAATAACCGGATGTAGATCCGAACCGCCACAATATAAAGTTGAAGATCGTCCTTTGGCGAGTAGGGACGAATGCCCATTTGGGATTTAGTCGAAGCGATTTGCCAGGGGCAGGAATGGAGCACTATGAAACAGAACAGCAGATGGAGCTGCACAATCTCGATCAGCGTATGCGCGATGCTTACAAGGACACGCAACGGGTCGCCTCGAAAGACGACGCCGCACGGGCCGGCCGCATGCGCTTTCGCGCCGCCTGCGTGTTGGCCGTTCTGATCGGCCTGTTGCTGGCGATCTTCCTTTAGAGGGCCGTGCCGGTCGTAGCGACGCATGAACAGGGCTCTACCCGAGCGCTTCGGCGTGCCCTGCTCGTTTTTCCACGATGGCTTCAGGTGCCACCGTCAGCCCGAAGCCCTGCATCAGCCGGCGCGTGGCAAAATCGGGTTTGCCCGAGGTGAAGATCGCCGGGTCCTGGCCGTTCAGCGGCTCGAAGCCGTTTGGCTGCGGCACCAGCGAGCGCGCCCGCCGGGCGATCGCTTCGGCCGGATCCAGCCAGTCGACCGGCCAGGGTGCGAGCCTGCGGAAAACGTTGGCCATGAAGGGATAATGCGTGCAGGCGAGCACCACGATATCGGTCTTCCTGCCGTCCATCTCGACGAAACACGGCGCGATCTCTGCAAGGACGGTCTCGTCGTCGAACTTCTCGCCGCGAATATAGGCTTCCGCCATCTTGGCGAGGTTCTCGGAGCCGACGAGCCGCACATGGCACTGGCTGGCAAAGGACTGGATGAGATCGCGGGTATAGGCACGCTTGACCGTGCCGGGCGTCGCCAGCACTGAGACCAGCCCGGAGCGTGTGCGCTCGGCCGCTGGCTTGATTGCCGGGACCGTGCCGACAAAGGTCATTTGTGGATAGGCTGCGCGCAGATCGGCGCCGACGAGCGTGAAGGCGGTGTTGCAGGCGATTACGCAGATTTCCGGATCGTGTTCGGTGAGCAGGCGGCCAAAGAGTTCGATCACCCGCGCCTTCAGCGCCGCCTCTTCCCAACCGCCATAGGGAAAGCCGGCATCGTCGGCGACATAGATGAAATGTCGCTCGGGCATCAGCACCCTCGCCTCGCGCAGCACCGTCAAGCCGCCGATGCCGCTGTCGAAAACGAGGATGGGTTTCAGTTCAGTCGCTGTCACCGTTGTCTCGCGCTTTCCTGCTGTGCTCGCCCCTGCTGCTATCACTCGGAGCGCCGGAGCCCCGCGGGTTTTCCCGCGTGAACCGGTCGAGCGAAGAGATGACGCCGCGCAGCACCTGGATTTCCGATTCGGTAAAGGATGGTCTGGTCAGAACGGCGCGCAGGTTCTCGACCAATTTCGGCTTTTTATCGGCGGAGCGGAAATAGTTGCGCGCATCGAGCGCCTCCTCGACATGCTCGAACAGGCCCTGAAGATGCTCCTTGGTGGCCGGTCGTTGCTCGATCGCCTGGAACGAGGTCTGGTCCTCCGATTCCATGCCGGTCTTCAGCCACTCATAGGACATCAGGAGCACGGCCTGGGCGAGATTGAGCGAGGCGAAAGCCGGATTGACCGGGAAGGTCACGATCTCGTCGGCAAGGGCCACTTCCTCGTTGGTGAGGCCGGTGCGTTCCCGCCCGAACAGGATGCCCGTCTTCTCGCCCCCCTGAAAGCGCTGGCGCAGCGTGCGGGCTGCGACGATCGGCGAGCGCACCGGCTTGTAGCCGTCGCGGTCGCGGGCGGTCGTGGCATAGACGAAGTTGAGATCGGCAATTGCCTCTTCGACCGAGCCATAAAGCTTGGCAGCGTCGATCACATGGTCGGCACGGCTCGCGGCGGAGCGCGCCTTTTCGCTCGGCCAGCCGTCGCGCGGATTGACGAGCCGAAGCTCGGCCAGGCCGAAATTCGCCATCGCGCGGGCGACCATGCCGATGTTTTCGCCGAGCTGCGGATACGCGAGGATGATCGCCGGTCCTTCCGCCAGAAGTTCGCGCTCGCTGTTCGTACCTGCCATTTTCTCGTGCCTTCGCCTGTCGTTCGGCGCTTCCCTCGCACAAATACCGGGGAAATTAAAGTCCACTACAGATGAAGGCGGTTGAGAGAGACGCCGATCATCTCAAGGCCGAGCTCCGCGTCGTCTCGCGATATCGGCAGATGCCGATCGACCGGTCCACCGATCCGGCCGACCTCGTAGAAATAGGCCGACGCCTTGTCGCGCACGGACTGAACGAGTGCGAGATTGGCGTCGATGTCGTCCTTGAATGCCGTGCCCTCCACGTCTGCATCCGTGCCGACGCGCCGCGCGAACACCCGTGCCCAATAGGTGCAGGCCATGAAGATCGCCAGGGCCTGGCGGACATGGCCGGGACGCGTGACGAGTTGCCAGGGAAGCCCGAGCGGCTTTGCCGCGGCAGCCAGATCGCGATAGGCCCGGTCGAGCGCCTGCGATCGGGTGATGAGCATCAACCCCGAGGCCCCGTCCCTCGCCGCCTGCAACAGGCCCGTCAGCTCGTCGCACCAGGTTGCGACGGCGGCATCGAGCGTCGTGCGCGTTCGGGTCGGAAACACGACGAAGGCAACCGCCGCGCCGGCGATCGAGCCGATCATCGTTTCCTCGAGGCGCAGCTGCAGGAGATGCGGGGTCAGCACGCCCATGAGGCTGTAGACCAGCGACAGCACGACCGAGATGAAGAAGGTCATCGTCGCATAGGAGACCGCCAGGAAATAGAAGGCGAGAAAGACGCAAAGCGCGCTCAGCGGCAGAACCAGATAGATGCTGCCGCCGACCAGCGTGCCAACGACGATGCCGACCACGATGCCGAAGAGCGTACCAGCTGAACGCTGCAGCGCCTTGACGGCCGTATCGCCGCGCGAGCGCGTATTGGTAAAGACCAGGAACGCCGCAAGCACCGCCCAGAACCAGCGCTCGCGCGATAGCATCAGGCCAAAGACCATGGCGATGCCCGTAGCAAGCGTGATCTGGATCGCCGTCTTCAGCGCCGGGTCGGCAAGCGATGGCTTCCAGCGCGTCGCCGCGCCCCCCTCAAGCGCTGGCGGCTCTTCGAGATCGACCGGCGTCAGCTTCGCGAGGCTGCGGGCAAGCCGCTGCCGGACGTTGCGAAGCCAGCGCAGCGCCTTCACCGTCTCTTCGCGGCGCGGAGCGGCCTCGCCAAGGCGCGCGATTTCCTCGTCGATCCTTTCACCATCGCGCGCCAGCATCGCCTCCACCAGCGCCGGTGGCGGCATCGACTGGAAGCTCAGCACGATCACGCTTTCGGCGGCGAGGTGCAGGTCGAAGAGGTTGACGACGAGATCCGAGGACGCAAGGCCGGGCTCCGGTCCCGGCCGCCGGTTCTCGGTCGGAATGAAGCTTTCGGCCATCAGCACTGCTTCCTTCAGCCGCTCTTCGGCCGTCAGCAGCCGACGCCGGTCGACCTCGGAAAGCACGGGCTTGCGGGCGATCTCCGCCAATTGCAGCAGCATCTGGTCGACGCGGCGCTGCACGCTGGCCGCGGCGCGCAGCAGATCGCGGTAGCGATCATCCGGCAGCAGCCGCGTACGGACGAGATGGGCGACCGTCGCCGACACCGCGGCCCCGAAGAAGAGCGCCGGCAACTGATCGGCCGTTGGACGGAGATAGGCGCCGGTGAAATAGGACATGAAGGCAAACATGCCGACGGCAAAGCCGCGTGGGCCGAACGAGCGGCCATAGACCGCGAGAAAGATGATCAGCAGGAAGACGACGTCCGAGACGTAACGATATTCCTCGAGCAGCGAAGCGAGCCAGATCATCGAAACGCCGACGAGGACAGCGATGATGCGCGTGACGCGTTGCCCTGCAATCGTGCGGTCGCGCACCGCCAGTCCGCCCTCGATCGACAGTGACGCGGCAAGGCCATAGGCCGCCGGTGGCAGCGGCACGATGACATAATGGACCGCCATCAGGATCAGCACGGAAACGACGATCGTCGTGGTGATGCGTGAGGCCTGTCGCAACCGCGAGAAGGCCGGATCGTTGGCAAGAAGCCAATCGCGCATACGGGAACGAAATGCCATCGGATGCCCTTGCCTGTCCGCGCTCGCCTGGGGACGCGCGCCGCTTTCGCCGGTTCTTCCTGCATAGCGGCAGAAGCGATCTTTGCAAGGCYGGCAACATCGAAAGCCTGCTGCCTGTCTCCGTTACAACATGCTGCCGCTCGAGGTGCTGCGGCGACCCTGTCGCGTCCTCACGCCCGTGGCCCGCTTRGCCCAGAAAGTGCTGCCGAACCCTTGGTCGACGCCCGCCTTCGCCTCCATCCAAAGTTTCAGCCAAGCATGCTTTGCCTTGCCGGTTCTGAGTGCTATAGGGCACAGGATTTTTCAGAGAGGAAGGGACGTCGCTCCCGCTGTCCCGCTTAAACTACGAGGCATATTCATGGCAAAGATCAAGGTCGCCAATCCGGTCGTCGAACTCGACGGCGATGAGATGACCCGCATCATCTGGCAGTTCATCAAGGACAAGCTGATCCATCCCTACCTCGACGTCGATCTGGAATATTACGACCTCAGCGTCGAAAACCGCGATGCGACCGAAGACCAGGTCACGATCGACGCTGCCAACGCGATCAAGAAGCACGGCGTCGGCGTCAAGTGCGCCACGATCACGCCGGATGAAGCCCGCGTCGAGGAATTCAAGCTGAAGAAGATGTGGAAGTCGCCGAACGGCACGATCCGCAACATCCTCGGTGGCGTCATCTTCCGCGAGCCGATCATCTGCAAGAACGTTCCGCGCCTGGTTCCGGGCTGGACCAAGCCGATCATCGTCGGCCGTCACGCCTTCGGCGACCAGTACCGCGCCACCGACTTCAAGTTCCCGGGCAAGGGCAAGCTGACGATGAAGTTCGTCGGCGAAGACGGCAAGGAAATCGAATACGACGTCTTCGACGCACCGTCGGCCGGCGTTGCCATGGGCATGTACAACCTGGACGATTCGATCACCGAATTCGCGCGCGCCTCGTTCAACTACGGTATCCAGCGCAAGGTTCCGGTGTACCTGTCGACCAAGAACACCATCCTCAAGGTCTATGACGGCCGCTTCAAGGACATCTTCCAGCAGGTCTTCGACGCCGAATTCGCCGACAAGTTCAAGGAACTGAAGATCTGGTACGAACACCGCCTGATCGACGACATGGTCGCTTCCGCGCTGAAGTGGTCCGGCGGCTACGTCTGGGCGTGCAAGAACTACGACGGCGACGTGCAGTCGGACATCGTTGCCCAGGGCTTCGGTTCGCTCGGCCTGATGACCTCGGTCCTGATGACGCCGGATGGCAAGACGGTCGAAGCCGAAGCCGCCCACGGCACGGTTACCCGCCACTACCGCCAGCACCAGAAGGGCGAGGAAACCTCGACCAACTCGATCGCCTCGATCTTCGCCTGGACCCGTGGCCTCGCCCACCGTGCCAAGCTCGACGGCAATGCTGAACTCGCCCGCTTCTCCGAAACGCTCGAAAAGGTTTGCGTCGACACCGTCGAAGCCGGCTTCATGACCAAGGACCTCGCGCTCCTCATCGGCCCCGATCAGCCGTGGCTCTCGACCACCGGCTTCCTCGACAAGATCGACGAGAACCTGCAGAAGGCCATGGCCGCCTGATAGGCTCGAAAGAGCTTGAAAAATGATCGCGCCGATTTCCCCGCGCAACGCCCTGACGATCGCTCGCATCGTCAGGGTCAATCACGCCGGGGAATTCGGCGCGATCCGCATTTATAGTGCCCAGATTGCCGTCGCTCGTCGGTTCTACAGGGATTGCGTGCCGATGCTCTCGGAAATGCTTGGTCACGAGATCGAGCACTGCGCGCTGTTTCGCGCGGCGATGCCCGCGCGAAGATCCCGCCCCTGCCGCATCATGCCGTTCTGGAGTTTGGGCGGTTGGTTGCTTGGCTTCCTGAGCGCGCTTTTCGGCCGCCGCGGCATATGGGCTTGCACGGCAGCCGTGGAAGCTGCCGTGCACCGTCACCTTGATGATCAGCTACATTTTCTTGCGGGCAAGGATTCCGACCTTCACGCTCTCATCCTGTCGATCCGCGAGGAAGAGTTGGCTCATCTCGATCACGCCGAGGCGCAGCTTTCGAGCGAAGACCGGCTCGCTGACGCCCTGCGCGCCGTCATCTCCCTTGCCACCACCGTCCTGATCTGGCTTTCGACCTGGGGCGATTCCACGCGCATGGCGGCAGCCCTGCGGAAGGCCTCGCCGCAGGCTGCTTCACACTAGGCTCGGTCGCTTCGGCTGAGGTGCTGTCTACGCCTAGAACATATCGCGCCTTTTGCTTCGCGGGTCGTCGCTGACGATATGCGGATCGTAGATCCCGCCTCGCGCCTGTCGACGCCAGGGTCGGGCGGGATCGCCGGGATCGTTGCCGATATCGGCCACGACAATTGAAGGGCCATCTCCGGTGCATCGCGCCGCCCACTGGCCGTCGGGAGCAATGATACCCGAGGCAGCGGCGAGGCCCGGCTGTGCGAGAACGGCAAAACTTGCCCAGTAGCAATTGCTGGACGCATGCCCCTGCACCTCAGCTGCGAAAGCAAGATCGTTCGGTTGCGCGCCGCCAGTGGTCGAGAACAGGACGCAATCGACATTCAGGCGCTCGTACTCGAGGAAGAGCTCGGGAAAGTGGCACTCGATACCAAGCGTGCAGCCGAAGCGGACACCGTCAACGTCGAATGTCAGCGGGATCGATCCGGGCGTGTACATGAACGAGATCTTGGTGTTCGACAGCATGCGTTCGTCGTAGCGCGTCGCGACCTCTCCCTTGTCCGAAATCACATACAGGCTGTTATGCGGGCGGTGCGGTTCGGTGAGCGGGTGTACAGATCCGAGCACCGTCCATAGGCCGAGGTCCCGTGCCAATGATCGGGTGGCATCAAGCTCCGCGCGCAGAACCGCCCAATCGAACCGGCGCCAATCGGATGGGCCGATGTCGCGGGGACCGATAGCGGACATGATACGCTTGTTCGGAAAGCACGTCGCTCCCTCCGGGAAATGCACCACACGCGCTCCTGCCCGATGTGCCGCCCGCATCAGGTGCCGGATCTCTTCGCCGGCAAGGCGAAGCGCTGCGGCGTCTCGCGGATCATCGAAATAGCCGGATTGAACCACGGCCAGGCGCAACGCCTTTGATTGCGGCGGTGTGTCTTCCACCGAAGCATCGCGAAGATGCATGAGTGCTGTGGTGTAGGATTCACCGGTCTTGGCGGCACGGGCACGCACGCGGCGTTTGAAATTCCGGCTTTCAGTCATGACGGGCCTTTCGCGTCTCGGGCAAGTTCCCCAGCAACCGGACCCGAAACGGTGGGGCCAGGTTTGCGACCCGAGACAGAAGTCCCTTTGCCTCCGTGAAAGGATCGTGCTGGGGACGATCTTTGGAGGTTCGGCGCAGGCCACGCCGAACCAAAACTGCCGCCCGGCCGCTGATTCGTCAATTGCGACGCGGCGAACCCATACCCGTCATTTCAACGGCAGGTAGATCTCGCTCAAGAGTTCGGTCGGCGCGACCTCGCGGGGATTGTTGAGGTACTTCTCGAACATCAGGCTGTCGCGGATCTCACGGCCGGACTGCGGCAGCCAGGTGCCGTAGAGCCATTGGTAGGCCTTCGGCATATCCGCATAGGGGCCCTTGTGGCGCA
The DNA here is from genome assembly GCF_052115125.1 of Ensifer sp. 2TAB8. Lineage (NCBI taxonomy): Bacteria > Pseudomonadati > Pseudomonadota > Alphaproteobacteria > Hyphomicrobiales > Rhizobiaceae > Ensifer > Ensifer sp. 2TAB8. Next base: position 70,027 of record NZ_JBFRGB010000007.1, on the reverse strand, counting down.
GCACGGCGTAGCGGCCGCCGTCGAGGTGCTGAGCTGTCAACGGAGCGTCCGTTGGCATCTGTTCGCGTGCGCTGACGCAGGCGAAGGAACGCAGCTTGTCGGTCGGCACCAGTTCGGGATCGTCGAGATAGATGCCAATCATCTCCATCTCCGGTCGGAACAGCTGTCGTGAGAACAGGGTGCCGTAGAGCGTTTCGAATGCGCGTCCGATCTCCATATAGGAGCCGCTATGGGCGACGCCGACGAGATCGAAGACGTCGACGTCCTTGAGGGTGACTTCATACATGTCAGGGATTCCTTCCGTTGACGCGGTTTCAAAGGCGACATGGCTTCCCTCTCTCCGATAGCGCCCCGGCGGCAGCCCGTAGGCTCCCTTGAAGGTGCGATTGAAGGATTGCAGATTGGGATAGCCAGAGCGCTGCGCGATCGCTTCGACAGGAAGATCGGATTGGGCGAGATCGGCAGCGGCCCGCTGCAGCCGCAGCCGCTTCACCGTTCCGGCCAGCGTCTCGCCATGGACAGCACGGTAAATACGGTGCCAATGGTGCGGCGACATACAGGCAATCTCGGAGAGACGATCGAGGTCGAGATCGCCGTCAAGATGGCCGTAGATGTAGTCGCTGACCCTGTGCAGACGCCGTTCATAGGTTGCCCACGTCACCCGCTCTTCCATGTCTACCCTTTCACGCTTTGCTCACGGATCGGTAGACCATAGATCAATTTGACAAATCCTGCGGAGTTGTCTGGCGCGCAGCCGGCGGTTCTCGTGGTAGCCTGCATTCCGACTGACACATAGGTGCCAGTACTGTTGGCCACACCGCCGATTGAAATCTTGAGAGGTGGAATGCCTGATACGTTCGATATCCACCCATTGACGGCCGATCGCTGGGCCGATCTCGAAGACCTTTTCGGCCCGGAGCGCGGCGCCAATTCAGGATGCTGGTGCATGTGGCTGCGCATCAAGGGCGCAGACTATAAGGCCACGGACAAGGCTGCCCGGAAAGAGACTTTCTGCGCAATTGTAGTGGCCGGACCGCCACCCGGACTGCTCGCTTATAGCGACGGAAAAGCGATCGGTTGGTGTGCTGTCGGCCCACGGTCGGATTCCGCGCGTTTTCATGACGCGAAAGCGTCGCGGCCTCTACAAAAAGCGAATGAACCTGATCTTTCGAGAGTTTACCCCACCTGCTTTTTTATGCGCACAGGCTACCGCCGTCAGGGTCTCATGCGGCAGCTTGCCGGCGCCGCCCTTGAATTTGCGAAAGCGAACCACGCGGTGGCCGTCGATGCTTGTCCCATCGACTCCGAGAAGCCTTTGATGTGGGGAGAAGGTTTCGTCGGTATTGCCTCGGTCTTCACCGCCCTTGGATTTTCAGAGATCGCGCGCCGATCCCCACGGCGACCGTTGATGCGACTTAACCTATTCGATCAAGAATGAAATTGATAAATAGGTTTCGTCGTCGCGGATAGCTCTGTAGTTTTTGCGGCAGCTATAACGGAGGCAGAAGCTTGCAAATCCCTCAGCAGTTTCATGTTGCCGAGACAAACGGATGGCTTGTTAATCACCGGATGAACTCGGCTCTGCCCGGCTATCTTATGGTCGGCTCTAAGGGCTACGCCAACGATCTTTCCGATCTAACCGAAATTGCTTTAACCGAGCTTGGTCCGTTGCTGTCGCTGGCTCAAAGAGCGCTAAAAAGAGAACTGAACGCCCAGCGAGTATATATCAGCAGGTATGGGCACACTCCCGGTTATCCAATCCACTTCCATATCATTCCAATATACGACTGGGTGGAAGAGCTGTTCTGGTGCGACGATCGGTATCGTGCGCTGGAAAGCTTTGCGGAAGGACCGGGCGAAACAGCAACGGATGGCGCAGAGCTCACTCTGTTCGTTTGGCGCGAGTTTTGTGAACGCGCCAAACCACCGCCGATCAAAGGCCCCTCAGTGAGGCAGGTCATCGCATTGTTGCGAAAGGCAATGTCGTAGAAATCTACCTTCGCGACAAAACTGCCAAACTGAACCGAACCTTCCTGCAGATTCCCGTGGCAACGCTTAATGCTGGAGTGCCACAGCGGATAGCGCGCCTCATTTCAGTTGCTGCATGCTTCCCTAAATAGTTTCCGACTTAAGGAAACATGCAGTACTTCAAAATGCGGCAGTGGCTCTTTCTATAACTCTTTCCTACCAATTATCCGGCGAGCGCGACGGCGACCGCTTCGATCGCTTCGGCTGCCTTCTCGCCATCCGGGCCGCCGGCCTGGGCCATGTCCGGGCGTCCGCCGCCGCCCTTGCCGCCGAGTGCGGCGGATGCGACGCGAACGAGGTCGACGGCGCTGAGCTTCGAAGTCAGGTCATCGGTGACGGCGACGACCGCACTGGCTTTGCCGTCGCCGGAGACGCCGACAAAGGCGACGACGCCGGAGCCGAGGCTCTTTTTGCCGTCATCGGCGAGGCTCTTCAGATCCTTGGGCTCGACGCCCGAAACGACCTTGCCGAGGAAACGGACGCCGGCGATTTCGCGGGCGGCATCGGCGGAACCTGCCTCGCCGCCACCGCCGAGCGCCAGCTTCTTCTTGGCTTCGGTCAGTTCGCGCTCGAGCTTGCGGCGTTCGTCGAGCAGCGCTTCGACGCGGCCGAGCACGTCGGCCGGCTGAACCTTCAGCGTGCTGGCGAGCGTCTTCACGCGCTCGTCCTGCTCGTTGAGATAGGCGCGCGCCGCTTCGCCGGTCAGGGCTTCGACGCGCCGGACGCCAGCGCCGACGGCACTTTCCGAGACGACGCGGACGAGACCGATGTCACCGGTGGCTGATACGTGGGTGCCGCCGCAGAGTTCGACGGAATAAGGACGGTTGGCCTTCGAGCCGTGAACGCCACGACCCATCGAGACAACGCGCACTTCGTCGCCGTATTTTTCGCCAAAGAGCGCCATTGCGCCTTCGGCGATCGCGTCATCGACGCTCATCAGGCGCGTGGTCACCGGCGTGTTCTGCACGATGATTTCATTGGCCATTTCTTCGACGATCTTCAGCTCTTCCGCCGTCATCGGCTTCGGATGCGACACGTCGAAGCGCAGGCGCTCCGGCGCCACCAGCGAGCCCTTCTGGGCCACATGGGTGCCGAGTACTTCGCGAAGCGCCTCGTGCAAGAGGTGGGTTGCCGAGTGGTTGGCGCGAAGGCGCGAGCGGCGCGCGTGATCGACATCAAGCTGGGCAGCGTCCCCCGTCTTGACCGTGCCTTCGGCAACAGTCGCGAAGTGGACGAAGAGCCCCTCGCCGCGCTTCTGCGTATCCGTCACGGTGAGCTTGCCGCCTTCGGTGGTGATCGTGCCGGTATCGCCCATCTGGCCGCCCGATTCGCCGTAGAACGGCGTCTGGTTGAGCACCACCTGGACGGTGTCGCCCTTGGCAGCTGAAGCAACGACGGCGCCATCGCGCACGATCGCCTGGATCACGCCTTCGGCGGTCTCGGTGTCATAGCCGAGGAAATCGGTGGCACCGTGCTTCTCCTTGAGCTCGAACCAGATCGTTTCGGTTGCCGCCTCGCCGGAGCCGGCCCAATTGGCACGGGCCTCCGCCTTCTGGCGCGCCATGGCGGCCGAGAAGGCATCGGTGTCGACGGTGATGCCCTTGGCGCGCAGCGCGTCCTGGGTCAGGTCGAGCGGGAAGCCATAGGTATCGTAAAGCTTGAACGCGGTCTCGCCGTTGAACTGGTCGCCTTCGGAAAGATCGGCAGAAGCGTCGGAGAGCAGGTTGAGGCCGCGCTCCAGCGTCTTGCGGAAGCGGGTTTCTTCGAGCTTCAGCGTTTCGGAGATCAGCGCCTCGGCGCGCACCAGCTCCGGATAGGCGCGGCCCATCTGGCCGACGAGAGCCGGCAGCAGCTTCCACATCAACGGGTCCTGCGCGCCAAGCAACTGGGCGTGGCGCATGGCGCGGCGCATGATGCGGCGCAGAACGTAGCCGCGGCCTTCGTTCGACGGCAGAACGCCGTCTGCAATCAGGAAAGCGGAGGAGCGCAGATGGTCGGCGATGACGCGGTGGCTCGCGCGACGGTCGCCTTCGGCCTTGACGCCAGTTGCCTCTTCGGACGCGGCGATCAGGGCGCGGAAGAGATCGATGTCGTAGTTGTCGTGTTCGCCCTGCAGCACGGCTGCCAGACGCTCGAGGCCCATGCCGGTGTCGATCGACGGACGCGGCAGGTTGACCCGCTCTTCCTTGGTGACCTGCTCGTACTGCATGAAGACGAGGTTCCAGATCTCGATGAAGCGATCACCATCCTCGTCGGCCGAACCGGGTGGTCCGCCCCAGATCTTGTCGCCATGGTCGTAGAAGATTTCCGAGCACGGGCCGCACGGTCCGGTATCGCCCATGGCCCAGAAGTTGTCGCTGGTCGGAATGCGGATAATGCGGTCATCGGAGAAGCCGGCGATCTTCTTCCAGAGGTCGAAGGCTTCGTCATCGGTGTGGTAGACCGTGACCAGCAGGCGCTTGGCGTCGAGGCCGTATTCCTTGGTGATCAGGTTCCAGGCAAGCTCGATAGCGTTCGCCTTGAAGTAGTCGCCGAAGGAGAAGTTGCCGAGCATCTCGAAGAAGGTGTGGTGACGCGCGGTGTAGCCGACATTGTCGAGGTCGTTGTGCTTGCCGCCGGCACGCACGCATTTCTGCGCCGTGACGGCCGTCGAATAGGGACGCTGCTCCAGGCCGGTGAAGACGTTCTTGAACTGCACCATACCGGCATTGGTAAACATCAATGTCGGGTCGTTGCGCGGCACCAACGGGCTCGACGACACGACCTCGTGACCGTTTCTGCGGAAATAGTCGAGAAAGGTCGACCGGATTTCATTCACGCCGCTCATCTTGCGTCCTATTCTTAAGCATCAAATCCGGCCGGCAGCGGCCATCGCCGCGCCATCAACCGTTGTCCTTGAACCCCGCAGCCACCCATGATGGCCGCGCCCTCCAACGCCCTCGGTCGCCGGAACCAAAGGCTTTTATCGTTCACGTATCATACTGTCCAGACGGCAGCAAAAAACCGGTCGCCAATGGGACGACCGGTTTCGTTGGTAGCTTCTGCGGACCTCGGCCGCTTATGCTTCGGGGGCGTCGTCGCCGTCGTCAGCTTCCGGACCGCCATTCTCGAGGAACCGGTCGGCGATCAGGCCAGCGTTCTGGCGCAGCGCCGTCTCGATCTCGCGTGCGAGATCCGGGTTGTCGCGCAGGAACGTCTTGGCGTTCTCGCGGCCCTGCCCCAGGCGCTGGCTATTGTAGGAGAACCAGGCGCCGGACTTCTCGACGATGCCGGCCTTGACGCCGAGGTCGACGAGTTCGCCGGTCTTCGATACGCCTTCGCCATACATGATGTCGAATTCAACCTGCTTGAAGGGCGGTGCCATCTTGTTCTTGACGACCTTGACGCGGGTCTGGTTGCCGACGACCTCTTCGCGCTCCTTGACCGAGCCGATGCGGCGGATGTCGAGACGCACGGATGCGTAGAACTTCAGCGCATTGCCGCCGGTGGTGGTTTCCGGCGAACCGAACATGACGCCGATCTTCATGCGGATCTGGTTGATGAAGATGACCATGCAATTCGACTTGGAGATCGATGCGGTCAGCTTGCGCAGCGCCTGGCTCATCAGACGGGCCTGCATGCCCGGCAAGCTGTCGCCCATTTCGCCTTCGATTTCAGCGCGCGGCACGAGCGCTGCAACGGAGTCGACGACGAGAACGTCGATCGCGCCGGAGCGTACCAGCGTGTCGGTGATCTCAAGCGCCTGCTCGCCGGTATCGGGCTGCGAGATCAGGAGGTTTTCAAGATCGACGCCGAGCTTGCGGGCATAGACCGGATCGAGCGCGTGTTCGGCGTCGACGAAGGCGCAGATGCCGCCCTTCTTCTGTGCTTCGGCGACGGTCTGCAGCGCCAGCGTCGTCTTACCCGAGCTTTCCGGGCCGTAAATTTCAACGATACGGCCCTTCGGCAGGCCGCCAATGCCGAGCGCGATGTCGAGGCTGAGAGAGCCGGTCGAAACCGTCTCGATCTCAATGATGCTGTCCTTCCCACCGAGCTTCATGATCGATCCCTTACCGAACGAACGTTCGATCTGGGAAAGTGCCGCTTCAAGTGCCTTGCTTTTATCCACCGATTTGTCCTCTACGAGCCGCAAAGAGTTTTGTGCCATTTGGTCCACCTTTAGGTTATTGAAGCTACCGAGGCAATGAAGCCGCCGCAGGAGTTTTTGTACATGTTTTGTTCCGTATTTGCAAGAGCAGGACAATACATTGAAAAACAACCGATATTTTGGTTTCGTTCCGTTCATGTTCATGGATTGAAACCAAGGGTTCTCGAAGACGAGGGATACCCCTTYGAACCTGCCCGGCAAGGCTTTGCCGATTCGCCGCCGACGAAGACGTCAGGCGCATCAGGTACTTGGAATTCGGCCATCGGCCATTGCAGATAGCCAACAGATATTTCGGCCGAACGGCCAAGCAGAGGAACATTCATGACGGAAGCTGAAATCGCCGTTTTCGGCGGTGCGCACATCGACAGGCGCGGCCGCATATCGGGAACGACGGCACCGGGGTCCAGCAATCCCGGCACCTGGTTCGAAGAGGCCGGCGGTGGTGGCTTCAATGCGGCCCGCAACCTTTCGCGCCTCGGTCACAGCGTGCGCATGATCAGCACGCGTGGCGGCGATGCGGCTGGCGAGATGGTGACGGCAGCGGCGGCCGCCGCCGGCGTCATCGACAGTCCCCTCACCTTTCTCGACCGTCAGACGCCGAGCTACACGGCGATCCTCGAGAACGACGGCAATCTGGTCATCGCGCTCGCTGACATGGAGCTCTACCGGCTGTTCTCTCCCCGGCAGCTGCAGCGGCGGGCTCTGCGCGAAGTCGTCGCCACGAGCAAACTCGTGCTGACGGATGCCAACCTGCCGGAAGAAACGATTGCCGCGCTGGTGCAATCGGCTGCCGATACCGGGCGCCTTGTCGCCGGCATTGCGGTTTCGCCCGCCAAGGTCATCCGCTATCGTTCGTGCCTTTCATATCTGTCGTTCCTGTTCATGAACGAATCCGAGGCGCGAGCGCTGACCGGCAAGGACGCAGCCGAGGCGGAAGAATGGCCGTCGCTGCTGCGAAGCGCAGGCCTAAAGGGTGGCGTGGTGACACGCGGTGGTCGTGCGGTTGTCGCCTTCGATGGTGAGCGCGTCTGCGTCGCCGTTCCGCCGGCCCTGCCGGCACTTGCCGACGTCACCGGCGCCGGCGACGCACTCGCTTCCGGATTCCTTTCCGCCCGGCTCGCGGGTCGCGGCATCGACGAATGCCTGCGGCACGGCATCGCAGCCGCCGGAATCACATTGCGCTCTCCCTTGGCCGCATCCGAAGAGATGTCCGCGACCAATCTCGAACAGGCGCTGGCCCTTGTGCCCGCTCCCCAAATGCTGTCATGACAATTGCCAGCAGAACTCCCAAGGAAAGACCATGACCAAACCCGCTTCTCCCTCCCTGCCGATGGAATATTCGAACGAGGTCGCAGCCGCCAAGGCGCGTGGCGCGCCGATCGTGGCGCTGGAATCGACCATCATCACCCATGGCATGCCCTATCCGGGCAACCTGAACATGGCCCGCAGCGTCGAAGCGATCATCCGCGAACAGGGTGCCGTGCCGGCAACGATCGCCGTCATCCATGGCGTGCTGCATATCGGCCTTGAAGACGCCAAGCTGGAAGAGCTGGCAAAGACGGAAGGTGCGATGAAGGTCTCGCGCGCCGACCTCGCCTTCGCGATTGCCGAACGCCGCACCGGCGCGACCACCGTTGCCGCGACAATGATTGCCGCCGCCCGCGCCGGCATCCGGGTCTTCGCGACCGGCGGTATCGGTGGCGTGCATCGCGGCGCCGAACTCAGCTTCGACATTTCGGCCGACCTCGACGAACTTGCCCGTACGGGTGTCATCGTCGTTTGCGCCGGCGCCAAGGCAATCCTCGACATTCCGAAGACGCTCGAAGTGCTCGAAACCCGCGGCGTACCCGTCGTCACCTATGACAGCGAAGTCTTCCCGGCCTTCTGGTCGCGCGACAGTGGCCTCAAGAGCCCGCTGATGCTGAACAGCCCGGCAGCGATCGCCAACTTCCAGAACATGCGCGAACTGCTCGGCGTCGACGGCGGCATGCTGGTCGCCAATCCGGTTCCGGAAGAAAGCGAAATCCCGCGTGAGGAGATGGAAATCTACATCGCCCGCGCACTCGACAATGCCGAGAGCGACGAGATCACCGGCAAGGCCGTTACGCCTTACCTGCTCGACAACCTCTTCCACATGACCGAGGGCCGCAGCCTCGAGACCAACATCGCGCTGGTCGAGAACAATGCCCGCCTCGCCGGCGAAATCGCGGTCGCGTTGAACGCGCAGTAAATCACTCCGCAAGACCACGGAAAAACGGAAAGGCCCGGGACGCAAGTGCCGGGCTTTTGCATTTGCGAAGGTTGAGTATGCGCTGGAAGTTTGATCTAGCACCGAACGCTGCCTGCATTGCCTGCCGCTCGGTCGTCGCTGGTCGTCCCATTCTCGTCGTCACACACTATGCTGACGATCATTCGTGCGTTCCTGGACGGGGAACCAACGTCGCGATGTCTGATGTCGTGGATATCCACCCCGACATTGACGAGATCGCGATCTTCCTCTGGGCAGGTCGGCAACGCGCACCGCGTATTGGCGAGCCCTGGTCAAGGCACAAGCACGATTAGTTCTGAACGCCTGTTTGGCAGCACCTGAGCCTCGATCTGGGCCGCTTCCGGCCCTTGGATCAATGGCGTCGATTTAGGAATCGAGCATCTCGCGCACGGAGACGGCCAGTTGCTTCAGCGAGAATGGCTTCGGCAGGAAGCCGAACTTCGCGTCGGCCGGCAGGTTGCGGGCAAAGGCATCCTCCGCATAGCCCGAAACGAAAATGAACTTCAGGTCCGGGTATTTCTTGCGAAGCTCTGTCAGAAGCGTCGGTCCGTCCATCTCCGGCATGACCACGTCCGAAACGACGATATCGACCGCGCCGTCGAGCTCGTCCATGATGTCCAGCGCCTCGACGCCGGATCCCGCCTCGTAGACGGTGTAGCCGCGCGTTTCGAGCATGCGCTTGCCGCCACGGCGCACCGCCTCCTCGTCTTCCACGAGCAGGACGACAGCCGAATCCCCGGTGAGATCGGCCGGCTCTTCGGCCTTCGCCACCGGTGCTGCAACCGCCTGTGCCACCGGCGCAGGTGCGGTCTCTGCCGCGGCAGACGCAGTCTGCGAAGGCTCTTCGACCGCTACCGGCACCTCGATGTGACGCGGCAAGAGGATACGGAAGGTCGTGCCCTTGCCGACCTCCGATTCCGGATAGATGTAGCCACCCGACTGCTTGACGATGCCATAGACCATCGACAGGCCGAGGCCGGTACCCTTGCCGACTTCCTTGGTGGTGAAGAACGGCTCGAAAATCTTGTCGAGGATCTCCGGCGGAATGCCGGTTCCCTGGTCGGCGACCTCGACCATCACGAAATCGTCGTCCGGCAACTCGCGGCGCCCGAAGGCTGCAACCTCTGCTGCGGGCAGGTTGCGCGTGCGAAGTGTGATAGTGCCGCCTTCAGGCATTGCGTCGCGGGCGTTGACCGCCAGGTTCAGCAACACCTGCTCGAACTGGCCGAGATCGGTCCTGACCGGCCAGAGATCTCGGCCATAGTCCACCTCGACCTTGACGTTGGTTCCGGTCATGCGGTCGACCAGCATGCGCAGGTCGCCGATCACGTCCGTCATGTTGAGCACCGTCGGCCGCATCGTCTGCTTGCGCGAGAAGGCGAGCAGCTGCCGTACGAGAACCGCAGCGCGGTTGGCGTTGCGCTTGATCTCCATCAGGTCGGCAAAGCTGGGGTCTGCCGGACGGGCCGACAGAAGCAGATGGTCAGACGAAAGCAGGATCGCCGTCAGCACGTTGTTGAAGTCGTGTGCGATGCCACCGGCGAGCGTGCCCACGGCGTTCATCTTCTGGGTCTGCGCCATCTGGTTCTCGAGCGCTTTCTGCTCGGTGATTTCAAGCGCATAGATGATCGCCGCTTCCTCAGGCGACTGATCGCTCTGGTCGATCACGGCGTTGATATAGAAGCGGAAATGGCGTTCGATATCCGTCGGATGCAGCGCATCGATCGGCGCGATATCGCCCTGCCGGTCCTTGGCCGCGGCCAGCGCCTCGTGCAGGCGCCCTTTTTCGGTTTCGTGCATCACGGCCTCGATCAACGCGCCGCGCTCGACGTCGTCCTGCGAGACGAGACCGGAGAAGAGCTTCAGGAATGGCGCGTTAGTGCGCAGAATCCGGCCGTTGCCGTCGACCGAGGCAATTGCCATCGGCGTATTGTTGAAGAAGCGGGTAAAGCGCATCGCCGCGCTCGATGCCGATTGATCGTTGTCCTCGCTGCCTTCGCGCGACATGACGATGGTTCGGCTTTCGCCGGGTGCCCCGTCACGGGTCGAGGAGACGCGGTGGATCATGCGCACCGGCAGGCTCTGGCCGTTCATCTTGCGCAGATCGAGATCCAGCATCTTGGTCTTCTTCAGGCCAGGCTCTGCCTGAACCGCCTGGACGAGCGTCAGCCCCTCGCCCGCCACCAGGTCGCCGATGCTGATCGAGCCCGGCTGGAACTTGGTTAGGTCGATGCCGAGCCAGTCGGCGAGCGTGGCGTTGATGTAGAAGATCTCGCCCTTGCGCCCGGCGGAGAAGAATCCGGCCGGGGCGTGGTCGAGATAGTCGATGGCGTTCTGCAATTCCTTGAAGAAGCGCTCCTGGTCGTCGCGTTCCGCCGTGATGTCGGCAATCTGCCAGAGATAGAGCGGGTTGCGCTCGCTGTCTTCAAGCGGCAGCACCCGCGCCTTCAAGCGAAACCAGTGGGCACCGGAGCCACTGGAGGTGCTGGTCGCCAGCGGCTTCAGCAGTCGGAATTCCTCATGCCCCTGCTTGCCCTCGTGCAGCCCGTTGGTCAGCCGGTAGATCGCTTCCGTCGCCTCGCGATTGCGCGACAGGATGGTCTCGAGCGACTGGATGCCGGCGGCGCTCTTTGCACCCGTCAGCGCGCCATAGGCGGCATTGGCATAGATGATCCGGCCTTTGCGGTCGGTGACGATGGTGCCGTCCTCATGCGCATCGAGAAAGGCGCGCGCCAGCTCGTCGGGCCGCGACTGCGGCATGACCTCGATGAAGCCGATGACGGAGGAAACGAGAAAGAAGATGCCGACCATGGCAAGAACGCCGAGGATGCCGAGAACGATCTCGTTATCCATCTCGTTCTTGAAGAGCACGAAGGCGATGGCCGAAACGGTAAGGACGATCGCGAGCAGAACGATCCGCAGCACGGTGCCCGGCCTGACGCCACGGTCAATAACCGGCATCTGGTAGTCGCCTGACTGCCGCAATTTCGTCATCTGGTCCTCTTATGCGGCCGGCGCCGCGCGGTGGCGCGGCCCAGCCCTTCCGGCCGGCATCCGCTCGATCCGCCGGGCGAAATCGGCCAATCCCGACCCGCCCTCGATCATCCGGACAAGAATCATCTTTAACAATCAGAGATAACAGCAAAAAGCACCTCGGCGGAAGCATTGCAGCCAATTCACAGGGAATGTCGGCGAAGTCCTTGTCCGAGCCCGAAAAAAGCCGTCAAATACTGCCACTCGAAAGGCAGAAGGAGTTCAGCCTATGATGGAAACGATCATCGCAGACAATGGCAGCCGGTTCGTCATCGCCGCCGCAGCCGTCGCGATCGGACTTCTCTGCCTCGTGATCGTACTCTGGGTCATGCGCAATCGCCCCTCCTCGCCCTTCATTCGCGGTGGCAAGAACCGCCAGCCGCGGCTTGCCGTGCTCGATGCCGCCGCCGTCGATACCCGTCGCCGGCTCGTCCTTGTGCGCCGAGACGATGTCGAACATCTGATCATGATCGGCGGTCCCACGGATATCGTCATCGAAAGCCGGATCGGTGCGCCCGCGGAGCGCGCCTCTGTCGCCGAGCGCAAGGCTGCAGAGCCGCTGGCAGTGGAAAGCCGGCCGGCAACACGGGAGCTTCCGCAGCAGGCCGCACCGGCGCTTGAACCTGAAACCGTCGCAGCCATCACGCCGGTCCGCCCCGTTGCCCGGCCGGAAGAACAGCCGGTCGCCCGTGTCGAGCCGGTCGCGCCGCAGCGTGTCGTCGCCGAGCAACGCCCGGCCGCAGCGCCCATGCTTGCGGCCGAACAGCGTCCGCTTGTCCGTCCGCCGGTGCAGCAGGCCGCGGAGATCCCGGCCGTTGCGACCGCTTCTACGCCTCAGGCAAACTTCGACGTCGCGGTAAACAGGCCCGCTCCGGTGGTTCAGCAAGTCCAGGCACCGCCGATCCCGGTCCAGCCCGTGCAGTTGCAGCGCCCGGCCCCCGCCATCCAGCAGCAGCCCCAGCCGGCGGCCGGCTTGACGGACTTCGAGCGCCTGCTTGATGCAGAGATCACCGGCGACCTGCAGCGCCTTGGCCCCGGCATAGCCGGCCCAGGCACGGTTACCTCCACGGCGGGCATGGTGGCGCCGGAGAGCCGCTCACTTGCGCCATCCGGTCGGCAGGAGCCCACGCTTGGCGCCCCCGGCGCCGAAGGCGGTCGCAAGGAACCAACCATCGAAGAAGAAATGAACCGCATGCTGGCCGACATCTCGGCCGGCCGGAAGCCGTAGCTTCCCCGCTAGCGGGTGACGTCGTTGCCCATCGCACGAAAAGAGCCACTCTTGATCAGCATCTGAACCAAAGAAAAAGGCGCGGTTTGACCCGCGCCTTTTTTCAGACAGTTCCGAAAGTCGGATATCCTATTCGTCCCGGTAGACCTTTTCCCGACGCTCGTGCCGCTCCTGCGCCTCGATCGACAGGGTTGCGATCGGACGGGCGTCCAGCCGCTTCAGGCCGATCGGCTCGCCGGTCTCTTCGCAATAGCCGTAAGTGCCTTCGTCGAGCCGTTGCAGCGCCGCATCGATCTTGGAGATCAGCTTGCGCTGGCGGTCCCGGGCTCTGAGCTCGATTGCCCGATCAGTTTCGGAAGAAGCTCTGTCTGCGAGATCCGGATGATTGGCGCTCTCCTCTGCCAAGTGATCCAGTGTCTCGCGTGCCTCGCGAAGGATGTCATTTTTCCAAGCGTTCAACTTGGCCCGGAAATACGCCCGGTGGTTGGCATTCATGAATTCATCGTCCTCGGAAAGGACGAAGGTACTAAGATCGATCTTCTCACTCAACGCGATTCTCCTGAAGAACATCTCATTGCGGCGGTGTATAGACCTATGGAAGCCTTGATTCAAGCCTCGGAAGAGACACTCAACCGTATTTTAATATTGCTCGCGATTCAGGCTAACTGACGAATATTTCATCAAAATTACACATTCGAACTTGAATACCTGCTTGTGCGTACCGCAGCGTCCGGCAGTTCTCGCTCAAAAGTGACGCTGATGTGTTTGCGTCATTGGATCGCCTGATCGCGACCGCGGCAAAGCGCAGCAGCTTGCCGATCCCCTGAAAAAAGCGGCCGGCAGCTTGATCTTTGCCTTTCCTGCGGGAAAAGGTGGGGATCTGTCGGGCGATGCGCAAGCTGTGGCCCGACAACGACATTCGACCCTGGCGCCAGAGGCGACAGGCAGGCACCGGAAACCGCACGATGCAAGACAGCGCCCCCAAGGCCCTCCGCCTCTACCTTCTGCGGCACGCGCGTTCCGGCTGGGCGTTGCCGGGGCAGCGCGACTTTGATCGCGCACTGGACGACGTTGGCTACATCGATGCGGAACGGTTGGCGCAGACGGCTGCCGACCGTGGCATCCATCCCGAGCGCATCCTCTGTTCAACCGCCGTGCGTTGCCGCGAAACCGCCGAGCCGTTCTTTCGTACCGTCAGCGAAGATCTCGACATCCGCTACATCGACGCACTCTATTCGGGGCCGACGACAGTCTACTTCGATCTCATAGATGCGCATCGGGATCTGAACTCGCTGATGCTGGTCGGGCACAACCCGATGATCGAGCAATTGCTTCACCAGCTGATCGGAGACGACGCCGCGCGTGAGGCCTTTCCCTATGGGTATCCGCCGGCGGGGCTTTCGATCCTCGACCTGCCTGCCGTTGCGCCGAACGATCGTGCCGAATTCGCGACATTGGTCTCGATCCTGCTGCCCGGCCAATAGAAGAATTGCCGGGCCGTCGTTGCGGCCGGGGAAATATTGCCTATATCGCGGTGGCTGCCTGCGTGCGACAGTTCTTGCCGGACGACGTCAGCAGAACGCCTTATGGAAATACGCCGCAAGAAAGAGCAAGATTTGGCGCCCAACCTGACCAGCTTCAAAGACGACGCCCTGATCGCGCTCGACAATCTGACCGATCGAGCCTCCGGCCTCGTCAACCCCTCCATCCGCCTCGGTGTCACCGGCCTGTCGCGCGCCGGCAAGACCGTTTTCATCTCGTCGCTGGTGCACAATCTGCTGAACGGCGGACGCCTGCCCGTGTTCGAGCCGGTGCGTTCGGGGCGGGTCTCGAAGGTCAGGCTTGAACCTCAACCGGATGACGCTGTGCCGCGCTTCCAGTACGAGGATCACATCGCCGCTCTGGTGCGCGATCGCATCTGGCCGGATTCGACCCGCGCCATTTCACAACTGCGCATCACGCTCGACTATGAGAGCGCCAGCGGCTGGAATCGACTGTTCTCACCGGGTCGTCTGTCGCTAGACATCGTCGACTACCCAGGCGAATGGTTGCTCGACCTGCCGCTGCTGGCACAGGATTTCCGCGCGTTCAGCAACAATGCCGTGACACGCGCCCGCGCCGCAAGCCGCAGCACCTTTTCAGCGGATTGGCTGACGCTGGCCGCTTCCGCCGGCCCGACCGCGGTTGCCGACGAGGCGAGCGCCCGCAGGCTTGCCGAGAGTTTCACGGCCTATCTGAAGGCCTGCAAGGCAGACGAACGCTCTCCCTCGACCCTGCCGCCTGGCCGCTTCCTGATGCCGGGCGATCTCGAGGGGTCGCCGGCCCTCACTTTTTCGCCGCTGCCCGATCTTCCTGATGGCCGCGCACCGAAAGGTTCTCTCTGGGCGATGATGGAACGGCGCTATGAGGCCTACAAGAAGCACGTCGTCAGCCCGTTCTTCCGCGAGCACTTTGCCCGCCTCGATCGCCAGATCGTGCTGGTCGACGCGCTGCAGGCGATCAACAACGGCCCGGAGGCGCTGCTTGATCTCGAGCAGGCACTGGCCGACGTGCTTGCCTGCTTCCGCCCCGGAACCAACAGCTGGATCTCGTCTTTTCTCACGCGACGAATCGACAAGGTGCTGATCGCCGCAACCAAGGCGGATCATCTTCATCACGAAAGCCACGACCGGCTGGAGCGCATCGCCGCACGCCTGGTCGATCGCGCCGCCGAGAGCATCGGCATGAGCGGCGCGGGCCTGGAGGTCATGGCGCTCGCCTCGGTCAGGGCAACCCGGGAAGCGACCGTCAATCACGATGGCCACGCGCTGCCCGTCATCGTCGGCACACCGATCTCCGGCGAAAAGATCAATGGCGAAATCTTTGACGGCGAGAAGAAAACTGCAATATTTCCCGGAGACTTGCCGGAGGATCCTGAAGTACTTTTCAAGGCGATCGAGATGCAGTCGGGCGGAACGACCTTCGTCGAGGCCGCCCACCCGATGCCGGAGCTCAGCTTTGTGCGCTTCCGTCCGCCGCATCTCGAAGAAACCGGCGGTGGCCTCAAGTTGTCGGTGCCGCATATCCGCCTCGACCGGGCCATGCAATTCCTGTTTGGAGACCGGCTGGCATGAGTGACGATAGCAATGGCCGCAGCCGCCGACCGGGCGCCTTTTCGGTTGGCGATGAGAAGGTGACCCAGCCCGCACCTCAACCGCGCGCGCCGCGGTCGCCCGCGAGCTTCGGCGACAACGTCGTGCTGACGCCCGATACGGAAGATCCGTTCCGCGAGACGACGCTTTCGGTCGAGGCACTCGCCCTGCCGGAGGCAAGCCCGCGCAAGCGACGCCTCTCGGTCGGCAAGATCGCGGTTGGCGCTTTCGGCATCATCCTGTCGCTGGCTGCTGGCCTTTGGGTCGATCGCCTGTTGCGAGATCTCTTCAGTCGCGCCGATTGGCTCGGCTACACCGCCCTTGCCGTCGTGGCGATCGGACTGCTGGCGCTGCTGATCGTCGTTGCCCGCGAATTCTCGGGCATGATGCAACTCACGGCCATCCAGAAGCTGAAAGCGGAAACGGAGACCGCAGCGACCTCAGGCAACACCAAGCTCGCGGGCTCGGCACAGACGAAGCTCGTGCATCTGCTGGCCGGCAATCCGCGAACGGCACGCGGCCGCACGCGACTGAAGGAGACCGAGGGAGAGATCATCGATGGCCCGCATCTGATCGAGCTCACCGAACGCGAACTCCTGAGCCCGCTAGACCGCGAAGCCCGTCGTCTCATCCTGGCTGCCTCGAAGCGCGTCTCGATCGTCACCGCGGTCAGCCCGCGTGCCTTGGTCGACCTCGGCTATGTGCTTTACGAATCCGCTCGCCTGATCCGCGCCATGGCCGAACTCTACGGCGGCCGCCCCGGCACGCTTGGTTTGCTGAGGCTGATGCGCGATGTCATCGCCCATCTTGCCGTCACCGGCTCGATTGCCGCCGGCGATAGCCTCATCCAGCAGGTGCTTGGCCACGGCCTCGCCTCGAAGCTCTCCGCGCGTCTTGGTGAAGGCGTGATCAACGGCCTGATGACGGCGCGCATCGGCATCGCGGCCATGGACCTTTGCCGTCCCATGCCGTTCCGCGCCTTGAAACGCCCGGGTATCGGCGATTTTCTCGCCGACTTGAGTCCGGGCGCCGGGCGCACAGGCAGCGAAAGCGGCGACCGATTCGCATGACACGCCGCTTCAGCGCTCGTTCCGGCAGACTCTTGAAGCGGCTTTGCAGAAAAGATGCGAAGCTTGGCCTGATGGGGCCAAAAGCGCTGTGCATAATTGGCGTCGCGGCCACAAAGATGCCTTGATACCGCCGCCTCAGAAACGCTCCATTAACCATTTCCGCGCAAATGTGACTTCCAGTTTCGGACGTTGACCCATCAAGGATCGTTTATGTTCTCGCGCCCCTCTTTGATCGCTCGCGGCACCGCCGCCCTCGCGCTTGCGGCTACCGTCAGCGTTGCGACGCCAGCCCTTTCCGGCGCCAAGGACAAGGCCTTCTTCGAGAAGGTGGCCGGCCAATGGAAAGGCCCTGGCGAGATTGTCGCCGGCAAGTACAAGGGCACCAAGTTCACCTGCGATCTCTCGGGCGAATCGGTGGCCGGTGATGACACTGGCATCAAGCTCGACGGCTTCTGCCGCGTCGGCGTGTTCAAGCAGCCGATGTCGGCACTCATCACCCGCAAGGGCAACAGCTATACCGGCAAGTTTCTCGATGGCGCCGAAGGCAAGGGCCTCGATGTCGTTTCCGGCAACGTCGCCAAGGACAAGGTCGTCGTCGGCATCAACCGCAAGAAGCTCAACGGCGCTATGATCGCCCGGCTTCAGGACGACCAGACGATGAACATCACCATTTCGGTCAAGGTCGAAGATACGATGGTCCCGGTCATCGGCGTCAGCCTCAATCGCCAGATCGATGCGATCGCCGTCGGCTCGATCAAGTAAATTCAAGGCACGGTCAAACAACAAAGCCCCGGCAATATTTGCCGGGGCTTTGTTGTTTTCGAAGGTCTTGTCGGGTTAGCGGGATCACTCAGGAAACCGCACGCCACCAGGTCATGTCGCCATCGGCAACCTCTATCCCTGCAATATCGGCCTCACGCAACCAGTCGCCGACCGTACGTCCACGCACCAACAAATCAGCAGCGAAGTCGGCAAGCGGCATGAGCACGAAACCGCGGTCCGTCATTCTCGGATGCGGCAGTTCCAGCCGTGTATCAGTCTGGGCCACGCCCTCATACGTCAGAACGTCGATATCAAGCGTGCGTGGTCCCCAGCGCTCGTCACGGACCCGCTTCATCGATCGCTCGATGTCCAGGCACGTGTCCAGCAGGGCTTCGGGCTCAAGGGTTGTCCTGACCTGGGCGCAAGCATTGAAGAACCAGGCCTGATCGGTCTTGCCCCAGGGTGGCGTGCGGTAGAGACGTGACACGGCCTCGACGACGCAGTCTTCGCGTGCATCGAGAGCCTGCAGCGCTTCGGCCATCGCCTTGCGCGGATCGCCGAGGTTGCCGCCGAGACCGAGAGAGGCGACGCGCCAGCGCGCCTCAGACGACATGCTCGACCGTCACTTCGACATAGTCGAGCACGCCGGGCACCGGCGCGTTCGGCTTGCGGATCGAAACCTTGGCGCGCTTGATCTGCGGAAAGCGCACGCAGAGCGTCTTGGCCACTTCCAGCGCCAGCGCCTCGATCAGATAACGCCGGCGCCCGGTGACGATACGCTCGATCTCCTGAAAGGCGATGCCGTAGTGGACGGTGTCCTCGATCGAATCGTCGACGAGCGCCGTTCCCTGCTCGACCTCGAGCTCGGCATCCACGAAAAAGCGCTGCCCGAGGAGCTCTTCTTCGTCGAAGACGCCATGGCGCGCAAAGAATGCACAATTCTTGAGAGTGATGGTGTAAGTCGGGCTCATGCTTCTCCGTCCCGTCGGCTTTTTCTGGGATCACGCCGGTTTCGGTCGCGTGCCGAGTTCAGCGTGATCGATTCTGGTAAGTGGCAGTCGCATGTGGGCCAAGGGCCGCGTGCGCTTTTCATCCCGTTCTGGCCCTGAGCATAGCATCGGCCATGGCCAGCGCATCCCTGCTGTTTGCGACATCGTGTACCCGGAAAATCGCTGCTCCAGCGGCGCGCAGCAGTGCGGTGGTCGCGGCCGTTGCCACATCCCGGTCGGCCGCTTCGCGTCCGCTCACTGCCCCGACGAAGCGCTTGCGGGACGTTCCCACCAGGAACGGAAGCTCGAAGCGGTGCAGCTCGGCAAAGCGCGCCATGAGTTCGAGGTTTTCATCCGTGTCCTTGGCAAAGCCGAAGCCTGGGTCCAGGACGATATGATCGCGCGTCACACCCGCCGTACTGGCGATTTCGAGAGAGCGTTCGAGAAAATGGAACTGATCGTCGATCACGTCGGGGAGCTTCTGCCTGCCGCGCCCGGTATGCATGATGCAGAGCCCTGCCCCGGTATCCGCGGCAACGGTTGCGATATCCGGCTCGCGCTGCAGACCGTGCACGTCATTGACGATGTGAGCGCCGGCTTCGACCGCCAGCCGGGCCGTCGACGCCCGGTAGGTGTCGACGGAGATGAGAGCATCGGTGTCGCGGCTGAGCGCCGAGATCACCGGCAGGATACGCGCCTGCTCCTCCTCAGCACTGACCATAGCGGCGTCCGGCCGCGTGGATTCACCGCCGATATCGAGGATCAGCGCGCCTTCCTGCAGGCACCGCACGCCCTGCGTTGCCGCAGCAACAGCATCGATGAAACGCCCGCCATCGGAAAAAGAATCCGGGGTAACATTGACGATCGCCATCAAAACGCCACGCGGCCCGAGTTCCAGGCTGCGCCCATGCGCCAGCTTCCAGCTAAATTTCTGAAATGGATTGTAAGTCATTTTCCCTCACGATCCGCATTCGGCCGAGAGCCCTCGATTTGCTGTTGCGCCGACCGTGGCTATGCCCCAAGCTTGATCGAAGTTCAACTGAAGAGAACCACGCATTGATGTCCCGAGTACGCGTCCCGTTCAAAGCCGCCCTCCTCGCTCTCCTGGTCGCCGCTCCCCTCAGCGCCGCGTCGGGAGAAACCGTGATCAACAAGAGCTTTTCCTATTTCACGATTGGTGGACGGACTGCGGCGGAACTCGACAAGGCACTCTCCACCGGCGGCCCGATGATGAAATCCACCGGCGCGCGTCACCCGGGCGCGACCCGCATCAAGTTCGGAGGTTCGATCACCTATGTGAACCGGGGCGGCCGTTGTGCGGTTGGCTCGGCACGCGTAACGCTCAGCACCCGCATCATCTTGCCGCGCTGGAAATACCGCCGTCAGGCAGGCCGTGACCTCGCTCTGGTTTGGGACACGCTTTCGAGCGACATCAAGCGTCATGAGGAGCGGCACGCGGAAATCGCCCGCAACCACGCACGGCGCATGGAGAAGATGTTCCTGGCGCTGAAGCCGGAATCGGATTGCGAGCGCATGCAGGCAAGCGTCGCGCGGGTCAGTGCCACGGCGATCGAAGATCACGACAAGGATCAGGCGCGTTTCGATCGTACGGAAGCCGCAAATTTCGACAAACGCATGATCCGGCTTTTGCAATACCGGCTCGAAGCGCTGAAGAAAACGCAACAATAGGTAGCGGCGCGCAGACCCCGAAGAAGAGCCGGACTATAGTCGGCTCCTGCGTAATTTCAGCGGCAATACCCACAGTATTTTATTGGTGAAATATAACGATGGCTGGCGGCCGCCGACTCATCTATATTGAAACCATGGAGCGAGGGGCCGGAATGAAGACTAGCCCTCGCCGAATGAGTGGGTTAAGCGCGGCGCAGTATTTGTGCGAAGAGCTTAAATATTGCCGTTACTTTAGTTTAGGCGGAGTTGTTCAATATTAAAAAGAAGAAACTGAACAGCGGAGCCGGCATGGGTTCTCCTGGCGTGTCTTGGTGCTGCAGATGTCCCCTCCCTCATCTGTTAGCGATGCGCCCTCCTCGCCTCGCTTGTCCAACGACCGGCGAGGCGCTTTTTTTGTGCAAAGCTATGGATTGGAGAGCGGCCCGCGCAGTCCGATGCGGAGCGCTGAGGCCAGACCCTCAATTTGAGTAGCGGCGGCTGCGTCATAGCGCGATGCCGAACGCGCAAGCTGAAAGATCGCGATGCGACTTAAGCCTGACGCTCCGGCACATGCACGACGAGACCCTCGAGGGCATCGCTCATCTTGATCTGACAGGAAAGCCGCGACGTCGGGCGGACGTCGTAGGCAAAGTCCAGCATGTCTTCTTCCATCGCTTCCGGAGCGCCGACGACAGCCGCCCAGGCGTCATCGACGTAGACATGA
This sequence comes from Ensifer sp. 2TAB8, assembly GCF_052115125.1. Taxonomy (NCBI): domain Bacteria; kingdom Pseudomonadati; phylum Pseudomonadota; class Alphaproteobacteria; order Hyphomicrobiales; family Rhizobiaceae; genus Ensifer; species Ensifer sp. 2TAB8. The sequence goes on along the minus strand of NZ_JBFRGB010000007.1, from coordinate 48,978 downwards.
CAGGTCGCGCAGGCGCAGGCCCCGCCGCATTCGGCTTCGATGCCGGGAACCGAATTGCGAACGGCGTTTTCCATGACCGTCGAGCCGTTTTCGACATCAAGTTCATGGCGCGCGCCATCAAAGGCAACGATCGTAAGTTTTGTCATGTTTCTTTCCGGAATGAACTGCTGGGACTGGCAAGGCGTAAAGCCTGTTCAGAACGCACGCCGCTCGGGCGCAAATTCAGTGGAAGTTCTTCCAACAAATCCGCCGGCCAGTCAACAACGGCCATCATCCCATGCCTCGCGCGCCACGGGCGCGAGGCCTTTATCTTGAAATGTGGGCGGCCACCCGCCCGATAGCGCCGCGAATTAGCGGCAGAGCTTCAAGATGAACAGCTCGGCTTCGAGCACAGCAGCCGAAAGAGCCTCGCAGAGCGATGCTTCGTCCGGGTTCTGCTCGATCGCGCCGGCAAAGCGGGCGACGTCGACGGCGCCAACCGCAAGCGCAGCCCCCTTCAGTCGATGGGCGGCCTGAGTACGAAGCGTGTGGTCGCCTTCGACCATCTCCTTCATCACCTGGCGCGCCTGACGCGCGAAGAGCTGGAGGACTTCGATTTCGAGCGCCTTGTCACCCATGGTCTGTGCTGCAAGGTGAGCGAGGTCGATCGGCTTCTTGCCGGTCGCTGCAGAGTTTCCCGGGTTGTCCGGAGCTTCGAAGGCAATTCTAAGGGCTGCCATGAGCCAAATTCCCTATTGTTTATTCTATGTTGGTCTTGTTTTCGGTGTCGCCTGTCATCGACACGCACACCCGTATTCTTCGGACATGCATCCTTTGCGGGTGCGGGGCTGCTATCGGCTTAAATCGGGGCGCAATATGGGCGGGAATCTGGGAAAATGGTTAACGGCCGTTAAACCATCTGATTTCCTTGTATTTTCTGGCTTTGGCCCGGCTATCGTATTAAGATTTCATTAGGATTTTAATTAAGCCCGAGCGCTCTTAATTGTAAGAACCCGGCTAATGTGTCACTACGATACGCTCAGGAACGTGCCTTCGTGCGAAAATGGCAACCGTTCCGGTGGATAAGCTCAAGTCGCGGTCCCTTTCGTCCGCAAATGTGACTATCCGTCGAGGCAATGCAGTGTGTGATCAGTAGGGTATTGCGTAGATCCAATGCGCGTATCTTGCCGTCACAGCCCGCGAGGAAGAAGCCCGGCCCGCCCGTTTTGCGCGTGCGCTGGCAGCTTCGTCGCTGGCAAAAGGTAATGAGGCGTATCCCCATGGCGACGAAAAAGAGCAATGAGTCAATCGACGAGAAGGCCTTCCAGGCTTTGGAAGCTGCCCTGAAGATCGATTTTGACGAGCTTAACTCGAGCCCGAACGACAAGACTTCCTTGGATGATCCGGAGGAAAATGTGTCTCAGCCCGGCAATCAGGCGCCAGCGCCCGATCAGAATAAAAGAGCAAAGTCTCAACCGGAGCCAACCCGCGCGGCACGTGCTGCCGAAGCGGCCAAGACGCTCGCCCCGGAACCTGCGCCGAAATCCCCTTCCCTTTCCGCCGCCAACGACGATGGTCGCCGTTCGCCGGCTGCGATGCTGCGTGCGCTCGACGTGCGCTCCAATCGCGCCGCGATCCGGGTTGCCGCGCTGGTGTCGATCATCTGGGCCATCGCAGGCCTCGGCATTGCCAACCTTCTCTATGGGCCGCAGATCTGGCAGATCCGCACGTTGAGCGATCTGGCGGCGACCCCTGGCGCCATCGGCGTCGCGATCGGCATTCTGCTGCCGGTCATGCTCTTCTTCTCCTTCGCCATCATGATCGCCCGCGCGCAGGAACTGCGCAATGCGGCTCGCTCCATGGCTGAAGTGGCCCTGCGCCTCGCCGAACCCGAGACCGCCGCCGCCGATCGTGTCATGACCGTCGGTCAGGCCGTTCGCCGCGAAGTCTCGGCGATGAACGAGGGCATCGAGCGCACGATCGCACGCGCCACCGAACTCGAGACGCTGGTCCATTCCGAAGTCAACGCGCTCGAACGCAGCTACAGCGAAAACGAACTGCGCGTCCGCACGCTGGTGCAGGAACTCGGCCTCGAGCGTGAAGCGATCATCGGCCACTCCGAGCGGATCCGCTCGGCAATCGCCGGTGCCCACGGCAAACTCAAGGACGACCTGGAACAGGCGAGCGACGACATCGCCTCGCGCATTGCGATTTCCGGCGAAGCCTTCGCGTCCCTCATCGACACGCGTGCCGCGGCCCTCAGCGAAAAATCCGACAGCGCCCTCCAGTCGATCGGCAGCATGCTGTCGGCCCGTACGGACACGCTGCTTTCGGGCCTGACCGCGGCCGGCCTTGGCCTTAGCACCGAATTCGATACGCGGCTTGACCAATTGAGCGACACGCTGACGAAGCGCGGCGAAGACCTGCTCAGCCAGTTCGAAACTCGCGCCTCCTCGCTCGACGCCAGCACCGAACGGCTGAACGCGGCGCTTAACGACCGTGCACGCCAGCTCAACGAGACGCTGATCGCCCGCACCCGTGACCTCAACGAGAGCCTCAGTGTCGGCCAGCAGGCGATCACCGGCGGCCTCGATCACGTACTTGCCTCGCTCAACGCCACGCTCGACGAGAAAGGCGCAAGCTTCCGTCAGAGCCTGCGTTCGAGCGCCGACGATGCGATCATGGATCTCGACCTGCGCGGCGGCTTCTTCGAAGAGAAACTGCAGACCACGGTTGGCCAGCTCGCTACCGCCTTCGACGAACGCTTCCACGAGTTCGCCTCGGCCTTCGACAAGCGCGCGAGCATGCTCGACACCAAGCTCATGGAAAGCCTGCACCGCATCAACGAAACCGTCTCCGGCGGTTCGGAAGCGATCGGCGGCGCGCTCGACAGCAGCATCGAGAAGATCGGCTCCGCTCTCTCCGACCAGTCGCTGACACTGGCGGCCACGCTCGGCGCGACGCAGGACTTCATCGAGGAGACGATCAGCAGCCGTACCTCTGAGCTCGGCAACCTGGTCGGCGATGCCCACAGCCGTATCGACAGCGTGCTCTCCGAGAAGACGAGCGGCCTCATGGGGGCCCTCTCCCAGGCGCAGGACCGCATCGAAAACGGCTTCGGCCAGCGCGCAGACGCGCTTGCAAGCGCACTCACCACAAGCGAACAGCGCCTGACGGAAGGTCTCGATACCCGCACCGCAGCCTTCGTCGATGGCCTGCACGCCGCCCATGCCCGCATCGAACAGACGCTTAGCGGCTCGACGGACGAAATCACCAGCGCGATTGCCGCAAGCCAGCATCGCCTGGACAATACGCTCTCCGAACGCACGCTCGCGCTTTCGACCATCCTGTCGATGGGCGCGGATTCGATCGACAATGCCGTCAACGGCACTGCCGATCGGCTGGAGCGCGTTCTCTCCGAACGTGGCGAGGCGATCTCCGAAGCCCTCACGACCCAGACATCGGCGCTCGATGGCGTTCTTGCCGAGCGCGCCGCTGCGATCACCTCGACGATGTCGTCGCGCGCCAACGAGATGGCGAATACGCTGAGCCGTCACGCCGAAGACGTGGCCGACAGCCTGACGTTCCGCGCAACGGCGGTCGCCGAAACCATGACCGACCGCGTCGGTGATATCGAGCAAAAGCTCTCCGATAGCGTCAACACGATCGCCGAAAACCTTGGCGGCCGCGTCAGCCTGATTTCCGATACCCTCACCCAGACGAGCGCCCGCATCGCCGAGGACCTCAGCGGCCGCGTCGGCAAGATCTCCGATACGCTGACCGAGACCAGCGCGCACATCGCCGATGCGCTGACCGCGCGTACGACCGAAGCAACCGCTTCGCTCGCCGGCAAGGCAGCGGAGATCGAGCAGACGCTGAGCGGTCGTGCCGAACATCTGCGCGATACGCTGACGTCGACGCACGAAGAGATCCGTGCCACGCTCGACGACCGGATCAACGCCATCAACCTGGCCGTCGGCCAGGGCCGCGACCAGCTCGAAGGCATGCTGGCCGATCAGTCGACCGCCATCGCCACGACGCTCGCCACCAGCGCAAGCATGCTCGAAATGTCGCTGGAAGAGCGCCAGTCGGCACTCGCCGGGGTCATCGACCGCAGCGGCGAAACGCTAGACGCGCGCATGCGTTCGACGACCGGTCACATTGCGGAGCGTCTGGCTGAAACGGCCAACCAGATCAGCCTGGCGGCCGACAGCCTGACCAACCGCGTCGACCTGTCGATCAACGGCATCAACGACCGCCTCGACGATACCGGCCTGCGCATCGAGACGAGCCTTGGCGCTCTCGAAGATCGTATGCGTGAAAGCGCTGGCAACATCGGCTCGATCGTCGACGAAACGGGTATGCATATCGAAACACGCGTCGGCGTGCTCGAAGACCGCATTCGCAACACCGTCGGCAATGTCGGCACGGTTGTCGACGACACCGGCGCCCGCATCGAAAGCAATCTCGGCGCGCTTGAAAACCGCATCCGTGGCAGCGTAGCCAATGTCGGCTCCGTCGTCGACGATGCCGCTGCCCGCGTCGAGGGCGGCCTCAGCACCCTCGAAGAGCGGATCCGTGGCAGCGTCAGCAGCGTCGGCTCGGTTGTCGGCGACACCGGCACCCTCATCGAAAGCAGCCTCGGCGCTCTGCAGGATCGCATCCGCGGCAGCGTCAACGACGTCAACGCGCTGGTCGACGATACCGGCCTGCGTCTCGAAGTCAGCCTCAGCTCGCTCGAAGAGCGCGTCCGCGACAGCGTCGGCAACGTCAACGAGATCGTTGATGGCGCCGGCCAGCGCATCGCCGACAGCCTTGGCGACCGTGCCGGCGACATCGATCGCATGAGCGAAATCGCGGCAAGCCGCATCTCCGGTGCCATCGAGTCCGGTGCGGAACGCATCGCCGAGCGTCTCGGCACCATGGATCGTGCCCTCAATATCGGTCTTGAAAACGTCAATCGCACCATCGAAGGCAAGGCCGCCGGTCTCGTCAGCAGCCTGCGCGGCGCAGTCAGCGAAGCAACGCAGGACCTCGACGCGGAAGCCTCCCGTCTTGAAGGCAAGACGACCGATCTCGTCAGCAACCTGCGCAGCGCGGTTGGCGGTGTGGCCCAGGAGTTCGACGCCGAAGCCATCCGCATGGAAGACAAGGCTGCCGGTCTCGTGACCACGCTTCGCGGCGCCGTCGGCGATGTCGCCCACGAGTTCGACGCCGAAGCAGCCCGCATCGAAGGCAAGGCTGCCGGCCTTGCGACCACGCTTCGTGGCGCCGTCGGCGATGTCGCCCAGGAATTTGACGCGGAAACAGCCCGCATCGAAGGCAACGCTGCAGGCCTCGCGACGACGCTCCGTGGTGCAGTTGGCGAGGTTGCCCAGGAATTCGACGCCGAAGCGGCGCGCATCGCAGGCAAGGCTGCCGGCCTTGCGACGACCCTTCGCGGCGCCGTCAGCGACGTTGCCCGTGAAATCGACGCGGAAGCGGCGCGCTCTGCCGAGCTCCTTTCCAGGGCTGGCGACGATTTCGCGTCGGCACTCGCTGCCCGTCAGGCCGAATTCGCCAACACGATCGACCAGACCGCAGCGGCAACCGCCGCGCGCCATGCGGACCTCGCCAATACGATCGAGCAGAAGGCTGCTGCCACAGCAGTGCGTCATGCCGATCTCGCCCGCTCGATCGCCGACGCGGCCGATACGGCAACGGCACGGCTCGCTGCGACGCACAGCCAGATCGCCAGCCATGCGGACAACATCCACCAGGGCCTCGCCAACACCGAAAAGGCGCTGGAAGCCCGCGGCGAAGCGATCCGCAACACGCTCGACGACCGCACCCGCGAACTCAACTCGATGCTCGCCGGCCGTTCGCTCGAACTGTCGCGCCTCATCGACGAGCAGGCTCGCCCGGTCATCGACCAGTATGCCGCAACCGGCCGCGAGGCAGCCGAACGCATCGCCGCCGTGACCCAGGAAAGCGCTGACCGCCTGCGTGCGGAAAATGCCGCCCTGGTCAACGCCATTGCCGAGCGCACCGGTGAAACGCTGAACGCGATTTCGCACCGCGCCGAGGAAACGGCGAAAGCGATGAAGATGGTCGAGAACCGTCTGCAGTCGACCGCGATGGGCCTGATCGACCAACTCGCCAACAACAATGCGGCGATCGCCACGGTCATCGACCAGGCAAGCAACAACCTTGGCGAGATGGACCAGCGTCTGGAATCGACGATCGCCCGTGTGTCGGAATCGACCCGCCAGGCTTCCGACATGCTGTCGACTTCCACCCGCCTCATCGAAGGCAAGGTCGACAAGCTCTCCGACATCTCCGCCTCGACGCTCTCGCAGATCGGCGGCATCGTCGGCCGCTTCGAGGACCATTCGAAGGTGCTTGGCCAGGCGTCGGACCTGCTGGGGGCCGCCCAGTCGAACCTCGTCAGCACACTCGAGGAACGCCAGGACGCGTTGCGCACCCTGTCGGTCGGCCTCGTCCAGCGTTCGGAAGAGATCGAACGCACGATGCGTGCGCTCGAAGGCTTCGTCGACGGCGCCTTCCAGCGCGCCGAAGAGCGCTCGGGCCTCGTTGCCGGCAACCTGCGCAGCGGCATTCAGCAGTCCTTCTCGGATGTCGGCCGGCTGCTCACCAGCGCTGAACAGCGTGCAGTGGAAGCGGCAGAAGCGATGCGCAACACCCTCGCCCAGGCCGGCGACGAAGCTGGCGCTTCGGTCGAGCAGGTCTTCAGCCGGGCTGAGGAGCGTTCGCGCCAGATCGCCGATACGCTTCGCTCCGGTGTCGAGACCTCGTTTGCCGACGTCAACAAGACGCTGACCTCTGTCGAGGGTCGCGCGCTTGGCGCCTCTGAAGCGCTGCGCCAGGCGATTGCCAAGGTCGGCGAAGATGCCGGTGCATCGATCGAAGGCGCCTTTGCCAATGCCGAGGAGCGCTCCAAGGAAGTGGCTTCGCGTCTGCGCGGCAGCGTCGCAGCCTCGGTATCCGACATCGAGCGCATKCTGACGGAAAGCGGCAAGAAGTCCGACGGCGTCGCAGGGCAACTGCGCGACGCGGTTCGGGTGGCGATCGACGAAGCGATCGGTCGCTTCAGCGGCGCCACCGACGAAATCCGTCGCTCGGCCGGCGAGATCCGCAAGGAACTCGACATGACCCGCGAAGAACTGAAGCGCGGTGCATTCGACCTGCCGGAAGAGGCCAAGGAAAACGCGGCGGTCATGCGTCGCGCCGTTGGCGAGCAGATCAAGGCGCTGCAGGAACTATCCGATATCATCGGCAAGTCCTCGACGCAGCTCGAGGTCGCCCAGCCGCTGCGTCAGCAGCCTGCCGCCGCTCCGGTCTCTCGTCCGGTCCAGCAACAGCCAGTCGCGCAGCAACAGCCGGTTGTTCAACAGCAGCCAGTCGTCCAGCAGCAGCCGGCACCCCAGCCTCAGCCGATCGCTCAGCAGCCCGCAGTGCAGCAGGCGGTCGAGCAGCCGGGCCGGCAGGAACCGGCCCAGGCCCTGCGCGGCAGCCTCGGCATCGAACAACCAGCCGTTCGCCAGCCTGCTCCGTCGCAGGCGGTGACCAGTGAGGTTGCTGAGGGTGGTGGCTGGATGCGTGACCTGCTGCGTGCGGCGTCGCGTGAAGAGGCGCCCTCGCCGGCGCCGCAGCGCCCGGCGGAAGCGCAGCCTGCAGCCCGCACCGGCGATAGCCGCAATCCGCGCCACGTCGTCGAGTCGCTGAACTCGCTCTCGGTCGATATCGCCCGTGCCATCGATCACGATGCCTCGGTCGAACTGTGGCGCCGTTACCAGCGCGGCGAGCGCGACGTCTTCACCCGTAGGCTCTATACGCTGAAAGGCCAGCAGACCTTCGACGAGATCAAGCGTAAGTACGATCGTGAGCCGGAGTTCCGCACCGCCGTGGATCGCTATATCTCGGACTTTGAAAAACTGCTCGCCGACGTTGCCCGCAACGACCCGGACAAGCGCATCACCCAGACCTACCTGACGTCGGATACCGGCAAGGTGTACACGATGCTCGCCCACGCAGCCGGTCGCTTCAGCTAAGCGGCACTGGCATCCAGAACAACAAACGGCCCCGTCTTGCGACGGGGCCGTTTTCGTTTGCAAGCGCGTCAGTGAAGAAAAGCGGTCGGTCGCTTCCGCTAAACTCAGACTGTCTGTCCGCAGGCAGCCGTAGTGAACGGGGCGCAGCAGACATACCGGGACCAACAGACTCGCCAGCCCTCACCCTCAGCCCAAACCGGTTCAGCGCARCGGCGAGCAGCCGCCGACGTCGGCAGGCTTCACGCGGCCAGCCTGAAGGTCCTTCAAGTAAGGCTTGTTCGGGTCCGGCCCGCCGAGCGCCCCGTCATAGGTCGCGCGGTCGATTTTAAGCATTCGCCCGCTTGCCGTGAAACTCACCATCTCCTTCTTGTTGACATAGGCCGAGGCGACATTGAGCCGGCAAAAGAACTTCTTCTCGGTGTTGGCGACGACCCATCCCCAGGCGCCGGACTTGCCTCTAGTAAGTTTGCCGATCGCATAGCCCTGCTTGGCAAGCGTCGAATAGCTCTCGGCCTGGGCGATGCCGGGAAGAAAGGCAAGGCCGATCGTACCGGCCAGCACCAGCCGTCTGAATGAAATGAACATCGGATTTCAACCTCTTGAGAAACGGAGAGACGCAACTGACCAGGTGTTCTTCGATTAAAATTACAACCTCAATATGCGGATGTGCGCTTAATGCGTGAGCCGCGTGCTCAAACCAAAGATGTTGACACTGGAGACGCTACGTCATGGATTTCGGTCATGAAGATTGAACTGCCTCACACTGCATCGCCGGTCGAAATTCTCGACTGGTCTCCTGATTGGCCGGAGAGGTTTGCGATCAAGGCAAATGCGATCCGCCACGCATTGGGAGACCATGCCTTGCGTATCGACCATGTCGGTTCCACTGCAATCCGGGGGCTGGCGGCCAAACCAATCATCGATGTCCAGCTTTCCGTTGCCGATCTGGAACCGATCGAAATCATCGCGGAAAAGATGGCGACGATCGGCTACCTGTGGCGGCCGTTGAACGCCGATCGGACGAAACGCTACTTCCGTGAGCAGCCAGGCGGTGAACGCACGCACATCCACATGCGACGGTTGGGAAGCTGGCAGGAGCAATGGTCGCTGTTGTTTCGCGACTACATGCGCGCGCACGTCCTTGAACACGCCCCATATGCCGAACTGAAGCGTGCTCTAGCGGCACGGTATCGTCATGACCGGATGGCCTACACCGAGGGCAAGTCGGAGCATCTGTGGCAGATCATTCGACGTGCAGATCAATGGGCCGCTGCAGGTGGCTGGAAACCAGGCCCTTCCGACGCATAGAAGCCGCTGGGGCACAGATCCCAGGCCCGTCGCACAGTCTCTCCTGGATCCGTTGCGGTGGCGCACGCGCGTTAGGGAACGCTGTGGCGATCTGCCTTCGCTGGGATGTTGCAGGAGCGCGCGATATGCAGCCCGATGCGCTTCGATAGACGCGCATAGACGCTTGAACCACCATGAAGCAGCACGTCCTTTTTGTTGTCTTTGGCTTGGGGTCAGGCGCCGCCGGATACGCAATAGGCAACAAAAAAGGCCCCGGACGAACCGGGGCCTCTTTATGGATTTCGATCAATCCGGCTTAGCGGCGGTCGATCAATGTTCCTTGTTAGCGTAGACCGACTTCTTCGTGAGATAGACGAGGCCGGTGAAGATCAGCAGGAACACCATGACCATGAAGCCGGTACGCTTGCGCTCTTCGAGGTGCGGCTCTGCGGTCCACATCAGGAATGCGCCGACGTCCTTGGCGTACTGGTCGACCGTCTGCGGCGTGCCGTCGTCGTAGGTAACCTGGTCGTTGGAGATCGGCTGCGCCATCGCCAGAGCGGCGGCGTTCGCGAAGTACGGGTTGTAGTGCGTGCCCTCGGCGACCTCGACGCCCTGCGGCGGATCCTGGTAGCCGGTCAGCAGCGCGTGGATGTAGTCCGGGCCGCCTTCCTGGTAGGGCCAGAACATGTCGAAGACGAACTGCGGGAAGCCGCGCTCGATACCACGTGCCTTGGCGATCAGCGAGAAGTCCGGCGGGGCTGCACCGTTGTTCGATGCAGCAGCCGCTTCCTTGTTCGCGTAAGGCGACGGGAAGTGGTCGGACGGCAGAGCCTTGCGGGTGAACATCTCACCGTCGGCGTTCGGGCCGTCCTGGACTTCGTAGTTGGCCGCAAACGCCTTTACCTGCGCTTCCGAGTAGCCGAGGCCTTCGAGCGTACGGAAGGCCACCAGGTTCATCGAGTGGCAAGCCGAACAGACTTCGGTGTAGACCTTCAGGCCGCGCTGAAGCTGGCCCTTGTCATAGTGACCGAACGGGCCGGCAAAGCTCCATTCCTGCTGCTCCGGCTTGTGAATCGGATAGTGAGGCGTACCGCCGCCATGCTCCTCGCCGCCCTTCGCCTCTTCGGCGACAGCTGCACCGAGACCGAGACCAGCGACGACAGCGAGTGACAGAATGCCTGTAACAAGCTTTTTCATTGTTGTGGGTTCCTTATCAATCGCTGTTCTGATCAGGCGCGCGCGGCTACCGGCTGCGCCTTCGCATTCCGCTTTTCCAGCACCGCTTCGGTGATGGAGTTCGGGATGCGCTTCGGCGTCTCGATCAGGCCGAGAACCGGCATGATGACGAGGAAGAAGCCGAAGTAGTACAGCGTGCCGATCTGCGACATCACGACGTAGAGGCCTTCTGCAGGGCGCGAGCCGAGCCAGCCGAGCATGATGGCGTTGACGACGAAGATCCAGAAGAACAGCTTGTACCACGGACGGTAGACAGCCGAGCGGACCTTGGACGTATCGAGCCAGGGCAGGAAGAACAGGATGATGATCGAACCGAACATCACCAGAACGCCACCGAGCTTGGAGTCGATCGGGCCGACGTTGAAGGTGATGGCGCGCAGCATCGCGTAGAACGGCAGGTAGTACCATTCAGGAACGATGTGAGCCGGCGTCTTCAGCGCGTCAGCCGGAATGTAGTTGTCCGGATGGCCAAGGAAGTTCGGCATGTAGAAGACGAACCAGGCGTAGACGAGCAGGAAGACGGAGACGCCAAGCGCATCCTTCAGCGTCGCGTAGGGCGTGAAGGGAACGGTATCGGTCTTGGACTTGACTTCAACGCCGGTCGGGTTGGTCTGGCCGGTCACGTGCAGAGCCCAGATGTGCAGGACGACGACGCCGGCGATCATGAAGGGCAGCAGATAGTGCAGCGAGAAGAAGCGGTTCAGCGTCGGGTTGTCGACAGCGAAGCCGCCGAGCAGGAACTGCTGGATCCACTCACCCACCAACGGAAATGCGGTGAAGAAGCCGGTGATAACGGTCGCGCCCCAGAAGGACATCTGGCCCCAGGGCAGAACGTAGCCCATGAAACCGGTCGCCATCATCAGGAGGTAGATGACAACGCCGAGGATCCAGAGGATTTCGCGCGGAGCCTTGTACGAGCCGTAGTAGAGACCACGGGCAATGTGCAGGTAGACGGCGATGAAGAAGAACGATGCGCCATTGGCGTGCATGTAGCGCAGCAGCCAACCGTGGTTGACGTCGCGCATGATCTTTTCGACGGAGTTGAAGGCAACGGACGTGTCGGCACCGTAGTGCATCGCCAGCACGATGCCGGTCAGGATCTGGACGATCAGCATGACCGAAAGCATGGCACCGAAGGTGTAGGCGTAGTTCAGGTTCCGGGGAACCGGATAGCTGATGAAGCTATCATGAACGAGACGCGGCAACGGCAGACGGGAATCAACCCATTTCTCAATGCCTGTCGTCGGCGTGTAGGTTGAATGTTCAGCACTCATTATCAGTAGTCCCCTCAACCGATCTTGATAACTGTGTCGGAAACGAACGAGAAGGTCGGCACATGAAGGTTCTCCGGCGCCGGACCCTTACGGATACGGCCGGCCGTGTCGTAGTGCGAACCGTGGCAGGGACAGAACCAGCCACCGAAGTCACCGGCCTGACCAAGCGGCACGCAGCCGAGATGAGTGCAGGAACCGATCATGACGATCCAGTTTTCCTTGCCTTCGCCGGCAGAGCGATCGACGTCGCTTGCCTGTGCGTCGGCTGGAAGGTTGGCATTGCGCGCAACCGGATCCTTCAGGTCGTCGAGCTTGACGGCCTTTGCCTCTTCGACTTCCTTCTCCGTACGGTTGCGGATGAAGATCGGCTTGCCGCGCCATTTCGCCGTCAGCGACATTCCGGGCTGCAGGCTCGAAACGTCAACCTCGATCGAGGCGAGCGCGAGCGTCGATGCATCCGGACGCATCTGGTCGATGAACGGCCAAGCGACAGCACCAGCGCCGACGACGCCTGCCATACCGGTAGCCAGATAAAGGAAATCGCGGCGAGTGGGCTCGCCCAAGGCCTCGCTTGAAGTGTCGTGTTCGCTCACGGCTAAACCATCCTCTCACGCAATTATTGCGGAAACCGCATCCGCCCCCGGCGAAATTCCTGCCCCTTGAGACTTGATCCAGGTCAAGGAACCGCGCCCAATTCATAGTGCTGCCGCCCCCGTCGTCTTGCGGCTGCAAACACGACATCGGCACCAGAATCCGAAAAAATTCTGCGCACGCACGGCACACAGATTCCCCGTCAATCCGGCGCGTTCTATGCTTGATCGCAAATTATGTCCAGCCTTGACAAGGGGATGTGGGCAGATTGTCGCGGGGAAAAGCGCGGCCAATCGGCACAAGGACTTGACGGTCGCCAGTTAGGCTTAATTCAAGCCGGTCGAGCAGGTGTTGAAGTGCTCTTGAGCCGCCCTACTCCGCCGCTTCTTCGCGGGCAAGAAATCCGCCCGACTGGCGTGACCAGAGCCCGGCATAAAGCCCACCGCGGGCGACGAGCTCGGCATGCGTTCCTTCCTCGACGATCCGCCCCTTGTCCATGACCACGAGCCGGTCGAGTGCGGCGATGGTCGAGAGCCGATGGGCGATCGCCAGCACCGTCTTGCCTTGCATCAAACGGTCGAGATTGGACTGGATTGCCGCCTCGACTTCCGAATCGAGCGCCGAGGTCGCCTCGTCGAGAACGAGGATCGGCGCGTCCTTGAGCATCACCCGCGCGATCGCAATACGCTGGCGCTGACCGCCGGAAAGCTTGACGCCGCGCTCGCCGACATGGGCGTCGAAACCCTTGCGACCGCGCTGGTCCTGGAGGCCGAGGATGAAGTCGTAGGCCTCAGCCTTGCTTGCAGCGGCGATCAGTTGCTCCTCGCTGGCATCGGGCCGGCCGAACAGGATGTTGTCGCGGATGGAGCGGTGCAGCAGCGATGTATCTTGGCTGACCATGCCCACCTGCGCGCGCAGGGATTCCTGCGTGACTGCGGCGATATCCTGGCCGTCGATGCGTATGCGTCCGCTTTCGAGGTCGTAGAACCGCAAGAGCAGATTGACGAGGGTCGACTTGCCGGCGCCGGAGCGGCCGACGATGCCCACCTTTTCTCCGGGGCGAACGACGAGCGAGAAATCGTCGATGACGCGTTCGCCCTTCCCGTAATGAAAGCGCACGTGTTCGAAGCGGATTTCCGGCTGGCTGACGGCAAGCTCCGTGGCGCCGGGACGGTCGACGAGCCCGATCGACTGCGACACCAGTTCGGCCGAGTTCTGGATCGTGCCGATGTTGCGCATGATCGAATTGAACTGCGTCATCATCCGGCCAAGCAGCATGTTGAGCCGCAGAACCAGCGCCAGGGTGAAGGCCACTGCCCCGGAACTGATCGAGCCGCCGAGCCAGAGATGGATCGAATAGACGGCGATGGCCGTGATCATCATGCCGGAAAGCAGCGCCAGCGACGCACGCACGGCCGTCAGAAGCCGCGTGAACGGAATGACCGCGCGCTGGAACCGGTCGAAGCCGGAGCGGATATAGCGGTCGTTCTCTTCATCGCGGCCGAAGAGCTTCAGCGTCTGGATATTGGAATAGGCATCGACCATGCGGCCATTCAGCATCGATGCCATTTCGGCCGTGTCGCGGGCATGTTTGCGGATGCGCGGGACGAAGAAGCGCGCGAGCGCCAGGAAGACGACGATCCAGAAGGCGACCATTGCCGCCAGGCGCCAGTCGAGCTGCGCCACCAGCGCCATGGTGGACGCGGTGTAGATCACGATGAACCAGACGACCTGCAGCAGCGAGACGATGAGGTCGCTGGTCGCCTGCGCCCCGGCCCAGACCTTGGTGACGATACGTCCTGAGAAATCGTTCTGGAAGAAGGTCAGCGACTGGCGCGCGACATGCACATAGGACTGCCAGCGCACCAGGTTGAGAAAGCCGGTGATGATCGATTGCTCTTCGACCAGTGCTGCCAGCGACACCGCAAGAAAGCGGAACACCATCACCGTCAAGAGCATGAACAGGAGTTCCGGCCCGTTGGCGGCGATTAGACCGCCCCAGCCGGCTTCCGGCTTCACCGTATCGAGAACGTCGACCAGCCGGCCGACGAAATAGAACAGCCCTGCTTCAAGCATCGCCACGAGGCCGCCGAGCACGGCCATCGCAATGAATGGCCCTTTCGCCTGGGCGGCGTAGAACCAGGCGAAACCCCACAGCGATTTCGGCGGCTGCAGGCGCTCGCGCGGCGCGAACGGCTTGATCCAGTTCTCGAAGAGGCTGACGATAGCGCTGAGCATGGTTCCGATATAGGCGGTTCGGTGGGAACAGCAATCGGTTTTGGTGCAATTGCTGATTACAAATGCGTAACGTGTGAAAGGTCAGCCCGCCGTTCGAAGGAACGGCGGGCTGCGTTTTTTACTCTGCCGCCTCTTCCTTCTCGACATCGTCGGCAATGAAGCCGCCGGACTGGCGAGACCAGAGATCGGCATAGAGGCCGCCATGAGCGACGAGTTCGGCATGCGAGCCCGTCTCCACGATGCGGCCGGCCTCGAGGATCACCAGCCGATCCATCTCCGTCAGGGTCGACAGACGATGGGCGATCGCGATCACCGTCTTGCCGGCCATCAGCGCGAACAGGTTCTCCTGGATTGCCTGTTCGACCTCGGAATCGAGCGCCGAGGTCGCCTCGTCGAGGATCAGGATCGGCGCGTCCTTGAGGAACACGCGCGCGATCGCGATGCGCTGGCGCTGGCCGCCCGAGAGCTTGACGCCGCGTTCACCGACCTGGGCATCCAGGCCCTTGCGGCCCTGGTTGTCCTCGAGCCCCTGAACGAAGTCCCAGGCATTCGCCTTCTTCGCCGCCGCGATGATCGCCTCGTCATCCGCTTCCGGATGTCCATAGGCGATGTTGTCGCGAATGGAGCGGTGCAGCAGCGAGGTATCCTGCGTAACGACACCGATCTGGGCGCGAAGGCTGTCCTGGGTGACGGTGGAGATATCCTTGCCGTCGATCCGGATCGCCCCGTCTTCCAGGTCGTAGAAGCGCAGCAGCAGGTTCATGAGCGTTGTCTTGCCGGCGCCGGAGCGGCCGACGAGACCGATCTTCTCGCCCGGCTTGATGTCGAGCTGCAGGTGATCGATGACGCCCTTGGCCTTGCCGTAGTGGAAACGGATGTTGTCGAAGGCAATCGCCCCCTTCTCCGCCTTCAGCGCCTTGGCGTCCGGTTCGTCGACGATGTCGTGCCCCTTGGTCATCATGCCGATGCCGTCATAGACCGTACCGATGTTCTCGAAGAGCGCCGAGACTTCCCACATGATCCATTGCGACATGCCGTTGATGCGCATCGCGAGACCGACGGCGATCGCAATCGCCCCGACCGAGATGGCGCTGGTCAACCAGAGATGGATGCCGAGCGCTGCGATGGCAAAGAGCGCGATGCTGTTGTTGGCGTAAACCAGGATGTGGAACAGCGTCACCTTGCGCATCTGGCGATGCACGGTGCCAAGGAAGCTGTCCATGCCGTCCCGTGCATAACCTTCCTCGCGGCCGGCATGTGAGAAGAGCTTGACCGTGCCGATATTGGTGTAGCTGTCGACGATCCGTCCCGTCATCATCGAGCGCGCGTCCGCTTGCTCCTTGGAGATCTTTTGCAGTCGCGGCACGAAGTAGCTGACGATGCAGATGTAGATCGCGAGCCAGATGGTGAGCGGGATGACGAGACGCCAGTCGGCAGTCGCGACGACGGCGAGCATGGTCACGAAATAGCTGACGACATAGACGAAGACGTCGAGGATCTTCATGACCGTTTCGCGGACCGCCAGCGACGTCTGCATCACCTTCGTCGCCACGCGCCCGGCGAACTCGTTGGCAAAGAAGGTCATGCTCTGGCGCAGCAGATAGCGGTGCATCTGCCAGCGGGCGATCATCGGATAGTTGCCGAGCAGCACCTGGTGCATGATCAAGGAGTCGATTGCGACCAAGCCCGGCAGACCGATGAGGACCAGCGCGCCCATCCAGAAGAGCCGGCCGCCTTCGGCTGCAAGGAACGTCTCGCGGTTGGCGCTCGACAGCCAGTCGACCATGTTGCCGAGGAACTGGAACAGCGCCACCTCGCCGACGGCAATCAGCATGGTGCAGACGGACATGATGAGAAGCCACGGCACGGCCGGCTTGGAATAATGCCAGCAGAAGCCGAAAAGGCTTTTCGGCGGGAGCGTCGGCTCTTCCGCCGGGTATGGGTCAAGGCGGGATTCAAACCAGCCAAACATTGCATTTGCTCCTTCAGAGAATTTTGAAGGAAAGCGGGTTTCCCCGCGTTCTTATGATGAAAAAGTCAGTCCGGAAATGCAGCCCGAAAAAGGGCTTCGTCTTCCGGAGTTCCGGAAGCGCGTCAATCTCTTTTAGAAGATAGGTCGCGGAACCGGTCAGGCCAAACGGTGGCCCACTACTCCAGGAAGGCGTGTCAACATCAATACATTCATGTTTGCCTCCGTCGGTTCGCGTTGAAGAGGCTCGATCTCTACCCCTATTTGCGCCGGCATGCCAGATTGTCGCAGGCTGTTTCTTCCACAATTTTTCATCGATTGCGTGTCTGTTGCCGTTTCGGCACAGATTAGCTTCAGCAATATGAGCGCCCTCACAAGCAGGGAACGCCGGCCATTTCGCACTGGAGAAGCAGCATGAACGCTTCATCGGATAGGGCTCCTGATCTTCAAGGCAACGGCTTTGTCCTTCGCCGCCCTCACGACGGTGATGTCGATGCGCGCCTGAGGCTCGGCCGCGATCCGGAAATCTACCGGATGTTCGGCGCCGGTAGGTCGTTTGCCGGCCTTTTCGGTCACGGCGAGGCCGCCGCCTGGGTGACGCGGATCGCCGGACATCCGACCGCCTGGGTCATCGATCAGGGCGGCCTCATCGGCGAAGTGCGCCTCGATAACCTCAACCATCAGGATCGACGCGCGAGCTTCGCCATCGGCATTTTCGATCCGCAACGGCTGGGCAAGGGTCTTGGCACGGCGGTCACGAAGCGGGTATTGGCCTATGCCTTCGATGAACTTGCCCTTCACCGGGTCTCGCTCAGGGTTCTCGCCTTCAACGAACGGGCGATTGCCGCCTACGTCAAGTCCGGCTTCTCCGTCGAGGGCCGCGAACGCGAGTCGGCTCTGATCGACGGTGCGTGGCACGACGACATCATGATGGGCATCCTGGCTGCGGAGTTTGACGCGCGGCGCGATGGCCGCAAAAACGAGTGATCTGAAATGAGCAGCCTGCGCATCGCCCTCTACCAACCCGATATTCCAGGCAACACCGGCACGATCCTGCGCCTGGCCGCCTGTCTCGGCCTCTCCGTCGACGTGATCGAACCCGCCGGTTTCGACCTCTCCGACCGCAACCTGAAACGCGCCGGCATGGACTATATCGCTTCGGTCGCGCTCACCCGTCATGTCAACTGGGAGCACYTCGAGGCGTGGCGGGCTGCAAGCGGACGCCGGCTGGTGCTCGCCTCCACCAAGGCTGCCCTGCCCTATACCCGCTTCGAGTTCCGCCCCGATGATATCCTACTTTTCGGAAGAGAGAGCGCCGGCGTTCCCGACCACGTGCACGAACGCGCCGACGGGCGCATCTTGATCCCAATGGCAGAAGGCCAGCGCTCGCTCAACATCGCGATGTCCGTAGCGATGATCGCCGGCGAAGCGATCCGGCAAGTCTCTCCAGCCTGACAGCGCAAACATCGCCACCTCCTTGGCTGTTGACCACGGCCGGCGGCCGCTGAACGCGGAACCGACGGCTTTCAATGGCAGGTGCTACGCAGCCACTTCGTTGTAGGGCGCGCTTTTGCGCGCCTGCTTCAAAACGCGCGCCCACCAGGTCAGCCGATCCATCATCAAAAACAGCGGCGCGCGCAGTTCCTCGGGCTTGTAGAGGTTGCCGGCAGCATCGAACTTCGACCAGGCCTTGGGGAACGTGATCCCGTCGCGCAACGTCACCGTATGTAGTTCGCCGAAAACCTGGCGCAACTGCTCGACGGCCCGAATGCCGCCAGAGGCGCCACCATAAGAGACGAAGCAAACCGGCTTGGCCTGCCAGGGCTCGTAGACCGAATCGATCAGTTCCTTGAGCGCCGCCGGATAGCCGTGATTGTACTCGGGCGTGACGATGACGAAGGCATCAGCCTCGGCGATCTTGCGTTCGAGCCACTCGCCCGGATTGACCGCCGCCCCGAGCCCACGCGACGTCCGCAGCCGCGCCGGGTCGATCACCGTCAACGTAAAGGTCTCCGAAGCCGAAAGTTCCCGGATCAGCCAGTTGGCGACCGTATCGCAGAAGCGACCCTGGCGCGCACTGCCATAGATCACGGCAAGGGTCATTTTCTCAGTCATGGGGATCAAGCTCCTGTTGTCTGCAGTATGGAGCCAATGCTATAAAACCTCAACAATAGTTGAGGTCAATAGCCATCATGACAATTGTGAAAAGCAGCGAATTGCGTCGCGAACTGACGGTCGGCGAAGTGGCGGAACGAAGCGGCGTCGCCGTCTCCACCCTGCACTTCTACGAGGCCAAGGGGCTGATCCGCAGCAACCGTACCCGCGGCAACCAGCGCCGCTATCCGCGCAGCGTCCTGCGACGCGTCGCGGTCATCAAGGTCGCCCAGCGCACCGGCATTCCCTTGTCTGAGATACAGGACGCTTTGTTGGTCCTTCCGGACGATCGTCCGCTGACGGTGGAGGATTGGGGAAAATTGTCCGAAAACTGGCGCGAACAGCTAAACGAACGCATCACCAACCTGATGGCCTTGCGCGATCACCTGACGAGTTGCATCGGCTGCGGCTGCCTGTCGCTGCGCGAATGTCCGCTGCGCAATCCGCACGACGTGCTGTCGATGGAAGGCGCCGGACCGCGACTGATGGACGAAGACACGCACCCTTGAGGAGCAGAACGGCTAATCAGCCGTCGGCAGGCGGCGCATTGTGAACTCGATCTCGTCGCCATCGAGTTGGCGCCAGCTCTCGACCTCGGTCCAGTAGGCAGCTTTCGGCCAGGTATCGAACCATTCCCGGGCCTTCGCGCGGGCGGCACTGCGATCGAGACGAAAGGTTTCCCGCACGAAAAGGCCATCGCCTCGTGTCCGGTTGTCCCGGCGATGCCGGGCGATCTGCCGCCGCAAACCATCGAGCGGCGGGCCTGCAGGTATTCTTGCCATGGGCTATACCTCTAGTCGCTAATATAGTGACGGCGCTCGCCCTTTGCCAGAGGCTTGTTGGAGAGCAGGTTCGCTGCCCATAGGTGCTGTCGTTGCGACAGACCGCCCAAGGTACTGGACCGGCGTTGCCATCGGCGCGAAAGTATGAACTGTGGCGACTTCAATAGAATCGGCGGCATTTCATCGGGAAATCCCGCCAACAGGACGCAATTTTCCATGGAACGACCGCAGCTACCCCCGGGCCTCCCCGCAGATATCGAAGACAAGAAGGCCGAGGCGCGCGCGTGGTTCGAAGGACTGCGCGACACTATCTGCGCTGCATTTGAAGCGATCGAGGATGATCTGACCGGTCCGCTCTCCGACCGCGCGCCCGGACGTTTCGTCGGCAAGGATTGGAGCCGCGACGATGGCAAGGGCGGCGGTGGCCGCATGTCGATGATGGAAGGCCGTGTCTTCGAAAAGGTGGGCGTCCATACGTCGACGGTCTACGGCGAATTCTCGCCTGAGTTCCGCAGCCAGATCCCGGGCGCTGCCGAGGATCCGCGTTTCTGGGCTTCCGGCATTTCGCTGATCGCCCATCCTGTGAACCCCAATGTGCCGGCCGTTCATATGAACACCCGCATGGTGGTGACGACCAGCAACTGGTTCGGCGGTGGCGCCGACCTGACGCCGGTGCTCGATCGCCGCCGCGTCACGACCGATGCCGACACGCAGCTCTTCCATCGCGCCATGGAAATCACCTGCAGCCGTCATGCGGTCGCCGACCATGCCAAGTTCAAGAAGTGGTGCGACGACTATTTCTTCCTGCCGCACCGTAACGAGCCGCGCGGTACTGGCGGCATCTTCTACGATTGGCTGCATTCGGCGGAGGAACAGGGCGGCTGGGACGCGGACTTCGCCTTCACCCGCGATGTGGGCAAGGCGTTCGCCCTCGTCTACCCGAAGATCGTGCGCAGCAACTTCAATGCGCCCTGGACCGAGGAAGATCGGGACGAACAGCTCGTACGGCGCGGTCGCTATGTGGAGTTCAACCTGCTCTACGACCGCGGCACGATCTTTGGCCTGAAGACCGGCGGCAATGTCGAGTCGATCCTGTCGTCGCTGCCCCCGGTGGTGCGCTGGCCGTAAGCCAAGGGCGGAGAGCGTTTCGCCGATCGCGAACGCCCTCTCCCTGCATCAATTGCATATGCGGACCTTCTTCAGGATGACCGCGCCATAGGCGCCATAAGTCTTGACGGTTTTGACGACACAACTGGGCTTGCAGCCATAGCTGTAGTTCCCTGCCTGTGCCGGCGTACCCAAGGCAAGAGCCGTCACGATCGCCAGAGCCATGGCGAAAAAAGAACCGCGCATCGATATGTCCCCTGCATGCTGATTGTGGCCGCGACAGATCCCGTCGCTTGAAAACAGACATGGCACGGCTGACGATTTCCCGCTGTTTCGAATGAAACAGTCGAACAAACCGGAGCATCCGGCGTTTCCTCTGCGTTGAGCGAGGTGGATGCGATGATTTTCAAGAAACGGACATTCTACGGCGATGAACCGGAGCGCTTGACGCCCGAGCATCCGGCTGAACTGGAGCGCCGCGTCGCCCACTTTCTGGCGGTCGCGCCCGGCCTCGATGCCGCCGATGTAACGGTGACGGCCAAGGGCAACACGATCATCCTTGCCGGCTTCGTCGCGACGGCAGCCGAAGCCATGCGCGCCGAAGAGGCGACAAAACAGATGCAGGGCGTGGCGGAAGTCATCAACCGGATCGAGCCGGTTGGCACTGAATAGGCGTCGTCAGATCGAGCCGAGCGTCCAGCTGACGATCTCGGCCGAAACGCTTGCGAAAGCCTGGTCCATTGCCTTGATGAAGGCCGGGTTTCCTGCGCCCTTGACGCTGGCGGTCGCGCGAAACGCCTTTTGCGCCCGCACCGTACCGTTACGGTCGTTGAGGATCTTGGCGAAGATTTCGACGATCGCCGTGTCCGCACCTTCCGTCGAGACCTCGAAGGCGCGGATTTCGGTGATCACCTGATAATCGATCGCCAGCCCCTGGCCCGGCTTGCCGACGCCGCCGACCTTGCCGGTGTCCTCGAAGGCCTGCACCAGCTTCGACTGCACCAGCTTCGGCAGTCGGTCGCTCCATTGTGCCTTGGAGAGATATTGCAGCTCGGATCCGGACAGACGGATGACGACCTGGTCGCTGTCGAGCGCCTTCAGTGCCGTTGGTTCCGGCACGAGGATTTGCTTGCCTGTGGAGGCACGTCCTTCGACGGCTGGCGACGCCGAAAGACTGTATGTGTCATTGACCGCTTTTGTACCGCAGCCGGCAAGGCCTGCTGCCAGCATGAAAATCAGGGCGGAGCGCCGCGCTCCCGCTACTCGCATACCAACCAGCCCCTGAAAACTCATACTGCCAATACCCTTGTCCCACGCACCTTGGCGCCCCCTCGATCGAAAGCACACCGTCTGGCCCTAAGCTGGTCCCGCCACGCCCCGACTCAACGCCGGGTGCGACCATCATATTGTTTTACTGTCTCGCCGCCAAAGAGAAGACGCTGCGGGTTCTTGTCGAAGGTGGAGATCGTGTTTTCCAGGCTCTGGACCGTCCGTCGCGTATCGGTGACGAGCGCTTCGACGTCGCGCAGGCCGGAGCCCGAGAAGCGCCGCAAGTTGTCGGCGATCGGTCCGATCTGCGCGTTGAGCGTGTCTGCCACCTTGCGGAAGGATTCGAGCGTCGCGCGCGCCTCGGCCGAAAGCGACGGGGCATCCGCATCGCCCAGGAAGCCGTCGACCTTGACGAGGATGCTGTCGACCCGGTTGGCCGAATTGTTCAGCTTGCTCGCCAGTTGGGTGACATCGGTGACCGTGCGGTCGATGTCCTCCTGCCGGGCGGTAATCTTCGAGGCGAACTCAGAAATATTGGCAACGGTCTTGCGGGCGTCGGCGGTCGCTGCAGTGATGTCGTTGACGACGAGCTCGACCTTCTCCTTGTCGACCGAGGCCACCAGCGTATCGACCCGCTCCAGCGTCTTCTGGGCATTCTTGCCGAACTGCTCGTAAGTTTCGACCGTGCGTCGGAATGCGGCAACCGTTTCGGAAACGCCGCCTGAAGCGGCCTTCAGGTCGTTGCTGATCTGCTCGACGTTCGAGACGATGTGGTCGATCTTCTTCGGATCCACGGACTTCACCAGGGCATCGGCAGATTCAAGAGTCGAATCGAGTTTCTTGGAGGCTGCGCTGACCGAGCCCGAAAGCTCCGTCACGCTCCTCAGGAAGTCGTCGATCGCACCGGAATTGTTGGCGAGCGCGGTGGAAAACTTCTCCGCATTGCCGATCGTATTTGTCAGCGGGCCGCGCACGTCCGTTACGAAGCCCTGAATGTCGGTGATTGCGTTGTTGGCCCGGTCCATGATCTGGTCGGCCGTTGCGAGCAGGCTGGTCACGCTCGACTGATCCGCAAGGATGCGTGCCTGCGTGCCTTTTTCGATCGCGGTCTTCAGGATGTTCTCGTCGCCATTGCGACCGCCGCTAAGCTCGATGTAGGCCGCGCCCGTCAGCCCCTGCACTTCCAACGTTGCCTTGGTCGACTTCAGCACCGGCGCATCGACGGAGACCTCGGTGACGGCGATCGAATAGCGTGGATCATTGGCGTCGATCGCAAGATTGCGCACCGTGCCGACGGCAATGCCGTTGAAGCGCACCGGCGAACCGACGGAAAGACCGTTGGCGGAACCCGGAATATTGACCACAAGCTCCACCATCTCGCCGCTGCGGCCATATTGCGACATCCAGTAGACGAAGCCGAATGCGGCCGCGATCACGAACACCGTGAAGAAACCGACAATGGCGTAGTTCGCTTTCGTTTCCATTCGTACCGACTACCTTCGTGGCCGCTTCACCGGCTCTACCTCGTATCTCGACGCCTGGGCGCCAAAACCGCATTCACTGGAGCGCCGTGTGTTCAAATGAACCCACGAAGAACCTCTTGCATTTCAGTTTCCGGCGCATCTTTCGGCTCCCAAGCGATTGGCTTGAGCACCGGATGCTCCCAGTCATGGATCGTGGCGTACGATCGCTCGAGCCCGCTTGCCACGGAAATAGGACTGCACCCAAGGGTCGTCGCAGGCCAGCATGTCTTCTACCGTACCCTCCACTAGCACCCTCTTCTTGCCGAGAACCGCGATGCGGTCGCAGACGGAAAAGAGGCTGTCGAGGTCGTGAGTCACCATATACACGGTCAATCCCAGCGTGTCGCGCAGCTTGGCGATGAGCTCGTCGAACTCCGCGGCACCGATCGGATCGAGGCCCGAGGTCGGCTCGTCGAGGAAGACCAGATCGGGATCGAGCGCCAGCGCCCGGGCGAGAGCCGCGCGCTTGATCATGCCGCCCGAAAGCTCGGACGGATATTTCTCCGCTGCTTCCGGCGCAAGGCCCACGAGCTCTATCTTCACCCGTGCCAGTTCATCCATCAAGCTCTGCGGCAGATCGAGGTATTCCCGCATCGGCACCTGGATGTTTTCGCGTACCGTCAGCGCCGAAAAGAGCGCGCCGTGCTGGAAGAGAACGCCGAGGCGCATATCGAGCGCGATGCGCTCGCCCTCGGTGATCTTGTCGTAGTCGGCGCCCAGGATCTCGATCTTGCCGGAACGCTTTGCCAGCAACCTGAGCACGGTGCRCATCAGCACCGATTTTCCGGTTCCGGACGCGCCGACGAAGCCGAGGATTTCGCCCCGGTAGATTTCGAGGTTCAGCTTGTCGAGCACGATGTTGGAGCCGAAGCCGACCGTCAGGTCACGGACGGAAAGCACCGACTCGCGCCCGTCTGCTTCCGTCGCCTGATCTTCCTCATGTCGTTTTTCGACTGCGCTCACGCTGTTCCCCGCCTTAAAAATTGATTGCTGCGTAGAACATGGCAAAGAGGCCATCGATCAGGATCACCACGAAGATCGATTTGACCACCGAAGAAGTCACATGCCGGCCGAGCGATTCGGCGCTGCCGCCGACCTTCAACCCCTCGACGGCTGCGACCACGCCGATGATGAGCGCCATGAACGGCGCCTTGATCATGCCGGCAGCGACCGACGAAAAATCGACCGCTTCCTGCAGCCGCGCAAGGAAGGTCGGGATCGTGATGCCCGAATAGCCCCAGGCGACCAGGGCCGCGCCGGTCAAGGCGGCGAAGTTCGCGATGATCGTCAGCAGCGGCAGTGCAACGGTGAGCGCGACGAGGCGCGGAAAGACGAGGACGCCGATCGGGCTCAGCCCCATCACCTTCAGCGCGTCCACTTCCTCACGCATCTTCATCGAGCCGATTTCGGCGGTGATGGCGCTGCCTGAGCGGCCGGCGATCATGATCGCCGTCAGGAGAACGCCGATTTCGCGCAATTGCAGGATGCCGACGAGATCGACGACGAAGACTTCGGCGCCGAAGTAGCGCAGCTGGAACGCGCCCTGCTGTGCAATGATCGCCCCGATCAGGAAAGACATCAGCGTGATGATCGGTACCGCCATCACGCCCATCCGGTCGATCTGATGAACGATCGCCGCCGGCGAGACGCCGCTGTGCCTACCGAGCTTGAGCTGGGCGCCGCGCACCGCGGACCCCAGAATGTACATGGCCGCGACGATATCGTCCCAGGTCGCCACCATCGCCTCGCCGACCGGCGCGAAGATGCGCTGGAACAACGGAACGCGCCCGTTGCCTTTTTCAGGCGCGCGCAGTTCCGCCGGCAAGGCGTCGATAAGCTCGATATACCGCTGCCCGCCCTCGGCAAAATGCACGTCGTCGCGCGAAGTGCCGGCAATGCGGGTCATGAAGCGCCGGATGATCCAGGCACCGGCCGTATCCATCGCCGTCACGCCGGAGAGATCGAACTGCGTGACGCCATCGCTCTTGCGGGCGAGGCCATCGAGCTTCTTTGCCATCGCTTCCGCGGTTTCGTGCCGCCAGGTGCCCGTGAAGACATAGCTTTGCCCACTGGTACTTTCGGCCAGTTCGACATCGGCGGTAAGCTTGCGGGCGGATTGCGTCACGTGGTTTCGGTTTTCCTGATTTGCGATCGCATAATCCTTTAAATCGAAATCGACCTAACGACAGAATTATGCAGCAGACCTAAAGTGTTACAGCGACCTTTATGCGTCTCAACGCGCGGCGCCGTAAAGATTCGTAAATGCTTGCACCGTCATAACGGCTCGCACCGTAGCTGTCACCCGCACGTTGGGCCGGCGGCGATGCCGGACCCTCAGATTGCTCGCCGGAGACGTTTTCATGTCACTTTCCCTCGATGCTTCAGTGGAACATTTCCCGATCGCAGGCACCTTCACGATCTCGCGTGGCTCCAAGACGACGGCAAGCGTCGTCACCTGCCGAATCAGCGACGGCACCCACACCGGCGCCGGCGAGTGCGTGCCCTATGGACGCTATGGCGAAACGATCGAATCGGTACTTTCCGAGATTGCCGCCATACGCCCGCATATTGAGGCGGGCCTCAGCCGCGTCGAGTTACAGCGCCAGATGAAGCCGGGTGCCGCCCGCAACGCCGTCGATTGCGCACTATGGGATCTCGAGGCCAAGCAGAAAAACAAGGCCGTTCATATACTTGCAGGCATTCCCTCGCCTCAGGAATTGACCACCGCCTACACATTGTCGCTTGCCGAACCGGATGCAATGCGCGAGCAGGCCGCAAAATACGCCCACCGTGCCCTGCTCAAGATCAAGGTCGGCACGCCGGACGATGCCGCGCGTATCCGCGCCGTACGGGCCGGCGCGCCGAAGAGCCGCATCATTCTAGATGCCAATGAAGGCTGGACGCCGGAAACGCTTGCCTATCATTTTGCGATCTGCGCGGAGGAGCGCATCGACCTGATCGAGCAGCCGCTCCCT
The DNA here is from genome assembly GCF_052115125.1 of Ensifer sp. 2TAB8. Classification (NCBI taxonomy): domain Bacteria; kingdom Pseudomonadati; phylum Pseudomonadota; class Alphaproteobacteria; order Hyphomicrobiales; family Rhizobiaceae; genus Ensifer; species Ensifer sp. 2TAB8. Next base: position 22,540 of record NZ_JBFRGB010000007.1, on the reverse strand, counting down.
GCCGGGTGCGACGAGGCACTGGCGACGATAGCCCGGCCCGTCCCCATCTGCGCGGATGAAAGCGTGCACGCGACCGGCGACCTTGCCGCCCTCGTCGGCCGCTACGATGCCGTCAACATCAAACTCGACAAGACCGGCGGTCTCACCGAGGCGCTGCGAATGCGCGATCAGGCGACCGCACTTGGCCTGAAGATCATGGTCGGTTGCATGGTCGGCAGCTCGCTGGCGATGGCGCCGGCAATCCTTGTCGCCCAGGGCGCCGATTTCGTCGACCTCGACGGGCCGCTGTTGCTCGCCGAAGATCGCACGCCGGGCCTACGTTACGAGGCGTCGCTGGTCTTCCCGCCGGAACCGCGTCTCTGGGGCTGAAGGTACCAGGCGGCGACCGCGAAGCAGCAGCCGGCAAAGGCAACGACCGACATCGAGTAGAAGCCCTTTACACCGTACCAGGCATAGAAATAGCCGGACAGGAACGTGAAGATCGCGGTGAAGATGCCGGTATAGAAGAAATAGAGCCCCTGGGCGGACGCCTCCTGCGACTCCACCACCCGCTCCACCAGCTTGTGCTGCATGCCCGTGTGCATGATCGCATAGGTGAAGGCATGGAAGCACTGGAGGATGAAGTAGCCGCTGAAGCCGAGATCCATCGGGAAGATGATCCAGCGCACCACGGCGAGAAAGCAGCCGGACAGGATCATCACCCAGACGCTGAAACGACGGCTGATCGCCTTGGCGAAGATGAACATCGTCACCTCAGCCGCCACGCCCGCACTCCAGAGCAGGCCGATTTCGGTACCGCTATAGCCGATGTGCTGCCAATAGATCGCCGAGAAAGCGAAGAGCATCGCATGGCTGGCGTTCACCAGCGTCACACCGATCAACAGCAGTTGCAGGTCGAGCTGTCGCAGCGACTTCGGCGGCGGCTCGGTGAGCGCGGTGATCGGTGACGGCCGGCGGGGCTTGCCGACCCGGGGTGCCCCATACGCCATGGCGATGGTCAGCCCGAACCCGATCGCCATGGCCGGTAGCACCATGTCGCTGCCGAAGATACCGACCATCCAGCCGCCGATCATCGTCGCTCCGATGAACGCAACCGAGCCCCAGAGCCGCATATGGGCATAATCGAAACCCCAGCGGCGCACGCCCGATAGCGCAATCGCCTCGACGATCGGCACATAGGGCGAATAGACGGCCGATTGCAGTGTGTAGATGACCAGCACCGGCCAGAAGTCGCGGAAGTAGAAGAGCACCAGGGCGGTCGCCAGCGACAGGCACCCGGACCAGATCAGCACGATCGCACGCTCGCCGAGACGGTCGGCAATGACGCCCGCGATCGGCGCGGTGATGACGCGCACGAACATCGGCAGCGCCAGCACGACGCCGATCTCGAAGTCGGTCATCGAGAGCGTGCTGAGCCACATCGGAAAATACGGCATCGCGAAGCCGTTGACGATTAGCGGCGCGCAGAAGAGCAAGGCGATGCGAAGCGCGAAATGGCGCGGCGGAGGGCCCACATATGCGGGCGCTGAGGAGGGAATCATCGGCTGACCTGGATGGCTGTACGTGATCTCTAGCACAGCCCGGGCATGGCTCGCCATAACCTAGTTTTCGCGACAGGACCGGCCTGCCGCCTCTGGGGTCAGGCGGCGCGCTGGATCAGCAATTGCGCAAGCAGCTTGTCGGCTTCGCCCGACGCTTCGCCCTCGAGGGCACCGCCGCGCATCTGGTGCCAGGTGATGAGCTCCATCGTGCCATCGTGGTGCTCGGCAATCGCGGTACAGCTTTCCACCCAATCGCCGGTGTTGATGTAGCGGATATCGCCGATGTTCTCGATGACGGCATGGTGGATGTGTCCGCAGATCACGCCCTGCGCGTCGTAGCGACGAGCCTCGTCGGCAACCACCTTCTGGAACTCGCCGATGAAGTTCACCGCATGCTTCACCTGGAGCTTGGCCCAGGAGGAGAACGACCAATAGGGCATGCCGAGACGCCGGCGGATGGCGGCCAGGCCGATATTGATGGCGATCGCCGTGTCATAGGCCCAGTCGCCGAGATAGGCCAGCACACGGGCATTGCGCACCACCACATCGAACTCGTCGCCGTGCAGGATGAGATACTTGCGGCCGTCGGCGCCGGCGTGGAGATAGCGCTGCGCCACCTCGATGCCGCCGAAGTGCACGCCGGGAAAATCGCGCAGGAACTCGTCGTGATTGCCGGGGATATAGACGATGCGCGTACCCTTGCGCGCCTTGCGCAGCAATTTCTGGACGACGTCGTTGCAGTTCTGCGGCCAGTACCAGCTGCGCTTCAGTCGCCACCCGTCGACGATATCGCCGACAAGCACGATCGTTTCGGCTTCGTGGTACCGCAGGAAATCAAGCAGGTAGTCCGTCTTGGCGGCCTTGGAGCCGAGATGGACGTCGGAGATGAACAACGTCCTGAGCTTTCGTACGGAGTTGTCTTGCTGCGCCGCCGTCATGCCAGCCTCGTCTCTAGTTACGCTTCCTGCCTCCGTGAAAACCAGACTCGTGTTTCAGGAAGATGACATGAGCGCCTTGCTGCCTGTCGGGCTCCCGAAATCAGCACGGCAAACTGTACCTCGCTCCGAATTCATGCCAAAAGGCACGACCACGAATGAGGAATGTGAGAGCATGAACACGGGCGACAAAACGAAATCCCAAACAGGTCCGGCCAGCGGCGACATCGACCAGCAGGCCCTATTCTTCCACCGTTACCCTCGCCCGGGAAAGCTCGAAATCCAGCCCACCAAGCCGCTCGGCAACCAGCGTGACCTGGCGCTTGCCTATTCGCCAGGCGTTGCCGCGCCTTGCATCGCCATCCGCGACAACCCGGAGACGGCTGCGGATTTCACCGCCCGTGCCAACCTGGTTGCCGTGATCTCCAACGGCACAGCCGTGCTCGGCCTCGGCAATATCGGCCCGCTGGCCTCCAAGCCGGTCATGGAAGGCAAGGCGGTTCTGTTCAAGAAGTTCGCCGGCATCGACGTCTTCGACATCGAGATCGACGCCTCGAGCATCGACCGCATGGTCGACGTGATCTCGGCACTGGAGCCGACTTTCGGCGGCATCAACCTCGAGGACATCAAGGCGCCCGAGTGCTTCGAAGTCGAGCGGCGCCTGCGCGAGAAGATGCAGATCCCGGTCTTCCATGACGACCAGCACGGAACCGCCATCATCGTCGCCGCCGCCATCCTCAACGGTCTGGAACTCGCCGGCAAGGACATCGCCAAGGCGAAGATCGTCACCTCCGGCGCTGGTGCGGCAGCACTTGCCTGTCTCAACCTGCTCGTGACGCTCGGCGCCAAGCGCGAGAACATCTGGGTCCACGACCTCGAAGGCCTCGTCTACAAGGGGCGCGAAGTGTTGATGGACGAGTGGAAGTCCATCTATGCGCAGGACAGCAGCAACCGCGTTCTCGCCGACAGCATCGGCGGCGCAGACGTCTTCCTCGGCCTGTCCGCCGCAGGCGTGCTGAAGCCGGAACTGCTGGTGCAGATGGCCGAAAAGCCGCTGATCATGGCGCTTGCCAACCCGACGCCGGAGATCATGCCGGAAGCCGCCCGTGCCGCCCGCCCGGACGCGATGATCTGCACCGGCCGCTCGGACTTTCCGAACCAGGTCAACAACGTTCTCTGCTTTCCGCACATCTTCCGCGGAGCGCTCGACTGCGGCGCAAGCACGATCAACGAAGAAATGAAGATGGCGGCGGTCCGCGCCATTGCCGGCCTCGCCCGCGAGGAGCCGTCCGACGTTGCCGCCCGCGCCTATTCCGGCGAGACCCCGGTCTTCGGCCCGGACTACCTCATCCCCTCGCCCTTCGACCAACGCCTCATCCTGCGCATCGCGCCGGCCGTCGCCAAGGCAGCTGAGGAAAGCGGTGTCGCCACCCGTCCGATCCAGGACTATGACGCCTATCTCGACAAGCTGAACCGCTTCGTCTTCCGTTCGGGCTTCATCATGAAGCCGGTGTTCGCGGCTGCCAAGAACGCCCAGAAGAACCGGGTGATCTTTGCCGAAGGCGAAGACGAGCGCGTGCTGCGCGCCGCCCAGGTGCTGCTCGAAGAGGGTACTGCCCGCCCGATCCTGATCGGCCGTCCGCAGATCATCGAGACCCGCCTGCGCCGCTACGGCCTGCGCATCCGTCCCGATGTCGATTTCGAAGTGGTCAACCCCGAAGGCGACCCGCGCTACCGCGACTATGTCGAGGACTACTTCGCCCTTGTCGGCCGTCTCGGCGTCATCCCGGAAGCCGCCCGCACCATCGTGCGCACCAACACGACGGTCATCGGCGCACTTGCCGTCAAGCGCGGCGAAGCCGATGCGCTGATCTGCGGCGTCGAAGGCCGCTATTCCAGGCACATGCGCGACGTTTCGCAGATCATCGGCAAGCGTGAAGGCGTGCTCGACTTCTCGGCCCTCAGCCTGCTGATCTCCCAGCGCGGCGCCACCTTCTTCACCGACACCTATGTGAGCTACTGCCCGAGCGCCGAGGAGATCGCGCAGACGACGGTCATGGCCGCACAGGAAATCCGCCGCTTCGGCATCACGCCGCGTGCGGCCCTCGTCTCGCACTCGAACTTCGGTTCGCGCGATTCGGAAAGCGCCACCAAGATGCGCAAGGCGCTTCAGCTGGTGCGGGAACTGGCGCCCGATCTCGAAGTCGACGGCGAAATGCACGGCGATGCTGCGATCTCGGAAGCGCTGCGCCATCGCGTCATGCCGGACAGCAGCCTGTCGGGCGAAGCCAACCTCCTGGTCTTCCCCAATCTCGATGCCGCCAACATCACGCTCGGCGTCGTCAAAACCATGACCGACAGCCTGCATGTCGGCCCGATTCTTCTCGGTTCGGCGCTTCCCGCCCACATCCTGTCGCCTTCGGTCACGTCGCGCGGTGTCGTCAACATGGCGGCTCTCGCGGTCGTCGAAGCCAGCCATCCGGGCTGAAATGATACCGCGGAGATCGCCTTCGATCTTCGCGGAGTTCGGGCGCCGCACCGGCGCCCCCAATGCCATATCCAGGCGCCGCGCAATCGTTGAGCGCGGCGCTCTATCGCCCGAGAATCACAGCGGAATCACCCTCTACCGCAGGCTCGCGCAAACCGACCGCGGCGGTCGGCAATCGAAAATTGCAAAATTGGTATTACACACCAAACAGGTAAGTTTGCGCTGGACAAAAGGTGAACCCCTAACCATGCTGGAGCCTCGGACGAGATTCGGTGTTGTGGCATGACTGAGCAGCAGGCTGTCCTCGACATGCTGGAAATCCTGGAATGCGGCGGCTGTGTCGAGCCCGCTCATTTCTTTACGTTGATGCGCCGCACGTTCCGCATCGCCCATCTCCTGTACCTGGAAGCCGAGCCCTACGCGGACGAACTCAAGATCTGCCGCCTGCATCACACCTTCGGTGCCTATGCCGCAGAAATCTACCGGTCGCGCGGCCTTCACCGAATCGACCCTATCTTGAAACTCGCACTTGGCGGCGTTCGCCCGGTGGAGTGGACGATGGCGCGACATCGCTTTGCGGACTGCGAGCCGCTTTTCCAGGCGGCACAGGAGATCGGTCTTTCCACCGAGGGCGTCGCCCTGCCGCTCCCCTCACCGGCCGGCCGGATGGCGATGCTGGCGATCAACGTCAACATGCCGGCTGACGAGTGGACGATCTATCGGCGCCATCACCTGCGCGATTTCCAGCTCGCGGCGAATCTCTTCCACGCCGCCATGCTGGAGCACGGCGCGATGGCCGGCAGCATTTCGACCCGCGACATGCGGCTCACCGGCCGCGAGACCGAGGTTTTGACCTGGGCCGCTGCCGGCAAGAGCTATTGGGAGATCGCAACGATTCTCGGCATTTCCGAGCGCACCGTGCGCTTTTTCATGACCAATGCGAGGCGCAAGCTCAATGTCGTGTCCAATACGCAGGCCGTTGCCCAGGCCGTCCGCCATGCGCTGATCCCCACCGTTTGACGCAGCTCGCGCCAAGCCCTCCAAAAAACCCCTCGAAATCTAGTGGGAAAAATCGCTGATTTAAACTGTCACTACCGACAGTTACGCGACCGCCGCCGGCCTGACAGCATCCGCCCATCCCCAAACAAGGATGGAGAAGAAGATGATCAGGATCCTGAACGGAAAGACCCGCGCACAGCACCCGCAGGCCGTCGACGATATGTTTCGGCTGCGCAAGCGCGTCTTTCACGATTTCCTAAAATGGGATGTGCAGACGGACGGCGAGTGGGAAATCGACAACTACGACAAGGCAAATCCGCTCTATGTGCTCTCCTATGCCCCCGACACCGGTCGCCTGCGTGGCGCGCTGCGGCTGCTGCCAACGCTCGGCCCCAACATGCTGGACGACACCTTCCCGATCCTGCTCGGCGACAACCCGGAAATCCGCAGCGCCTCGGTATGGGAATCGAGCCGCTTCTGCATCGAGCCGGAGATTTCGCAGGACCGCGCCTCGAATCAGGTCACCGTTGCAGCAGCCGAATTGATGTGCGGCGTCGGTGAACTCGGCCTTGCCTCCGGCATCAGCCATATCGTCACCGTTACCGACGTGTTCCTGGAGCGCATGTTCCGCCGCATGGGATGCCCCGGCGAGCGCATTGCCGAACCGCACCGCATCGGCTCGGTCTTTGCCGTTGCCGTCGCCTGGGAAGTGAATGAGAGCCTGCTCCAGCGTATGAAAGCGGTAGCCGCCATCGAAGGCACTGTTCTCGAACGTCCGATGTCGCTGGAAACCGCCCGCGCCGCTTGAGCGCTTGGCTCAGCCGGACCCGTTAACGCAAACCGCCGCTTGTCGTTGCACGATCACCGACAAGCTCTATGATGGAGGTGAAACAGGAAATGCCGCTGGCAGCCGCCCATATCAGAAGGCCGGCGTCGAGCGGTTGCAGGAAGAGACTTCGCCCGTGTTCCCGCGCTTGAAACACCTCGCTGCGGTGCTTGTGCCGTTTGCCCTGGTCGGTGCCGATCCTTCGCTGGCATCGACCGTGTGCGACCGGCTGAACACCCGTCTTGCGCAGCTGCCTGACATCGTCTCCAGCAATGCCGACGCCCGTGACTATGCGAGTGCGATCTCCCGCCAGAACATCGAACTGCGCAGGGCGAAGAACGACCGCCGCCGTGCTGCCTGTGGTGGCGGCAGCGTCGTCACCTTCGATGGCGGCAACCCGGATATCTGTGGCGAACTCGACGGCCTCATTGCCGAGATGGAAGACAATCTGCGCATGCTGAAATCGGAGCGCGAGCAGATTGTTGCCGGGGGCAGCCAGGACAGCCGTCGCCGCATCCTTGCCGCGCTGGAGATCAATGGCTGCTATGGCGACCGCGAAGAGTTCGCGAGCGTCGACCCCGAAGAGCCCGAATCGCACCGCAACATCATCGCCGATCTGCCGCCGGACGACGCCTACGGCCCGATGCTTGGCGAAGACGGCTATGCGCCGCAGGAACGCTACTACAGCGGCACGCTGCGGACCATGTGCGTGCGCACCTGCGACGGCGCCTTTTTCCCGATCTCCTCGGACGCCACGCCGGCCGATTTCCCGCGGGACGAACAGGCCTGCCGGGCGCGCTGCCCGGGTGCCGAAACCGAACTCTACTTACATGATATCAACACGGAAGAGAGCGACCAGATGGTCTCGGCCGTGACCGGCCGGCCCTATACCGAAATGCCGAATGCCTTCGCCTATCGCACCCGCGGTGTCCGCAAGCCCGGCATGTGCGGCTGCCAGATACCACAGACCGCCGCAACCTCACCGAAGACGACCGGCACCAGGATCGGTGACGACCAGTCGTCCATCGTCGTGATCGAAACCAAGAAGCCGGCGGAGACCACGACCGCCAAGGCACCGCCTGAGGAGCGGCCCTACGATCCGTCGAAGAGCAAGGTGCGCGTCGTCGGCCCGACCTTCCTGCCGCAACAGGAAACCTCGATCGACCTGAAGCACCCGAAGGGACCGGCCTATCAACCGGTCCAGAACTGATCCCGGAGCGCCATCTCAAAGCGCGTCGCGATCTTCAGATTCGCTCATTGCGCTTCAAGTTCTCGATATTTCGCATGTCGCTGTCGCAATACCGCTGCGCACTTTGGCGCAACGGGTTTCAGGAACGCTCGCTGCAGTTCCCCCAGCCTTCCTCGAACACGAGTTCTTCCAGCGGCAGACGCTGCCGCCATCCCTTCACCGCCAGCTCCGGCTGTTGGTAGAGGCGATCGACATAGCCGAGGCAGAGCCAGGCGACGATCTCGACATGACCAGGGATGCCGAGGATCGCCTTGATCTCCGCCTCGTGGAAGATGCTGACCCAGCCGACACCGACACCTTCGGCGCGCGCGGCAAGCCACAGGTTCTGCACGGCGCAAACCGTGGAATAGACATCCATCTGCGGATTATGGGTACGGCCGAGGACGACGGCGCCGCCGCGCGTGCGGTCACAGGTGACGCAGATGCTGAGCGGCGCCTTGCGAATGCCCTCGAGTTTCAGCGAACGGTACTTCGTCTGCTGTTCCGCCTCGAACATCAAGGCGGCCTCATCGTTGGCGCGGCGAAAGGCCTGCCAGACGCGCTCACGCGTTTCTTCCGCTCGCACCAGCACGAAGTTCCAGGGCTGCATGAAGCCGACAGACGGCGCGCTATGCGCAGCCGTAAGCAGGCGTTTCACCAGATCGTCGGGAAGAGGTTCTGCGAGAAATTCGTCGCGCACGTCGCGGCGTGTTTCGATGGCGCGGTAGACGGCCTCCCGCTCATTGCGCGCGAAGGCACCGGCAGCCGCAAGGCCGCCCTTCGGTTCAGTTAGCATCGTTCGATCCCCAACAATGCGCAACCTCCCGCCGTCCGCGCGGGGTTCGGTCTATCTTGCCAGGCCGGTCTTCTGACTCCGGTTCAACCGGCCGCCTCACCTTCCCAGACCGATTGAAGATCCAGTGGCAAATCCTTGAATCAATTCAAGGCACTTAGAGGCGACCGTCCCCGTCACAGCGTTGGGCACGTTCCGGAATGACGCCGGATTCCCGATTCTCCCGCTCGCGCGGGCACCTGACGCCGCCATAAGCGCATAGCGGCAACCGAAAGACAAGCGCCGCCTATAGCGGCGCCACCGGATGCGGCGAACCGTCATAGCCGCCCCAGACCGATTGATCGAAGCAGATCACCGATCCGGTCATTAGCCCCGATTCAGCCGAAGACAGATAGGCGCAGGCGCGTGCCACCTCTGCCGGGTCGACGAGCCGGCCGAACGGCTGGCTGGCAGCCGCCTTTTCGAGCCAGTCCACCGATGCACCGTGAAACTCGCGCTGGATCCGGTCCTCGCCTTCGGAAGCCATCCAGCCGATATTCAGGCCGTTGACCCGAATACGGTTTCGCAGGAGCGCATAGGCCGTGTTCTTGGTCAGCGTCTCCAGCGCCCCTTTCGACGAGCAATAGGCGGCGATGAAGGGCTGCCCGGCCATCGCCGACATGGAGCCGATATTGACGACCGTGCCTTCGGTTCGCTCGCGTCGCATCACCTTCACCGCCTCCTGCATCAGGAAGAACGGCGCTCGCACGTTGATCGCGAACATCCGGTCGAAAAGTTCGGGCGTCGTATCGAGGATCGTGCCGCGGTCAGTGATCGCGGCGGCATTGACCAGCGCATCGACCCGGCCGAACTCCGCATCACAAGCGGCAACGACCTTGCGGGCGTCCTCCACCTTTTCGAGATCGGCCTGGACATAAACCACCTTCGCGCCGCTGTCCTTGCCGATCTCCTCAGCCTTCGCCCGCCCCTTGGCCGCATTGCGTCCGCAGATGACGATGCCGGCAGCACCACGCTCGGCGAAGAGGCCGGCAATCGTTGCGCCCAACCCTTGCGTGCCACCGGTGACGATGGCGATCTTGCCTTCCAATTGTCCACTCATCGAATTCCTCCTCGAACATGATCGTGTCAAACAGCGACGGCTCCCGGGCGAAACGCACCGGGAGCCTTTCGAATGGGTAGTTGAACCGTCAGCTCAGCTTGCGCTTCGCCTGCGCGTCGAGCGCCGCGTGAAAGTCCTGCGAGCTCGTTCCTACGGCCAGCGCCTCGCGCATCAACTGTGCCTGGGTCTTCGGCGCCAGCCCGCCGAGCGGCGGATCACGGTCGAGATTAGTCGGGAAGGAGTAGCCTTCTGCACAGGATGCGATCGCATTGGCCGCTTCCGCTTCGGTCAGCTGGCCGTTGGCCAGCAACGCCTTCAGCGCCGGGTAGAGCGTTGCGCTCATCGTCAGCCGATCGACGGTCTCCATCGCCCGGCCAAAGGCGGAGGACACCTGCAGCAGGTTCGCCACGCGACGGATATCGGCGGAGCGGTTGTTGCCGGCTGCATGGAAGAGCGCCGGATTGAAGAAGACGACATCGCCCTTTTCGAGCGGGAGCTGCACGTGATGCTCGTCGAAATAGGCGCGGAACTCCGGCCGGTTGAGCGCCAGGTAGCCCGGCACATAGGTCTGGCTATAGGGCAGGAACAGCGTCGGTCCGCTCTCGAGCGGCATGTCGCAATGGGCAACCGCGCCTTGCAGCGTCAGCACCGGCGAGAGCTTGTGCACGTGCGCCGGGTACTGCTCGATCACCGCGGAGGTCTGGAAGCCGAGATGATAGTCCCGGTGCGCCGACTGCGCAGCACCACCCGGATTGACGCGGTTCACCTGCGCCGTCATCTGGTAGTTCGGCCCGAGCCAGGCTTCGCTGACGAGTGCGATGATGGTATTGCCGTAATAGGCGGCAAAATTCTCCGGTGCCTTGAGGCAGTGCTTCTCCAGCGAGTTCCAGATGCGATCGTTGGCGCCGGGCTTGGCAAAGTGATCGCCGCCGCCGCTGTTGCTGCGATGCTGTTCCTCGATGATCTCGTCGAAGACGGTGCTCGCGACATCGATCGCGGCGGTATCGGCAAAGGCGCGCTTGAAGACCGCCACACCCGGGCCGGTCGCCAGCGCCTCGCAGATCTCCGCAAGCGCCGCGCGCCGCGTCTCGGCATTTTCGCAGGCGGCAATCAGATCGGCGCTGTTGTAGATCAGCACGTTCTTGTCGCAGCCCGAAGCATAGGGATAGTCCGCCGGATTGGTTCGGCGCTCCACTTCCGCCCGGAACGCCTCGATGTCGCAGGTCTCTTCGGTGAGCCACACGCGCTCGATCCGCTCCCACGCACTGTTGTCCGTCTTCATCCCGTTTCCTCCCCTGGAACATCTCGATGAACATGACTATAGGCGGCGGCAAAACATGATATAGAGCAAGAATCCATCAAAAATCCATCAGGAGATCAATGGCGATGGCCCATCCGTTTCTGGTCAAGGACATCGCCTTTCAGGCAGGTCTCAGCACAGCGACGGTCGATCGCGTGCTCAACGAGCGCCCCGGCGTCCGCCGCCAGACCGTCGCCCGCGTTCGCGCTGCCATCGAGGAACTGGAAAAGCAGCAGGCCGGACTCGACATTCAGGGCCGCAAGTTCGCGATCGATATCGTCATGGAGGCGCCAGAGCGCTTCACCGACGCGGTGCGGCGGGCCTTCGAAAGCGAAGCCATGACATTGGCGCCGACGAGCTTTCGCTGCCGTTTTCACTTCGCCGAAACCATGCGTCCGTACGACATCGTGCAATTGCTCGATCGCATACGCCTGCGCGGAACCGATGGGCTCGTCTTGAAGGCACCGGATGTGCCCGAGATCGTCGCAGCCGTCGCACGCTTCGAAATCAGCGGCATTCCCGTCGTGACCCTGGTGACAGATCTGCCCCATTCCCAGCGCACCGCCTATGCCGGCGCCGACAACAGGGCGGCCGGAGAAACCGCTGCCTATCTGATCGGCGAGCGCTTTGCCGGTGCCGAAGCCACGGTGCTCGTGACGCTATCCAGCGGCCGCTTCCGCGGTGAGGAAGAGCGCGAGATCGGTTTTCGCCGGGTGCTGCGCGAACATCATCCGACAATCCGGATCGTCGAGATCAGCGAAGGGCATGGTCGCGACAGCGAGACGGGCGCGCTGGCCGACGCGGCGCTTGCCGCCAACCAGGACATCAACGCCGCCTATTCGATCGGCGGTGGCAACCGCTCCGTACTCGCAGCCTTCGATCGCCTCGGCCGCCATTGCGCGCTCTACATTGCCCATGATCTCGATGAGGACAATCTGGCGCTGCTGCGCGCGCGGCGCATTCACTTCGTCCTTCACCATGATCTGAAGACCGACGCCCGCACGGCCTTCCGCACGATCATGCTCCATGGCCGCGCTCCGTCCACCGCCGTCGGCCCTCAGCTTTCAGCCGTCGTGGTCATCACGCCCTATAACGTACCGGAGTAGGAAAATCGCCCGAGCCGCCCGGTCCGGCGGGTGGCTCCTCGTCGGAGGCTTCGCCCGGCAACACCGCATCGTCAGCGGTCTCGACGCGGTTGCGGCCGCGCCGTTTGGCAAGATAGAGCGCCTCATCCGCAGCCAGCAGCAGGGCGCGCGCCGTCAGGCCATGTCGTGGCGCGAAAGCGATGCCGGCGCTGCCACCGACGACGAGCAACTGGCCGTTGAACGCGACCGGCGTCTGCGCATCGGCGACAAGGCCAGCCGCAAGACCACAGGCTTCCGTCTCGCTGCAATCGCCGAGGATGATGGCGAACTCATCGCCGCCAAGCCGCGCGACTGTCCCCTTGGGTCCGGCTCGGTTGCGAAAGCGCTCGGCCATGGCGACCAGAACGGCGTCGCCGGCCGCGTGGCCGTGGCGGTCGTTGACCGCCTTGAACTCGTCGAGATCGGCATAGACCAGCGTGAACGGATGCGTCTTTGCCCGCAGCAGCGCTGCCGCCAGCATATCGTCGAAACCGCTGCGGTTGAGCAGCCCCGTCAGGCGATCGTGCTTGGCGAGATGGCGGTTGAGCGCCTCGCTCTGCTGCAAGGCGGCAAAGAGTGTCGAGAAGCGGAAGGCGACGAACGCCATCAGCAGCGCCGCGACGATCGCCATGGCGATGACGCTCGGCAGCAGTTCGGCGCGCACAAAGCCACCCGGCGACTTCGGCATCCACGCCGCCACCAGACAGGAGGCGTCCGAACAGCGCCCGATCGAGGCATAGACGCTACCCTCCGGCCGCTCGGTCAGCGGCACGAAGGCCAACCCGCGGATACCCAGGCGCGCGGCGATTTCGCGGGTCATCTTGGCCGTCACTGGCCTGACCGAGACCATGAGCATCGGTGCCCGGCGCTCGGCCGGGATCACCAGCGTTTCCGGGATGACCGCCTGCACGACCGCCACGCTCATGCGCCCGTCGATCTCGCGCAGGTCCACCGCATGAATTCCGGGCACGGCCGGCATCAGCGATTGCGGATCTGGGGTGACGACATCAAGCACATAGGAACCATGGTTGTTTCTGAGCGAGTTGTCGTAGCGGCGCTTGGCTTCGTCGAGCAGATCATCGACCTCGTCAAGCGGCACACGGGCCGTGTCGCCCGGCACGACCACACCATCCTTCAACACCGTCGAAACCTTGTGATCGACGTCCGTCACGATCAGCCAGGAGAATCCGTAGTCCTCCCACAGCCAGCCCATCAGCTCATCCGCTGCAAAGATGTCGCTGACATGCCCATTGGCGAGCTCCTGATAGGTCTTGTCCCAGAAGGAGATCTGCGCCTGAAATTGAACGACCGCATCCATCTGGTGGCGCAGCTCGTTTGCCACCAGGCGGCGCTCGGCCGACAGGCCGAAGCGGTCCGCCTCGGCGACGGACCGATCGAGAACGTAGATGAGGCTCGCGATGATCAGGACGGCGACCAGGGTGCAGGCGGCATGGATTGCCCAAACCGTTCTCCTCCGCTTCGCTAGCCGCAAAGTCTTGTCCATGATGCAATCGCCCCCTCGTCCGGCCGGCTGTCGCGAGCGTGCATCGCGCCTTTCCAAGCGCGATGCACAGCGACGGCGGCGGGCACGGGCAGCACCTTAGAGAGCAAAGTCAAAGTTTGGCTTAAATAAGCTGGTGTTGAAATACTTAACGGTTTCAACCCGCTGAATCCGTTGACAATCAGCAGTCGCAGGTGCGCTTGCAGGGAGCGCAAGCCAAAGCCAGCGCTCCCCCATTTGCACCGGGTGTTTACTTCGGCACGGCCGCCGGGCGCAGCAAGGAGATGATCTCCTCATCGCCCTTGTCGCGCGCCAGATCGCGGATCGACGGGCCCGCGATGCCGTCCCGGACGCCGGCATTGGCACCTCGATCAAGGAGCAGCCGCACGGCGGCAGCCTGCCCGTTGACTACGGCGAATGCCAGCGGCGTCATCCAATCCTGTTGCGGCTCCGGACGGCCGTGGCCCCGGAAGCGGCCGAACGGCGTTTCGAGCAAGTCTGGCTGCCGGTCGAGGTTCTCGGCAATGCGATGGAGTACACCGAACGATGCGGCCGCAAAGATATCCAGCGGCTCTTCCTTCAGGAAACGCACCATCTCAGCCCGGCCATTGTACGCGGCCCAGCCGATCGGCGGCGCATGATGGTAGGGATCGCGGGCCGTTGCATTAGCGCCGTGATCGAGCAGCAGCCTCGCCATTGCGAGATGCCCGTGCAGCGCCGCCTCGTGTAGCGGCGTGCGCGATGTCATGCGGTTGACGTCGAAGCCGAGCGACAGCATGAGCGTCGCTTCGACGCGCCTGTCCTCACCGGCCGCTTCATGCAGCAATACCGGATGCGCTGTCTGCGTTCGTGCAATCAGCGTCGGATCGGCATCGACAAGTGCCCTTGCCACGTCTCCGTCGTTTTCCGAGATCGCCCGGGCCAACCGGTCGACATCGTCGAGCGGTTCTTCCACTGCACCTTGCGAAATCAGATACTGCGCCAGTGCCCCGTCGCCGCCGAGTTCCGCCCATTGGTAAGGCGTTCGCCCCTTGATGGTGCGATTGACGTCAGCACCGTGCTCGACCAGAAGCCGCACGCGGTCGCCCATGCGTTTTTCGAGCGCCCAGGCAAGCTGGTAGTCGAAAACGCGCTCGCCGTTCTCGACGAAACCGCCGTCGGCCCGCACCAGCCAGTTGTTCCTGTCATTGGCGTTGAGGCCATAGGCGAGCAGCAGCTTCAGGCAACCGTTATCAGGCTCGAACATCCGGTTATAGAGCGCCTGGCTGTCATTGGCCTGGGCTCCGGCGTCAAGCAGCAGCCGCGCGAATGCCGCCCACTCCGGGTGCGGCGGCTGCCGCTCGCGCCCGGCCTCGCCCTCGCCGAAGACGCCGGTCAGCGCCGTGAAACGATACTGGCCATCATCCAGCCAATGGGCGTCCGGATTGGCCCCGCGCGCGATCAGCCGCGCGCCGACCTCCAAGGAGGAGCGACCGGGAACCCGGGCATAGGCGGCGTAAAGCAGCGGCTCCCAGTCGTAGGGACCGCCGCGCCTGGTTGCAAGTTTCGGATCACGATCAAGCCAGCGGTCGACCGCAGCGGCATCGCCATTTGCTGCCGCGACATGAATGCTGTCCTCGCCGATTTCAGGATGGGTCTCGATCAGGGAGAACGCCTCAGAAAAACGTTCGGGATCCGGCGCTATGTCACTGAAATAAGAAACGGTTGCAAGCGACAGGAACCGGTTCGCAAGCTGCTCCGTTGCCGGCTTTGCTGCTCCCGCCTTTTCGAAATGCCGCTTCAGCCGGGTCCAGCTCGAGAAGCCGAATTCGCGGGCAAGCACCAGTTGGGCATCCTGAAGGCCCATCGTGGCGAGATCGGAAAAGTAAGGTAGCGCCCGCTGGCTTGCGCTGGCATCGCCGGCCTTTACGGCCTTCAATAGAGCCTTGGCCTGCTTGCGGAGCATATCGAGGGTAAGGTTCGCGGAAAGATCGCGCGCGATCATGAAAGACCTCCTTTCATTCTCGTCCGGTATCCGCGCCCACAGACTGAAAAGAGGTGTGGCAACCAAGTTCAGTGAGACAGGTGGGCCTTGCCCTTCCCGCGGATCGGATGCGCCCTGCGAACGAGCTCAGCGCTAGCATGCCGCAAGTATACTTGTCCAGCTTTGTCAGCTTTCCGGTTCGTAGCGAACGAAGGCGAAGCGATCGCCCTCCGGAGACCAGTTGGGAACGTTGATCGTTCCCTGCCCGCCGAAGAGCTCGAACAGCACGCGCGCATTGCGGCCATCCATGTCCATCAATCGCAGGCGGACGTCGAGGTCCCTGGGATGATCGAACACGTCGCCGTCATAGGAGAGCACCAGCAAATGCTTTCCATTCGGCGAAGGGTGCGGAAACCAGTCGCCATAGGGGCTGTTCGTGATGCGCGCGACGGCGCTGCCATCGGGCCGAACGCGCCAGATCTGCATGCGTCCGGTGCGGCTGGAGTTGAAGTATATCCATTCGCCGTCCGCCGACCAGTCCGGCCCGTCGTTGCGCCCTTCCCCGTGGGTCAGCCGCCGCTCCTCGCCGCCATCGACAGAGATCGTGTAGATGTCGAAGACCTGGTCGCGGATTCCGCAATAGGTCACCGTTCGTCCATCCGGCGACCAGCCGTGCCAGTAGGACGGCAGGTTGCGGGTCACAAGCCGCGGCGTGCCGCCTTCGGCCGGCAGCAGATAGATTGCCGACTTGCCGAACTCGGTCTTGTCGCTGATTGCGATCGTGGCCCCGTCCGGCGAAATGCCGTGGTCGTTGTTGCAGAGTGTGGCAAAGCCGGTGTCGATCTCCACCGGCTCCGAACCGTCGAGGCCGAGGCGATAAAGTCGGCCATCGCCATTGATGATCAGGTGCGTGCCGTCCCGCGACCAGTTCGGCGCCTCGACCAGCCGGTCCGTTTGCCAGACGACCTGTGTTTCGCCGCTGATGATGTCGTGGATTTCGATGGAACTGCGCATGCCTCTCTCCTGCCTAGCCGCGAAGCTGTTTGTCGCGTTCGCCCGGCGGCAATGTCGCCAGCATTTTGGTGCAGGTCGACTGCATCAGGATCAGATTGCGTTGGTCCCGCCAAGCCGAGAAGAAGCCCCAGGCCAAAAGCAGCAGCGTGCAGACGAAGGCAACCCCGACGATGACAAGGCTGCCGATCGCCAGACCGTAGATCCCGAAGACCGCGGGTGTTGCGAAATAGGCGACCTGCGCCGAAAGCTGCCTGCTCACCGAAGCGTCGCTCAGCGACCATAGCCGAACGAGCCGGATTTCCTCCTCCGTGAACTCCGGACGGCTTTCCCCTCCGTCCCGCGCTTCGGCAGACGCGCTCACCACCTACCCCCGATCGCGGAAGCGGTTGGTGATCGGGTAGCGCCGGTCGCGGCCGAAGTTCTTCTTGGTGATCTTCACTCCCGGTGCCGACTGCCGGCGCTTGTACTCGGCGATGTAGAGCAGATGCTCAACCCGGTGCACCGTTGCCTCGTCATGGCCGCGCGCCACGATCTCGTCGGTCCCCATCTCCTTTTCCACCAGGCACTCGAGAATATCGTCAAGTACCGGATAGGGCGGCAGCGAATCCTGGTCCGTCTGGTTGGGACGAAGCTCTGCCGAAGGCGCCTTGTCGATGATGTTCTGCGGAATGACGATGCCCGATGGGCCCAGTGCACCTGGGGGAACCGTGGTATTGCGCCAACTCGATATGGCATAGACCTGCATCTTGTAGAGGTCCTTGATCGGATTGAAACCACCGTTCATGTCGCCATAGAGCGTGGCATAGCCGACGGACATTTCCGACTTGTTGCCCGTGGTCACCACCATCGAGCCGAACTTGTTGGAGATCGCCATCAGAATGGTGCCGCGCGTGCGGCTCTGCAGGTTCTCCTCAGTGATCCCGGGCTCCGTGCCCTCGAACGTATCGGAAAGCGCGCTGAGGAAGCCTTCAACCGGCTCGGAAATCGGCACGATGTCGTAGCGGCAGCCGAGAGCGGCGGCACATTCCTTGGCGTCCTTCAGCGATTCCTGCGAGGTGTAGCGGTAGGGCAGCATGACGGTGCGCACCCGCTCTTCGCCAAGGGCGTCGACGGCCAGTGCGGCGCAGATCGCCGAATCGATACCGCCGGAAAGTCCGAGCACGACATTCTTGAAGCCGTTCTTGTTCACATAGTCACGGAAGCCGAGCATGCAGGCGCGGTAATCCGCCTCCTCCCGCTCCGGCAGGCGAGACTTCAGGCCGCCTTCGCAATGCCAGCCGCCGTCGCCCTTTTTCCATTCGACGATCGAAATCGCCTCCTCGAACTGGCTCATCTGGAAGGCCAACGACTTGTCGGTGTTGAAGGCGAAGCTTGCGCCGTCGAACACAAGCTCGTCCTGGCCACCGAGCTGGTTGGCATAGATCATCGGAAGGCCGGTCTCGAGAACCTGCTTCAGCACCACCTGGTGGCGGACATCCACCTTGCCGCGATAGTAGGGCGAACCGTTCGGCGACAAGAGGATCTCCGCGCCGCTTTCCGCCAGCGTCTCGCACACGCCGAGATCGCCCCAGATGTCCTCGCAGATCGGAATACCGATGCGCACGCCGCGGAAGTTCACCGGGCCCGGCATCTCCCCCTGATCGAAGACGCGCTTTTCGTCGAACTCGCCGTAGTTCGGCAGATCGACCTTGTCGCGGAATGCGATCACCTTGCCGTCGTCAAGCACCGCCACCGAATTGTGTCGCCCGGATTTGGCAAGCCGCGGCAAACCGATGATGACGCCCGGTCCGCCGTCGGCCGTCTCGGCCGCCAGCTTTTCGACTGCCTGCAGGCATGCCTTCAGGAAGGCCGGCTTCAAAACGAGATCTTCCGGCGGATAGCCGGAAATGAACAGCTCCGTCAGCAACAGGAGATCGGCGCCCTGGCGCGCGGCATCAGCGCGCGCCTCGCGTGCCTTGGCCAGGTTTCCGGCGATGTCACCCACCGTCGGATTGAGCTGGGCGACTGCGATGCGGAGGATGGTGGGGGCGGTCTTGTGAGCGGTCATGAGCGGGCCTGTCGGTCTTTTCTGAGCGATTGCGTCTGACTTTCGCAGTGTTCTTTAGCGCAATCCGCGGGAAAATACCCACAGCCAATCGCCGCTCCGCGAAAAAATACCGAAAAATTCTGTCTTTCCCGGTTCTTATGAAGGGCCGTTGCAGTGCCCTCACGTCACGAAAACCTGTTCCCAAACCACGTTAAGAAACCATTCATCCCCTGTTCAAAATGACAGGCGTATGACAGTTACACGACGCATTTATGAAATTGGAGAACATGTTGGCTAGTATCGATTCCGCTGTCGCGAGAGGCTCGCGCGTCTACGTCGATAGACCCGGCTTCACCGCACGGCACGCCAAGACACTTGCGGCCACCCGCAGCGCATTGTTCTCCCTCTTCGTCGCAGCCTCCCTCGTCTTCGTCGTCGAACTGATCGTGCGTCAGTCGCTGTCCGATGCTCTCGCCTACATGCTCGATCCGACGCGCCCGGCGCTGACGACCGTCGGTGCATTCTTCCTGATCATGCTGGCCATCGACGGTATTTTTGGTCGCGAGCACAAGTCCGCCGTGGTGATCGCACCGCTTGCCATCATCCCTGCCGTCGTCTGCCAGCAGAAACAGGTCTTCCTCTCCGATCCGCTCTATCCGACCGACTTCCTGTTCGGCCGCCAGATCATGGAATTGATGCCCGTTCTGGTGAAGGATCGGCCGTGGACGGCCATCGGCATTGCCGTCGGCCTGATCGCCGCCGTCGTCGCAATCGCCCTTCTCCTGCGTTTTGCCTGGCGGACATTCCCCAAGCTTTCGACGCGCGAGCGTGTTGCCCGTCTGGCCTTCGCGCTGCCGCTGCTCGTCGCCTTCTGGAACATCATGGATTACAACCAGTTCTCCTGGATCCGTGACCGCCTGAAGGTCATCCCCATCATGTGGGACCAGACCGAGAACTATAAGCACAACGGCTTTGCCCTTGCGTTTGCCATCAACCTGCCGATGGCCAATGTCAGCGCGCCCGCCGGCTATATGGCCGATGCGATCGACCGCATTCCGGTGAAGCCACTGCCGGCCGGCACCTCGCACCGCGGCAAGCCCGACGTCATCGTGTTGATGAGCGAGTCCTTCTGGGATCCGACCCGCCTGCCGAACGTGAAGCTGTCGCCCGATCCGATGCCGACGATCCGCGAGATGCAGTCGGGCAACGTCTTCTCGCCGGAATTCGGCGGCATGACCGCCAATGTCGAGTTCGAAGCACTGACCGGTTTCTCGAACGCCTTCCTGCCCTACGGCAGCATTCCGTACCAGCAGTACATCCGCAACCCGATCCCGTCGCTTGCCACGTTCTTCCGCGGCGAAGGCTATGTCTCGCGCGCCATCCATCCCTTCCAGAGCTGGTTCTGGAACCGCACCGCCGTCTACAAGGCCTTCGGTTTCGACATGTTCAAGTCGGAAGAGAACATGCCGCCGATGCAGAAGCGCGGCATCTTCGCCTCGGACGAGTCGCTGACCAACGAGATCATCCGCCAGGCCGACGCGATGGACGACCCGTTCTTCTTCTTCGCCGTCACGCTGCAGGGCCACGGCCCCTATGAGGCCAACCGCTACGCAAAGAACACCATCAAGATCGAGGGCGACCTGCCCGAAGCCGACCGCCAGGTGCTCGCCACCTATGCGCAGGGCATCAAGGAAGCCGACGACAGCCTGAAGAAGCTGATGGACTGGGCCAAGAAGCGCGACCGCGAGACGGTCATCGTGCTCTTTGGCGACCACCTGCCGCCGCTGAACACCGTCTATACCAGCACCGGCTTCATGAAGGGCGTCACCGCAGAGCGTAAAGGTTCGAAGGATCAGATGAAGGCGCAGCACGAAACGCCGCTCGTCGTCTGGTCGAACAAGACAGGCCCGAAGAAGAACGTCGGCACCATCAGCCCAGCCTTCCTCTCCTACCAGATCCTCAAGCAGTCCGGCTACGAGCACCCCTACTACACCGGGTTCCTCGGCAAGGTGTACGACCAGTACCGCGTCGTCGACCGCTATATGCTGATCCGCAAGAACGGCAAGGAGGTCGCCGAGTGGTCGCGCCAGCCGAAGGTGCCGGCACTACTGCGTGACTACCGCTTCCTGCAGCACGACATGATGTTCGGCGACCGTTTCTCGACCGACCGGTTCTTCAAGTCCCACGCCGACCTCTTCGCGAGCGCGGCCGAGACCCACTGATCCATCGAAGCCGGACCGGTTACACCCGGTCCGGCTCTCGAGCTTCCGGGGCGACGCCGCGTCTCGCGGACAGAAAACCGCTACGGACTTTTGCTGGAAATGCTCTAGATTTTCTCCGTCCAACCCCGGAGATCGTCATGCCGCACTTCAACAATTTCTCACAACAGCTCTTCGGCAAGCCGCTCAGCGAACTCGGCGAGATTGAGCGCCGCATACTCGCCCACGCGCGCGAGCGGCGCCCGCTGACCACCGATACCAATGCGGCTTTCGCAGCCCGGCAGACCTTCGGCGACAGGCTCGCAGACAGCATTGCCCGGGTCGGCGGCTCTTGGACCTTCATCCTTGCCTTCTGTGGCTTCCTCGTCTGCTGGGTGATCGTGAATTCGCTGCTGCTCCTGGCTGGAGCGTTCGACCCCTACCCCTATATCTTCCTCAACCTGGTGCTTTCCATGCTCGCCGCCCTGCAGGCGCCGATCATCATGATGTCGCAGAACCGCCAGGCCGAACGTGACCGCTTCGCGGCGTCCAAGGACTATGAGGTCAACCTGAAATCCGAAGTCGAACTCATCGCCCTGCACCACAAGGTCGATGACGTATTGCTGCGCGAGATCTCGGAACTGCGCGCCGACCTTGCAACGCTCAATCGCCAGCTCGAACACTATCGGTCATCGCCCGGGCAGGACTGAACGCCCAAGTCAGTCTGATCCCTGGTGCCGCCCCAAAACGGGGTATCTCAGCGGTTTTGCAGCCATCTCCGAATTCGCTATTTCGGGGGTATGACAGGCAAAAACTCGCTTACCTTCATAAACACTAAATCAACCGTGAATACGCCTTTTGCAACATGTGCGAAAAGTATGACGATTCAACAACTTATCGGAGTATGAGAAAATTAATATTTGAGGACCATCGTGTGGGTGCAGGGACATTTGAAAAACACAGCAACGTGGGTACGCGGAGATGCTGCAATGTCCAACTTCAAGCGCCTTACAGGCCGCCAAGACGGCGCCGCTGCAATCGAATTTGCAATCATAGCGCCACTCTTCTTCCTTTGCGTGCTGACCTTGATCGCCTACGGCGTCTACCTCAGCACAGCCCATTCCATCCAGCAAATCGCCGCAGATGCCGCGCGTACAGCCATCGCCGGACTATCGGAAAACGAGCGTGAACGCCTCGCGACCGACTACATCCGGCGCACGACGATGGATCAGGCCTTCATCAAATCCTCGCACATGACCGTCACCGTCAAGGCCGACGCCAACAACGCCAACCAGTTCACGGTGCGGATCAAATACGACGCCGCCGACCTCCCGATCTTTAACCTTTTCACATTCGCCATGCCGAGTAGCCAGATAGAGCGCTTTGCAACCATACGGGTAGGAGGGGTCTGAGATGTCGTGGAATTCAACGCGCTTGCCTGCATTGCTCCGATCACGAGACGCCAATGTGGGAATCTCCGCTGCCCTTGTCATGCCATTGGTTGG
>NZ_JBFRGB010000006.1:0-299728 GCF_052115125.1 Ensifer sp. 2TAB8 | reverse complement strand
CCCGATCTCTACATCGCCTGCGGCATCTCCGGTGCCATCCAGCATCTGGCCGGCATGAAGGACTCGAAGGTCATCGTCGCRATCAACAAGGACGAAGAGGCGCCGATCTTCCAGGTCGCCGACTACGGCCTCGTCGCCGATCTCTTCGAGGCSCTGCCCGAATTGCAGAAGGCCCTGTAAGCCTTCGCCAATGGCCCTACGCCATGCCCCTGAAAAGGGCTGGCAAAAGGGCGGACTTGGCATTAACAATCTACCGGGCCGGCCAAACCGGCCCGGTTTGCATGTCTGACGGCGGCCTCACCGCCAACCCTTGAAGATGGATGTTCGCTGCGATGATCAAGACTGTCGGAATTATTGGTGCCGGGCAAATGGGCTGTGGCATCGCGCATGTTTCGGCAATCGCCGGATACAAGGTGCAGATCTACGATCTTGCCGCTGACCGGATCGAAGCAGGGCTTGCCACCGTCAACGGCAACCTCGCCCGCCAGGTATCGTCCGGCAAGATGACCGACGAGGCCCGCAAGGCGGCGCTCGCGCTGATCAAGGGCTCATCCGACATCAACGACCTGTCGCAGGCCGACCTGGTGATCGAAGCCGTCACCGAAGACGAGACGATCAAGCGTAAGATCTACGGCCAGGTTTGTCCGATCCTGAAGCCGGAAGCGATCCTCGCAACCAACACCTCTTCCCTGTCGATCACGCGCCTCGCCTCGGCCACTGATCGTCCCGAGCATTTCATGGGCATCCACTTCATGAACCCGGTTCCGGTCATGAAGCTCGTCGAGCTCGTGCGCGGCATCGCCACGGACGAGTCAACCTTCAAGACCGCCAAGGAATTCGTCGCGACGCTCGACAAGACCGTAACGGTCGCAGAAGATTTCCCGGCCTTCATCGTCAACCGCATCCTGCTGCCGATGATCAACGAGGCGATCTATACCCTTTACGAGGGTGTTGGCAGCGTCGAGGCGATCGACACGGCCATGAAGCTGGGCGCCAACCATCCGATGGGCCCGCTGCAGCTTGCCGACTTCATCGGCCTCGACACCTGCCTGTCGATCATGCAGGTGCTCTATGATGGCTTGGCGGACTCCAAGTACCGCCCCTGCCCGCTTCTGGTGAAGTATGTCGAGGCAGGCTGGCTCGGCCGCAAGTCCGGCCGCGGCTTCTACGACTACCGCGGCGAAGTACCGGTTCCGACCCGATAAGTTTGTCCCCGAAAGACAATTTTATCGCGACGAACTCGTCTCTGAATACACATTCAGAAGAAAATGCGCGCGACGATGGTAGTATAATTTAAAGACGATGCCGCTAGGCTCTCCCAACCAAGTGGGGAGAGAGAATGGGTTCGCAAGCCATAGCCGCAAGAGCAGCGCGGTCGATCCCTTCATTGCTGAATGCGAGGGCGTGGCGCTTTGCTCTGATCCTCGGTGTGGCGCCCAATCTGGCGATGCTTCTGGTCTTGCCGTTCTACGTGGCAGCACGACCGCTTTCGCCATTGCTCTACGTGTTTGCGGGTGCACTCGCGCTACGCACGCGGCCTGCGCTGGCTTATTTTCTGTTCCCGCTCGTTGCCGTCGTTGATCTGAGCTTCGTGGCTATGGCGGTATTCCATCTGCCGTTCGGTACTGCGATCCAGTCGATGCGCTACATGGCGTCCCTCGATCTCACCTCATCGGCTTTTTACGTGGTGGTGCTCGGCTTCTTTGTCGCTAACGGCCTTGCAATCGCCGCCGTTGTGAACCGCAATCGGCAGGCTTTGCAAGGTGCAATGGTGCTGCCAGCGATCCTGGTTGCAATCGGCGTGGCGTCATTTGAGCGCCAAATCAATCGCCCTTTCCTCAAGCAGCCTGCTCAATCATTCGAAAGCGCCCTTACAATCAACGGCGTCACCTCCGCAGCCGTTGCGGACGGGGGGCGAAACATACTGTTCGTCATGGTGGAGGGTCTTGGTGCACTGTCCGACCCTGCGCATGCCGCAATTCTCTCACAGCGCCTCCAACCGGCCCTCGATACCGGGCGCTACGCGCTTTCAAGCGGCCTCAGCAATTTCGAGGGCTCGACGACCGGGGCGGAATCTCGCGAACTCTGCGGGAAATGGGGCGACCACAGGGATTATCTGGACCAGGTCGCCTACGACTGCTTCCCCGCGGCGATGGCCGATCGTGGCTACCGCACCATTTCCTATCACGGCTTTTCGCAACAGATGTTCGAGCGGGAGACGTGGTATCCACGAATTGGCTTTCAGGAAACGCACTTCCTCGAAAGTCTGGTAGCCGCCGATGATCGGTTTCGCCGGCGCTGCGGTAGCGTTTTTGCCGGTCTGTGCGACAAAGACGTCGCCGACGCCGTCCACGACCGGCTGTTGAAACAACCGACCGAACGGAAATTTCTGTACTGGCTGACACTGAATTCCCACATCCCCTACGTGCGCAAGCAGGGAGGCGATCTGAAGTGTGGCAGTGACGCAGCGACGATAAAGAACACGCAAGTGTGCGAGTTGACAGAGTTGTGGGCCGACGTCTTTGACAGCGTTGCGACGATTGCCAAAGACCCGACCTTGCCGCCGACTGACATTTTCATCGTCGGCGACCATACGACACCGCTATGGAGCCGCGCCGCGGCAGGGCATTTCACGCCCCACAAGGTTCAGTGGTATCTGTTGCGCGACAATCGCGACGTACCCGTCAGAGGGTGAACCCTACCCTCCGACGGCAGCTGTGATCAGCGCCTTGGCATCGTCGCTGTCCCAGGCGGCCGGGCCGTTCATCGAGCCGATGAGGCAGCCCTTGTCGTCGAGCAGCAGCGTTGCCGGCAGGCCGAAGGCAAGGCCTTCCTTCTTCATGTTGTTGAACACGCCCATGGAGGCGTCACGGTAGTAGCCAAGGTCGTGAACGGCGGTCTCGTCGAGAAACGCCTTCGGCTTCTCATCGTCGCCGACATCGATATTGATTGCTACGACCTCGAACTTGTCGCTGCCGAGCGACTTCTGCAGCGCGTTCAGCGCCGGCATTTCCTCGCGGCAGGGCACGCACCAGGTGGCCCAGAGATTGACGAGCAGGGTCTTGCCGGCAAAGGCCGAGACATTGGTCGGCATGCCGTCGGGACCGTTGAAGTCGAGCGCGATCGGCCGCGGCGTTGACGCCGGCGACATTGCGGCGACATGTCCCTTCATGAACGGCGTCAATGATGCGACCTTGGCCGATGTCAGCGGGCAGCTGGCATTCGCCGTTTCGGTTCCCTCGCCATTGCCAGACCCGGTCTCCTTCACGTATACCGCTGCCGCACCGACGATCACGCCAAACAGGGCGGCGAGCGCGAACAGTTTCACGGCCGGGGGGGATTTCTTCTGGTCGGGCATTTCATTCTCCAAGGCGGGCATTCTTCATGGCTGACGGCAATTCCGAGACGAAATCCTCCAACCAAATGTGGGGCGGTCGCTTTGCCTCGGGACCGGACGCGATCATGGAGGAGATAAATGCCTCGATCGGCTTCGACAAGAAGCTCTATGCCCAGGACATCCGCGGCTCAATAGCGCATGCGACCATGCTGGCGCATCAAGGCATCATTTCTGCTGAAGACAAAGACAAGATCGTTCACGGCCTCAACACGATCCTGTCAGAGATCGAAAGCGGCCAGTTCGAATTCTCGCGTCGCCTCGAAGACATCCACATGAACATCGAGGCGCGGCTTGCAACGCTGATCGGCCCCGCCGCCGGACGCCTGCATACCGCCCGCTCGCGCAACGACCAGGTGGCGCTCGATTTCCGCCTCTGGGTCAAGGAAGAGCTGCAGCGGACCGAGAAGGCGCTGACGGCGCTCATCGCCGCCTTCCTCGACCGCGCCGAGGAACATGCCGATACCGTCATGCCGGGCTTTACGCACCTGCAGACGGCTCAGCCCGTCACCTTCGGCCACCATTGCATGGCCTATGTCGAGATGTTTGGCCGCGACCGCTCGCGCGTACGCCATGCCATCGAGCACATGGACGAAAGCCCGATTGGTGCCGCAGCGCTTGCTGGCACCGGCTTCCCCATCGACCGGCACATGACCGCCACGGCGCTCGGCTTTGCCGGCCCGACCCGCAACTCGATCGACACCGTGTCGGACCGAGACTTCGCACTCGAATTCCTGTCGATGGCATCGATCACGGCCACGCACCTGTCGCGCCTCGCGGAAGAGATCGTCATCTGGTCGACGCCGCAGTTCGGCTTCATCCGCCTGTCGGATGCATTTTCGACCGGCTCCTCGATCATGCCGCAGAAGAAGAATCCGGACGCCGCCGAACTGGTGCGCGCCAAGACAGGCCGCATCAACGGTTCGTTGATCGCGCTGCTCACGGTCATGAAGGGCCTGCCACTCGCCTATTCCAAGGACATGCAGGAAGACAAGGAGCAGGTCTTCGACGCTGCAGAAAGCCTCGAGCTGGCGATTGCCGCCATGACCGGCATGGTGCGTGACATGACCATCCGCAGCGACCGCATGAAGGCCGCCGCCGGCTCCGGCTATTCGACTGCGACCGATCTCGCCGACTGGCTGGTGCGCGAGGCAGGCCTGCCCTTCCGCGACGCCCACCACGTCACCGGCCGCGCCGTAGCACTTGCCGAACAGAAGGCATGCGACCTTGCGGATCTCTCGCTTGCCGATCTGCAGTCGATCCATGCCGATATCACCGACAAGGTCTTCGACGTTCTGACGGTCGAGGCTTCGGTTGCCAGCCGCACCTCCTTCGGCGGCACGGCCCCCAACGAGGTCCGCAAGCAGATCGCCTGGTGGCGCGCTCGCAACTAAGAGCTGGACGAAGGTGCGGGCGGCCTCCGCCCGCAAATTCAGGGTGCACAAGCGCCTGAAAAATCGATAAGACATCGCACCAGCATCAGTCCCGCGAAGGAAAATAACGATGACATTCACGAAGGCGGCCCGGCTTGCGCTCCTGCTGGCGATCCCCGGGCTGGTTCTTGTCGGTTGCGGACGCAAGGGCGATCTCGACCGTCCCGGTTCGACGGCGCCGATCAACACCAAGGCGCCCGCCGGAACCGTGGAGCAAAAGGAAAAGCCGGACGACCGTCCTTTCCTGCTCGATCCCCTCCTTTAGATCCCTTCATCGTTTCCCGCGAAACACTGACTTGATCTAACTCTTTGAAAATTCGCAGTTCCGAACGGAAAATCGCTATAAACTTTCCTGGAATTGCTCAAAGCCGAGCTGCAGCCCGTGAACCACTTCCAGTACCGCGACGGAATCCTCTACGCTGAAGACGTGCCGGTCACCGACATCGCGCGCGCCGTCGGCACACCTTTCTATTGCTACTCGACCGCGACGCTCGAGCGCCATTACACGGTCTTTTCCAAGGCCTTCGCCGATGTCGACGCGATGGTCTGCTATGCGATGAAGGCCAATTCCAACCAGGCGGTGCTGAAGACGCTCGGCCGCCTCGGCGCCGGCGTCGACGTCGTCTCGGGCGGCGAACTCCGCCGTGCGCTTGCGGCCGGCATTCCCGCAAGCCGGATCATGTTTTCCGGCGTCGGCAAGACGCCGCACGAAATGGACCTGGCGCTGGACGCCGGCATCTATTGCTTCAACGTCGAATCCGAGCCGGAACTCGAGGTGCTGAACCAGCGGGCCGTGCGCGCCGGCAAGCGCGCCCATGTGTCCTTCCGCATCAACCCTGACGTCGATGCGAAGACCCATTCCAAGATCTCGACGGGCAAGAAGGAAAACAAGTTCGGCATTTCCTGGGAGCGCGCTCGCGCCGTCTATGCTCATGCGGCCAGCCTGCCGGGTATCCAGGTGACCGGTATCGACATGCATATCGGCAGCCAGATCACCGAACTGCAGCCCTTCGACGACGCCTTCAAGCTGCTGCGCGAACTGGTCGACACGCTGCGCTCCGACGGCCACTCGATCGACCATGTCGATATCGGCGGGGGCCTCGGCATTCCCTACAAGGACGACAACAACCCGCCGCCGCTGCCGGATGCCTACGCGGAAATCGTCAAGAGCCAGCTGCAGTCGCTTGGCTGCAAGATCGTCACCGAGCCGGGCCGGCTGATCGTCGGCAATGCCGGCATCCTCGTGACCGAAGTGCTCTACGTGAAGGATGGCGGCGACAAGACCTTCGTCATCGTCGACGGTGCGATGAACGACCTGATCCGTCCGACGCTGTACGAGGCCTATCACGAGATCCGCCCCGTTCGCATCTCCGCCGCCAACGCTCCGCGCATCCGCGCCGACGTCGTCGGCCCGGTCTGCGAAACCGGCGACTACCTCGCGCTCGACCGCGAGATGGCCATGCCGAAGCCGGGCGATCTCTTCGCCGTCAGCTCGGCCGGCGCCTACGGCGCCGTACAGGCCAGCACCTACAATTCCCGCCTGCTGATCCCCGAAGTTCTGGTCAAGGGCGACCGCTTCCACGTGATCCGCCCGCGCCAGGACCATGACGCGCTGATCGGCCTCGATTCGGTGCCGGACTGGCTCGCCTGAGCCAGCCGGCATGAACGACGACAATCTGTGGATCGGCCATCCGGGCGATCACGATTCTGTTTGCGCCCTCGTCTTCGCCACAAACGATGGTATCCTGAAAGCTGCAGCAGCGACCTATGCGCGTCCGACAAGATGCGCAGCGCTGGAGGTGACAAGCGAAAGTGTGCGCCGCTTTCCGGGAACATCTCGCTTTACTATATTGAGGTCAGCCACGTGCGTGATGGGCGACCGAAAGGAAACTTGGGCGGATGACGCAATTCCGGCAGGATGAAACGCCACAACCGAAGCCGTTTTCGAGAACCCTGGCACTGAAGAGATGGCTGGCGCGCTCGGTGCTGGTCGCCGAGCAGCTTCTGCCGCGCATCCTGCTCCCCGGCTCCATCGTTCTCCTGTTTCTCGCCTTCGCCTGGCTTGGCTTCTTCCGCGTGGCGCCGTTCTGGCTGCATGCCGCGGCCCTTTTTGCCTTCGCCATCGGCTTCCTTGCATCTCTCGTGCCGCTCGCGCGGATCCGCTTGCCCGGCACTGTCGACGCCGACCGCATGCTGGAGGAGCGCAACGCCCTGCCCCACCAGGCGATCCGCGTCCAGGACGATAGGCCGGCCACAGACAGCCCCTTGAGCGAAGCGCTGTGGCGCGAACACCAGGCCCGCATGGCGCGGATGATCGGCGCCCTCGATACCGGGCTTCCGCGTCCCGATATCGCCCGGCACGATCCTTATGCCCTGCGCGCCGTGCCTGTGCTTCTCGCCTGTGTCGCCTTCGCCTACTCCTATTCCAACCGTGCCGGCCTGCTCAGCGACGCCTTGCGCTTGCCGCAGGCTTCTGTCGAAACGGCTGACATACGCGTCGACGCCTGGGTGACGCCGCCGGCCTATACCGGCCGCGCGCCGATCTTCCTCACCGGCAAGCCGGAAACGGCATCGGCGACAGAAGACACCGGGGTCATCACCATCCCGCAGTTCAGTGACGTGACGGTGCGGGTCACCGGCTCAGGACCGGACCAGATCGTTCGCTTCTCCGAGAACGGCGCGGCCGAGGCAGTCGCCATTCCGGCGGCCGGCCAGAAGCCTGAGGAAACGCAGACCAAGCCGAAGGTGGGCGACGCCGGGCCGAAGGTTGCCGAAATGGTTGCAACGGAGCCGGCGCGCAATCCGAATGCCGTGCGCAACCATGTCTACAAGATCGTCAAGGACGGCGAACTCGTCGTCGGCGATCGGCGCTGGGCGTTCAAGATCATTCCGGACGGCGTGCCGCAGATCTCCTTCGACGGCATTCCTCGTCCCACCGTCAACGCGGCACTGGAGATCACTTTCACTGCGACGGACGATTATGGCATCGCCCAGGCCTGGGCCGAGATCAAACCGATCGAGGAAGCCCCTGAGGGCGCTCGTCCACTTTATCCGCTGCCGGAATATCGGCTCGACCTGCCGCGACGCAACGCGCGCGAGGCCAAGGGCACGACCAGCCGGAACCTCAGCGAGCATCCGCTATCCGGCAAGCGCGTGCAGATTACCCTGGTTGCCCGCGACGCCGCGGGCCAGGAGGGCCGCAGCCCGCCGCACGAGATGATCCTGCCTGCCCGGCAGTTCATACAGCCGCTCGCCGGTGCGGTGGCGGAACAGCGCCAGGTCTTCGCGCTCAATGCCAACGACCTGCGGCGCGCCATCGACCTCAACGATGCCGTGACCTCCCTTGCCGAGGACTGGATCCCAAACCTTACGCATTTCCTGCTGTTGAAGTCGGCGCGTACGCGCATGGCGCTGGCCTACAACGACGACATGCTGCGTGACGCCGCCGGATACCTCTGGGAGATCGCACTCGGTATCGAGGATGGCGACCTCTCACTCGCCGAACGGCGCCTGCGCGACGCGCAGCAAGCGCTCTCGGACGCCCTGGAGCGCAACGCATCCGATCAGGAAATCGCCAAGCTGATGCAGGAACTGCGCCAGGCAATGCAGGAATACATGCAGGCTCTCGCCCAGCAGGCGGCAAAAGACCCGCGCATGGCCGGAAAGATGAACCCGAACAACATGCTGCGCCAGCAGGACCTCGAGAGGATGATGAACCAGATCGAGAACCTGGCGCGTTCCGGCGCGCGCGATCAGGCGCGCCAGATGCTTTCGGAACTGCAGCGCATGATGAACAATCTGCAGGCCGGTCGCGGCCAACAGCAGATGGGCCAGCAGAACGATGCCGCGAGCCAGCAGATCGAAAAGCTCGGAAAATTGCTGCAGGATCAACAGAAGCTCATGGACGAGACCTTCAAGCTCGACCAGGCGCAGCGCGACCGAATGCAGCGCGGCGACCCGCTGCAGGGCGAGGACAACGAGCTCTTCGGTCAGGAGATGCCGCAGGATCCGGGGCAGCAAGGCGATCCGAATGGCCAGCCCAACCCGCTCGACGACATGACCGCCGAACAGCTCAAGGATGCGCTCAAGCAGCTGAAGCAGCAGCAGGACGCACTTGGCAAGCAGCTCGGTGAACTCAACAAGAGCCTGGAAAACATGGGCATCAAGCCGGGCAAGGGCTTCGGCGAGGCCCAGCGCGAAATGGATGGCGCCTCCGGCGCGCTTGGCAAGGGCCAGGGCGAACAGGCGGTCGGCAACCAGGGCCGCGCGCTACAGGCGCTACGCCAGGGCGCCCAGGACATGATGAACCAGATGCAGAGCCAGGGTCAGGGCCCCGGCATGGGCGTCCCGCAATTCGGCCAGAACGACCGCGAYCCGCTCGGCCGGCCCCAGAACAACCGCGGTCCGGAATTTGGCGATCACGTCAAGGTGCCTGAGGAGTTCGACACGCAACGCGCCCGTCAGATCCTCGAAGAAATCCGCCGCCGGCTCGGAGACAATCTGTCGCCTGAGGTTGAGCGCCAATATCTCGAGCGCCTGCTCGACATGCAATGAGCCCCGACGCAGCTTCGCGCCAGTCGATCTGATACGTCAGTGCCAAAGGGCCACGGCGTCGCGGCGTGTGGCCTGACGCACGCGACCTTGGCAACAATCAGTCTTCGGATTGGGGGGCGTCAGGCGGCGAGCGCCAGCGCAACGGCCTTGCGGATATCGGGAAGGGAAAAGGGCTTGGAGATGACGTCGACGATCTTGTCGGCCAGATCGTCGGCGCGTTCGCGCTGTTCGGCATAGCCGGTCATCAGCAGAATCTTCATTGCCGGAAAAGCGGCCGACGCCTGGTGCGTCAGTTCGATCCCGTCCATCACCGGCATGCGAATATCGGAAAGCAGAAGATCGAAAGCCTCGCTCTGCAGGCAGGCAAGGCCGTCGGCACCGTCGCCCGCCTCGACCGTCTCATGGCCGTCGAGCTTCAGTGCCCGCGCGACGAAGGAACGCAACGCGTCCTCGTCCTCGGTAATCAGGATCTTCGCCATCATGGCCTCCGCGTTTCCGAGGCGCGGCTTTACGCCGGCGCCCGCACCTGATCCAAAAGGTTACAGCGGGCGTCGGTCATCGACCGGACACGACGGCGCTGCAGCACCACGAATCCGATAGGGAATCACCACGCGGTGCATCCCCAACCAACCAGTTTTTCGTTTGTGTTCGGTAAACGCGGAGCGACCGGATTTCAGGGTCGACGTCCCGTTTTGGCACACTTACTCGGCGTCACCCGTGACGACACCCACGAAAGGCAGCTCGCGGAAGGCGTAGGCCACGTCCATGCCGTAGCCGACGACGAAATGATCGGGGCACTCGAAACCGACATAATCGGCCTCGAGTTCGACCCGGCGCTTGACCCGCTTGTCGAGCAGCACGGCGATCGTCACGTTACGGGCGCCACGCTCGTACATCAACTCCTTGGCGAAACGCAGCGTCCGGCCGGATTCGAGAATGTCGTCGATCAGAAGCACGTCGCGTCCATGCACGTCGCTGTCGATATCCTTGGTGATCTTGACGCCCTGCGAGACGGTGCCGGTGCCGTAGCTCGACAGAGTGATGAACTCGACTTCCGGCGCAAGGCCGGCCGAATGCATGGCGCGGATCAGGTCGGCGGCGAAGATGAACGACCCCTTGAGCACCGCGATTACCAGCAGATCCTTGTGCGGACCGTTGACGATCATCCCGGCCAGCTCGCTGTTGCGCGCGGCAATCGTTTCGGCCGTGTAGAGAGGTTCGATATTCTTACCGCGAACGACGGGCATCAAGGCTTCTCCAGCGTTTCATCCGGAAGACCGAAGCCTTCCCATCCGCGCCGCTTAGCACAATCAGCGTGCCGAAACACCGTTTTCAGCGAAGGAAACCGTCACATCGGGCATTTTTCCACCTGCATAGGGCAGTCGCGTCATGAAATGGCGGCTCTCGCCGGGGGCAATCGCCGCACCTTCGGGCATCACGCGCGTGGTCGTCACCTGCCGCCCGTTGGCCGCCACCCCCACCAGGACAAGAGGCAAACGCTGTTCGACGTCCGAGCGGTTGTCGATCGAGCCATACACCGAAAGCACCCGCATGCCGCCGGAATAATCGAGAGTGGTCGTCACCCCAGTGATCAAAAGCGGCTGCACATCTGCCTGCCCGTCACCGGCAAAACCGACAATCCCCAGGAAGGATGCGAGCGCAAAACCCGCGACCAGGCCGGCGAAGCGGCGCGCCGGCATGTCGCGCAGCCGCCCTTCGGCAAGGCTCAGCGCCCGGGCGGCAAGCGACGTCTTTTCGGCCACGACCGTCAAGGTCGGCCGTTTCCGATTTCGGCTCTTCGCATTGTCGTTGAACACCGCATAGGGCGCACGGCGCGACGGGCCGGCAATCACCTCGAACTCGGCATCGACGTAGTCGACACGTCTCGGCATCGCGGCTGCCTCCCGCCCACCCCTTTCGGGCGGCAAGAAGTCCGCGGAGGCGCCTGCGGCTTTGGTCCGGAATGCGTGCATGACCAGTTCCTCCTGTCTCACGCGGAGACGGGCGGCCGTTCGACCTGCCACCTCGGCTGCGAAACCATCGGGCAATGCGCGAACCCTTGGGTGTGCAAGAATCTAGGCATTGCATCAAATCTTTCCGACACGTAAACCGGAATGGTTAATGTTTCGGAAAGACGTCGCGAAAGCGGCACCTTTTCATGAAAAATTAACTGCTGCTTAACCATGATTCCGCTGGCGGTTTTGCCTTTCGAGGCTGGTCGTCCTATGCGCGGAGGACCGGAACCGGCCGTCGGTTGAAGGGCCGTGAAAGAGACTGGGCTGCCGCTTGATTCATTTTGAGAACGTCGGACTGCGATATGGCATGGGACCGGAAATCCTCCGGGACCTGACCTTCGATATTCCGCGCCGCTCGTTCCAGTTCCTGACCGGCCCGTCGGGCGCCGGCAAGACCACCCTTTTGCGACTGCTGTTCCTGTCGCTGCAGCCGACGCGCGGCCTGATCCGGATGTTCGACCGCAACATCTCGTCGATCCCGCGCGAGGAGTTCCCGATGCTGCGCCGGCGCGTCGGCATCGTCTTCCAGGATTTCCGGCTGCTCGACCACCTCACCACCTATGAGAACGTCGCCTTGCCGCTGCGTGTCCGTGGCAAGGAAGAATCGAGCTATCGCGCCGACGTTCTGGAGTTGCTGAAGTGGGTCGGGCTCGGCGAGCGTATCAACGTCCTGCCGCCGGTCCTTTCAGGCGGCGAGAAGCAGCGCGCAGCGATTGCCCGGGCGCTGATCGACCGGCCCGAGATCCTGCTTGCCGACGAGCCGACCGGCAACGTCGATCCGCCGATGGCCCGGCGCCTGCTCAATCTGTTCCTCGAACTGAACCGGCTCGGCACGGCGGTTGTGATCGCTACACACGATCTGTCGCTGATGGATCAGGTAGAAGCGCGGCGCATGATCCTTTCCCAGGGGCGGCTCGACATCTATGAGTGACAGCCGCACGAAACGCCAAAACAAGAGCCCAGCCGAGCAGCCCCCGGAACAGCAGCCGCGCCGAACCGAGATGCGCGTGCGGCCGACCGGCCCGATCGTGCCTTCGACCAATGTCTCCGGCCATGCGCTGATGTGCGTCATCGCCATCATGTCGTTCCTTGCCTGCCTGACGCTTGGCGGCGTCAGCATGGTTCGTGCAACGGCCCAAAGCTGGCAGTCGCAGATCTCGCGCGAGATTACCATTCAGATCAAGCCGGACGACAGCCTCGACATGGAAAAGGCGCTTGCCGACGCGCGCGATCTGGCGCTGACCTTCAGCGGTACGACGGATGGCAAGATCGTCGACCGCGCCGCTACCGCGCGCCTGCTGGAACCCTGGCTCGGCGAGGGCCTCGATCTTGACGAACTGCCGGTACCGCGGCTGATCATCATTACCATCGACGAAAGCAATCCACCCGACTTCGCCGCCATGCGCAAGGCGCTGACCGAGACGATCCCGCAGGCCTTCCTTGACGATCACCGCACCTGGGTCGACCGGCTGGTCGCCATGGCCAACACCACCGCCATGATCGGCACCGGCGTGCTGGCGCTGGTCTTCTCGGCCATGGTGCTGACGGTGATCTTCGCCACCCGCGGCGCCCTTTCCGGAAACCGTCACATCGTCGAGGTGCTGCATTTCGTCGGCGCTGAAGCCGGTTTCGTCGCCTCCGAATTCCAGAAGCATTTCTTGAGGATCAGCCTCAAGGGTGCCGGTACCGGCGGTCTGCTCGCTGCCCTGTCCTTCGCGCTTGCCGGCTTCTGGCAGTCTCGGACACTGGCGACACCGCAGACCGATCAGGCAACTGCGCTCTTCGGCACCTTCACTATTGGCTACGGCGGCTATCTCAGTATCGCCGCCATCATCGTCGTCATCGCCATCCTGACAACCGTGACGGCGCGCCTCACCGTCATGCGCACGATCTACGAGATCGATCTCATCCGTTCGGACCCTGGCCGTACGGACCTGTATCAGAGCTGACCCCCAAATGTTTCGCCGTGCCTCGATCCATTCCTTGCCGTAATCTGCGATTATGTGAAGAGAATCATGATGGCGCGAGAATTACGCGGGAACGGGATGGCCGAAGGAGGCAAATGGCAGGGGAGAGCCGACGATCGCCGGCGGCCCCGCAGCCTCTTGCGCAAAATTCTCCGACGGACGTTCTTCGTCCTGCTGTTGCCGCTCGCGCTCCTGATTGCCGCTTTCCTCAATTTCGCCGACACCGTCGCGTCGCTGCAGCCGCCGGTGCATCCCAAGGCGGACGCCATAGTCGTTCTGACCGGCGGCTTCCAGCGCATCGACCAGGCAGTCGACCTCCTGAAGGGTGGCGCCGGCAAACGCCTGCTCATCTCCGGCGTCCACCCGACGACGACAGGCAGCCAGATCCGCCGCAATACTCAAAGCTCGGCCGATCTCTTCAAATGCTGCGTCGATATTGGCCATGAGGCGATCGATACGATCGGCAACGCCACGGAGACCGCGCAATGGATCCGTGATCGCGGCTATGCGAGCGTCCTCGTCGTCACCAACAATTACCACATGCCGCGCAGCCTGCTGGAGCTTCGGCGCACCCGTCCGGAAACCGAGTTCATCCCCTACCCGGTGGTCAACTCTGATCTGAAGACGACCAACTGGCTACGCAACCCGATGGTGCTGAAATCGATCCTCCTGGAATTCGGGAAGTACACGATCGCATCGGTTCGCGATTTCGCCGGCGCCCGTCCGACCAGCGGCCTGCGCACCGATCTCTCACGCGCCACGCCCGCGGAAGAGTAGGGCGAGCTAATAGTTCGCTGCTGCAAAGTGAATGAGGGCAGTTTTCCTTCGGCACGGTTTCGTGTAGGCAGCGATCAACCGGCCTGACGCCGGTCCCCGAGAACTCGCCTACGAGAGCGTGCCTGATGATCGTCTTGCGTTCGATCCTTTTCAACATGGTGTTCTACGCCAATCTGATCGTGCAGATGATCGTGCTGACGCCGATCTATTTCCTGCTGCCGCGCAAGAAGGCCTGGTTCGTTCCCAAGAACTGGGTGCGCAGCAATCACTGGCTGCTCGAAAAAATGGTCGGGACGACCTTCGAGATCGAGGGTCTGGAGAACATCCCTGATGTCCCCTACATCTTCGCCCCCAAGCACCAATCCTTCTGGGACGCCTACGCGCTTTTGCCCTGGCTCAGCGATCCCTTTTATATCCTGAAGCGCGAACTCACCTGGATCCCGCTCTTCGGCTGGTATGTGCTCAAGCAACGCATGGTTCCGGTAAATCGCGCGGCGCGCGGCAAGGCCATGACCGGCGTCATGGATCGCACCAAGCAGGAAATGGCGACTGGCCGCGAGCTCATCATCTATCCGGAAGGTACGCGCCGGCCGCCAGGCGCGCCTGCCCAATACAAATACGGCATCGCACGCCTCTACCGTGACCTCAATGTGCCGGTGGTGCCGGTCGCCATGCATCCCGGGCTCTTCTGGCCGCGCCGCAAGTTCCTGCGCTTTCCCGGCCACTTCAAGGTCCGCATTCTGCCGCCGATCGAGGCCGGCATGGACCCGGACGCCTTCCTTGCCAAACTGGTGGAAGTCACGGAGAAGGCAAGCGACGAGTTGCTCGTCGAAACGGTGAAGAACAATCCGCACCTGCCGCTGCCGCCGACCGCCGAGCAACGGCTGAAGGAACTGAAGGCCGCCGGCAGGGCCTGAGCAGTCAGGCCCGCGCGCGCTGGCGCGTCTGCTCGAGCAGGCCGACCACCTCTTCCAGCCAATGATCGCGAATTCCCATTTCCTTGAGATGGGCAAGCGTGTTGAACACATACTCGCTGTTCGGCCCGGACTTCCCGGTCGATTCCGCGACGATGTCGGCTGCCTCGCCGGTGCTCAGCGTTCCGGCATATTGGACATGGGCCCGGTCGATGACATAGGCGAGCGCCGGAACCCGCCGCCCGTCGGCAAGCAGCACCGGCATCGTGCGTTCCTTGTAGACATGGGTCACCAGTTCCCGCTCGCGCAGATAGTCGACGACATCAGTCGCCTGCCCGCGCTCGACGCGGAATGCCGTACCGATGCAGGAGCCGCCACGGTCGAGCCCAAGCACCAGTCCCGGC
The DNA here is from genome assembly GCF_052115125.1 of Ensifer sp. 2TAB8. Lineage (NCBI taxonomy): Bacteria > Pseudomonadati > Pseudomonadota > Alphaproteobacteria > Hyphomicrobiales > Rhizobiaceae > Ensifer > Ensifer sp. 2TAB8. The sequence goes on along the minus strand of NZ_JBFRGB010000006.1, from coordinate 284,270 downwards.
CGCTGTTCGGTGCCGCGGTGAACCCAGGAATGCACGCAAAGCGACCGGCGATAGCCGAATGCGCGTGCCGTCAGCTTCTCCTCGAAGGCAAAGCCCGGGTTCCACATCAGCGACCCGTAGCCAAAGACCCAAAATTCGTCCATATCCACTGTCATTCAATCCGCGCTGTCTGCTCTCGCCGCCGAATCATCATCGGCCTTCAGGAATGGTCAGCCATGTCGGTTTCTACGGCACAGCATCTCGGCACGAAAGAGACAAGCTCATCCTCGTGCACCCGAACGAAAGAATAGTTTTGCGGATCGACGGCGCCACCCGAAAGGCAGCCGTGACCTAGTTTAGAGTGAGGACCCGCGCCCATGTCGGCAACCGCAGTTTCCAACCCCTCGCCAATCAGCCGGAAATTCCGCTGGCTGACGGCAGGCATCGTGCTCGTCGCCGGCATCTATTCGGCCGGCTGGTTCCTCGCCGCCGATCAGATCGAGAAGCGTCTTGCGGCCCGTCTTGCCGATGGACAGGCAACCGGCCTCGGCGGCGAGTGCACGAACATGGACGTGCGCGGCTTTCCGTTCCGCATCGGCCTCTTCTGCGACAAGGTCCATCTCGACGACACGCGCCACGGCACATCCGCCTCCTTCGGCGCGCTCAGGACCGCCGCGCAGGTCTACCAGCCCGGCCACGCAGTGATCGAGCTCGACGGCCCGGCCGAAATCCGTGCTTCGCCCGGCCTCAACGTGTTTGCCGACTGGACGCTGCTGCATGCGAGCGTGCGCGCGACCTTGTCCGGTGTCGACCGCACCTCGCTTACCTATGACAATCTCAACGGCCGGGTGCGTCTGCCGCTCTCGGGCGACAGTCTCGGCTTCGGCGCCAGCCACGGTGAACTGCATCTTCGCCAGAACGGGGCAGACCTTGATGCCGCCTTGAGCGTCGATAAGCTCGATCTCCGCCCGGAGGAAGGCCCGAGCTACGCGCCGCCGGCCACCGTGGCTGCGGACGTGACCTTCACCGACAAGGCCGGATGGATGGCGACCACGCCGACGCCGGAGATGTTTCGCGGCAGCAAGGGCGAACTCCGGCAACTCACGCTCGATCTCGGCTCCGGCATGAACGCCAAGCTTTCGGGTCCCTTCTCGGTCAACGATCAGGGGTTGATCTCCGGCGAGTTCTCGCTGACCTTGACGAACATCGAAGCGTGGCGGGCCAATCTGGTCAAGCTGATCCCCGACGACGCCAATCTCGTCGACAACACCGCCAACATGCTGAAGGCACTCGCCAACGGCAAGGATGAGGCTAGCGTGAAGCTCAATGTGCGCGACGGCACGGCGTTTCTCGCCTTCATCCCGATCGGCGTGTTGCCGACCCTCTAAGGCGCGTCGCGATCTTTTAGAAAGGAAGACCGGTCCACGGGCTTCCTCGACCTGCTCTGGCTATTTCTGGTCCATGGCATGCCGGCCGAAGTCCGGCATTGCCGTATCCTGGCCCGCCTGAATGATCGAGCGGCGGATAGCGCGGGTGCGGGTGAAGAGATCGAAGAGCTTGTCGCCGTCACCCCAGCGGATCGCCCGCTGCAGATAGGCGAGATCTTCGGAAAACCGCGCCAGCATCTCCAGGATCGCGTCCTTGTTGTGCAGGCAGACGTCGCGCCACATCGTCGGATCGGATGCCGCCAGACGAGTGAAATCGCGGAAGCCCGAAGCGGAATATTTGATGACTTCGGATTCGGTGACCGTCTCCAGATCATCGGCCGTGCCGACGATATTGTAGGCGATGATGTGCGGCAGGTGCGAAACGATCGCCAACACCTTGTCGTGGTGCTCGGCGTCCATTTCCTCGACCATCGAGCCGAGCGTTTCCCAGAAACGCCGCAGCCGCGCGACCGCTTCGCCGTCAGCGCCTTCCGGCGGCGTGAGGATGCACCAGCGGCCGCGGAAGAGGCCGACGAAGCCTGCATCCGGACCGGAATGCTCGGTACCGGCGATCGGATGCCCCGGCACGAAATGAACGGTCTCCGGCAGATGCGGCGCCATTTGCGCGATCACCGAACCTTTGGTCGAGCCGACGTCGGTGACGATGGCACCGGGCTTCAGATGCGCGGCAATCTCGGCGGCGACAGCGCCGGACGCGCCGACCGGGACCGAGACGATGACGAGGTCCGCATCGCGAACGGCCTCGGCGGCCGAAAGCGTATAGCGATCGCCGAGCCCGAGTTCCCGCGTGCGCGTCAACGTCGCCTCGCTGCGCGTGGAAACGACAAGAGTACCGGCAAGCTGCTTCTCGCGGATTTCGCGCGCGAGCGACGAGCCGATGAGGCCAATCCCGATGAGGGCGATCGTTTCAAACTGCTGAGCCATTATTTCCGTCCCATGAATTCGGTCAGCGCCGCGATGACGCCTTCGTTGGCCCCTTCGGAGCCGATGGTCATGCGCAACGCATTGGGGAAGCCGTAGCTGCGGACCGCCCTGAGGATATAACCGCGGCTGGTCAGGAAATCATCGGCCTCCTCGGCCCGCTTGCCGGTTTCTTCCGGAAAGTGGATCAGCACGAAATTCGTGACCGAGGGCGTGATGCGGAGCCCGATCGCCTCGAGCGCTTCGGTAACGCGCGCAAGCCAGGTGAGGTTATGATCGACGGCCGTTGCCACGAAAGCCTGGTCACGGATCGCCGCAGCACCCGCCGCAATGGAAGGCGCACTGAGGTTGAAGGGGCCGCGGACACGGTCGACCGCGTCGATCACCTCCGGGGGCGCATACATCCAGCCGATGCGCAGGCCCGCAAGGCCGTAGATCTTCGAGAAGGTGCGGGTCATCACCACGTTGCGGCTGGCCGAGACGAGCTCAAGACCGGCGGCATAGTCGTTGCGGCGCACATATTCGGCATAGGCCGCATCGAGCACCAGCAGCACGCCTTCGGGCAGCGCCGCATGCAGCCGGCGAACCTCGTCGACGGGGATGTAGGTGCCGGTCGGGTTGGCGGGATTGGCGAGGAAGACGACCTTCGTCCGCTCGGTGACCGCGGAAAGGATCGCGTCTACGTCGACGCGCGCATCCTTTTCCTTGACGGTTACGGGCACCGCGCCCGCCGCCAGGATCTGGATCTTGTAGACGAGGAAACCGTGCTCGGTGATGATGCCTTCGTCGCCGGGGCCGAGATAGGTGTGGCAAAGCAGCCCGAGAAGTTCGTCCGAGCCGTTGCCGCACATGATGTTTGCCGGGTTGAGCCCGTGCACGGCACCGATCGCCTCGCGAAGCGCCCGCGCCTGGCCATCCGGGTAGCGTTCCAGGTTGAAGGCCACCGACTGGAATGCCTCTATCGCTTTCGGGCTGGCGCCGAGCGGCGTCTCGTTCGATGAGAGTTTATGCACCTTCGCGACACCGGGCGCGTGCTCCTTGCCCGGCACATAAGCGGCAATATCCAGGATGCCGGAACGCGGCTCAGGGCTCTTCGAAGCAAGGCTCATCGGGTCAGCTTTCTATGGCCATCAAAGCGCCACAGCGACCGGTGCGTGCCTTGGGAGGCGCGCGGCGCTGCAGGCAGGAAAAGAGGTCAAGCCATTAGCGGCGCAAGCGGCTTTTGTCGAGGGTCCGCGGCGGTTCCCGCGCAGCTTAGCGCGTGGGGTGTGGCCGCTCGCGCGTGCTCGGCACACCGTGCGGCGCCAGCACCGGCACGAAGACGCGGCGCGATGCGCGCGCTGCAACCGGCAGCCCCTGGTAAAGCCGCTTCTGCGCCTCGACGACGATGACACCGGAAAAGACCGGCCAGAGCCAGCGGCCAAGCCGCTCGAAGCCCCGACGCAGCCGCAGGATCGCCCTGAGCTTCGACGGCGGGAAGAACAGCGCATCCGCCGTGGCGCCAGGGGTAAAGTTGGTCTCGCGCAAGAGCGCCGTCAGCTGCCCGCGCGAATAGGGGCGACCGGAGCCGAAGGGCGTATGCTCCATGCGCGCCCAGACGCCGCGGCGATTGGGCACGACGATGATAAGGCGCCCGCCCGGCGCCAGCACCCGCCAGATCTCCTTCATGGTTTCTCGCGGGCTTTCGGCGAATTCCAGCGAATGCACCATCAGCACCCGGTCGATCGAGGCGTCAGGCAGCGGCAATTCCTCATCGAACACCAGCGCCGTCGAGGACAACTCGGCGACCGGCCAGTTCACGGCCCCCTGCCCCGCCGGCATGAAGGCGAAGGTGCGCTCCGTGTCCTTGCGGAACCGTTCGAGATAGGGAACGGCATAGCCGAGCCCGACCAACCGCTCGTCCGGCAGGCGCGCCCAGACGGACGAAAGCGCCATGGTGACGGATTGCTCCGCCATCCGGCCAAGCTCGGAGTGATAGAATTCGCGAAGGTCGACAATATCGGTATGCATTCGCAACATGTTAGCTTCGAAGCGGTAGACTTCAAGGCAAGGCTCGCTACATTCGGCAGCATTCCCCTCTTCTGACCGGAGGACCAGCCATGGCCGCGCTCGAACTCGACCTTTTCCTCTGCCGCACCGACAATTTCGGCGTGCTGATCCACGACCCCGAAAGCGGCCTGACCGCCTCGATCGACGCGCCGGAGGAAGCGCCCATCCTGGAAGCGCTGGAGCGGCGTGGCTGGAAGCTCACCCATATCCTGACGACCCATCACCATGGCGACCACGTCGCGGCCAACGACGCCCTGAAGGAACGCTTCGGCGTCACGATCGTCGGTCCCTTCGGTGAAGCCGCAAAGATTCCTGGCCTCGACAAGACCGTACGCCATGGCGAGCGCTTCGACTTTGCCGGCCGTTCCGTCGAAGTGGTCGAGACGCCGGGCCACACGGCCGGCCATATCTGCTTCCACTTCCCGGAGGATAAGCTGCTCTTTGCCGCCGATACCTTGTTTGCACTCGGTTGCGGCCGCCTGTTCGAGGGAACACCGGCGACCATGTGGCAGTCCCTCAGCCGACTGATGGCGCTGCCAGACGACACGACGGTCTATTTCGGCCACGAGTACACGCTCTCCAATGCCCGCTTCGCCGTCACGGTCGACCCTGAGAATGCCGAACTCAAGGCGCGCGCCGCCGAAATCGAGGAGACGCGTTGCGATGGCGGCTTCACCGCGCCAACGACGATCGGTCTCGAAAAGCGCACGAACCCGTTCCTGCGCGCCGCCGACCCCGGCATCCGCGCCCATCTCGGCATGCAGAACGCCGACGATGCCGCGGTCTTTGCCGAAATCCGCAAGCGCAAGGATAACTTCTAGTGGCTGAAGCGCACACAGTGGCAGAGATCATCTCGGCGCTCGCCCTGGCGCGCCATCCGGAGGGGGGCTGGTACATCGAGACCTTCCGCGACACGGACGGCGGCCCGCGCGGACACTCGACCGCGATCTACTATCTGCTGGAACATGGCGAACGCTCGCACTGGCATCGTGTTCGCGACGCCGTCGAAATCTGGCACTACCACGCCGGCGCGCCGCTCGAGCTTAGCATCGCCGAGGATGGGAAGCCGGCCGAAACACTGCGGCTTGGCACCGACATCCGATCGGGCGAACGCCCGCAAGGCGTCGTCCCGGCCAACTGGTGGCAGTCTGCGGCTTCGCTCGGCGATTGGACTCTCGTCGGCTGCACCGTCGCGCCGGCATTCGATTTCGCCGCTTTCGAAATGGCGGCCCCCGACTGGCAGCCGCCCAAGCGATAGCAGCCCCTGGAACTGGCCGCTCAAAGTGCGCGGTGCGCTCCAGCTCTACTCCGCCGGCTGCGCCGCCGCCGCACGCTTGCGGAAGATCATATCCTTGGCCGCCAGTAGGGCGCCGCCGGTGACGAACAGACAGGCGAGCCCGATGCGCCAGGACGGCTCGGCAAAACCGAACAGGATCAGGATCAGCGTCGAGAGCACGGGCGCCGCATAGCTGGCGACGCCCAGAAGCTGGATGTTGCCGTTTTTCACCCCGAAATCCCAGGCATAGAAGGCCGCACCGACCGGAAGCAGGCCGAGGCCGACGACCGCCAGCCATTCGAAGGTCGTCCCCGGCCAGACCGTCGTTTCGAGCGCCAGGTGGCAGACGAAGGACAGGATCGAGGTGGCGAGGCAAAATCCTGTCACGACATCCGTCGAGACCGCGTCGAAGCGGCGGGTGATGAGCGAATAGCCGGACCAGGTGAAAGCGCAGAGGAAGGCGGCGCCGTAGCCAAGCAGATAGGCATCGTCGAAGGCAACGCCATTGCGCGCCACGATCAGGATCGTGCCCAGGAGGCCAGCGAGTGCGCCGGCGAGATGATACCAGCGTAGTCGCTCGCCCGGCAGCAGCGCCGAGCCGACGACGATCAGCAGTGGCCAGAGATAGGCGATCAGCCCGGCCTCCACCGCCGGCGCGTTACGAAGCGCCGTGAAGTAGAGAAAGTGATAGCCGAACAAACCGGCAATACCCGTGATCCAGACCCTGGCGGGCTGCTTGAGCAGCGCCAGGCGCTCTGGCCGCATCGCCAGCACGATCAGGCCAGGCAGACTGCCGATCAGGAAGCAGATCGCCGAAAGCTGGAATGGCGGCATCTTGCCGGAGGCCGCCGTGAACAGAGCCAGCAGCGACCACATCAGGATAGCGGAAAAACCGATCAGAGTTGCCTTGAAATTCATAGTCGTCCCCTGGCGCGATTCCTCTGAACGGAAACCTGCGCCGATAAAAATCACCGTGCTTCGCGGTATTTAACCTTTTAGTTGAGCGCAGCCACGCGTCAACCACCAAATCGTGTCGCCGAGACCGTGACCGGCCCAAGCTTGGTGGGGATGCGGACATAGACGGGGGCATAGACGTTTACGGCTTGCGCCTTGGCAAACCAGATCTCCATCGTCTGCAGACGACGCAGATACTCGACATCCTCGCGGCCCTTCTTGTAGCCGGCCTTCGGAACGAAGCGGATGCCGCAGACAATCACCTCCCCCTCAAAGCCCTTGGTCTTGAAAGGCTTGGTCCCCTTCGGCGAAAGCTTGATATCGAGCCGCGACTCGCCGTCGAAGATTGGCAAGGTGTTGGGGCAGACACGCGCGTCGGCGGGAATGATGAGACCGGAGAGCGGATCGAGCACATTGCGCATGTCGCGCGACGTGACGGGCACCCAGTTCTTCGGCAAGGGCGTACGCTTTGGCGTCATGCTTGCATGCACAACGTTGCCGTTGCGATAGGTGACGCTGATCGTCCGCCCCTTGGAGCCGCTGCGATAGGACATCGAATACTGCGACGCCCGCAGGTGATCCTTGTCGACAACGCCCGAGACCCGAGTCTGGCCCGAGGTGCGGCTGAGGATATCGAGCAGCCCTGCGGACTTCAGCGTTCCCGAGATCGTGTAGCGATTCTTCTGAAGCTCGGTATGGAAGGAGGCGCGCGCAACCGGTAGACCGGCGAGCGAGATACTGTAATCCGTCTGATGTTCTACATCCGCGGCCGACGATGCTGTGGAAAACGAGACCGCTGACAGCAGGGCTGCCACGCGAAAGCCATTTCGCAACTTCATGCCTTCAAAAATCCATCGCTTGAATTTCGCCGCAATACCCTGAAATGCAGGCTCTTTGCGGCTTTTCTACGCCCGGTTCGCTGCCGCCGGTCGCCGGGCTGGCCTCTCCGCCGCCGCACGTCCTCGCGCAAGAAATAGCGCATAGCAAAAGCGCTTGGAATGGGTCCGGCGAGGCATTATTCTTGCGCCAACTCCGCCTCACATCTGAAGAACGGCCGGGAAAAACCGCGGTTTTCCGAGAATGCAAGAGGTTTGGCTTGACGGGCGGGCCGTCTCTGACTATAGAACCGCGACTTTCCAATAATGGCCTAGGAACGCGGCCTGGGCTCTGGGCCCGCTACCGCATTGTCCGGCGGCGATAAAGAGAATAGGTGTACCATGTCCCGTAGTTGCGAATTGACCGGCAAGGGCGTCCAGTCGGGCAACAATGTAAGCCACGCCAACAACAAGACCAAGCGCCGGTTCCTGCCGAACCTGTGCAACGTCACGCTGATTTCCGATGCTCTCGGCCAGCGCTACCGCCTGCGCGTTTCCGCAGCTGCTCTCCGCTCGGTTGAACACCGTGGCGGCCTCGACGCCTTCCTTCTGAAGTCGGACGAGAACGAGCTCAGCATGCGCGCTCGCCTGCTGCGTCGCCAGATCGTCAAGAAGGTTGCTGAAGCCGCCTGATCGGCGCCAGCGCATCGTCTTTGACACGCGTTTAAAAGGCTTGCGGGTTCATCCGGCAAGCCTTTTTCTCGTGCGCGCGTTTCTTAACCGACGCGCGCTTTTGCCTTCATCGGCCGGGTGCACTACCCTGCTTTCATCCCTCTAGCTGGTGGCATACCCCAGGATAAAAAAATGCTGATCAACCGTACGTTCTTCGTCTATGTCGCGCTGATGACCCTTGTGGTCGTCGCCTCGAATATCCTCGTTCAGTTTCCGCTGCCGGGATCGCTTGCCGGCATGCAACTTGGCGATCTTCTCACCTGGGGCGCCTTCAGCTATCCCTTCGCCTTCCTGGTGACCGACCTCACCAACCGCCAGTTCGGACCGCGCATCGCGCGCCGTGTGGTGGTCGCAGGCTTCATCGTCGCCATCCTGCTCTCCTTCGTCGCCGCCACGCCGCGCATCGCGATTGCTTCGGGCTCCGCCTTCCTGTTCGGCCAGCTCCTGGACATCTCCGTGTTCAACCGCCTGCGCCGCCAGAGCTGGTGGCATGCGCCCCTGGCCGGCTCACTGATCGGCTCGGCGCTCGATACTGCGATGTTCTTCTCCTTCGCCTTTGCGCCGTTCTTCGTGTTCTTCGGGCCGAACGACAGCTTCGCGCTGGAAACCGCACCGCTCCTCGGCGTACTCTCGGCCGAAGCGCCGCGCTGGATTTCCTGGGCGATCGGCGACTTGAGCGTCAAGATTCTCTGCGGCCTCGTCATGCTCCTGCCCTATGGCGCGCTGATGAGCGTGGTCAAGCCGATGCCGGCAGCAGAGGCCAAGGCATCCGCCTAAGCAAGGCCTGAAAAAATCGAGCCGATGATCGCGGTCGAACGACGGCGATCATCGGCTCTTTTCGTTTCAGGAGTTGGGTCGCTCGGCCCTTAGGCGAAACAGGGATTGCTTACTGCGTCAGCGCGGTCGTGAGCCGGAACTCCAGCATCAGGTTGCGCTCCAGGATCGAATGGTTGTCGTCCGAAACGACGATGATCCGAACTTCGCCGTCCGGCTGCACGACGACGTCGAGCCCTTCCATATTGTCGATCTGGTGGCGCATGTCGGCCTCGACGATGACTTCGCCATCGACCACGGCGCCGGGCTTGATCGTGTCGCCGGCGATGCGCCGGATCTGCATGCCGAGGCCAGAACCGAACGAGAAGCGCCGCTCCAGGAGCAGCAGGTCGCCGTTCGGCAGGAATGCGCCGTCGGTCACCGCATAGGGATCCCTGCGCACGACGGCAAAGGCGCCACGCTGCGGCCCGTCGAGAATGCCTGCCAGCAGATTGCCAGCCTTGTCGACGCTGCGCTCCGCGACCGCGATCGTAGCACCGGCCAAGGGGCTTTCCTTTGGCGCGACCGCGATGGTTTCGATGCCGCCGTTGTTGCGCAGTTCCTTGATCGGAAACGGCAACGGCAGGCTCCCGATCGGCGTCGATGTCGCAAAGCCCGGGTCCGGGTAAATATCGATGCGGTGCGCCTGCTCGTAGCTGACGACCACCTGGCCTGCCCGCAGCGCCAGTCCTTCCGAATCCACCTTCCACTTCGCCAGACCGACGTCGCCGCTGCGGTCGGCCATCGGCGTGGCAACAAGATCCGTCAGACCGGACAGCCGGCCGTCCGCATCGCGGATCACAGCGCCCTCAAGCCAATGGCCGGTGTCCATGATCGCGATGAACGATGCTCCATCCGGCCGAAAACGGATCGCCGACATGGCGCCGAACAGCGCGTTTGGCGAGGTCATTTCCAGTCCGCCGACAAACTCCAGCGCACCGAACCGGGTGGCGCTCGATCCGACTGCGAAACTGCTGATCTGGCGGCTGCGGATCGGCAGGGTCTCGCTGTTCGAGGCGGCCCATGCCGAGCCGGTCGACGCCAGGAGCAGGAGGGCTAGAAGTCCGCGGCCAAGCATGGGGAGAGGTACCTTCAAGGAAAAGCATGGGAATGAAACGGAACACGACCGCGAAAGGCACCCGCCACGGCGCACCGAGATCATCGCTTGCCGCTTGGTAGACTGTAAAACTTTGTCCGTAAATTGACTTCGGCCCAAGGCAGGAACGTGCTGACGCCGACCGGCGTTCGAAAGCGGCAAATGCCACCTCCGAACGGAATGGATTATCCGGCGCGACGCAGACGCGAAGAACCGCGGCGCTGGCTTTCATCCTCGAAGAGTGCGGCCAGCTGTTCGGTCATGGCACCGGCAAGTTCGTCGGCATCGACGATGGTCACGGCACGGCGATAGTAGCGCGTCACGTCGTGGCCGATACCGATCGCCAGGAGCTCCACCGGCGAGCGGGTTTCGATCTGTTCGATCACCGCACGCAGATGCCGCTCCAGATAGTTTCCGGGGTTCACCGAAAGCGTCGAGTCGTCGACCGGCGCACCGTCTGAGATCATCATCAGGATGCGGCGCTGCTCGCGGCGGGCCATCAGCCGCTCATGCGCCCACATCAGCGCCTCGCCGTCGATGTTTTCCTTGAGCAGGCCCTCGCGCATCATCAGGCCGAGGTTCCGGCGCGCCCGGCGCCACGGCGCGTCGGCGGACTTGTAGATGATATGACGCAGATCGTTGAGGCGGCCCGGCGCCTGCGGCTTGCCGCCGGCGAGCCACTTCTCGCGCGACTGTCCGCCCTTCCACGCCTTGGTGGTAAAGCCTAGAATCTCCACCTTGACGCCGCAACGCTCGAGCGTGCGCGCCAGGATGTCGGCACAGGTGGCGGCAACCGTAATCGGACGACCGCGCATCGAGCCGGAATTGTCGATCAGCAGCGTCACCACCGTGTCGCGGAAGTTGGTGTCTTTCTCGCGCTTGAAGGAAAGCGGTTGCATCGGGTCGATGATGATGCGCTGCAGGCGCGCCGTATCGAGATAGCCCTCTTCGAGATCGAACTCCCACGAACGGTTCTGCTGCGCCATCAGCCGGCGCTGCAGGCGGTTGGCGAGGCGCCCCACCGCGCCCTGGAGATGGGCAAGCTGCTTGTCGAGGAAGGCGCGCAGCCGGTCGAGCTCGGCTTCGTCGCAAAGCTCTTCCGAAGCAGTCGTTTCATCGAACTCACGGGTGAAGACGGCGTAGTCGACCTTCTCGTTGAAGTCGGCAAAGGGCTGGTTCGGGCGCTTGACCTCGCCCGGCGTCTCGCTGTCCTCGTCGCCTTCGTCCTGGAGATCGTCGTCGGAGATCTCCGCGCCGTCCATCTCGCCTTCTTCCATCTGCTCTTCGGCAGCCTGGTTTTCATCGGCGGGGGCGGCATCGTCGCCGGCTTCCTCGTCGCTGGCGTTCTCGTCCTGCTCCTGGCTGCGCGGCTGGTCTTCGTCAGTCTCGCTTTCCTGCTCGTCCGGCTCGATGTCGTCGTCGCCATACTTCTCGGCGACGTCCATCGACGTCAGTATGTCGCGCACGACGCGGGCAAAGGCCTGCTGGTCGTTGATCGTCGACGACAGGTTCTTGATGTCGCCGGCGGCCTTGTCCTCGATGAACTCGCGCCAGAGGTCGAGCACCTTGCCGGCCGAAGCGGGCGGCTTCTCGCCGGTGAGCTTCTCACGCACCAGAAGCGCCACGGCTTCGCCGAGCGGTGCGTCCGCCTGGCGCTCGATCGTTGCGAAATTCGCCTTGGCGTATTTCTCCTCGAGCATGACGTTCAGGTTCTTGGCGACACCCGCCATGCGCAGCGAACCGATCGCTTCGACACGCGCCTGTTCCACCGCGTCGAAGATCGCGCGGGCATCCGCCCCTTGCGGCGACATCGTCGCGTGGATGCGCGCGTCGTGGCAGGCCTTGCGCAGCGCCATGCTGTCGCCGAGGCCGCGCGTGACGGCAAGTTCCTGCAGCGTCGGCCGCTTCGAAATCTCCGGCAGGCGGATGCGCTCGCCGGTCATGCCCGGCCGCTCATTGGCGAAGGCGACTTCCACTTCGGCATCGCCCGCGATCGATCGGATGCAGCCGGAAAGCGCCCGCTTGAACGGTTCCGCAGCATTCTCGCGCGTGGTTGGCTTTGCCTTCGAGTTCGAGCTCACGACAGTTCCTTCTTCAGCCAGAGGCGATGACGCCCAGGCAGAGCGTCATCGAGTTTGCCACAGCGTCATGGCCCGCCCTCCCCTTAAGAGGAAGACGGACAATGGGATCAGGCGGTAGCTTCGAGCACGATGTTGGCAGCGCTTTCCTTCAGCTCGATGCCGAAGGCGCGCTGGTAATGCTCGGCGACCAGCGCCCGTTCCAGCTCGTCGCACTTGTTGAGGAAGGTCACGCGGAAGGCGAAGGCGATATCGCCGAAGATATGGGCGTTCTCGGCCCAGGTGATGACCGTACGTGGGCTCATGACGGTCGACAGATCGCCATTGATGAAGGCGGCGCGCGTGAGATCAGCGACACGCACCATCTTGGAAACCGTTTCGCGGCCCTTGTCGGCGGTGAAGCCCTTGACCTTGGCGGCGACGATGTCGACTTCCTTGTCATGCGGCAGGTAGTTGAGCGTCGTGACGATCGACCAGCGGTCCATCTGTGCCTGGTTGATCTGCTGCGTGCCGTGATAGAGGCCGGTCGTGTCGCCGAGGCCGACGGTGTTGGCGGTCGCAAACAAGCGGAAGGCCGGGTGCGGACGGATGACGCGGCTCTGGTCGAGCAGCGTCAGGCGGCCGGAGGACTCCAGAACGCGCTGAATGACGAACATCACGTCCGGACGGCCGGCGTCGTATTCGTCGAAGACGAGCGCAACATTGTGCTGGTAGGCCCAGGGCAGGATGCCGTCCTTGAATTCGGTGATCTGCAGGCCGTCCTTGACGACGATCGCGTCCTTGCCGACGAGGTCGATACGGCTGACGTGGCTATCGAGGTTGACGCGCACGCACGGCCAGTTGAGGCGGGCTGCGACCTGCTCGATATGGGTGGATTTGCCGGTGCCGTGATAGCCCGACACCATCACGCGTCGGTTGTGGGCAAAGCCTGCGAGAATGGCGAGCGTCGTTTCGCGGTCGAAGAGGTAGTCCGGATCGAGGTCCGGTACATAGGCGTCGCCCTTCGAATAGGCAGGAACGCGCAAATCCGTATCAATGCCGAAAACCTCCCGGACAGAAACAGTCGTATCGGGGAGGTTGGAAATGTCGAGGTCAATCTTGCTCATCATGTCTCCAGAGCGGCCGCCGGACGGCACCCGCGCATTCGCCTGCAAAAGTGCTTCTGTAATAATCCGCGTTGTTAGCAGAAGCCAGCCTGTTTTAACAATTGGTAGGCTTGAATAACGGCGCGAAAACGCTCTTCCGATCCTCTGTCTCCGCCATTGGCATCCGGGTGATGCTTTTTGACGAGATCCTTGTAGGCAGCCTTGATGTCGGCGGTCGTCGCCGAGGCGGTAAGGCCGAGCGTATCGAAGGCCTTCGCCTCGAGCGTCTTCAACTTGCGCTGGCGTGGCTCCGGCCGGCCGGCGCGCGAGCGCGCCTCGCTGACAAAGCCAAAGGGATCACGCATGCGCGCCTGGGCTCCCGCAGTACCGGATCGGGTCTGCGATTGGGTCGGGTCGTTCTTGGCGTTCTTGTTGACGCCGACGGTCCAGGTCGGACGGTGCCCGGTGATCGCTTCCTTCTGGTAGCGGGCGACCTCGCTGTCGGAGAGGCCGGAGAAGAAGTTATAGCCCTTGTTGTATTCCTTCACGTGCTCGAAGCAGAACATGAAGTACTGCCCCTCGGCGTTGCGACCGACCGGCGCCCGGTGCACACCCTTCTGATCGCAGCCGTCCCACTGGCAGACGGGAGCCGCCGGCTCCGCCTGCGGCTCGACCTTGCGCCGGGTTCGAATGCGATCGAAGTATTTTGAATCGAGTCTCATGGCGCTCATTATGGGGTTTGGCCGAGGCCACAACAAGAATTGACAAAGCGGAATGTTGCTGGCTTTGTGCGGGCATTTTGCGCCGCCAGACCAGCGATTGCCGGGTACTGCGATCTGCGAGGGGGCGTCAAGCAAACAGCAAATTGGGACGGAAGAATGTCGCTCACGGAAACGATCGAAAAGAAGCTGATCGAAGCCTTTCATCCGGAGAGACTGGCGGTCATCAATGAGAGCCACATGCATGCCGGTCACCAGCCGGGTTTCGATGGCGGTGGCGAAACGCACATGCGGGTCCGCATCGTTTCGAGTGCCTTCACCGGCATGAGCCGCGTCGCCCGTCACCGCGCTATCAACGACCTGCTGAAGTCGGAACTCGATGCCGGCCTGCACGCCCTTGCCGTCGAGCCGGCCGCCCCTGGCGAAGCGACCCGCTGGTAGCGTCAGGCCGCCGATCAGCCAGAAGGAGCGGCACCGTCTTCCGCCGGACGGATGCGCAGCTTGGTGATCCGGTTCTTCACCCGCTTCATCACGATGAAGCGCTTGCCGTGGAAGGTGAAGGCCTGGCGCTCCTCCGGAATGCTCTTCGACTCGTGGATCACCAGACCGGCGACCGTCGTCGCCTCTTCATCCGGCAATGACCAGTCGAGCGCCCGGTTGAGGTCGCGGATCGGCACCGAGCCGTCGACGACGATCGAACCGTCGGCCTCCTGCCGCACACCCTGGATATCGAGGTCGTGCTCGTCGGCGATATCGCCGACGATCTCCTCCAGAATGTCTTCCAGCGTCACCAGCCCCTGAACCTGACCATACTCGTCGACGACGATCGCCAGATGCAGCTTGCGACGCAGGAACGCGTTGAGCTGATCCTTGAGGTTGGTCGTGTCGGGCACGAACCAGGGCTTCTGGGCGATCTTGACGATATCAAGGTTCTCAGGCTCGACGTTCGGCTCCGCGAGTGCTCGCAGCAAATCCTTGGAATGCACGACGCCGATGATGTTGTCGGTCGAGCCGCGCCAGAGCGGCAGTCGCGTAAAAGGGCTTTCGAGAATGTCGCGAACGCAGATCTCCGGCGGCTCATCGGCGTTAATCGCCCGCATGCTGGTACGGTGGATCATGATGTCGGAAATCTCGAGTTCGCCGAGATCGAGCACGCCACCCAACCGGTCGCGGTCGGCCTTGATCACCGAACCCTCGCGGTGCAGCAGGTCCACAGCGCCACGCAGCTCCTCATGCGCCGAGAGCATCGACATATTGGCCGCGTGGTTGATACCGAAGGTGTTGAGCAGGCGCCGAACGATCCCGTTGACGAGGCTTGAAACCGGCCCAACGATCACGACGAAAAGGCGAACGAGCGGCGCCACCGCAATCGCGAAGCGGTCAGGCGAGGCGATCGCCCAGCTCTTCGGCAGCACTTCCGAGAAGATGACGAGCAGCACGGTCATGACAAGCGTCGCTATCGTCACGCCGGAGTTGCCGAAAAGGCCGATCAACAGGCTGGTCGTCAGCGACGAGGCGAGGATGTTGACGAGATTGTTGCCGATCAACAGCGCGCCGATGAGCCGGTCGCGCCGTTCGATCAGCCGGTTGACGATGCCGGCGCGCGCCTCGCCGTTATTCTCCAGCGTGTGCATGCGCGAGCGCGACGCGGCCGTCAGCGCCGTTTCCGACCCGGAAAAGAAGGCAGAAAGCAGAAGCAGGCAGAAGACCGAAAGGATCGACAGCCAGTGCTCAGCCAGAAAGGCAATGAAGGCTTCGCCGGTCATTGCGGATGTTTTTCCCTCAGGAAGCTTAGAACCTCGGACGCCGGAACGTCATCGGCAACGAAGGACTGTCCGATGCCCTTGGTCAGAATGAAGGTGAGCTTGCCGCCCTTGACCTTCTTGTCCTGGGCGATCGCATCCATCAGCCTTTCGGCCGGCGGCAATGCGCCCGGGATTTCCGACATCCGTGTCGGCAGACCCACGGTCTTCAGATGCGCCTCGACGCGCGCAGCGTCGTCGGGGCTTGCAAGGTTCATGCGCGCCGAGAACTGGTGCGCCAGCACCATGCCGATTGAAACGCCCTCGCCATGCACCAGGCGAGTGCTGTCGTATTCGGTCGCCGCCTCCAGCGCGTGGCCGAAGGTGTGGCCGAGATTGAGCAGCGCCCGCAAACCGTTCTCGCGCTCGTCCGCCGCCACTACGTCTGCCTTTGCCTGGCAGCTGACCGCGATCGCCTCGATGCGGGCAGCCCCGCCGGCAAAGACCGCCTGCCAGTTCTTCTCGAGCCAGGAGAAGAACTCCGGCTTGTCGATCAGACCGTATTTAGCGACTTCCGCATAACCGGCGCGGAACTCGCGCTGGCTCAGCGTGTCGAGCACGTCCGTGTCGGCGAGGACGAGATCCGGCTGGTGGAAGACGCCGATCAGGTTCTTGCCGTGCGGGGAATTGATGCCGGTCTTGCCGCCGACGGAGGAATCGACTTGCGCAAGGAGTGAGGTCGGGATCTGGATGAAGCGTGAACCGCGCCGCACGATGCCGGCCGCGAAACCGGTGAGATCGCCGATGACGCCGCCGCCAAGGGCGATCACCGCATCGTTGCGCTCGATCCGGGCGCCGAGCACGGTCTCGCAAACCGGGATCAGGTGCTCGAAGCTCTTGGTCTTCTCACCGGCGGGCAGTACGAGCGACACCGCATCGATGTCACGCTCCTTCAGGCTCGCCATCAGCGCCTCGAGGTAGCGCGGCGCCACGTTCTCGTCGGTGATCACGGCCATCTTGCGCCCCTTGAGGCGGGCGGCGATCTCCTGGCCGGCGGCGGCAATCAGCCCGGGGCCGATCAGGATGTCATAGGAACGATCGCCGAGATCGACGCGGACCTTGCGTTCGGCAGCGGGCAGCGCATGGCTATTCATGGTTCTTCTTGTCCTGGTATTCGATGACGGCGGCGAGAACTTCTTCCACCATCGTCTCTTTCTTCACATCACGCGACAGCACGGTCAGATCCGCTTCCGAATAGATCGGGTAGCGCGCATTCATCAGGTTTTCGAGCGTCTGCTTGGGATTTTCCGTCTTCAGGAGCGGCCGGGTATCGCGCTTGTTGACCCGCTCCCAAAGCACGTCGAGCTCGGCGTTGAGCCAGACCGTCAGACCGCCCTTCTTGATCTGTCGGCGCGAACGCTCGTTGATATAGGCACCGCCGCCGGTCGAGACCACGCGCGGCCCGCTGCGCAGCAGGCGCTTCAAGACCCGCGTTTCGAGTGCCCGGAACTCCTCCTCGCCGTAGCGGGCGAAGAGATCCGTGATCGTCATGCGAGAGACACGCTCGATCTCATGGTCGGAATCGACGAAGGGAATGCCGAGCGCCTGGGCCGTCAATCTTCCGATCGCCGACTTTCCGGCACCCATGAGGCCGATGAACACGAGATTGCGTTTACCGAGTACAAGCTTCGCCCGCTCGGCAAGCGTTGCGGAAACCGGTTCGATCACGTCGTTCATTGGACTTCTTATTCCCCATTCCCTTTCGGTATCGACAAATCGGGGTGTAGCGTCAAGTCGTCGCGCGCGTCCGCTCACGGTTCTTGAACTCGGCCGAAGTGGCGTTCATATAGGTCTGGCACCCGCCGTGCGCCGCGCGTTCACTCGAACCCGTGAAACGCACTGGCCGTTTGAACACCTGCATGCGTATCTTGCGTCCGCGTCGCACGAAGGGCACATGCAGAGGAGATTGAGATGCCGACCCTATTCCGGTTCCTGTTCTTCTGCGCCGTTATCGCCGGAATAGTGTATGGCACGATGGTCTCTCTCGTCACCTTCGTCGATCCGGTAGAGCGCGACGTGACCGTGAAAATCCCGTCCGAGCGGGTGAACAAGACCCAATGAGCGATCTTTCCGCAGCCCATGTCGAGGCCTTTCTCGAAATGATGAGTGCCGAACGCGGCGCTGCGGTCAACACGTTGCAATCCTATGAGCGCGACCTGGAGGATGCTTCTTCGCACCTGCGCACGCTCGGAGCCGGTCTGACGGGGGCGACGCCAGACGATCTTCGCAGCTACCTCGCTCATCTCGCCAGCCAGGGCTTCAAGCCTTCGTCGCAGGCGCGACGGCTGTCGGCGCTCCGGCAATTCTACAAGTTCCTCTACGCCGAAGGTATGCGCAGCGACGATCCTACCGGCATTCTCGACGCGCCCAAAAAAGGACGCAGCCTGCCGAAGACGTTAAGCGTCGACGATGTCTCGCGGCTGATCGGCCAAGCGGAAACCGAAGCTTCAGCCGGCGGGCCTGACCGGCTCGCCAGGCTGCGCATGCATGCGCTGATCGAACTGCTCTATGCAACCGGCATGCGCGTCAGCGAACTCGTGTCCCTGCCGGCAAGTGTGCTGGCGCAGAACGGCCGCTTCCTGGTCATTCGCGGCAAAGGCAACAAGGAGCGGCTCGTTCCACTCTCCCACGCCGCGATCCGCGCGATGCGGGCCTATGGCGAAACGCTCGCCGAGGAAGTGGCCAAGGAGGACGTGGGCAACCGCGAAAGCCCGTGGCTCTTCCCCTCCTCCGGCAAGCAGGGCTTCCTGCCGCGCCAGGTCTTTGCGCGGGATCTGAAATCACTCGCAGCTCGGGCCGGCGTAAGGGTCGCCACGATCTCTCCGCACGTGCTGCGGCATGCCTTCGCCAGCCACCTGCTCGCCAATGGCGCCGACCTTCGCGCGGTGCAGGAACTGCTGGGACATTCGGACATTTCAACGACACAAATCTATACGCATGTGCTGGAAGAACGGCTGCACAACCTCGTGCAAAACCATCACCCTCTTGCCAAACAGGCGAAAAAACAGGATTAGGACCGCCGGGCAGGCTGGTTTCGGCCCGCAGACCCTTGTCGCAAAATGATCGGAAACGCATCTCATGCACAACTATCTCGATTTCGAAAAGCCCATCTCCGACCTCGAAGGCAAGATTCTCGAATTGAAGAAGCTCGCCGGCGAAGACGAGAGCGTGAACACTTCGGATGAGATCGAACGCCTGGAGACGCGCGTCCGCGACGCGATGGTCGAGATCTACGCCAAGCTGACGCCCTGGCAGAAGACCCAGGTCGCCCGTCACCCTCAGCGCCCGCACTTCCTGGATTATGCCGCCGAGCTCTTCACCGAGTTCACGCCGCTTGCCGGCGATCGCAACTTCGCCAACGACGACGCCATTCAGGCCGGCCTTGCGCGGTTCCGCGGCATGCCGGTCGCCGTTCTTGGCCAGGAGAAGGGCAACGACACGAAGTCGCGCATCAAGCACAATTTCGGCAGCCCTCGCCCCGAAGGCTACCGCAAGGCAATCCGCGTCATGGAAATGGCCGATCGCTTCGGCCTGCCGCTGATCACGCTGGTTGATACTGCAGGCGCCTATCCGGGTGTTAACGCCGAGGAACGCGGCCAGGCGGAAGCCATCGCCCGCTCGACCGAGATGTGCCTGAACGTCCGCGTGCCGATCGTCACCGTCGTCATCGGCGAAGGCGGCTCCGGCGGCGCGATTGCGATTGCCACCGGCAACCGCGTCTACATGCTGGAACATGCGATCTACAGCGTCATCTCGCCGGAAGGTGCAGCCTCGATCCTCTGGCGCGATTCGACCCGCGCCAAGGAGGCCGCCAGCAACATGAAGATCACGTCGGAAGACCTGAAGGCGCTCGGCGTCATCGACGGCATCATTCAGGAGCCGGTCGGCGGCGCGCACCGCGACCCGGAAGCAGTCATCGGCCGTACCGGAACCGTGATCGCCGACGCGCTGAAGGAACTTTCCGGACGCAATGGCGACCAGTTGCGCACGGATCGCCGACAAAAGTACCTCAATATCGGCCGCAACCTCTAAGTCGGAGCGGGATGCGGGCGGAAATCCCGCGCCCTCTATCTCTATCCGCCCGGATCGGGCGCGATTGCGGGAGCAAATTTCGCAACTGCAAAGCGGAGTGTGGCCAAATCTTGGCCATATTCATGAGGTCATGAACAGCGCATCGGCAGGCGTCCCCTGCAGGGTTAAGAATTCGTGAAGTATAATCGCTTAGTGATTCTCTGAAGAGCCCACCCCTCGCGGACTTGGGCTTTCCTAGTCGAGTTGGGTTTGAACGGGCCTCTGCTGATGCGTTTCAGGAACCTTGTAGCCTCCGCCGCCATTGTCGCCGCACTTGCCGGTTGCACCAATGAAACGCTGGATACGACGACGTCAGTCGACATCAAGTCCGTCAAGAACAAGACCGACTACCAGCTTTCTGCCCCGATGATCAGAAAGATGAGCGAACTCGGGATGCAGAAGCAGGCCCCGATCGCGCTGCGCATCTTCAAGGAGGAAGGCACGCTCGAAGTCTGGAAGGCCAACACCGCCAACCGCTTCCAACTCCTGAAGACCTATAAGATCTGCGCCTGGTCCGGCAAGCTCGGGCCAAAGGTAAAGGAAGGCGACCGCCAGGCGCCGGAAGGCTTCTACCCGCTCTTCCCGCACCAGATGAACCCCAATTCGAACTATTACCTGGCGATCAACACCGGCTACCCCAACGCCTTCGACAAGGCGAACGGCCGACAGGGCACGCACCTGATGATCCACGGCGCCTGCTCGTCGTCGGGCTGCTACTCGATGACCGACGAGCAGATGATCGAGATTTTCGCGCTCGCGAGGGATAGCTTCAAGGGTGGTCAGGAAAGCGTTCAGCTGCAGGCCTTCCCCTTCCGCATGACCGCGGAAAACATGGCGCGCCATCGCAACAATCCGAACATCGATTTCTGGAAGATGCTGAAGGTCGGCTACGACCAGTTCGAGGTCACCAAGCGCCCGCCTGAAGTCAACGTCTGCGAGAAGAAGTACGTCTTCAACCAGCAGGCCTCCGGCCCGTTCAACCCGAGCGGCCAGTGCCCGGCCATGTCGACGCCGCCGGCGTTGCAGGTCGCCATGTCGACCTTCGAAAAGAGCTACCAGACCGACTACGACAAGGCGATGAAGAAGTATGATGGCATGGTCTGGTACGAGCCGAGCGAGGCCGAGCGCAAGGCGATCGTCGCCAAGCAGCGCGTCGGCCGCGAACTCGCGTATGCGCCGACCGGCAACTCGCTTGACGCTGGCAAGATGATGAAGGCGAGCGATCTCGAGAAGAAGCTCGCCGATCAAAAGGAAGCGGAAGAGACCAAGCAGGCCGTCGAGATCCAGAAGAAGGAACTCGAAAAGGCAACCGACGGCGGCAAGCACGTGCCCGTCCCGGCTGCCAATCCCGTTCCGCAGCCAGTGATGCAGGCAGCCATCGAGCAGCCCAAGAAGTCCTTCTGGAGCCTGTTCTCCAAGAGCGAGCCTGAGCTTCAGATGCCTGCTCCGGTCATCATCACACCGGATCAGGCAGCAAATGCACAGCAGGCCGCCGTGCCGCCACAGGCTCAGGAGCCGGCAAAGGCCGAGAAGCAGGCGCGAGCCGCAGCGACCGCCGCTCCGCAGCAGACCGCGGCCGTTGCAACGGCACCCGCGCCCGATGCGGCTGCGGAAACGCCTGTGCTCACCGAAGAGCCGCCGAAGAAGCGCCCGTTCTGGAAGATCTGGGGCAATTGATGCCGGACGAACAAAAGATCGTCTACGACCTGAGGGGGCTTAAATGCCCCCTTCCCGTTTTGAAGACGCGCAAGCGCATGAGCACGCTGGCGCCGGGCGCGTTGCTGGAGATCGAGACGACAGATCCTCTGGCGGTGATCGACATCCCGCATTTCTGCAACGAGGACGGCCACAAGCTCGTGGAAGCGGCTCCCGCCGACGGCGGCCATCGGTTTCTCATCCGCAAGGGTGCCTGAGACGCACCAAGCCCGCAACGCGGCTTGGCTTGTGTTATGTGAGCGCGACTCCGGGCGGAAAACGCTTCGCACTTTTCCTGGAGCTTGCTTCAAACCTAAATCGCAACTCCGGACGGAAAACCGCTTCGCGCTTTTCCTGGAGCTTGCTTTAAAACCGCATGCCGGGCACGGCGAGTGGGTTGTCCGAAAGCGCCTGGGCGTCCGGCCGGTCGATGCGTGGCTTGCCGGTGAAGGCGTCGAAGAGGTCGCGGACGAAGGCCTCTTCCAACCCTTTGGTGATCAGCACCATGCGCGTGCGCCGATCATTCGGGTCCGGCCAGGCGGCGAGCCGCTCCGGCGTATGGAAGACGTTCTGCACCCCATGCAGCACCAGCGGCCGGTCCGGCCTGTCGGCAACCGCGACGATCGCCTTCATCCGAAGCAGCTTCTCGCCATGCGCCGAGCGCAGGAGATCGATAAACATGTCGAGCGCCATCGGCTCGATCGGACGGTCGTGCACGATGCTGAAGGAACGGATGTCGCCGCCATGTCGCGTCACATCATGGTGCTGATGACGATCGTGACCATGGTGATGATCGTGGCCGTGGTGATGGTCCCCGTGATCGTGGTCACCGTGGTCGTGATGATGATGGTCGTGGTGCGCCTCGTCCTGCAGCCAGCGCCCCACATCGGCGATCTTTGACGACGGATCGTAGAGCCCGCAGTCGAACAGCTCGGCGCGTCCCGCCTCGGCGCTGTCGCCATCGATCAGCGGCGCACGCGGATTGAGCGCGCGGATTCGCGCCGTCAACTCGTCGTGTTGGGCAGCGTCGGCGAGACCGGTCTTGCTGATGACGATGCGGTCGGCGACGGCAACCTGCTTCAAGGCTTCTTCGTGGTTTGCAATCGTCTGCAGGCCGTTCACGGCGTCGACAACGGTGACGACTCCGTCCAGCCGAAAATTCTGCGCGATGATAGGATTGCCGATCACCGACTGCAGCACCGGCGCCGGATCGGCAAGGCCGGTCGTTTCGATGACGACGCGCTTCAGCGGCTTGATCTTGCCGGTCTGCATGCGATCCATGAGATCGGCGAGCGTATCGACCAGTTCGCCACGCACCGTGCAGCAGAGGCAGCCGTCGGAGAGCTCGATGACACCGTCGCTGGAGGCTTCCACCAGCAGATGATCGATCGAGACATCGCCGAACTCGTTGATGATGACGGCCGTGTCCGAGAGATCGGGGTCCTTCAGCAGCCGGTTGAGCAATGTCGTCTTGCCCGCACCGAGAAAGCCGGTGAGGATCGAGACCGGCACCGCCGGCAAGGGGCTAACCATCATGAACTCCGATCAGAATGTCGGCCGCGGCACGGGGATCGGCACATTGACGGCGTCACCTTGCGCGGTCTCTTCGGCGACGACCTTCGGCGCCTTCTCCCCGCTGCCGGCAATGAGGCCGGCAAAGGCGAGCTTCAGCGGCCRGTTGATTTCGTGGATATAGGGCGACAGCAGTTTCTGCCGTCCAGCCTCGTCGCGGCCTTCGCTGCGCACCTTGGCGGCCGCCTTCGAGCAGATCTGCTTGCTGACATCGGCCACCATGTCGCGCGTTTCGCCATAGGCCGGAATCTGTACCAGCGATGGCTTGCCGTTGCCGCTCGTCGTCAGCGCCATCTGCAACAGACGCGCGGATTCGTCGGTACGCGCGCCGAGGCTATCTTCGCCGAGCACGACCGATACGACGCTGCGGCCGTCACGGGTGGCTGACGATACCTGGTTGAAGCCGGAGGCGCAGATGAAGCCGGTCTTCATGCCGTCAGCGCCTTCGAAGCGGCCGATCAGCTTGTTGTAGTTCGGATAGTCCTTCTTGCCGGTGGTAATGCCCTCCAGCGAGAAATAGGAGGCGTATTGTGGGAATTCACGTTTCAGCGTGATTGCCAGCACCGCGAGATCGCGGGCCGTCGTGTACTGGCCGGCACCGGGCAATCCGTTGGGATTGATGAAGTTGGACGAGGTCATGCCGATGCGGCGCGCCTCAGCGTTCATGCGCTCGATGAAGGCGGGCTCGGAACCACCGACCGTCTCGGCAATCGCGACGGCGATGTCGTTCGCCGATTTGACCAGCATCATCTTCAACGCACTGTCGAGCGTCATTGCCTGGCCGGGCTTGTAGAACATCTTGCTCGGCGGCTCGGCCGCCGCATTCTTGGTCATGATGACGGGGCTCTCGAGCGTCAGCTGCCCCGACTTGATCGCGCGGAAAGTCGTATAGGCCGTCATCAGCTTGGTCAGCGATGCCGGATACCATTTCTGGAAGATATCCTGATGCTCGTAGACCTTCAGCGAATTGACGTCGACGACGAGCCTCGGATTGGCCGCAGCCGGCAGCGCCGCAAGGAGCGTCGCGCAAGTCGCCGCCGTCACTCCCAGCGCCTTTACCTTGCCACGCGTGAAAAATCCTGCTGTCACCACGATAGGACCTCAAAAATCCGCTGTTGCCTCGTCTCGTCCGGCTATTTAGCCTATATGGCGAGGAGATGGCAAAGCCCATTCACAGGGCCCGGTGCCAATCCACCGCAGAGACGCAGATACAATTAGTAATCGAACAGACCGACAGGACGAACCGATGCCGATACTCAACCGTGCCGCCGAGCTCCAGAACGAAGTCACCGAATGGCGGCGCCACCTGCACAAGAACCCCGAGCTCCTGTTCGCGGTGGAGAATACGGCAGCCTTCGTCGAAAAGAAACTGAAGGAATTCGGCGTTGACGAAGTCGTGACGGGCCTCGGCCGCACCGGCGTCGTCGGCCTGATCCGCGGCAATCTCGGCGCGGGCCGCACCATCGGTCTTCGCGCCGACATGGATGCGCTGCCGATCACCGAGACCAGCGGCAAGCCCTGGGCGTCTGAGACATCCGGCAAGATGCATGCCTGCGGCCATGACGGACATACCGCCATGCTGCTCGGTGCTGCGAAGTATCTCGCCGAGACCCGCAATTTCGCCGGCAGCGTCGCGGTCATCTTCCAGCCCGCCGAAGAAGGCGGCGGCGGCGGCAACGAGATGGTCAAGGACGGCATGATGGAGCGCTTCGCCATCGCGGAAGTCTACGGCATGCACAACATGCCGGGCATGGCCATCGGCCAGTTCGGCAGCCGCGTCGGCCCGATCATGGCCTCGACCGATGAATTCACCATCACCATCAAGGGCCGCGGCGGCCATGCGGCGCAGCCGCACAGGACGATCGACCCGATCATCGTCGGCACCCAGATCGTGACGGCGCTGCAGACGATCGCGTCCCGCACTGTCGATCCGCTCGCCTCGGTCGTCGTCTCCGTCACCAAGTTCAACGCCGGCTTCGCCCATAACGTCATTCCGGAGGACGCCGTTCTCGGCGGCACCGTGCGCACCCTCGTGCCCGAAGTGCGCGACATCGGCGAGAGCCGCATCCGCACGATCGCCGAGGGGGTTGCCCAGATCTACGGCGCGACCGTTACCGTCCAGTACAACCGCAACTATCCGGTGACCGTGAACCATGCCGAAGAAACCGGTTATGCGCTCAAGGCCGCAGCCGAGATTGCCGGGACAAGCAACGTCAAGCCGTCGCTCGATCCGATGATGGGCGGCGAGGACTTCTCCTACATGCTGCTCGCGCGTCCCGGCGCCTTCGTCTTCATGGGCAACGGCGACACCGCCGGGCTGCACCACCCCGCCTACGACTTCAATGACGAGGCGATCCCGCACGGCATCTCCTACTGGGTGAAGCTCGCGGAAACGCGACTTGCCGCCTGAGGCATCGGTGGGAGGAACCATGCATCAGATCGACAAGATTGACCGTAGAATTCTCAACATCCTCCAGGCGGATGGACGCATCACCAACCTGGAGCTTGCCGATCGTATCGGCCTGTCGCCGACGGCGACCAGCGAGCGGTTGCGCCGACTGTTGAAGGAGGGATACGTCTCGGGTTTCGGCGCGCGGCTCGATCCGCAGAAGCTCGGCTTCGGCCTGCTGGTGTTCATCGAGGTCATGCTCGACAAGACGACGCCCGATGTCTTCGATCAGTTTGCCGCCGCCGTCAAACAGGCGCCGGCCGTGCTCGAATGCCACATGGTGGCGGGCGGCTTCGACTATCTGGTCAAGACCCGCTTCGAGGACATGGCGGCCTACCGCAACTTCCTCGGCCAGGTGCTCTGGACGCTTCCGGGCGTCAAGGAGACCCGCACCTATGCTGTCATGGAGGAGATCAAGAACGACGGACCGTTGCCGCTCGTGTGAGCCTCTGCCGCAGAAAAATAAGAACGGCCCGGGATCCGCTCAGATCCCGGGCCGCCTGCATTCAACTTAGGCGGCGTCCTGCAACGACGCCATGTCGATCACGAAGCGGTAGCGCACGTCGCTCTTGACGACGCGTTCATAGGCTTCGTTGATCTCCTGGATGCGGATCGTTTCGATTTCCGAGACGATGTTGTGCTCGCCGCAGAAGTCGAGCATCTCCTGGGTTTCCTTGATCGAACCGATCATCGAGCCGGAAATGCTGCGGCGGGCCGGCACCAGCGCAAACGCATGCACCGGCACTGCGTTTTCCGGAATGCCGACCAACACGAAATCGCCATCGACCTTCAACAGGCTGACATAGGCGTTCCAGTCGATCTCGGCCGCAACCGTGCAGATGATCAGGTCGAACGTGCCTGCCAGCGCCTTGAAGGTCTCGGGGTCGTTGGTCGCGTAGTAGTGATCGGCGCCGAGCTTCAGCCCGTCTTCCTTCTTGGAAAGCGTCTGGCTGAGAACCGTTACGTCGGCGCCCATGGCATGCGCCAGCTTGACGCCCATATGGCCAAGACCGCCCATGCCGACGATCGCGACCTTCTTGCCGGGACCTGCCTTCCAGTGGCGCAGCGGCGAATAGAGCGTGATGCCGGCGCACAGCAGCGGCGCGGCAGCGTCGAGCGGCAAGTTTTCCGGGATCGACAGAACGTAGCCTTCCTTGACGACGATGCTGTCGGAATAGCCGCCCTGGGTCGGCGTCTTGCCGTCGGCTTCGACGCCGTTATAGGTCGCGATCAGCCCGGGCATGTAGTGTTCCAGGTCCAGGTCGCGCGTGGCGCAGGTGGTACAGGAATCGACGAAGCAGCCGACGCCGGCACGATCGCCGACCTTGAACGTGGTGACCTTGGGGCCGACCGCCGTCACGATGCCGACGATCTCGTGGCCGGGGACCATCGGGAAGGCCGAATTGCCCCATTCATTGCGGGCCTGGTGAATATCCGAATGGCAGACGCCGCAATACTTGATCTCGATCACCACATCGTCGTCGCGCGGTTCGCGACGCTCGAAGGTGAAAGGCGTAAGCGGCTTCGATGCATCGGTCGCCGCATATCCTCTTGCAATGGCCATCAGTCTGTCCTCATTTTGGGAAAGGGTGCAGGTCCGGAGGGAGCCCGGCCTGACGCACCCGGACTATGGCGGTACGGACGCCGCAAGCGTTAGAGCGATCCTGCAAAGTTTTTGCACGATCCTGCGAGAATGAGATAAGGCCACTGGAGATGGAACATGTGCGCCTTATCTGATCATCACCTCAGACACTGCTAAGCCGCTGGAAAGACCGTAGATTATGACAATCACGCGACAAACCGCCCGCCACGAGATGATCGATATCATTGCCCGGTTCGCCGAAAAGGACGGCGACCACATGACCGGTATTTCCGGCCTGAGCGTCCATCGCCATGGCGGCGAGGCGCCGGTCAATTGCTCTGCTTACCGGCCGAGCCTGGCGATTATCGTGCAGGGCGCAAAGCGCGTGGTTCTCGGGGAGGAGACGCTGATTTACGGCGCTTCCGACTATCTCCTGACCTCGATCGACCTGCCGGTTCTCTCGCAGGTCTGCCAGTCCTCGGCGGAAGAGCCCTATCTCAGCATGGCCTTCACGCTCGACCCCGGCAAGATCCAGGCACTGCTGGCCTCGCTCAGCCAGTGGCCGGCGCCCACGGCCTCACCCCGCGGCATGACGGTCAGCAAGATCACCACCGATCTCGAAGACGCGACCCTTCGGCTCCTGCGCCTGGTTGAGCGGCCGGATGACGTCCCGGCGCTGCTGCCGCTGATCGAGCAGGAAATCCTCTACCGCCTGCTGACCGGACCGCACGGTCACCGCCTCAGGCAGATGGCGACCACCGACAGCCAGCCGCATCAGGTGGGGCGCGCCGTCGCCTGGCTGAAGGAACACTACTCGCGGCCGCTCCGGATCGACGACCTTGCCAACCGCGTGTCGATGAGCGTCTCGTCGCTGCACCATCACTTCAAGGCGATCACCGCCATGAGTCCGCTGCAATACCAGAAGCAGCTTCGGCTGCAGGAGGCGCGCCGGCTGATGCTGGAGGAGAGCCTCGACGCCGGCGACGCCGGCCATCAGGTCGGCTACGAAAGCCAGTCGCAGTTCAGCCGCGAATATTCCCGGCATTTTGGAGAGCCGCCGATGCGCGACATCGGCCGCGTGCGCCGCTCGCTGCTCGAACGCTTCGCTGGTGAAACGGAAATGCTCAGCGAAGGCTGAAGCGATTCCGTTCAATATCACCTTGGTATCGGGCAACCAGTATCCCGAGGCTATCAGCTCCGCTCGATATCCCGTCGGAGCACGATCGAGGTCGTCAGGTCCTCGACATTCTCCATCGTCGCCACTTCGTTGCGAAGCTCGTTGAGTGCATTGATCGATCCGACTTCGACCTCGACGACGAGATCCAACTGGCCACTGACGGATGACACCTTGCGGACGGCGGAAACACCGGCGAGCCGGTCGAGCACGCCGATCGATGGCGTGCGCTTCAGGGTCACCAGCAGGAAAGCGTGGATGGTGCCTTCGTCCAGCTGACCGATATCCGCGCGATAGCCCCTGATGATACCCGCCTTCTCCAGCCGGCTCACCCGCTCCGTCGTTGCGCTTCGGGAAAGTCCGATCCTGCCCGCCAGCGACTTCATCGGGATGCGCGCCTCGCGCGTCAGGATGCTGAGGATGGTGCGGTCGATCGCGTCTATGTCGTTCAAGTTTCGTCCTCCGGCCGCGCCGACAAGATGACGGTTATTATAAACAAAGTGCCGGTGCAACCGGCATATTGCCGGATGCATCGTGGCACAGCCCGTGTAAATCTCCTGGTCGAGATGAGGATCCCCATGAACGATATGCTGACGACCACGCCTGACTTTTCGACCGAAGCGGCAGCCGCGCTGCTGAAGGAGCACTACGGCCTCTCGGGCGCGCTCTCACTGCTTGCCAGCGAACGCGACCAGAACTTCAAGGTCGAGGCTGACGACGGCAGCACCTCTATCCTGAAGATCATCAATGCCGCCGAGCCTGAAGTCGAAAGCGATTTCCAGACGGCGCTGCTGAAGCATGTCGGCACCCATGCCGCCGATCTGCCTGTGCCACATATTCGTCCGACATTGACCGGAGCGAGCCTCGCTTCGACGACCAGTGCCCGCGGCGTCACCCATCGTCTGCGGCTCGTGAGCTGGGTCGAGGGCCTGCCGCTTGCCGAAACCGGGCGTAGCGACGCAGCGCTACAGTCGCTTGGGCAGATGCTCGGCCGCTTCGATGCTTCGCTCAAGGGATTCATGCATCCGGGCGCGCTGCGCGACCTCGACTGGGATATCCGCCATGCCGGCCGCTCGGCCGATCGGCTGCATCATGTCGCCTCCGCCGACGATCGCGCGCTGCTCGAACGCTTCCTCACCCGCTTCGAAGAAACCGTAGCGCCGCGGCTTGCCACGCTTCGCGCCGCCGTCATCCACAACGATGCCAACGACTGGAACGTGCTGGTTGCCAAGGCCGATCATGACCACATCTCCGGCCTGATCGATTTCGGCGACGCGCTGCATGCACCCGTGATTGCCGAGGTGGCTATCGCTTCTGCCTATGCCGGGCTCGACCATCCCGATCCGATCGGCGCCGCCGCCGCGATCGCCCGCGGCTTCCATGCGGAGTATCCGCTGGCGGAAGAAGAGGTCGACCTCCTATTCGATCTCATCGCCATGCGCCTCGTCACGTCGGTGACGATCTCGGCGTCCCGCCGCGCCCATACCGACGACAATCCCTATCTGGCGATCAGCGAACGCCCGGCCTGGACGCTGCTGCGCAAGCTCGACCGGATGAACCCGCGTTTTGCCACCGCCATCCTGCGCAAGGCCTGCGGCTTCGAGGCAACCCCCGGCGCACACGCGATTGCCGCCTGGATCCGAGAGAACCGCAAGACGCTGAAACCGCTGCTCGCACGCCCGGCCGCCACCTACCCGGCAGCGCTCGTTCCTTATGGYGACCCGCAGCATCCGATGACGGTGAAATCCGCAGGCGAACAGCCGGATGAGGCCCAGGCGATCTGGGAAGACTATTGCCGCGCGCATGGCGTCGAGCTTGGCATCGGCCCCTTTGGCGAAGAACGTACCGTCTATGCCGGCGAAATGTTCGTCTCGCGCTTCATCGACCACACCCGCCGCACCCGCCATCTCGGCCTCGATCTGTTCATGGCCGCCGGCACCAAGCTCTACACCCCGCTTGCGGCGACCGTGGTCAGCGTCGAGATCGAGAAAGACCCGCTCGGCTATGGCTGCCTGATAGCACTTCGCCACCAGCCGGAGGGCTGCCCACCCTTCGTCACGCTCTGGGGCCATATGGCGCACGAAGCCATGGGACGCATCAAGGCCGGTGACAGGCTTGTGGCCGGCGCGCTCGTGGGCGAAATGGGGGCTCCGAAGGAGAACGGCGGTTGGGCGCCGCATCTGCATCTGCAGCTTTCGGCCGACACCAGCCTCTCTGCGACCGAAATCCTCGGCGTCGGCGAACCGCAGTTTCTCGACGTCTGGGCCGAACTCTTCCCGGATGCGCGCACCTTTGCCGGCATTGCCGAGGAGTTCTTCGAGAAGAAAGGCCGCTCGCACGAGGAGATCGTCAGAAGGCGCAAGGAATTGCTCTTGCCGAACCTTTCGATCTCCTACGACAAGCCGATCAAGTTCGTGCGCGGCGAAGGCGTGTGGCTGATCGACGACAGCGGCCGCGCCTATCTCGATTGCTTCAACAATGTCTGCCACATCGGCCACGCCCATCCGGCTGTCGTCGAGGCAATGGCCAGACAGGCGGCGATCCTCAACACCAACACCCGCTACCTTCACGACAACATCGTCGCCTATGCCGAGCGGCTGACGGCAACGCTGCCGAAGGAATTGACGGTCGCCGGTTTCGTCAACAGCGGCTCGGAAGCCAATAGCCTGGCGCTACGGCTGATGCGTGCCCATACCGGCCGCGAGAACGCGATCACGCTCGACTGGTCCTATCACGGCACGACACAGGAGCTGATCGACATCAGCCCCTACAAGTTCCGCCGCAAGGGCGGCAAGGGTCCGAAGCCGCATGTGCACGTGGCGACCATTCCCGACAGCTATCATGCACCGGCGGACTGGCCGGCCGAGGAACACGGTAAGCGCTTCGCCGAAAGCGTCGCCGAGCTGATCCAGGGGATGAAGGCCAAGGGCGAAGGTCCGGGCTTCTTCATCGCGGAATCGATCCCGAGCGTCGCAGGCCAGGTGTTCCTGCCGGAGGGCTACCTGAAGGAAGTCTATCGGCTCGTACGCGAGGCCGGCGGCGTCTGCATCGCCGACGAAGTGCAGGTTGGTTTCGGCCGCGTCGGCAGCCATTGGTGGGCCTTCGAGACACAAGGCGTCGTGCCTGACATCGTCACCATGGGCAAGCCGATCGGCGACGGCCATCCGCTCGCCGCCGTCGTCACGACCCGCGAAGTCACCGACAACTTCAACAACGGCATGGAATACTTCAACACCTTCGGCGGCAACCCGGTCTCCTGCGCCGTCGGCCTCGCCGTGCTCGACGTGATCGAGGGCCAGGATCTGCGCGGCAATGCGCTTTCGGTCGGCAACTATCTGATGGATGCCTTCCGCGCCATGCAGGCCCGCTACGAAGTGATCGGCGACGTACGCGGCATGGGCCTGTTCCTCGGCATCGAACTCGTGACCGACCGCAAGACCAAGGCGCCCGCGACCGAATTCGCCCGCGCCGTCTCCAACGGAGCCCGCCGCCGCGGCGTGCTGATGGGCACCGAAGGTCCGCATGACAACATTCTGAAAATGCGTCCGCCGATGATCTTCTCGAAACGCGATGCGGACCATCTCATCGCCGTCCTCGAAGAGACCTTCGCCGACGTGGCAAGCAGACTCGGCTAAGGCCGGAGCGAATACAGCAAAACGACAGCCGATTGGCCGGGATGTGGACGCATCCCGGCGGCGAAGACGCATGCCCTAAAAACATCAATGAGGAGAACAGGACAATGAAACTTGGAGTGAAACTTGGAGTTCTGGCACTGGCGAGCGCGGCGTTCCTCGCCGGCACCGCCGCCAACGCCGGCATGCTCGACGTGATCAAGGAACGCGGCGAACTTCGCTGCGGCGTCAGCCAGGGCGTGCTCGGCTTTTCCGCGCCCAACGACAAGGGTGAATGGAGCGGCTTCGACATCGATTTCTGCCGCGCCGTGGCCGCTGCAGCGCTCGGCAATCCCGACAAGGTGAAATACGTACCGCTCTCGACCAAGGAGCGCTTCACCGCGTTGCAGTCGGGCGAGGCCGACCTGCTTTCGCGCCAGACCACCTGGACGCTGTCACGTGACACCGATCTCGGCATGAGCTTCGTCGGCGTCAACTATTATGACGGCCAGGCCTTCATGGTGCGCAACGACCTTGGCGTGAAGAGCGTCAAGGAACTCTCGGGCGCCTCCGTTTGCACCGAGACCGGCACGACGACCGAGCAGAACATGGCCGACTATTTCGGCGCCAACAACATCCAGTATCAGGTGGTGGCTTTCGAAAAGGCCGACCAGACGATCCAGGCCTTCAACACGGCACGCTGCGACGTCTATTCGACCGACGCTTCGGCGCTCTATGCCCAGCGCCTGACGCTGAACGATCCCGATCGTTTCGTCGTGCTGCCTGAAGTGATCTCCAAGGAGCCGCTCGGTCCGGCCGTCCGCCAGGGCGACGACCCGTGGTTCAAGGTCGTGCGCTGGACGCTGTTTGCGCTGACCGAGGCCGAAGAGCTCGGCATCACCAAGGACAACGCCGCAAAGCTTCTCGAGAACGGGACGACCGCCCAGAAGCGTTTCCTCGGCATCGAAAACGAAGCGGGTAAGTCGCTCGGTCTCGATCCGAAATGGGCCTACCAGGCGGTTTCCGCCGTCGGCAACTATGGCGAGATCTTCGAGCGCCACCTCGGCAAGGATAGCCCGCTCAAAATCGAGCGCGGCCTCAACAAACTCTGGAGCCAGGGCGGCCTGATGTACGCCCCACCGGCACGCTGATCCCGAGCAATTTCCGTCAGGAATTGCGCGAGAGATAAGCGCCAACGAGACGCCGCGGCCCTCCCCGCGGCGTCTTTTCGTTTTTGGGTCACCTTGGAAGCAGGCAGGTGCATCGCGCGATTTTTGGTGACTGAAATACTCACACGATCGGCTCCTCTATCCGCGTCACAATGACAAACGCCGCGGCGGGCTTCCATCGCGGCGTTTCTGTCGGCATGAAGGCGGTCGATCTCCTGGCCGCTGTGTGCTTAGAGCTTGACGATCGTCTTGCGGGCAAGCAGGCCCTGGGGTGCAAAGAGCAACACGCCGATGACAAGCAGGATGGTGAAGGCATCGCGGTAGCTGAGCAGCCCTTCCGGCAGATAGGCCTGCAGGAACACCTCGATGAATCCGAGCAGGAAGCCGCCGGCAACGGCACCCGACAGGCTGCCGAGTCCCCCGATGATCGCGGCGATGAAGGCTTTGAGCACCGGCAGGAAACCCATCAGCGGATCGACGCTGCCGCGCTGCGCCACCCAGAGGATGCCGGCAACGCCAGCGAGCAGGCCGGAGATCGCAAAGGCGGTGGCGACCACCGCATTGGCGCGGATGCCCATCAGCCGCACGATGGCGAAATCTTCCGAAGCCGCGCGCATGGCGCGGCCGAGCACAGTCGTGCGCAGGAAAAGGTTGAGGCCGGCGAGCATGATGATCGTGACGAGGATCGACGTGCCCTGGATCAGGCCGAGATGCAGGCCGCCGATCTCGATCGTGCCGGAAAAGCTCTCGGGCATCGGCACCGGCTTCGGGCGAGCGGAGATGAAGTTCTGGAAGAGAACACGCAGGATGGCGCTGACGGCGAAGCTCGTCAGGAGCAGCGTCGTGCCGCTGGCGCCGCGCACCGGCCGGAAGGCGATCCGCTCCATCAGCATCGCAAGCATGATTGCGATCATCAGCGCGGCGCAGACCGCAAGCGGAAACGGTAGCCCCAACAACAGCGCGAAGCAGAGGCCGTAGCCGGCAGCCGTCATCAACTCGCCGTGAGCGAAGTTGATGAGCCCCATGATCGAGAAGACGACCGCAAGACCGAGCGCCAGAAGCGCATAGGTGCCACCGAGGCTGAGCGCATTGACGAGCTGCTGCAGGAACATGTCCATGAATTGACCCTCCACGCACTCGGCTCAGGCGCCGAGATAGGCGCCCTGGATTTCGGTTGAATTGCGAAGCTCGGCAGCCGTGCCCGAAAGCACGATCCGGCCGTTGGCCATGACGTAGCCGGTATCGGCGATCTCGAGCGAGAGCGACACGTTCTGCTCGACGAGCAGGATCGTCAGGCCCTTCTGCCGGAGACCGGCGATCAGGTCGAAGATCAGGTCCACCACCTGCGGCGCAAGGCCGAGCGAGGGTTCGTCGAGCAGCAGGAGGTCCGGAGACGACATCATCGAACGCGCGATCGCCAGCATCTGCTGTTCGCCGCCAGAGAGCGATCCGGCCTTCTGGGTGAGCCGCTCCTTCAGGATCGGAAAGCGCGACAGCATGTCTTCGCGCACCTCAGCGATCGCCCCGCGCGCCTTGTGCATGGCGCCACCGAGGAGCAGGTGTTCGTCGACCGTCAGGCTCGGAAAGATGCGCCGCCCCTCGGGCGTCAGCGTCATGCCGAGCCGGACGATCTGTTCCGGCGCAAGGCCCGAAATATTCTGGCCGTTGAACGACACGCGTCCCGCCTTCTTGCCCGCCAGGCCGACGAGCGAATTCAGCGTCGAACTCTTGCCGGCGCCGTTGGCGCCGAGCAGCGTGACGATCTGCCCCTTGCCGACGGTGAGATCGACACCCTTCAGTGCCTCGACCGCGCCATAGGCGACCTTGAGACCGCTGACTTCCAGCAGCGGCTTCGAAACGGGAATTTCACTCATCATCATCGGGGCAAAGTCCTTGCCATGGATTGCGAAGCGCCTGTGGCGGCGACAGCAGAGGCAAGCCCCGGCAAGACCGGGGATTGCCCTCTCCGTTCGATCACGGTGCCGGAATATCGGCGGCCGCCGGAACGCCCTGGCTGATCAGTTCGCGGTTGCCGCCTTCGATGCGTACCAGTGACACGGAGCGAAGCGGCATCCCTTGCGTGCCGGCATAGGTGATCGGGCCGGTCACGCCCTGGACGTTTTCGAGCGAAGCGATGGCATTGCGGATCGCGACCGGATCGATGCTGTTGGCTTCCGTCACCGCCGCGTCGATTACCTTGCCGAGGTCATAGCCATTGGCGATGTAGACCGTGTCCGGCACCTGGCCGAATTTCTCCTTGTACTTCACGTTGAAGTCGGCGAGCGGGCTGCCTTCGCTGGCAAAGCCGGCGGTGGTGAAGACGACGCCATCGACGGTCGCTCCGAGGCCGAACGTCGTCGGCGAGTCGATGCCGTCGCTGCCCAGAATCGGGATCGTCACGCCGGCGCCGCGCAGCTGGCGGATGAAGGCCGGGAAGTCCGGCTCGTAAGCCGCCGTCATGATGACGTCCGGCGCCGGGTTCATCGCCTTGATCTTGGTGACCTCGGCGCCGAAGTCCTGCTGGCCCATGCTGAACGTGCCCTCGCCGAGCAGCTCGCCGCCCTTGGCGGTGAAGGCTGCAGCGAAATACTCAGGCAGCTTCAGCGTATAGGCGCTGTCGGGCGACTTCAGGATGTAGGCCTTCTTGTAGCCCTTCTCGGTGGCGTAGGTGGCAAGCACAGAGGCCTGGACGTTGTCGGCCGGATAGTTGCCGAACATGTAATCGCCGACGGCGAGCGGCATGGTGGGCGTTGTCGCGCAGAAGGAGAAGGCCGGGATCTGGGCGGCTTGGGTCACCTGGCCGGCGGCGATCGACGGATCGGCGTCGCAGGGCGTGATGACGATCTTGACGCCCTGGTCGACCAACTCCTGCGCCACCAGCGCTGTCTGCGCCGCATCCGAGCGGGTATCCTTGGCAACGAGCTTGATCGGGAACTTGCCGGCAGCACCGCCGGCCGCGTTGATTTCCTCGACAGCCATTTCCAGGCCCTTCAGCGACGGCTGGTCATAGGGGGCAAGGCCACCGGTCTGCGCGGTCGCAAGACCGATCACCAGGTCTTCCGCAAACGCCGGCAGAGCCGACAGCGTGAGGCCACCGAGCATGGTGGTGAGGCACAGGGCCGTTACGTTGTTCTTCATCTGAAAAGTTCCCTCTCTTGATTATGCAGGATTGTGCAGGCCCGGCGCGCCGGACGGCAGGCCTTGAACTTCCCCCTCGCCGCTTCGCGCCTGCGCCGATGAGCGGCGGCGGCCGATATAGGCCTCGATGACGGCCTGATTGGCCTGGATTTCCGCCGGCGTACCGATGGCGATCTGCTGGCCCTTGTTGAGCACGACGACGACGTCGCAGAGCCGCATGATCAGCTTCAGGTCGTGCTCGACGACGAGCAGGCCGAGGCGATACTTCGTGCGGATACGATCGAGGACATGCATCAGCTCCTCGGTCTCGGCCGGGTTCATGCCGGCGGCCGGCTCGTCGAGCAGCAGATAACGCGGCTTCAGTGCCAGCGCGCGGGCGATCTCCAGCCGTCGCTGCGCTCCATAGGAAAGCGTGCCGGCCAGCCTGTCGGCAAATTCCCCGAGGCCCACTTCCGCGAGCACCGTCAGGGCGCGGGCGGCCGGGTCTTCGCCATCGGCCTTCAAGGCGCTTGCCGCAACCGTGACGTTTTCAAGGACGGTCAGGTTCTTGAAAAGACGAATGTTCTGGAAGGTGCGAGCGAGACCCGCGACGGGAACGGCATGAACCGCAAGCGACGCAACATCCTGACCGTCGATCAGCACGCGACCGCTCGACGGCGGAACAACGCCGGAAACGCTGTTGATCAGCGTCGACTTGCCGGCGCCGTTCGGTCCGATCAGACCGGTGACGAGACCGGGCTTGATCTCGAAGTTAGCGTTCTCGAGCGCGACGAGACCCGCAAACCGCTTGCCGAGATTTTCGACCCGGAGCGTGCCTTGACCGGTTGCTGCACTGGCATCTGCCGGCACTGGGGTTCCGGCTTCGCCTTTCGAAGCGGCGCGCTTGAACCAGCCGAAGCGCTCGTCGAGTTCGCGCACGCCGAAAAGGCCGTCCTGCAGGCGGTACATGACGACGAGGATCGCGACGCCGATGCCGATATCGGTGAGGCCGAAGACGGTCGGCAGTTTCAGGAAGCCGAGATCGACGCCGCCTTCGAGCTTCCGCAGGAGTTCGACGATCAGCATGATCACGGCGGCGCCGCCGACGGCACCCGAGACCGTGGTGATGCCGCCGAGGATCAACATCGCCAAGAGCATGAAGGTCAGATTGAAGTAGAAGTCCTTGGGCGAAAAGGCGCCGAGGAAATGCGCCAGCAAGGCGCCGGCGGCACCAGCGAGTATTGCGCCCAGAACCCAGGCGAAGAAGCGGTGCATCTTGACGTTGACGCCAACGGCGGTCGAGGCGATCTCGTCTTCACGCGACGCCCGAAGCTTCAGGCCGGCGCTCGAATCCCGATAGAGGCGCGCGACCGCGATGGCCGCAATGGCAAAGGGCAGCGCCACCCAGAGATTGACCGCGCGCGGGATCCCGAAAAACGTCTGGCTGCCGCGGGTGAAATCCGTCGAGGCGACAAGCACGACATGCACGATGACGAGGAAGCCGAGCGTCGCGATCGAGGCTGACGAGCCGCCAAGGCGCGCAACCGGAATGCCGATCAGCACCGCGACCAGAGCAACGACGACGAGGGCGATGGCAAGCGCCGGCAGGAAAGGCATGCCGATGCCCGCCAGCCATCCCGGCAGATGCGGCAGCGCCGTCTTCTGGATGATCGGGTTGAGCGTCAACAGACCAGACGCATAGGCGCCGATCGCCATGAAGCCGACGTGACCGAAGGAAACGATGCCGGAATTGCCGGCGTAGATGCCGATGCCGAGCACGGCGATGACGTTGATCATGAACAGCGTCACCAGGCGCTCGCCGCTGCCCGGAAAGAACAGCGAGGCGATGACGGCGGCGGCCAAAAGCGGCAGCGACGTTACAAGGATACCAAAGACGGTTTCTCGCCTGACGCGCACCATCCGCATTCCCCCAAATTTTCGGCCCGCCTCGTGTTTTTGGCTCGGGCCCGTTCCCGAAATGAACGTTATCGCAGATCGATCAAATGTCAATCTTGTTTCAAAAAACATTCTCTGCTAGCAATTCTGTAACAAAAAGTAGAAATTGGGGTTCACGCCATCATTTTTGGGAGGCAGAAATCGTGGCAATCCGGGACCGACTGACAGACGGCGCGATCACCTTCACGCGCTCGGAACTGAAGATCGTGCGGCAGCTGTTGTCGAACTATCCGGCAGCCGGGCTGAACACGGTCGCGCATCTCGCCGCCGCCGCCGGCGTCAGCAATCCGACCGTCGTGCGCTTCGCCAACACGCTGGGCTTCGAGGGCTATCCAGAGTTCCAGAAGGCGCTTCTCAGCGAAGTGCAGGAGCGCATGAGTTCGCCGCTCTCCATGCTCGACGAGCGGCGCCCGTCGCTGGAGCAGGAGAATTTTTACCAGTACTTCCTGCGCGCCAGCATCCATGCGCTGGAATCCTCGATGCAGATGCTGCCTTCGGAGGATTTCGAGGCCGCGGTCGACGCCGCCGCCGACATGAGCGCCCGCATCCACTGCCTTGGCGGCCGCTTCAGCGGCTTTCTCGCCGGCCTGCTCTGGTCGCACATGAAGCAACTGCGCGGCGATACGCGCTGGATCAACGGCAGCCAGGCCGACCAGGTCGACCAGCTCGTCGATCTCGGCAAGCGCGACGTGCTCTTCGTCTACGACTATCGCCGCTACCAGAACGACACGATCCGCTTTGCCCGCCAGGCGGCGACGCAGGGCGCGCGCATCGTGCTGTTCACCGACCGCTGGCTGTCGCCGATCGCCGATTTCGCGACCGTGACGCTGACGGCGCCCGTCGACACGGTCTCGCCCTACGACACGATGGTGCCGGCGATCGCCCAGACGGAGGCGGTGATCGCGGCACTGACCGCCCGCCTAGCCACGCAGTCACGTGGCCGCATCGAGCGCATGGAGGAACTGCGCCGCGGCTATGCCATCACCGAGGATGCCTTCAACCCAGCCGTTGAAGACGACCGCTGACCCTTTCCGCCGCCCTGGCGAACCAGACAACCCGAGGAGAATTCGAATGAGTGCAGTCACTGTAAAGGTTGGGGACGATCTCTTGAGGCGCGACAGCGCCTATGAGGCTGGCCGCACCTCTTTGTTGTTCGTCGACATGCAGCGCATCTGGTGCGAGCCGAACCTCGACCCGACCCACCCGCAGGACGCCGACAGCTATTACCACAGGCGTCTGCGCCAGACCGTCATCCCCAACCAGGTGCGCATTCTGGAAGCGGCGCGAAAGGCAGGTTGCGAGGTGCTGCACACGATCATCGAAAGCCTGACGCTCGACGGCCGCGACCGCTCGCTCGACCACAAGCTTTCCGACATGCACGTGCCGAAGGGCTCGCCCGAGGGCCAGGTCATTCCGGAGCTTGCCCCCATCGACAACGAGATCGTGCTGCCGAAGACGTCGTCGGGCGTCTTCAACTCGACCAACATCGACTACATCCTGCGCAATCTCAACACGCGCTATCTGATCATCGCCGGCGTCATCACCGACCAGTGCGTCGACATGGCCGTGCGTGACGCCGCCGACCGTGGCTACCTCGTCACCGTCGTCAACGACGCCTGCGCCACCTACAGCGAGCAGCGCCATGACGCGGCCCTTCGTGCCTACTCGGGCTACTGCTGGACGACCGACACGGACACCGTCGTCAGCCGCCTGAACGGCCTGCGCCAGGCCTAGACCGCCGCAAAAAACAGATTGGAGGGGATTCCATGACCGATACCAACAACGGCAAGGCGGCCGCCGCACTGACGGAACTCGCCACCTTCGTCACGACAGACATCGCCGGCATCACCCGCGGCCGCAGCTTCGCCGCGACCGAGATCGACAGCTACCTGCGCAAGGGCGTCGGCTGGGTGCCGGCCAACCTGGCGCTGACGCCCTTCGACCAGATTGCCGAAAACAACCCCTGGGGCTCGTCCGGCGACCTGCGACTGATGGCGGATCCAAGCAGCAAGGCGCGCGTCACTTGCCTGCCCGACGAGACGCCGCTGCATTTCTACCACTCCGACATCACCGACCTACAGGGCAATGCCTGGGATTGCTGCGTGCGCAGCTTCCTGAAACAGACACTGAAGGAATATGAAGAGATCGGCCTCAAGGTCATATCGGCCGTCGAGCAGGAATTCCAGTTGCTCGGCGTCGACTGGCCGGACGCCCCCTCCTTCGGCCTGCGCGCCCAGCGCCGCGCCGAACCCTTCGGCTCGCTGCTGATGACCGCCTTGCAGGAAGCCGGCGCCGAGCCGGAAATGTTCCTGCCGGAATACGGCAAGGACCAGTTCGAAATCACCTGCCGTCCTGCCGACGCGCTGACCGCCGCCGACCGCGGCGCCACCATCCGCGCGATCACCAAGGAAGTCGCCGCCCTCTTCGGCTGGAATGCGAGCTTCGCCCCGAAGACGGCGTCGAATGGCGTCGGCAACGGCGTGCATCTGCATGTGAGCTTCACCGATCTCGACGGCAATCCGGTGACATTCGACGCCTCGCGTCCCGGCAGGCTTTCCAAGGTCTCCGGCTCCTTTGCCGCCGGCGTCATCAAGCATCTGCCAGCGCTGACCGCGTTTACCGCTCCGTCGGTGCTTTCCTACATGCGGCTCGTGCCACACCATTGGAGCGCCGCCTACACCTGCCTCGGTGAAAAGAACCGCGAAGCGACGCTGCGCATTTGCCCGACGCTGGACCTGCCCGGCAGCAATCCGGCCAGGCAGTTCAACATGGAATATCGGGCCGCCGACGCCTGCGCCAGCCCGCATCTGTCGCTGGCTGTTCTCTTGAAGGCCGGCCTCGAAGGCATCAGGGCCGAGCTCGAACAGCCGCCCCTGATCAATTCCGACCCGTCCGATTTCTCGGCGGCAGAACAGGAGAAACTCGGCATCCGTCGCCTGCCCGCAAGCCTGCCGGAAGCGCTGGACACGCTTGCCGCCGATCCGGTCGTCACCGGTTGGTTCTCACGAGATTTCCTTGCCTGCTACGAGGCGATGAAGCGCAAGGAGATCGAGATCGTCGACGGGCTCTCGCCAGACGAACTCTGCGCCCGCTATGCGGCGGTCTACTGATTGACGGATGGGCAGCCCATGACCTCGACAACGGCCATCAAGAGCCTAGAGCCCGGCGCGCGACACGACCCGAGCGCACCGCTGCTGGCGATCGACGAACTGCCGCCTTATGCGGTCTTCAACCCGGACGGCACCTCGCCGATCCTGCTTCTGTGCGAACACGCAACAAACCGGATGCCACGCGCGCTCGGCGATATGGGGCTGCCGCTGCACGAGCGCCAGCGCCACATCGCCTGGGATATCGGCGCCATGGCGCTGGCTCAGCGCTTAAGCCTCAGCCTCGATGCACCATTGTTCTTCACCAACTACTCAAGGCTGGTGATCGACTGCAACCGGCCGCTTTCCGCCCCCTCGATGATCCCCGAGATCAGCGAGACGACGGAGATCCCCGCCAACCGAAGCTTAAGCGACGAAGAGCGGCAGCAGCGGATCGATACGCTGTTCACGCCGTTCGCTGAAGCGGTCAGCCGCCGTCTCGACCGGCTCGAGGGCGAAGGCAAGCGGCCCTTCGTCGTCGGCATCCACAGCTTCACGCCGGTCTATTTCGGCAAGCCGCGCCCCTGGCAGGCCGGCATCCTCTATCGTGACGCGGTCGATTTTGCCGGTTCACTGATCGGCGAGTTGGCCAGCGAAAGCCAGCTGACGATCGGCGACAACGAGCCCTACAACATCCATCCCGACGAGGATTATACCGTGCCGGTTCATGCCGACGCGCGCGGGCTGCCGGGCGTTCTGGTCGAGGTGCGCCACGATCTGATCGACACCGATGCAGGCGTCGCAACCTGGGGCGAGCGCCTGACCCGCTGTCTGAAAGCCAGCATAGGGGAAGCCCGGTGACCCCACTCTACGACAGAGACCAAGCGGCAATCGCCAACCTGCAGAAGCTGCGCTTCTTCCCGCTTGCCGTGACCGGCGGCCGGGGCGCGAAGCTCATGCAGGAAAACGGCCGTGAGCTGATCGACCTCTCCGGCGCCTGGGGTGCGGCGAGCCTCGGCTATGGCCACCCGGCGCTGGTCGAGGCAATCTCCCGTGCGGCTGCAAATCCCGCCGGCGCCAGCGTTCTTTCTGCCGCCAACGGTCCGGCAACGGCGCTCGCGGAAAAACTGCTCGCGGCCTTTCCCGGGGCGGGCGACAACAAGATCTGGTTCGGTCATTCCGGATCTGACGCCAACGAGGCCGTCTTCCGCGCTGTCACCAAGGCAACGGGTCGGTCAGGTGTMATCGCATTCGTCGGCGCCTATCACGGTTGCACTACCGGCTCGATGGCCTTTTCCGGCCATAGTGTCCAGGCAGGTGCCGCCAAGGCCGACGGTCTGCTGTTACTCCCCTACCCCGATCCGTACCGGCCCTACCGCGAAGACCCGACGGGTGGCGCAATCCTCACCGAACTGCGCCAACACCTGGAATTGGCGCCCGAACAGTTCGCGGCCGCCTTCATCGAGCCGATCCAGTCCGACGGCGGCCTGATCGTGCCGCCAGCCGGATTCTTCAGAGCCTTTGCCGAGATCTGTCGTGAATACGGCGTGCTCGTCGTCTGCGACGAAGTGAAGGTCGGGCTTGGCCGCAGCGGCCGGCTGCATTGCTTCGAGCATGAGGATTTCGTTCCCGACATCCTGACCATCGGCAAGGGGCTCGGCGGCGGCCTGCCGCTCTCGGCCGCCATCGGTCCGGCCAAGGTGCTCGATTGCGCAAACGCCTTCGCCATGCAGACGCTGCACGGCAACCCGATCTCAGCCGCCGCCGGCCTCGCGGTTCTCGAAACCATCGAGCGCGAGGGACTTGCGCAGGAAGCGGAGCGGAAGGGGCAACGGCTGCGTCAGGGCCTGCAGCGTCTTGCCGAGCGCCACCCTCTGATCGGCGACGTTCGCGGACGCGGGCTTGCCTGCGGGGTAGAGTTGATCACCGATCGGCAGGGCCGGACACCGGCTTCGCGCGAGACGGCCAAGCTCGTCTACCGCGCCTATGAACTCGGCCTCGTTGTCTACTATGTCGGAATGAGCTCCAATGTCTTGGAGATGACGCCGCCGCTGACGATCACCGATCGGGACATCGACGCGGCGCTGGAGATCCTGGAGCAAGCCTTCGACGACGTCACCGCCGGTCGCGTCGCGGACACGGTGCTGGCGGACTTCGCCGGCTGGTAAGCCCTCGTCGGTGGCAGCAATGCGGCCGACGATGTTTTACCAGCCCTCCTCCAGCACCCGCGCCAGCATGTCGGCGAAGAAGTCGGCGCTCTCCAGGCTGAGGCAGAGCGGCGGCTTGATCTTCAGCACATTCAGGTGGTCACCGGTCGGCTGCATGATGACGCCGAGATCGAGCAGGCGATCGCAGATCGCCGCCGTCTCCTCCGTCGCCGGC
Source organism: Ensifer sp. 2TAB8 (assembly GCF_052115125.1). Lineage (NCBI taxonomy): Bacteria > Pseudomonadati > Pseudomonadota > Alphaproteobacteria > Hyphomicrobiales > Rhizobiaceae > Ensifer > Ensifer sp. 2TAB8. The sequence continues at coordinate 240,639 of NZ_JBFRGB010000006.1, read as the reverse complement.
AACAGCGTTTCCCGGTCGCGCACGAATTCGACGCCGAGATAAAGCCCCATGCCGTGTACGGCGCCAATCAGCGGGAAGCGCTGCCCCAGCGCTTCAAGCCGGGCCTTGAGGTGACCGCCGACGACACGGGCATTCTCCGGAAGCCGCTCCTCCGTCAGGATATCGAGCACGGCCTGGCCGACGACGGAGCTGACGGGGCTGCCGCCCGAGGACGAGAAGAAGTACCCCTCCTTCTCCAGCGCGTCGGCGATCTCGCGGCGAGTGATGACGGCGCCGAGCGGATGGCCGTTGCCCATGCCCTTGGCGACCGTGATGATATCGGGCACGACGCCCTGCTCTTCGAAGCCCCAGAAATAATCGCCGAGACGGCCGTAGCCGACCTGCACCTCGTCGGCGATGCAAACGCCGCCACGTGCCCGCACCATGGCATAGACCGCATCGAGATAACCTTTCGGCAGGGGGATGCCGCCGGCATTGCCGTAGACCGGCTCGCAGATGAAGCCGGCGAGCCTCTCATCCTCAGCGTCCAGTTCGGTCAGCTTGGTGACGACGGAGCGGACATAGCTGTCCGTCGTATCGGCACCGCGGAACTCGCCGCGATAGGTGTTGGGCGCGGTCACCGGATGCACCCAGGCCGGACGCGTCTCCAGCGCCTGCGGATTGTCTGCGATCGAGGTCGACACCGCATCGCTGGCGACCGTCCAACCGTGATAGGCCTCGAGCAGGCTCACGACATTGCGGGCGCCGGAATAGGCCCAGGCAAGCCGGAGTGCCAGGTCGTTTGCCTCCGAGCCGCTGTTGACCAGGAACACGGTATCGAGCCCCTCGGGCGCGAGCGCCGCGAGCCGCGTCGAGAACTCGGCGACGGACGCGTAGTGGAAGCGCGAATTGGTGTTGAGCAGCGACCATTGCCGACCCACGGCAGAGGCCAGGCGCGGATGTCCGTGGCCGAGGATCGTCACGTTGTTGACCATGTCGAGATAGCTGCGGCCCTCGACGTCGAAGAGATATTCCCTCCAGCCGCGTTCGATCTGCGGTGGTTTCAGGTAGTAGTTCTTCTGCGGCTTGGCGAAGTGCTGCTGCCGACGGCTCAGCAGCGCTTCGCTGTGCAGTTCCGGCGCATCGCATTCAAACCCGAGGACGCCGGCCGGCGACGGGCACAGGGCCTTCCAGGCCTCCGCCTGGCGCGGCATCACAAAAAGCGGCGGAACGAGACCATGCTCGCGGCAAAGCTGGACGCGGATCAGACCATAAGTCTGCTGCTCGCCCGATACGACGCCGAGCACTGCACCGGCTGCGGCGGTTTCCTCAATGTCGCCACCGGCTTCGACGCCTTCGAGGAACAGGCTCGCCTCGGCCCCTTCCAGAACCAACAGTCCATCCTGCCGGATGACCCGCCCCGCAAACGGGGCAACGATCTCGCGGCCCGCCTCCAGGCAGATGTCGACATGCAGCGCCAGCGTCGCGTCGGGCTTCGGCGACCTCAGTTGCGTTTCGGTCATCCGATATTCGCCGTAGCGGGTGGTCGCGACACCGATCGCATGGGCGGCGTGCTGCAGCAGCGAGATCGGCAGTCCCTGGTGCTGCCAGCGTTCCTCAGGCAATAGCGGGCTGAGGATCGACAGGTCGATCTGGCGCACATCGGTCGGCCCAAGCCCCGGGATCAGGCTCTCCCCCGTGACAGGCGCTGATGCCGGAGCAAGCCCCGCCGAGGCCAGGATCGCGTGCTCCATCAGTGCCGACGGAACCGAAGTCGCAACGTCGAAGATCTCCCGCTCATGCGCGGCGTTGCCCTCGACATAAGCGTTGTCAGGCTCGCGGGAGAGCTGATGTTCGGAGCTCGCGACCAATACGGCGGCGCGGGCGACGATCAGCGGCCAGAGCGCCCTCAGTTCCACTTCGGTCAGCGGACACGCGGCATGAAACGCCTTGACCGCCGGCAGGATGAACCACGGATCGCCGTCGGCGTGATGCAGCAGCGAGGCGCAGGTCACGGCAAGTTCGGCAACCAGCCACCCCTTGAGGATATCGCCGAAATCGATCACCCCGTCCGGGATCGCCCGGCCGGATGCATCAGGCTGGCTCACCACATTGTCGTCGGTCACATCGTGATGGATCGCCTGTATGCGCAGTTCCGCCGTGAGTGGCTGCAGACGCCGCATCGCGCCGACCATGATTTCGGCGATGCGCTTCTTGCGCTGCTGGTCCGGCATGTCGGCCAAGAGGTGAAGGACGACGGGACCGGCTCGGCGCAGGTCCCATTGCAGTTCGCGTTCAAGCCCGGGATGCTCGAAGTCCTGCAGCGCGGCGGCCAGCCGCCMGGCGAGCGCACCGAGCGCGGACACGGCTTCACGCGAAAGATGCTTGCGCCGGGTCAGCGGTTCGCCATCGAGAAAACTTAACAGGCGGATCCGGTAGTCCTGCTCGCGGACGGTCACGCTCTCGATCGCCTCGCCCTTGAGCGAAGACACGACTTCCGCAACGCGCGCCGACGTCAAGCGATCGGAAAGATGCTGCAAGGCCGCATTCTGCGCTTCCAGTTCGAGCGGTCCATATTCCGCGCGGCAGATTTTCAGCACATAGCGCTGCTCGCCGGTATCGATGCGATAGTTGCGGTCCTGCTGGCTGCCGAGTTCGCTGATCGTGCCTGACAGACCGTAGTGCTCGGCCAGCAACGCCCGCGCCTCTTCGGCACTGACATCGGGCCTGGGCAGCTCGGTGCGAAGCTTCAGCGCATCCTCAACCATGATCTCGTCATCCTCCCATTCGGCGGTCGATCCCCCGAATCGACTGGAATAATGTCGAGATTAGAGCGGGATGAGGAAAAGATGTGCGGTTTTTCTGCGGAAGCCCGATCCCGATCTACTGCGACATGCCCTCAAGGCGATAGCGGGTGCCGGGATAGAGCAGACGTGCCGTCGTCACATTGGCCGCTTCCGACCAGGTACGGCGCCGGATCATCAGACAGGGTTCGTTGCGGTCGATGCCGAGCAGCTTGCATTCCCACAGCTGCGGCGACACCGCTTCGACGATCTGTTCGGTGCGCGTGATCGGCGCGACCGCGGTGAGATAGGCGTTCGGCGTCATCGTTCGGAAATCCTGCTCCAGATAACGCGGGCAGGCCGCCGGATTGACGAAACGATCCTCGATCTGGATCGGCAGGCCGTTTTCCGAATGCACCATGATCGAATGGAAAACGCGGGCGCCGGTGGCAAGGCCGAGCGCATAACCGATCTCCGGCGTCACTACCTCTTCCTGAAGGAGCGTCATCAGCGACGTGTGGGTATGGCCGCGCTCATGAATTTCGTCGGCGATGTTGCGAACTTCCAGAAGCGCGGTGCTGCCCTTGTGGGCCGCGACGAAGGAACCAACGCCCTGCACCCGCGTAATCGCGCCCTCGGTTGCCAGTTCCCTGAGCGCCCGATTGGCGGTCATGCGGCTGACGCCGAGGTCGGCGACGATCTCGTTTTCCGAGGGGATGCGGTGATGGGCGGGCCACTCGCCGCTCTCGATACGGCTGCGGATGAACTGTTTGACCGCCTCGTAGCGCGGCACCGGACCATCCTCGAAGGCGGCCATATCGTTCCGTTTTCCCAGTGCCGCCATCGGTTCAAGCCCCGCCTTTCCAGAATGCCGAACAAATCATGCGCATTCGCCCAAGAATCTTTTCGTTCATTTCACGCTTGCGCGCCAGCGCAAAATATCTATAGTTCCATATACAACTACGTACAGGAAAATGCACATGGCTAGTTTTCCCGTCAACCGGATCTTTGCAGAACGGGCGCTCCTGCCCGGCGGCTGGGCCCAAAATGTCGCGATCTCGCTCGACCCATCGGGCCGGATTGCGACGGTCGAGACCGGCAGCACCGCCGCCAATGGCGACGAGCGTGCGGCCGGGCCGCTGATCCCGGCAATCTCCAACCTTCATTCCCACGCCTTCCAGCGCGCGATGGCCGGCCTTGCCGAAGTGGCGGGAAGCGGCGACGACAGCTTCTGGACCTGGCGTGAGGAAATGTATCGCACCGTCGGGCTGGTCAATCCTGACGACGTCGAGGCGATCGCCGCCAAGCTCTACATGGAAATGCTGAAGGGCGGTTTCGGCCACGTTGCCGAATTCCACTACCTGCACCACCAGGCAGATGGCACCCCCTATGCCGACCCGGCCGAGATGTCGCTGCGCATTCTCGCTGCCGCCCGCACGACCGGCATCGGTCTCACTCACCTGCCGGTTTTCTACGCCCACGCCAATTTCGGCGGCGTGGCGCCAAATGCCGGCCAGCGGCCGTTCCTGCATGATCCCGATCGCTTCCTGGCGCTGCTTGAGCGCCTCGATCCGCTCTGCCGCGAAGCCGACAACACGCTCGGCTACGCCATCCATTCGCTGCGCGCAGCGACGCCCGAGGAAATGCGCATCATCCTCGATGCGGCACCCGTTGCCGGCCCGATCCATATCCATGTGGCCGAACAGACCAAGGAAGTCGACGACAGCCTCGCCTGGAGCGGCCGGCGCCCGGTCGAGTGGCTGCTTGATGAAATGCCCGTCGACGAACGCTGGTGCGCGATCCACGCAACGCATCTGACGGAAACCGAACGGCAGCGCCTGGCCCGTTCCGGCGCGGTTGCCGGCCTCTGCCCCGCAACCGAAGCCAATCTCGGTGACGGCATTTTCCCGGCGGTCGATTTCATGGCCGAAGGCGGGGTTATCGGCGTCGGCACCGACAGCCATGTGGCGACCAGCGTCGCCGAGGAGTTGCGCCTGCTCGAATACGGCCAGCGCCTGCGCGACCGCCGCCGCAATCGGCTTGCCACCGGGCCAGGCGCCTCTATCGGCCGAACCGTGTTTGACGCGGCGCTCAAGGGCGGCGCCCAGGCGGCCGGTCAGAAGGCTGCCGGCATCACCGTCGGCGCGCGCGCCGATTTCGTCGTGCTTGACGGCAGCAATCCCTACATCGCCGCCGCCACCGACAACCAGATCCTCGACCGCTGGCTCTTTGCGCTCGGCGGCGAGACTGTCCGCGACGTCATGGTCGCGGGCGCGTGGAAGATCCGGAACGGACGCCACGACCGGGAGGACGATATCGACCGCGCCTTTGCGCGGGTGCTGATGAAACTGAAGTAATCGTCAAAGCCAAAAATCAAATCAGGGAACAGCTTAATGTCGATCAACAAACTGAAACTCACGCTAGCCGCAACCGGCCTCGTGCTCGCGGCCTCCACCGGCAACGCCAGCGCGTCCTATTGCGGCGACGGCAAAACCGTCATGTTCGCCGGCATCGATTGGGAAAGCGGTGCGTTCATCACCGAAGTGATGAAGACCATTCTTTCCAAGGGCTATGATTGCCAGGTGGATTCGATCCCCGGCAACTCGGTGACGCTGGAACAGGCAACCGCCAACAACGACGTGCAGATCTTCGCCGAGGAATGGCTTGGCCGCTCCGACGTCTGGAACAAGGCGGTCGAGGAAAAGAAGGTGGTCGCGGTCGGCAAAACCTTCGTCGGCGCCAGCGAAGGCTGGTTCGTACCGGAATACGTCATCAAGGGAGACGCCGCCCGCAATCTCGAGGCCAAGGCGCCGGACCTGAAGAACGTCTCACAGCTTTCCGATCCGAAGATCGTCGAGCTCTTCGCCGATCCGGAAGAGCCGAGCAAGGGCCGCTTCCTCAACTGCCCATCGGGCTGGACCTGCGAGGGCGTGAGCTCCGCCAAGCTCGAAGCCTACAAGCTCGGCGAAACCTATGTGAACTTCCGTCCGGGCACCGGCACGGCGCTCGATTCCGCCATCACATCGGCCTATCTCCAGGGCGAGCCGATCCTCTTCTACTATTGGTCGCCGACCGCGATCATGGGCAAGTTCAAGCTCGTGCAGCTCGAAGAGCCGGCCTATAGCGAAGAATGCTGGAAGGAGCTTTCGAGCGCCAACGGCAAGCGCGAACAGGGCTGCGCCTTCCCGTCGGTCGACGTTTCCTACGGCGTCAACAGCACCTTCGCTGAGGAAGCCCCTGAAATCATCGCCATCCTCGAAAAGGCGACCTTCCCGCTCGAAGCCGTCAACGGCAGCCTCGCCTACATGGCCGACAACAAGGTCGATGCGCCGGCAGCCGCCGCCGAGTTCCTGAAGACCAAGGCCGACGTCTGGGGCAAGTGGGTTTCGGACGAAGCCCGCGGCAAGATCGAAGCCAGCCTTAAATAATCGCGACACATCGCCGGCTCGGGCCTCGTCATCGCGTCCAAGCGACGCGTGAGCCTGAGCTGGCGGTTGGCCACAATACCCGAGGCAAGCGCCGTCGGTGGCTCACCATGTCCGCTGGCAGCCCGAGCAAGGAACGCGTCCGATGTTTCCGGATTCTCTCAATCTCTCCATTCGCGGGCCGGTGAACGATTTCATCCAGGCACTGGTCAGCGGCTATGGCTGGGTCTTCAAGGCGATCAGCGCCGTCATTCTGAAAGCCGTTCTGTTCATCGAATGGATCCTGCGCGGCCTGCCCTGGTGGGTCGTCATCCTCATTTTCATGGCACTCGCCTGGCAGAGCTCCAAGCGCTGGGGCCTGACGGTCGCCGTCGGCGTACTGCTGTTCTTCGTCGGCGTTCTCGGCCTCTGGGACCTGACGATGCAGACGCTGGCGCTAATGCTGATGGCAACGATCGTCTCGGTCGTCATCGGCGTGCCCATGGGCATCTTCGTCGCCAAGAGCCGGACCGCGCGCAGCATCACGCTACCGGTGCTCGACGTCATGCAGACGATGCCGAGCTTCGTCTACCTGATCCCGGCGCTGATGCTCTTCGGCCTCGGCAAGGTGCCGGCGATCCTCGCCACCATCATCTACGCCGTGCCGCCACTCATCCGCCTCACCGATCTCGGCATCCGCCAGGTCGACCATGAGGTGGTGGAAGCGGCGACCGCCTTTGGCGGCAGTCCCAACCAGATCCTCTTCGGCGTCGAGCTGCCACTCGCCACGCCGACAATCATGGCCGGCCTCAACCAGACGATCATGATGGCACTCTCGATGGTGGTCGTCGCGTCGATGATCGGCGCCCGCGGCCTCGGCGAGCAGGTGCTGAACGGCATCCAGACGCTCGATGTCGGCAAGGGGCTGGAAGCCGGCATCGGCATCGTCATTCTCGCGATCGTACTCGACCGCATCACGCAAGGCTTCGGCAAGAGCCGGACGGAGGATCCCCGCAATGGCTGATATCGAGATCCGCAACGTCTACAAGATCTTCGGGCAGGACGCGAAAGCCGCACTCGCCATGGCAAAAGAAGGGCTGAACAAGTCCGAGATTCTCGCCCGCTCCGGCTGCAGCATTGGCCTGAACAAAGTCAGTCTGACCATCGGCGCCGGCAAGATCTTCGTGATCATGGGCCTTTCCGGCTCCGGCAAGTCGACCCTGGTGCGCCACATCAACCGGCTGATCGAGCCGACCAGCGGCGAGGTCATGTTCGACGGCAGCAACATCCTGACGCTGGATGCCAAGGCGCTGCGCACCTTCCGCATGCACCGCGTCAGCATGGTGTTCCAGAGTTTCGCGCTGATGCCGCATCGCACCGTGCTGCAGAACGTCGTTTACGGCCAGCGCGTGCGCGGCCTGCCCAAGGCCGAGGCCCGCGACATCGGCATGAAATGGATCGAGACGGTCGGTCTTGCCGGCTACGACGCCAAGTTCCCGCACCAGCTCTCTGGCGGCATGAAGCAGCGCGTCGGCCTTGCCCGTGCGCTTGCCGCCGATACCGACGTGATCCTGATGGACGAGGCCTTCTCGGCCCTCGACCCCTTGATCCGCGCCGACATGCAGGACCAGTTGCTGCAATTGCAACAGAACCTTTCAAAGACGATCGTCTTCATCACCCACGATCTCGACGAGGCGCTGCGCATCGGTTCGGAAATCGCCATCCTCAAGGACGGCCAGGTGGTGCAGGTCGGCACGCCGGACGATATTCTGCAACGGCCGGCCAACGATTATGTTGCCCGCTTCGTGCAACGCCGACAGGGACGACCGGAAGCCCATGAATGAGAATGTAACCCTCGATGCACCGTTGACCTGGAGGCAAATCGCGGCGGTCGCCAACGGCGCACCGCTCGCGCTTTCCGACGCAGCAAGGCAGCGCATCGTCCATGCCCGCCAGATCGTCGATGCGCTCGTTGCGCGCGGCATCCGCGGCTACGGCATCAACACCGGCGTCGGCGCGCTTTGCGACGTCGTCATCGACCGCGAGAACCAGCAGGCGCTGTCGCGCAACATCCTCCTCAGCCACGCCTGCGGCGTCGGCGAACCGCTCGCCCGGCCCGAGGCCCGCGCGGTGATGGCCGCCCAGATCGCCAACTTCGCCCACGGCTACTCTGGCGTGCGCATCGAGACGGTCGAGACGCTTCTCTCGCTCCTCAATGCCAATCTCATCCCCGACATCCCCTCGCGCGGCTCCGTCGGCTATCTGACCCATGCGGCCGCAATCGGCCTCGTTCTGATTGGTCACGGAACGGTCGACGACGGCAAGGGCAAGATCAGCGGCGCCGAGGCGCTTGCCCGCGTCGGGCTCAAGCCGCTCACGCTCGAAGCCAAGGAGGGCCTGAGCCTCGTCAACGGCACCCCCTGCGCCACCGGTCTCGCGGCACTCGCGCTCTCACGCGCCCATCATCTGTTCGACTGGGCGGATGCGGCGGCGGCCATGACCTACGAAAACCTCGGCAGCCAGGCCAACGCCTTTGCCGCCGTCCCCCTGGCGCTCCGCCGCTCCATGGGGCTCGAAGAGGTCGGAGCCTCGCTGCGCGCCTATCTCGCCGGCAGCCCGATGCTCGGCGAGACCGCCGGTACGCGCACGCAAGATCCCTTGAGCCTTCGCGCCGTGCCGCATGTGCATGGCGCTGCGCGCGACGCACTGGCCCAGGTCGCCGAAGTCGTCGACCGCGAACTTGCGAGCCTTACCGACAACCCCGCCGTTTCAGGCACGCCCGAAGCACCGGAAGTGCACTCCCAGGCCCATGCGGTGGGTGCTGCCCTCGGCCTTGCCATGGACAGCCTGGCGGTCGCCGTTGCCGAGGTCGCTGCCATTTCCGAACGCCGCATCGACCGGTTGGTCAATCCGCTGGTCAGCGGTCTGCCGGCCTTCCTTGCCGGTGACAGCGGCGTCTCCTCCGGCTTCATGATCGCGCAATATACGGCAGCCTCGCTTGCCGCCGAAAACCGGCGTCTGGCAGCCCCCGCGAGCCTCGACGGCGGCATCACCTCGGCACTGCAGGAGGATATCCTCACCCACGCGACGCCGGCCGCCTGGAAGGCGCTGTCGATTGCCGACAATCTCGAAACCATTCTGGCGATCGAACTGCTGGCAGCCTCTCAAGCCTACGACCTCCAGCCAAGAGGCCGTGCTGTGCGCACCGGCCAGCTTTATCAGCGCATCCGCGCTGCTATCCCGACCTATGCCGACAACCGGCCACTGAACGGCGACTTCGCCAAGATGCGCACGATCATCGAAGAGAGCGCGCCATGAAGATCCTGCGCGCGAAAAACTACAAGCGCATGCCGTGGAAGAACGGTGGCGGCGAGACGGTGGAGATCGCCGTCTTCCCAAGCAAAGCGTCGCTTGCCGACTTCGACTGGCGCGTGAGCATGGCGACCGTTGCCAGCGACGGCCCCTTCTCCAGCTTCCCCGGCATCGACCGCACGCTCTCGATCCTTCAGGGCAAGGGCATGCGGCTGATGATCGACGGGCGCGAGCCTGTCGTCATGACCGGAGAAGCGCCGCCGCTCCCCTTCCCCGCCGACGTCGCGACCTCGGCGACGCTGGTGGACGGTCCGATCGTCGATCTCAACGTCATGACAAGGCGCGGCCGGCTGGCGCACACGGTTCAGCGTCTGGCGATCGACCATCTGCAGACAGTGGAAGGCTCGGCGGGGACGACGCTCGTCCTTTGCCACGGCGGCGCGGTGCGCTTGTCCGCAGTAGAAGCCACCGCCGATCTCGCAACGGGCGACACGGCAATCCTCAAAGGCGCTGCCGACATCACGATCGAGCCGGCGGCCTCTGCCGTCCTGTTCCTGATCACAATCGACAAGCCGGCCGCCTGATCGCCGCCGGCTTGTGCCGATCATCCGCGCCGCAAATGCAGGAGCGGATAGGGCCGCCCTGCATCATCGACCGGTGAACGGCCGACTGTCTCGAAGCCCATGCGCTCATAAAATCCCGCGCCCGATGCATTCTGCTCGTTGACGTCGACCGTCAGCACCGGATGCAGGCTCATCGCATGCTCGACAAGCCGCCGGCCGACACCGGCGCCACGCGCCTCCGCGTGAACAAAGAGGGAGTCGATCTGTGCATCGATCATGCCCATGAAGGCGAGCGCCTGATCGTTCTCATCAACCGCAATCCAGAACTCGGCGGCGGGCAGATACTGGTCGCGCACCAGCGCCTCGATCGCGGCAAAATCCTCCGCGCTCAGGAAGTCGTGCGTAGCGATGACGGCGCTGCGCCAGATCTCGAAGGTGCGCGGAAAATCGGAAGGAAGGGAGGGGCGAATGGAAATGGTCATGCCACAATCACTTTGAAAAACGAGCGCCGATGGGATTGCGGCACTTCCGGCTCGGGCCGAAGCAGTGCGCAAGACGCCAGATGGTAAAGATGTTCGGTCCCGAATCCGGTTCGGTAAGAAGCGCGCACCTTAGCGAGCAACGCGCCGATCGCAAGCCGTTTGGCCAGGTGCGCTTTTCATGCAACGTCGATTAAGTTTCCGGTAACCATATCTCATGTTCCCCGGGGAACAGCGCAATTGACGCCACACGATAGTCTGCATGTCACGGTTTCTACCGACACACGCCAACAAACGCAGGCTCGGAGGACAAGGACATGATCAAAACCGCTTTCGGCGTCAACGTCACAGTACTGGTCTTCTCGATCACCGTGATCGCGATCATGCACTTCGCCCTGTCCCAATATCGGGCGGCCGAAATCGCCGACATCAGCCTGCCCGACTACTCGACGATCACCTCGTCGATCCATCGTTAAGGCCCCTGCTCCGCCAGCAATGTTCAGGCGGTGGGCCGAGCTGGCCCGCTCGCACGCACACGATCTCAAACGAAAGCATCCGCAGGCGCTGCCATCGATGATTGGCGGCGCCTTTTGCATCCTTCAGCGGCTGCATGTATGGCAGAGGGATTATCATACGGAACGCCGTTTGAGCGAATCGCTGCTCAGGGCAGCACTGGCAGCACACGCAGGAAGGCGAGAAATGACGGACCCGCAAGACGAACTGAAACTCAGCGCCTTCAAGTTCCACGAACAGGCAGTCCGCACATCCGTCGGCGGCAAACCACTCGCACTCGACGCGTTGGAACTCGGCGGCGAAATTCTGGTCGTTCTCACTTGGCTCGGCAACTCCGAGCGCGGCCTGCGCAAGCCGGAATATGTCCTGCCCTTGAGCGCCGTCGCGCACCAGGAGCTGAGCAACGATCCGGACGCCAAATACAAATGGGCCATCGGCGCACCGCTGCCACAATCGCTGTTTGACGGCAGCGCGTCGCGGCAGTTCAGACGGCAGTTCGGGGTCAAAAGCGGCCCGGCGCTGACCTTGCCGCTGAAACCGACGCATCGTTGAGGGTGAAGGCTATTGCGCTTGGAGCAGGTACCAAGCGCATCGTCTCCACGCCGGCCGCACTCAAGAATACCAGTGTTGTCTGTCACGGTTATCCGGAATTATCCGGGGAGATCGGGGGAGACCAAAAACCGGGCGGGGAATGGTTGAAAATCAACGGGTTGGACGTGGGGAGGAGCGGTTCTTCGCGGGGAACGGCTTTGACAGCCTGGCCTGACAAAAACCGGCGAAAATCGCCTCGGCTGACAAAATCGGGCAATCCCGCAGGGCGGGCTTCAAAAATCGCCCGCTGCCTTTGAGAAGTCTTCGAAACCCCGGAAATCCGCTTTTGAATCCCCATTGATCACGGCGCGCCGGGGCGATTTGCCCACTGAAACCGGCCAGCCTTCCAATTTGAACATCCAAGCGAATTGCAGGTTAACAAAACTCAGAATTTTTCCTCTACTAATCAGAGGCTTACGGACAACGACAGGCTGTCATGAACCTGCAAGCTCTGACTGAATATAGAGGATGTCTTGCATGTTTATTCGCGCTACGCGAGCCCGCCCGGCAAAGTATTCAGAAGTCGTCCGTTTCGCCTGCCTGCAGACGGTCAACGCCTTGCACTATGGCCGTGAGCAGCGATCGTTCATCTTCATTGAGATCAGGTGCGTTGGCGAGATGGTGCTTCGCACAATCGTAAATGAAATCGATCTCATAGAGCGTATCGTCCGGAACGCTTCGATAAGAATAGGTTATGCCGTTTCCAGACGAACTCTGTGATACCAGTCCCTTGGCTATTTTGGCGGCGAAATGGCCGCTTTGCTGGACACCCTGTCTGAGCCAAGTTTGGGCCGCGGTACTGTCACCTAGGTATGCCCACGATCGCAGAATGTCCCAATAGAAGGGCACTCCCAGTAGTGAGCCATCATCAACTGCCGAAAGGATTTTTGGCAGCAGGATCGGCCCCAGTTGGTCAAATTCGTCCTTGGTAATGACCGGACGCGATGAGCCATCGCTAGGAAAGACGCTCAGTTCCCGTCCTCTGTCAACGTACAGTTCGGCCATCACGAACGGCGAGCTGGATTTCTCGAACGCGTCGCGGAGTTCTTTGCCCGCCTTCTCCTCTCCCCAGATTTCCAGAAGGTCCTTCACCAGAAAGCGCCATGTTCCGCTTGCCTCAAGCGCGAAGAACTCGCCCCGCCAAGGGATTTGAAAAACATCTTCACCTATTCCCAACAGAGCACGGAGAAAGGACTTCGTGGGCACGGGTCTGGAGTTGGCAGCGAACCGTAAGCGAAGATCCTGGAGGAGGAGCCCTGTCATCGATCTTCCTCGACTGCTGTGCTTGCCAAGATACGCTTTCAAAATAGGCGCAATTTTCGCTTCGTCACCGAGGTTCTCAAAGATTGAGTCTAGTGTTGTCTTGGGGATAGCATCTGCAGTTGGGTGCAGCGCGAAGTAAGAGTCGTAACCAGCTTCACTGGCGAGGCCACGCCGATTTTGAGCAGCCACGTGGCTCTCGCTCGAACCGAAGCCCGCCCCTTCAATCCATTTGCTTTGTTGCGGAAACAGGACAGCTAAGAGGTTGAGCACCATGCCCGCCTTATCGACCGGCAGCGAGATTTTCAGCGCTTCGACATTAGCCTTGCGCTCGTCGTCACTGCCCATGAAGTATCGGCCGTCACTGAATAGGAAATCTCTATTGTTCCTGATCCAGTCAAATGCCTCCGGATCAAAGAGCCGCAGTCCTTCGATCGCGACAAGATCTTGAGGGTCGAACTCTCCTTCAAGTGCTGGCCAAGCGAACTTAAGTGCGTTTGATAAGCGTAGCACGTCGCGGGGGTTATTTATCCAGCGATGCACTCCATCACGAACGATGTGGTGCCACCGCATTGATTCTTCACTATTGCCCGTCAGGAACTTGATCTCCTGGTCGAGAATGCCGAGAAGCGAATTTTTGCCCGGAACCGGCAATTCAACTTCCTGCTGTACAATCTTCTCAGCGAACTTAGGCCCTATGCGATCTCTCCGCTGGTCGAGGGCTTGCCACACGATTTCGCGGTCATAGACAAGCAGATACAGAACATTCGGCAGTCGACCGATCGTCTTTACCATCTGCATAATCGATTTGATCTCTTCGTCGTCTAGGCGATCAATATCGTCGATGGTTACCAGGAAGCGCCGACCGCTGCCGGCGAGCTGTTTTTTCAAATTTTCATATGCCTTTTGAAGTGACGGCGTCTCAAGATAACTGCTCAAGTAACTGTTGAGTGATTTCTTCGCCAAGCCTCCAGCCAGTCCCGTAACGGCGCCTCCGCTCAAATCGACCGTTAGCGCAAGCGTAGCTGCGGCGTCGACGAGTTGATCGGTGGTATCGGAAACGGTTCTTACCGCTTTCCTCCACGCGCGCTTTGCTTTGCTCTCTGGAGGACCAAGGTGTTCCGACAACAACTTGAAAAATGCGCCCATGAGATCTTGGTGACCAGCGACAATCCAAGGTCGGAAATCGATATGCTCGACCTTCGCGGTGGCGTCTTCGCATTCCTCATTGTGTTTCTTCAAATACTCGAGGATGAAATTCACGAGAGTCGTTTTGCCACTGCCCCACCGGCCATGCAGTCCAATGACATAGCCATTTGGAATGTTCATGTTGATGGCGACGTTTGCCAACCGCTTCGCGAAAGGCGCGTAGCCGAGGCGATCGTCGCGCCAGGGGTTGGTTTTGGGTTGATCATCCCCCAGAATGTAGTCGCCGGACCTCATCCGTGCGGCCCCTTCCCGCTCCAATCTACTTATCGACGATGCTTCGATTCGACTGGAACGTGCAAGCGCCGCCCCCTTGCATGCACTCAGGGCGGATCCTAGGTTAACCGTGCAATTTTAAGATGCCGAGGATAATTATGCGAATTTGATTGTTACGGGCGCTGATCAGAGCGTCCGTCCGCCGCGCCGCATCTAGGCGTGTCGACTGGTTCAAACACAAAACCGAACTTCTCGAACATCCTGGCAAAACCGGGCGCGGTTCCATGTGTCTGCAGTGTTGGCTGATCCAAGCGCGGCTTGACGATCATTAGGCCGAGCGTTTCCCATATTCACGCGCGGCTACAATCTAGAAATGTAGTTTGGAGAAATGGTAGCGGAGGAGGGATTCGAACCCCCGACACAAGGATTATGATTCCTCTGCTCTAACCTACTGAGCTACTCCGCCGGGTACCGCGTCAGCGCTTCGAAGTGGAAGCCGTCTTGACTGGACGGGCGGCTTATACGGCCCGCTTCCGGCCAGTGTCAAGCCAAGTCTCCGGGAAAATGTGAAGTTTTCACAACAGCCCGGAAATCAAGGGCTTCAGGCGGCTGCCTGCGCAGAAAGCAGCGCCTTCAGAGCGGCTTCTGCGCTTGCTTCACGCTCCGATTTGCGAATGAATCCGCCGCCATAGACGCGCGCGTCCTCGCCGACGCCGGAATAAAGCGCGCAGGCCTGGCCGGGCGCGATGCCGGCTTCGCCTTCGGCGAGCTCCACATAGATGCCCTCGTCGTCCATCGCGAGGACGGCCGGCGCCGGCTGGCGCGTGGAGCGCACCTTGGCGAAACACTCAAAGCCACGTGCGGCTGCCGCCTCGACGTCTTCATCGCCGAGCCAGTTGACGTCGCGCAGATAGACGCGGCGCGTTTCCAGCGCTTCCTTGGGGCCGACGATGACGCGGCGCGAGCGCGCGTCGAGATAGACGACATAGAGCGGCTCGCCGGTCGCGACGCCGATGCCGCGGCGCTGACCGATGGTGTAGTGGAGGATGCCCTCATGCCTGCCGAGCACGCGGCCGTCGAGATGCACGATCTCGCCGGAGAGTGCTGCATTCGGCTTCAGCTTCGAGACGATGTCGCTGTACTTGCCCTGGGGCACGAAACAGATGTCCTGGCTGTCGGCCTTCTGGGCGACGACGAGGCCCATCTCTTCGGCGAGCTTGCGTGTCTCGGCCTTGGAGAGATGACCGAGCGGAAAGCGCAGATAGTCGATCTGCTCCTGCGTCGTCGCAAAGAGGAAATAGCTCTGGTCGCGGTCGGCATCCGTCGGGCGGTAGAGCGCCCGCTGGCCGGCGTAGCGCGGGTTCGGGCTCGGGCGCGAGCGGATATAGTGGCCGGTCGCCAGCGCGTCGGCGCCGAGCTCCTTGGCGGTCGCCAGGAGATCGGCAAACTTGACGGTCTGGTTGCAGGCGACGCAAGGGATCGGCGTCTCGCCAGCAATATAGCTTTCGGCGAAGGGATTGATCACCGTTTCGCGGAAGCGCGCTTCGTAGTCGAGCACATAGTGCGGAATGCCGAGCGTTTCGCAGACGCGGCGTGCATCGTCGATGTCCTGGCCGGCGCAGCAGGAGCCGGCACGATGGACGGCGGCGCCATGATCATAGAGCTGCAGCGTGATACCGAGAACGTCGTAGCCCTCGCGTTTGAGCAGGCCAGCGACGACAGAACTGTCGACGCCGCCGGACATGGCAACAACGACACGCGTATCTTCGGGCTTGCGGTCAAAATCGAGACTGTTCACGGGATCCAATCCGGCCTTCGGGCGGCAACCTTGCGCCTGCCCTGTTTCACGCTTCATGCGATGCTTGGCCGAAAAACCCTCGGCTCACGGCATGCTCGGCTCTACGGCACCGCGCATCCTATGAGACGCGCAAAGGCAGCCGTAGCACTTTCATTCCCGCGACATATAGAAACTTGTCCGTCCGGCGGCAAGGCCGGCCGCAAACCGGCGAAGCCGCGCGTCCTTAAGACGCGCCACGTTTCGGCGTCAGATCAGCTTCAGCCGCATGGCGCGGGCGATCGCCTGCATGCGGTTGACCGCATCGAGCTTGCGGGTCGCGCTCTTGAAATAGCTGCTGACCGTATAGGTCGAAATGCCCAGGATGATGGCGATCTCGTCGCTGCTCTTGCCGGCCGCTGCCCAGCGCAGGCATTCGACCTCGCGGCTCGACAGCTTCTCCCGTGCCGAACTGCCGGTGTCGAAGGTACGTTCCAGGCATTCGAAAAGCTGGACCAGTGTCAGATAGAGCGTCGCGCATTCGACACCCACCGGGGCCTCGCGCCGGCCTGACAGCATGGCTATGAAGGGATCGCCATTGCTGGTGTGCAGGAGCACGGCGAAGTGACGTGCCATCTCCGGGTGGGCGTGCAGCCGGTGCACCATCGCCTCGTCCACGGGCTTTGCGGCGACGTCCAGAAGTTCGGGCCCGCCGGTCACCGGCAGCTTCGTAAACCGCAGCCGCTCGACCAGCGTGCTCGACTGGAAGGTTTCGCAGGCATCGTATTGGCGCACCAGTTCCGACGGCCAGTTGCTGAGCACCAGCCGCTCGGAAAAGCGCTGCTGTTCGGCCAGCGGCATGCGCGCGATCATGAAATGACCAAAGCCATAGCGGGCGATCAGCCGCCGCATGAGATGCAGAAGTTCGTATTCGGTGCGGACGGCAGCCGTATCGACGTCCGAGAAAATGTCCGCCGTTTCAGCCTCGCGCAGCAAGGCCGGTTCGTTCGATTCCTTCATCTGCGATCACCACATCCCCAGGCGCCACCGCGCCCGGTCGAGAGAATACAAAAACGCCTCAGATCACCTGAAGCATGAACTTCACCCCGGCAAACGAAATACAGCCGCCGCTACCGGCCTGTCCGCGCAAGAAACGCGTCCGGTTGTGAAAACTATGACGATGCACCAAGAATGATTGCGGGAGCGCACATACGACGCTCATCCTTATTTCAGCGCCTCGTTATCAAAAATTTTAGTTAAAGTGAAATGTGGTAATTGCATGGCTCCCATGACAATTCCGGGATAATCCAGGCTCTTCTCAAAGCAATTCACAAGGATAGGGCGCACAGCCCCATGAATTGACCCGGGGCGGATCATCGATATGGCGCCTCGCCGAAGTGTCTCAAATTATGAGCAAATTGTTACTTGCTGCTTAGGCAAATGTTAAATGTGGCAGGCTAAGGTCACGGTCATATGGTCTTGAGTTTGTGTAGAGAGTCCCATGACCGAAATGATGCGACCACGCGTAAAATATGTCATCGGCCCCGATGGCAGCCCTCTGACGATTGCGGATCTGCCGCCGGCCAATACCCGGCGCTGGGTGATCCGTCGCAAGGCAGAGGTTGTTGCCGCCGTGCGCGGTGGCCTGTTGAGCCTTGAGGAGGCGTGCGAACGCTATACCCTCACGGTCGAAGAATTCCTGTCCTGGCAGTCCTCGATCAACGATCATGGTCTTGCCGGCCTGCGCACCACTCGCATCCAGCAGTACCGCCACTAGTTCGCCCATTACAGGGCCATAGGTCGAGCGGCGGCTTCGGGTTCCCCGGAGCCGCCGCCGTCGTTTTGCGCTCTGCGGCTGGTCGGATTGGTGTTTTTTCGGGAACAGTCTGTGTTTCCGGGATACCGGGTTGGTGGATTCCGATTTACAGAAATCTGCGCTAGCTTCCAGACAAAGAAACTGGTTCGCCAAGGAAGGCTGTCATGGAAATCGTACTCGAGGAAACTGGATCGCACGGCCGCTATTCGACCGTGGTCGAAGGCCACACCGGGGAAATGACCTATTCGCGGACGTCTCCCCAATTGATCATTGTCGATCACACCCTCGTTCCGGAAGCCCTGCGCGGCAAGGGTGTCGGCCAGGCGCTTGCCAGACATGCGATCGAAGAAGCCCGCAAAGGCGGCTGGAAGATCATCCCGCTCTGCCCGTTCATGAAGGCGCAGGCGGTGCGGCACCCCGAATGGCAGGACGTCATCCAGGGATGAGACGCGACTGAGATCCGGCCTGTCCCGATCTTCACAAATTCAAACCGATCTCAAAATGAGAAGACCCGCCCGAACGCCATGGCGTCGGGCGGGTCTCATTGTCTTGTCACGATCGTGCCGGATCGGGTCATGCCAAACGCATGACCCGACAAGGCTGGAAATATCTGCCCCGAAACGGGCGACCTGCCTGACCAGCGCACAAATCCCCCAGACCGGAACCGACCTGGGGTCAAACCGTCCGTTGGATCAAGGCGTTGCGGCTCCGCTGCGCCCGATCGAGGCGCAAGAGCCGCAGCTTATGCCCGCAGGCGGGTCGATGTGTCCCGCTCTTCGAGGGCCGCCGCCTTCGCGTATTCAGCCTGCACTTCTTCGAGCGCGAGTTCGGCAGCATCCTGCTGCGTCTTCAGTTCGCGAATGGAAACCTGAAGATTGTCGGCTCTCTGACGTGCGGCCTTGGCGAAGGTGGGATAGGCGAAGTGCTGGGGATCGGAGATACCCGACTTCTTTTCCTCGAAAATAATCTGATTTTCCAGATCCTTGGTCATCCGTTCGAACTCAGCCATCATCATCTGAAGCTGGTTCAGCTGACGCTGCTTCTCGCGGACCTGAAACTCCTTCAGGCGGACAAGGCTCTCACGTGCTTTCATACGCAATACTCCCGTGGATAACGAGACCCCGGTTACTGATTTGCCCCCAAGCCGGCCCGAACAGGACCGGAAACGAAAAATCTTCAGCGATATTAACAAAAGCCTACCGCTGGTAACCTTTCGTTTACGGGCATCGTTAATCATAGGCGTGATGATTTAAGGCTCCGTAAATGCTGAGGCACGAAATGTGACCGCCCTGGCATTAACGAGTCGGAAGAGTCAGATAGCGGCATTTCCTCATGTTTCACATGAGATTAGCCGTTCGGGATTCACGTTTGAAATCAGGAGACTGCTAAAAATATTTAACAATCTCGATACACCTTGCCAGAGGGAATCAGAATTTGTTAACCATTTGGTGGCAGCCTCCAAATCAGGCAACGACTGGATCCGTATCGCGTAAGGGTGCCACGACGACCTTGGGCGGCGGAAAAGGGGAAGAATATGCGGGTTCTATTAATTGAAGACGACAGTGCAACGGCTCAGAGCATTGAGCTGATGCTCAAGTCCGAGAGTTTTAACGTCTACACCACCGATCTCGGTGAAGAAGGCGTCGATCTCGGCAAACTTTATGACTATGACATCATCCTTCTCGACCTCAACCTGCCGGATATGTCCGGCTATGAAGTCTTGAGAACGCTGCGTCTTTCCAAGGTGAAGACCCCGATCCTGATTCTTTCCGGCATGGCCGGCATCGAAGACAAGGTCCGCGGCCTGGGCTTTGGCGCCGACGACTACATGACCAAGCCCTTCCATAAGGATGAGCTGGTTGCCCGTATTCACGCCATCGTCCGTCGTTCCAAGGGTCACGCCCAGTCGGTCATCTCCACCGGCGAGCTGATCGTCAACCTGGATGCCAAGACGGTCGAAGTCGGCGGACAACGCGTCCACCTGACCGGCAAAGAATACCAGATGCTCGAGCTGCTTTCGCTGCGCAAGGGCACGACGCTGACCAAGGAAATGTTCCTGAACCACCTCTATGGCGGCATGGACGAGCCGGAATTGAAGATCATCGACGTCTTCATCTGCAAGCTCCGCAAGAAGCTTGCAAACGCTGCCGGCGGCGCCAACTACATCGAGACCGTCTGGGGCCGCGGCTACGTGCTGCGCGAGCCGGATGGTGCCGAGTACGCCGAAACTGCCTGATTTCCCGCCAGGGCTTGCACCGACCCCCGCATGATGCGGGCCCGACAATTGAGATTTTCACAGGACCCGCCGATTGAGGCGGGTTTTGTTTTTGGACGATCCGGTCGCGCGGCGCAGCTTCGCAGCAGCGCTCATCGAGCCTGCAAGGCTTCGGCCGCCAGCAAATCTCCCCTCCTCTCTCCTGTCGCACCCAACGTCGCTCGACGCCTGGCCTGGGTTGGCGGTACCAGACAACAAAAAAGCCGCGGCACAGGCCACGGCTTCGTATCATTTCGAAAGATCTGGTTAAGGCGGCTCAGGCCGCCATCGACTGGCTGGCGAAAACGCTGGTCAGGATCTTGCGGTCGAAAGGCTTAAGCAGGAAGTCATCGGCGCCGGCGCGCTTTCCGGCCATCATCTTCTTGAGATCCGCCTCGACGACACAGTAATAGATCCGAACCGCCGGACCGTTCGGAAGCCGCCGGATGTTGCCGATGAGTTCGAGCGCGCCATCCAACCCGGCGTCAATGATCAGGATATTCGGGAGCTCTGCTTCGCAGCGGACAAGCGCCTCGAGGCTGTTCGATGCCTCGTAAACCATGAAGCCCATGCCGGACAGGATACGTTTCCCAACTTTCCTGACCACATCCGAGCCGTCGGCAATCATCAAGCGCCGCATGTCCAACTCCCTTCGCAACTTACCTATACGCGTACTCGCAGGCTGGAAACAACTCTATACAAATTTGGGAAAGAATTCGTTACGGAGCTTGCTTAACGGCCCCTTTCTTCTCCAACCCAACCATCTGAAAACATTAATTTTTCCAGAACTGGACGCAAGCAACGAGAAGCGCGGCGCACGCAGGCGGCCCCACGCGAGGGCGCAGGGCCGCACATTTTCAGGGTCTGGAACGAAGTGCTTTCAGCCGGAAAATGAAACCTCAGGCTGCAACGCGGGTGGTGAAGATGATCTCTTCACCGGTCGATGCAACCTCGATCGTCATGCCGGCTTCCTCGCCGAGCAGCACGGTGTAATACGGTTGGATCGAATGCGCATCGACCGCTTCTTCCGGCGTGCCGGACAGGAGTTCCGTCAGTCTCGGCGGCACGCGCATCATGCGACCCTTCGCGACCAGGGTGAAGACAGCGTCGAGTTCCGGGTTCTCGAGCGTCACGTCGATCGAACCGCCGCGCGGGATCGCGCCGTAGGCGATGAGGAAGAGGTTCAGCAGCAGCTTGACCCGGTTCTTGGCGATGATCGCGCGCGGGCCGTGCCAGTTGACCTCGGTCTTCTTCTCGGCAGCCGCAAAATCCTTGGCGGCTTTTTCCGCTTCGCCGGTGTCAATCGACGCGCCAACCGAGCCGGAGGCACCGAAAGCGAGACGGGCGAACTTCAGGCGAACCGATGCGTTGAGCGCACTTGTCCGGATCAGGTCCATCGCATCCGCGTCGGCGCCGCCTTCATCAAGCAGTTCCAGGCCGTTGTTGATGGCACCAACCGGCGAGATGATGTCGTGGCAAACCCGGCTGCACAGAAGCGCGGCCAGATCGGGTCCCGTCAATGTCAGGTTCGGATTCGTTGCCATCGTGTATCCTTATTGGTTCCGCCGGCCCACCGCTTGGGGGCACGCGCCATCGTGACGCCGGTAAAGCCTCACGCGAAAAGACGCAAGTCATGGGCTGTCCGGCGCAGCCGTTCATCAGTGGATCATAATGACACCACATTTGGTAAACCGATTGTTAAGACCATCGGTTCAAATTGCATGGAATTGGTCCAGACCCTTCACTGGCCGCACAGTGATCTGACTGGCGGCCGCTGCAAACCCGCAAGCGAGCAATTTTCGCGCCTGACGGAGGAAACGATGCATCAGATCATGAAGGCAGCCACGCAGGCTTGCCGTGTTGTCCTGGCCACGGTGTTCCTGGTCGCTGCTGCCCAAACGACGGCGCATGCCCAGTCCGCGAACAACAGCCAATATACGATGCAGGAAATCGTCGACGCCGGCCACGGCTTCTTCGGCGAAACCTCGGGCGGTCTGGCGAAGGTCGTCGAACGCGCCTTCGAGCGTTACGGCCTGCCCAACGGCTACATTCTCGGGCAGGAAGGCTCAGGCGCATTCATCGCCGGCCTCACCTACGGCGAAGGCGAGCTCAACACCAAGAACGCCGGCCAGCACAGCGTCTTCTGGCAGGGTCCGTCGCTCGGTATCGACTGGGGCGGCCAAGGCAGCCGCGCCATGATGCTGGTCTACAATCTGCCGAGCGTACCGGCCCTCTACAAGCGCTTCGGCGGTGTCTCCGGTTCGGCCTACGTCGTCGCCGGCGTCGGCATGACGGTTCTGACCGACGAGCAGATCGTCGTCGTTCCGATCCGCACCGGTATCGGCGCACGGCTCGGCGTCAACGTCGGTTACCTCAAGATGACCCAGACGCCCACCTGGAACCCCTTCTGAGGCACTGGTCGCGCTGGCGTGGGCAAAATCCCGCGCCAGACACTTGCAGCGCACGAAACGTCATGTTTAGTGCAAGGAAGCGGAAATGCGCAGCGCCTGCCGGACCGCGACTTCCGGCAGGCGCTGCGGTTCCGACACAGTTTTGAAACGGCCAGCTCGTGATCCAATTCGCGCTTCTCTTTGCCCTGGGCTTTCTGACGGCGATCATCCTCGGTCTGCTGGTCGCCCCGGCGATCCACCGCCGTGTCGTGCGGTTCGCCGAGGACCGCTTGAAGGCGACCATGCCGCTTAGCCCGCAGGAGGTGCGTGCGCAAAAGGACGCTGCCCGCGCGGCCTACGCCGCCGAAAATGCGCGCACCCAACAGGCCCTCAAGCGCGAGCGCGACAAGGGCGTGGCGCTCATGTTGACCAACGAGAAGAGCTTGCAGGAGGCGCGGCGCCTGACCGGGGAGAACTCCGACCTGAATGCCCAGCTTGCCGATATGAACGTCGAAGCGGCAGACATGCGCTCCGCCATTCGGCAATTCGAACAGCGCCTGGAACGGATGAAGACAACGCTCGACGGCGTCGAGCGCGACAATGCCGCTAAAGCCGACGAGATACAGAAGCTCGGCGTGCACCTTGCCCATCATGGCGCAGAAATCGACAATCTCAAGATCACCCTGGCGGCACGCGAGACCGAGGTCGAGCATCTGAAGAGCCGGATCGCCACCTTGCGCGACGAGCGAGAAGCCCTGCGTGGCGATCTCAAGGCCGAGACGACCCATTCCAAGGAAATGGAGCTTCGTCTTTCACATGACGAAACGCGGCTGCACCGATTGGAAGACAAGCTCGCGCGCGAGATGGCCACGAGCGCCGACCGCGAGAGTGCGCTGGAGCGACGCGCCGGCGAAATCGAACGACTGAAAACCAAAGTGAAGGATACCAACCAGGAAATGCGCGACGCAGCCAAGGCCCTGCGCGCCGCCGGCATCGCCTTCCCGCTGAGGAAGGAACGCCGTCCGGCCACCGAGCAATCGGGCAACCGTTCCGCGGCCGCCGTTGCGCCGGCAACCGACATTCCAGGTTCTGCCACCGCCGACGATCTGCGCAACCGCGCTACCGCTCTTTCGGAGCGCTTGACCAATTCGAAATCCGCCGCGCACGACGACGCCCTGCGCGACGAGGTCGCGTCAATCGCCGCCGGCATGGTTGCGCTGACGGCCACGAACGAAGGTCCCTCCTCCCCCATTCTCAACCTGCTGGCCGGGGACGGGAATGAGGAAGCCACGACCAAGCGCGAGAGTTTGGCGAAGCGGGCAAAGGACATCCTGCCGCGCGAATAGGCTCCTAGACGGCCTGACGGAGAGCGCTCTTGACGAGCCTGCCACCACTGGCGGGCAGGCGAGCCTCTTCCTATCAATCGCAAGCTTGAGAACGCGACGTCAGATCCGGCCGTTGATCAGCGCCACCTGGTGCAGGGCGATACCGGCTGCTGTCGAGACATTGAGACTGTCGAGGCCCGGGCGCTGGCGGATGCGCGCCGTACGGATCGAGGTCAGCACCGATTGCGGCAGCCCCTCGCCTTCGGTTCCCATCAGAAGCGCAGTGCGCGCCGCCGGCGGGATCGCGCCAAGATCGGTCTCGCCGGCGGGCGAGAGCCCCCAGATCGCAAAGCCCGCCCCCTGCAGCCGTTCCAACATGGCAGCCACGGAGCCTTCGCGCACAAAGGGAACGGTCAGCACCGAGCCGACGGAGACCCGGATCGCCTTGCGGTACATCGGATCGCAACTCGTCTCATCCATCAGCACGGCATCGACCCCAAAGGCCGCGGCGTTGCGGAAGAGCGCGCCCATGTTGTCGTGGTTGGAAATGCCGCAAGCCGCCAAAACGAGGCTCGACGTCGGCAAGGACGCGATCAATGCATCAAGGCCTTGCTCACCTTCGCGGCGGCCGAGCGCCAGCACGCCTCGGTGCATGTTGAACCCGGCGATCGCATCGAACACCCCCGCCTCCGCCACATAGACGGGCACCGTCGGCGGGAAGCGCTCAAGAATATCCTGAACGCCGGCAAGACGATTTTCGAGCAGCAGGATCGCCTCGGCGGCAAAACCGCTCCCGGCTTCGTGCGCCGCCGCCAGCATGCGCAACACCACCGTTCCTTCGGCGATGAAGCGGCCATGCCGCCCGGTCAGATCGCGCTCCTTGATCGAGACGAAGCCAGCAATCCGGGGATCGGCAGGGTCATCGATGCGCTGAACGGGCGGGAGGGCGCTCGACATGCCGTCAGTTGGTCCTAACGGTGATATCGGCGACGATGCGACCGGTGCCGATATCGAACACGATCGCACGCGGCTCCGAGCCCGGAAGGTTGCCGTAGAACAGCACCTGGGAGCCCGAGAGCGCCACGTTCGTCACTGTGAAGCCGGCGGGAAGTGCCGCGACCGCATTGACCGGTGCTTCGCTCGGAACGACGGCAGTGGCAGCCTGGACAGGTGCCTTAGCGTCCGTGCGCGTCAGCTTGTAGACAATCGTCCCAAGGACCGCCATAAGCATGACCAACATGACGCCGGCCGAGACGAGCTGAAGCTTCACCATCTTGCGGCGGACATTTTCCATGGCCGGATCTAGCGGCTTGTCTTCCTGGTCATCGGGCTCGATTGCGGTCATGGTTGGCCTTTTTTCGGATTTGGAACGGAATGAACGACCCCTTTAAACAAGCGACGGCCAATAGGAAAGTCCTGACGGCAGGCGAGGATGCCGCAGGACGCCTCGATTCGTTCCTGACCGACGCACTTTCGGGTGAATTCTCCCGCAACCGGATCAAGAGCCTGATCGAACAGGGCGCCGTGTCGATCAACGGCAAGCCGGTAACCGAACCGAAAAAGAAGGTGCATCCCGGCGACGTCTTCGAGATCGACCTGCCCGAGCCGGAAGATCCGGAGCCGAAGGGCGAAGACATCCCGCTCGACGTGCTCTACGAGGACGACCACCTGATCGTGCTTTGCAAGCCCGCCGGCCTCGTCGTACATCCAGGCGCCGGCAACTGGACCGGCACACTGGTCAACGCACTCATCCATCACTGCGGCAGCAGCCTGTCGGGCATCGGCGGCGTCAAGCGCCCAGGCATTGTCCATCGCCTCGACAAGGAGACGAGCGGCGTCATGGTGGTCGCCAAGAATGATGCCGCCCATCGCCATCTCTCCGAACAGTTTGCAGACCACGGTCGCACCGGCCCGCTCGAACGCGCCTACCGGGCCGTCGTCTGGGGACGACCGCGGCAGCTGAAGGGAACGATCGACGCGCCGCTCGGGCGAGCCGGCGACCGAACGAAACGCGCGGTCAAGCGCGAGGACAGCGACGACGCCCGCGAAGCCATTACCCACTATGAGGTCGTCGAGCGTTATCTCGAAAAGCCCGACGGCACCTGCCTGGCGTCAACGGTGGAATGCCACCTGGAAACGGGGCGCACGCACCAGATCCGCGTCCACATGGCGCATATCGGCCATCCGCTGATCGGCGATCCGGAATATGGCGCCGCCTTCCGCACCAAGGCGAATTTGTTGCCGGATGCAGCCAAGGCCGTCGTCAATCAATTCCACCGCCAGGCCCTGCACGCCTTCATGCTGCAGTTCGAGCATCCGGCGACCGGCGATACCATGCATTTCGAAGCGCCGATGCCGGTCGACATGGAGCAACTGATCGAGGCCCTGCGCACCGAGGCGTGAGCCGGGCCCTTGAATTCCGGCAGTGGGATTCCAATCTAAGGTTCAGTCTCTGTTCGTGACATTCCCGTCGCCCGGTCTCACACATTGGTGAAACCGGACTCCTTGAATCATGCTTTCGCCGTACTTATTTTCTAGGCTCGTGGGGTCTTGACGAAGACCCACATGCCCGGCTTGCCGACCGGAGGCCGGAGACTATTAAGGGGGGTGCTTCATATGGCCCGAAACAATTTGCCGACCATTGCCGCTGGAGAAGGCGGCCTCAATCGTTATCTCGACGAAATCCGCAAGTTCCCGATGCTGGAGCCGCAGGAAGAGTACATGCTCGCCAAGCGGTACCAGGAACATGACGACCGCAAGGCGGCGCACAAGCTGGTGACCAGCCACCTTCGTCTCGTCGCCAAGATCGCGATGGGTTATCGCGGCTACGGCCTGCCGATCGGCGAAGTCGTATCCGAAGGCAATGTCGGCTTGATGCAAGCCGTCAAGAAATTCGAACCCGATCGCGGTTTCCGCCTCGCCACCTACGCCATGTGGTGGATCAAGGCGGCGATCCAGGAATATATCCTGCGCTCGTGGTCGCTGGTGAAAATGGGCACGACCGCCAACCAGAAGCGGCTGTTCTTCAACCTGCGTCGCCTCAAGGGCAAGATCCAGGCGCTCGATGAGGGCGACCTGAAGCCGGAACACGTCAAGGAAATCGCCACCACGCTCAAGGTGAGCGAGGATGAAGTGATCTCGATGAACCGCCGCCTGTCCGGCGACGCTTCGCTCAATGCCCCGATCAAGGCGAGCGAGGGTGACTCCGGCCAGTGGCAGGACTGGCTCGTCGACGACCACGACAACCAGGAAGAAATCCTGATCGAGCAGGACGAGCTTGAAAGCCGCAGGGCACTGCTCGCCAATGCGATGAAGGTGCTGAACGACCGTGAACGCCGCATCTTCGAGGCGCGCCGCCTGACGGAAGAGCCGCTGACGCTCGAAGATCTTTCGGCCGAATTCGATATCAGCCGCGAGCGCGTACGACAGATCGAGGTTCGTGCTTTCGAGAAGGTCCAGGACGCTGTGCGCAAGGCCGCCCTTGAGCGCGCCAATGCATTGCGGGTCGTCGAGGGCGCATAACGCTCTTCACGCCATGCGGGCGCTAATGCGCCCGTGTGCAGAGCCAAACAAAAAACCCGGCGGATCGCTCCAGCCGGGTTTTTCTTTGCTCTTCGGATCTCTCTCCGGATTACTGGCTGTTGGTCGCCGCGTCCGTTGCCGGTGCGGCCGCCCAGGCGCGCAGCACCTGGTTGAAGGCGTCGGTTCCGCTCGGGCCCTTCTCCAGCGTCAGCAATGCGCGGCGCCCGTTCCTGTAGGTCAGCGGAATATCAATCCAGCTGCGGCTGCGCAGCAACTCCGTGTTGTTGCCCATCGCGTCCTTCGAATCGTTCAGCGCGATCATATGGAAATCGTCGGTGATCTTGGCCGGAACGGCGATCAACGCATCGCCGCGGTCCTGCTCCGTACGCTTCATCGAAACGCGCTGTACGCTGTCGATCGCGCCGCCCTCGAAATTCGGCGGCAGCGAGAAGACAAATTCGATGACATGGCTTGCCGGCAACGACTCGTCAGCATTGCGCTTGATCGTCATCAACGCAGTCAGGCCCCGGTCCGGAATGGTGATCTGCGCCTGGACGGCCGGTTCGGGCTTGGCATCGCCGCCAGGCGATTCTTCCTTTACCGACCATGCAACGGTTCCCGGAATGGCCGTCGGCGAAGACTGGCCGAGACGCTCTTCGTAGAGGAACATCTTCTCGCCGTTGGCGATCGCGATCTCCGGGGTTGTCGGCTGGCCACCGGTCTGCTGGCCCGCGGGCTGCGTGCCTGCTGCCTGCCCGGCCGTTCCACCCTGGGCAGTGGCTGCTTCCGCAGGCTTGCTCGCCTCGGTCTGCTGCGCTACCGACTTGCCTTCCTGCGCGGCACCTTCGGCACTCGCGACGGCAGGGCCATTGTCAACTTCGGATCCGTCACCCAGAAGCCGCTGCGTAAACTTCGTCGAATTGTTGTCCGGGACCGCCGTGTCGTCGTGCTGTACCGGTTCCTGCTGCGTCGTTTCGCCCTGGTTTGCTGGCGGAGGAGCGCTCTCTTTTGCCGGCGATCCTCCGATGTTTGAAACGGCCGAAGTGATCGATGCGCCGATGCCCGAAAGCCAAGCGTTGCCGGCTTCCCGGTTCTTCCAATAGGCAAAACCGCCGCCGCCGAGCGCCAGCAGAAGGACAGCAGCTATGGCGAGACGCTTGATACTGAAGCGCGATGGTTTCGGCGTGGCCCGGTAAGACGCCGGTCGCGACGCCGCGGGCGCCGCTCCGTCGGCGCCTCGATCGGCCTCGCGTGCAGCGTTGGATGTTGCTGCACCCGTCGTCGCGGCAGCCGCGGCGCCCTCGAAGCCGAGCAGGTCGTCGATGTGGTCCCAGGCCGTGCCGGCACGGTCCTGCTGGCTCTGGGGAGCATCCGCAGCGGCAGCCTGTCCGGTCCTTTCGACGGGCCACGACCAATCGGCAATCTCCGGCTCAACGCTCTTTTCGGTGCGCCGTTCCTCGAACGGCGCAAACGGGTCGTTGTCGTCGAACGACCAATTGCCTGCAGACGCGGCCTTGGGGGCCTCGACCGGCGCCTCCTGCTGCGGTTCTTCGACCGGATGCATGCCCAGAAGCTCGGGCGTACCGGCCGGCTCATGCACGTCGCGCGCAGGCTCATGCGCCGGGACAGGTGCCGCTACCGGCGTTGCCGTGTCCCATTCCGGCAGATCCCATTCGGATGCGGCCGGCTTATGTTCATCGGCCGCCGCCGGCGCCTCATGCCACGTCGGCTCTTCAACCGGGCGAGGCTCTTCGTCTACGGACGGCGGAGCGACGGTCTCTTCATATGTTTCTACATAGGTTTCGACCGCAGCGGGCTCAGAATATTCCGCAGCCTCGTAGGCCGGGGCAACGGCCTGCGCCTCTTCGACGACGGGAGCGTTCGCCTCCTCGACCGGTACCTCGGTCGTTTCAATGTATTCCGCAACCGGTTCTTCTGCAGTCGGTTCCGCTGGAGCTACCTCTCCGGCTTCAACCTCGTGTTCGGCGTGCTGCGCCGGCTCCTCATAGACCTTGGCACGGTGGTCGAGTTCCGTCGTGCTTTCCGCTTCCGGTGCCGCTTCCTCAGCGACTGCAACCGGCTCGCTTTCGGCAATCGGTTCGGGCTGCGCTTCGGGTTCGGAAACAGCTTCTTCAACTGGCGGCTCGACGGCTACGGCTTCGGACGTGTCCTCCACCGCCTCCGTTTCTTCGAGAGCCGGCAAGGCCTCGACATATTCGCTGTCGACCTCGACGATGGCGTTTTCGAGTTTCGCCAACTGGCGATTGATCATGTCGTCCGACGGACGCGGGTTCATGTTTTCGAGTTGGCGGCGCACGGCCGCGCGCGCCTTCTCGTATACCCTGTCCCGCATTTCGGGTGTGTTTTCCGACAGGCCGTCAACGGTCCTGCGAATAACTGCAACAAAATCCGCCATTAGTACTTTCTCATACGCCCAGGTATGTCTTTGCGATCGCGACGCAATGTCATTTCGCCGACACTAGTCCTCAAAGGGGTCCGTCACAAGTATCGTGTCGTCCCGCTCCGGGCTGGTGGAAAGAAGGGCAACCGGCGCGCCGATCAGTTCTTCCACCTGGCGAACGTATTTGATCGCCTGTGCCGGAAGATCCGCCCAGCTGCGTGCGCCAACCGTCGATTCCTTCCAGCCTTCAAGTGTAACATACACTGGCTTTGCCGAAGCTTGCTGCGCCTGGCTTGCCGGCAAATGATCGATCTGCTGTCCGTCCAGAGTATAACCGACGCAGATCTTCAGTTCGTCAAGACCGTCGAGCACATCGAGCTTGGTGAGCGCGATACCGGTGATGCCGTTGGCGGCGACCGACTGGCGCACCAGTGCCGCGTCGAACCAGCCGCAGCGGCGCTTGCGACCTGTCACGGTGCCGAACTCATGACCCTTTTCGCCGAGGAACTGGCCGATTTCATCTGTGAGCTCGGTCGGGAACGGGCCTTCGCCGACGCGCGTCGTGTAGGCCTTGGTGATGCCGAGGATGTAGCCGAGCGAACCCGGGCCCATGCCCGAACCGGCGGCAGCCTGGCCGGCAACCGTGTTCGACGAGGTGACGAACGGATAGGTGCCGTGGTCGATGTCGAGCAGCGTGCCCTGCGCACCTTCGAACAGGATGCGCGCGCCCTTGCGGCGGGCCTTGTCGAGCAGAACCCAGATGGTGTCCATGAACGGCAACACCTTGGCGGCAACGGAAGAAAGCTCCTGCATGATCGCTTCGTGGCTGATCTCGGCTTCACCGAGGCCGCGACGCAGCGCGTTGTGATGCGTCAGCAGGCGGTCGACCTTGGCCGGCAGAGTGTCGAGATCGGCGAGGTCCATGACGCGGATGGCGCGACGGCCGACCTTGTCTTCGTAGGCCGGGCCGATGCCGCGGCGCGTGGTGCCGATTTTGGTGCCGCTGTTGGAGGCCGCATCTTCGCGGATGCCGTCGAGTTCGCGGTGCAGCGACAGGATCAGCGTGGCGTTGTCGGCGATGCGCAGGTTGTCCGGCGTAATCGCAATGCCCTGCTTGCCAAGCTTGTCGATCTCGGCGATCAGAGCATGCGGATCGATGACGACGCCGTTGCCGATGACGGCAAGCTTGCCGGGACGGACGACGCCCGAGGGCAGGAGCGACAGCTTGTAGCTGACGCCGTCGATTACCAGCGTATGGCCGGCATTGTGACCGCCCTGAAAGCGCACGACGATATCGGCGCGCTCGGAGAGCCAATCCACAATCTTGCCTTTGCCTTCGTCACCCCATTGGGAGCCGACCACTACGACGTTCGTCATAATTCTCTTCCTGTTCAGGCGCGCAAACGAGGCTGCGCTGTTCTCAAACCCGCGCATCTATACTGTGTTGTCATCTGGAAAGCGACCCCGTTGTGCCCGGCGTTCTGCCCTTTTTGCATGACAAGGCCGGGATTTAGCGCCTATATCTTCGCCTTTCCCCGCCATCGCGGCAACAGGTCGCCCATCTCCGCACAGGTCAGAGCATCGTGAATTCCAGGGCCTATTTCTATCTTTGCATCACCGCGCTCTTCTGGGGCGGCAATTCTGTCGCCGGCAAGATGGCGGTCGGACACGTGAGCCCGATGATGCTGACGACGTTGCGCTGGGTGTTCGCACTGATCGTCATCCTGGTGCTGATGACGCCGCAGATCCGTCGCGACTGGAAAAAGATCCGCCAGCATTGGCTGCAGCTGCTCGCCTATGGTGCGATCGGCTTCACCACCTTCAACGCCCTGCTCTACTCGGCACTGAAATATACGAGCGCCATCAATGCCGTCATTCTTCAGGCCGGCGTCCCGATGCTGATCTTCCTGTTCAACTTCGTGCTCTTCCGCACGAGGGCGTCGATCGCCCAGGTGATCGGCTTCACCGTTACGCTGATCGGCGTGCTGGTGACCGCCGCCCATGGCGACATTTCGAGCCTGCTGACACTTGAGTTCAATTTCGGCGACGCCCTGATGATCGTCGCCTGCGTCGTCTATGCCGGCTACACGGTCGCGCTCCGCTACAAGCCGACGATGCATTGGCAGAGCTTCATTGCGGCACCGGCCTTCGGCGCGCTCCTCAGCGCCCTGCCGCTGCTCGTCTGGGAAATCGGCAGCGGCACGGCGATCGTGCCGGACACCACCGGGTGGGTCATCGTCCTCTATGCGGCGATCTTCCCCTCGCTGATGTCACAGGTGCTTTATGTCCGTGGCGTCGAGATGATCGGCGCCAACCGCGCCGGCCTGTTCATCAATGCTATCCCTGTTTTCGGAACGCTGCTTTCCGTTATGCTGATCGGCGAGACCTTCCATCTTTTCCATCTCGTCGCGCTCCTGCTTGTGCTTGGTGGTATCGCCATTGCCGAGAGGGGTCGCCCGCGCTGACGAGCGTCACGCCTGCCGGGCAAGCGTCGCGCGATGCAATCGCTAGAACTCGGGAGTTGGCTTAAGCCTTGGTTAGCAGATGAGTGTTTCTGTCCCCGCCAGAATACTCTCCTTGGGGCTAAGGCAGTGAAAAATATTAGAATTTCGACACGTATCTATTTATTGACGGCGATGGCGCTGGTCTTCATGGCAGCAGCCATGGCCTACAAGACGCAGGTCGCCAACTCCGAAGTCAGCGACGAGCGCCGGCAGATGCTGCGCAACGTCACGGAGGCAGCGATCTCCACGATCGCGAGCTTCGAGGAACAGGAGCGCAGCGGCGCACTGACCCGGGAAGAAGCCCAGAGCCGCGCCATTTCGGCTGTCATGGCCATGCGCTTCGGCCAGGACGGCTATTTCTTCATCAATAGCTTCGACGGCATGATGGTCGCCCATCCCCTCGCCAAGCAGCTCGTCGGCACCGACATCCGCGGCCTGAAGGACACCAACGGCAAGGCCTTCAACGTCGAGCTCATTGCGCTCTCCCAGAACCCGGGCAGTGGCATCGTCAACTATTATTGGGACAAGCCAGGCCACGAGGAACCGGTCGAGAAATACTCCTACATCCAGGGCTTCAAGCCCTGGGGCTGGGGTGTGGGTACAGGCGTCTATGCCGACGATCTCGCCGCCAAGTACAACGCGTCGCTGCTGATGACGATCATCACCACGGCGATCGCTGCGATCGCAACGCTTGCCGCCGCCATGGCGATCGGTCGCTCGATCAGCCGGCCGATCAACCGGCTGAAGGACGTCATGCTCGAAGTGTCGAACAACGACACCCGTTCGGAAGTTCCAGATACCGACCGCCGCGACGAAATCGGCCACATGGCGGATGCGCTTGTCGTGCTGCGCGCCTCGGTGATCGAACGCAACGCGCTCGAAGTTCGCCAGCGTGAACAGCAAGTGGCACTCGACGGCGAGCGCAGCGCGAACGAGGAAATGCAGCAGGCAACTGCCCGTGTGCAGGCCCATGTCGTCAGCACCATTGGCGGCGCTCTCGAAAGGCTCGCGAGCGGGGACCTCACCACCCATGTGCCGGATCTCGGCGCCGACTACGAGAAGCTGCGCCAGGATTTCAACACCGCCGTTGCCGCTCTTCGCTCCACAGTGAGCGCGATCGCCGATTCCACCTCTGTCGTCACGGGCAATGCCAACGAGATCAGCCGGGCAGCCAATGACCTGTCGCAGCGGACCGAGCAGCAGGCGGCATCTCTCGAAGAAACGGCAGCCGCCCTCGACGAGATCACCTCCGCGGTCCAGAACTCCACGAACCGCGCCGAGGAAGCAACCCGCATGGTCGCCGAAGCCCGCCAGGGTGCGGCCACCTCGAGCGAGGTCGTGCGTGACGCCATCCATGCGATGGGTCGCATCGAGCATTCGTCCTCGAAGATCGGCGAGATCATCGGCGTGATCGACGACATCGCCTTCCAGACGAACCTGCTTGCACTGAATGCAGGCGTCGAGGCAGCGCGCGCGGGTGACGCCGGCAAGGGCTTTGCCGTCGTGGCGCAGGAGGTGCGGGAACTGGCGCAGCGCTCGGCAACGGCCGCCAAGGAGATCAAGGGCCTGATTACCGCGTCGGGCGTCGAGGTTTCGGCCGGCGTACGGCTGGTCGAAGCGACGGGCTCGGCGCTCGGCGATATCGAGCGACGGGTCAACGAAATCAACGAGCGCATCGTCGCCATTGCGACGGCCGCCCGCGAACAGTCTGTCGGGCTGCGTGAAATCAACACCGCCGTCAACCAGATGGACCAGATGACACAGCAGAACGCCGCCATGGTCGAACAGACCTCGGCAGCAAGCCAAGCGCTCGCCGGCGAAAGCAACGTGCTTTCCGGTCGGCTTGCCCAGTTCACCGTCGAGGAGAGAGAGTGGCGCCCGGCGACACGGCGGGCCGCCTGATCTCCCGTCGATCGAGACAAAGAGAAATGGCGCCGGTTTCCGGCGCCATTTTCATTTCTCAGGCAAGCGGCCGCTCCATATAAAGCGCTTCCTCGCCGTAGCTCGAGAGCTTCAGCGCCAGCCGCTCGTCCATGCGCACTTCAAACCCTTGCCTCTCCCAGAAGCCGCGGGATCCGTTGACCGAGACGAGTGACATCGATCGCAACCCTTCCGTTCTGGCGGCATCCTCCAGAAGGGGAAGAATTCCGCCGCCCGCGCCGGAGCCACGCATCTCCGGCAAGAGCGCGAGATCATGGATGTACCAGGTATCGGCGGCATCAGGAATTTCGCCAAGCATGGTGTTCAGCGAGGGCGGTGCGCCGCGGAGCCAAGGATGGCTCAGCACGTAGCCGCGGGACTGCCCCTCTGCGTCGAGCATGAAGCAGCCGGCAGAGCTGAGGGCTATGCGGTCAGCGAGCACGGCGTCGTCCTCGGGAAAGGCCTGGTGCACCACGAGCTGGATCTTCGATACGGAGGTAAGGTCAGGCAGACTTGCTTCGCGCCAGCGGAATGTCGTTGCGGTCATTTCTCGTCACATGCGTTCAAACAGGAAAACGCACCGGCGGTCAGCCGGTGCGTCCTCGCTATGTCCGGTGATTGGGTCGGCAAAGCGGCAGCCCGTGCTGCCGCTTGCTGGGCTGGCGTCAATCGATGTTGAAGACCAGCGGCTTTGCCTGGCGAATTGCCTGATTGGCGCGCAGCTTGTCAAGCACGGCCTCCGAAACCGCACCGTCGACATAGAGCAGCGCGATCGCGTCGCCGGCTTCCTTCTCGCGGCCGAGCTGGAAGTTCGCGATGTTGACGCCGGCATCGCCGAGCGTCGTGCCGATGAAGCCGATCATGCCGGGGACGTCGGTGTTGGTGATGTAGACCATGTGGCTGCCGACATCCGCATCGAGGTTGATGCCCTTGATCTGGATGAAGCGCGGCTTGCCGTCCGAGAACACCGTACCGGCGACCGAACGCGTCTGGTTCGCCGTCTTCACCGTCAGCTTGATGTAGCCGTCGAAGACGCCGGTCTTGTCGCGCTTCACCTCGGACAGGATGATGCCCTTTTCCTTGATCATGACCGGCGCCGAAACCATGTTGACGTCGGCAACCTGCGGCCGGATGAGACCGGCAAGCACGGCGCTCGTCAGCGCCTTGGTGTTCATGCCGGCGGTCGAGCCGTCATAGAGGATCTCGATTTCCTTGATCGCGCTTTCGGTGACCTGGCCGACGAAGGCGCCGAGGACGTCGGCAAGCCGGATGAACGGCTTCAGGATCGGCGCTTCCTCAGCGGTGATCGACGGCATGTTGATGGCGTTGGAGACGGCACCCTTGACCAGGTAGTCCGACATCTGCTCGGCAACCTGCAGCGCCACGTTCT
This sequence comes from Ensifer sp. 2TAB8, assembly GCF_052115125.1. Lineage (NCBI taxonomy): Bacteria > Pseudomonadati > Pseudomonadota > Alphaproteobacteria > Hyphomicrobiales > Rhizobiaceae > Ensifer > Ensifer sp. 2TAB8. The sequence goes on along the minus strand of NZ_JBFRGB010000006.1, from coordinate 205,037 downwards.
CCTGGGCTTCCGTGGTCGACGCGCCGAGATGCGGGGTGCAGACGACATTCGGCAGGCCGAAGAGCGGGCTCTCGGTCGCGGGCTCGACTTCGAACACGTCGAAGCCAGCGCCGGCGACGTGGCCCGACTTGATCGCTTCGGCAAGCGCCTTTTCATCGACGAGACCGCCGCGAGCGCAGTTGACGATGCGTACACCCGGCTTGGTCTTGGCGAGTGCCTCGGCGCTCAGGATGTTGCGGGTCTTGTCGGTCAGCGGCACGTGCAGGGTGATGAAATCAGCCTGGGCGAGCAGCTCGTCGAGCTCGACCTTGGTGACGCCCATTTCCTCGGCACGCTCCTTGGAAAGGAACGGGTCATAGGCGAGAACGTGCATCTTCAGGCCGATGGCGCGCGAGCAGACGATCGAGCCGATGTTGCCTGCGCCGATGACGCCGAGCGTCTTGCCGGTGATTTCGACACCCATGAAGCGGGACTTTTCCCACTTGCCGGCCTGCGTCGAGGTGTCGGCAGCCGGAAGCTGGCGGGCAACGGCAAAGAGCAGCGCGATAGCGTGTTCGGCGGTCGTGATCGAGTTGCCGAAGGGCGTGTTCATCACGATGATACCGCGACGCGACGCGGCCGGGATATCCACGTTATCGACGCCGATGCCGGCACGGCCGATGACCTTGAGGTTGGTCGCAGCCGCGATCAGCTTTTCCGTCGCCTTGGTGGCCGAGCGGATGGCAAGGCCATCATAATTGCCGATGATTTCGGCAAGCTTGTCCTTGTCCTTGCCGAGCTTCGGCTGGAAATCGACTTCAACGCCGCGATCGCGGAAGATCTGGACTGCGGTTTCCGACAGTTCGTCGGATACGAGAACGCGAGGTGCCATGAGAGGCCTCCTTAAAGATCAGGTCTGAATGGGAATGCGGTTAGCCGAGCCTCGCTCCCATCGGGAGCGAAGCGGATCACTCAAATCAGTGTGAGATGCGGGCGAAGTTCATTGTCCTCACCCCTTGTCCGATCAGGCAGCGGCCTGCGCCAGTGTTGCCTTCTGGGTCTCGAAGGCCCAGGTCAGCCACGGCATCAGCGCCTTCATGTCGGCGGTCTCGATGGTGGCACCGGCCCAGATGCGAAGACCGGATGGTGCATCGCGGTAGTGGCCGATGTCGAAGGCAACGCCTTCCTTTTCGAGAAGGGCAACCACGCCCTTGGCAAAGGCTGCCTGTCCGTCGACGTCGAGCGCGAGCACGTCCTTGTCGACGATCTTCAAGCAGACCGAGGTGTTGGAGCGGGTCTCGTCCTTTACCGCCAGGTTGGCGATCCAGTCATTGGCGGCAACAAACTCGAAAATCGCCTGCGCATTGGCGTCGGCGCGCGCCATCAGGCCCTTGAGCCCGCCGACCTGCTGCGCCCAGACGAGCGCATCGATGTAATCTTCGACGCAGAGCATCGACGGCGTGTTGATGGTTTCACCGGTGAAGATGCCTTCGATCAGCTTGCCGCCCGAGGTCATGCGGAAGATCTTCGGCAGCGGCCAGGCCGGAACGTAGGTCAGCAGGCGTTCGACGGCACGCGGCGACAGGATGATGACGCCGTGGGCGCCCTCGCCGCCAAGAACCTTCTGCCAGGAGAAGGTGACGACATCGAGCTTGGCGAAATCGAGGTTCTGCGCGAAGGCGGCCGAGGTCGCGTCGCAGATCGTCAGGCCCTTGCGGTCTGCCGGGATGAAGTCGCCGTTCGGCACACGCACGCCCGAGGTCGTCCCGTTCCAGGTGAAGACCACGTCGCGATCGAAATCGACCTTGGAAAGATCGGGAAGTTCGCCGTAGCCGGCTTCGAACTTGCGAACGTCGGCGAGCTTCAGCTGCTTGACCACGTCGGTCACCCAGCCGGCGCCAAAGCTTTCCCAGGCGACCATGTCGACGCCACGCGGACCGAGCAGCGACCAGAGCGCCATTTCGACGGCGCCGGTATCGGAAGCGGGCACGATACCGATGCGGTAATCAGCCGGCACTTCAAGAATGTCACGGGTAAGATCGATGGCCTGCTTCAGCTTCGTCTTGCCGATCTTGGCGCGGTGCGAACGACCGAGCGGAGCATCGGAGAGAGCGGCGAGCGTCCAACCGGGGCGCTTCGAGCAAGGGCCAGAAGAGAAATGGGTATTGTTCGGACGGAGGTCCGGCTGTGCAGGCTTTGCCATGTGCTATCCTTCCAGATAGATAGCCCTTCGTTGGGGAAGGGTGTCCCGCCGTCGTCGATATTGTGAGCGGGACCGGAAGTCAAGCGCTTTGTCGCAATCGAGAAAATTTATGGCGTGACGGGCAACATCTGCAAAAGCGGAGCAATGCCCACCGACCGATTGTTGCCGACCGTCACTTCCTTCCGAGCAAGAGGCTGGGACATAAGGCGGATCAGCATGACCCGACTTCCACCGAAACCGTGGCGCCTCAAGGCGTTAGAAGGAGAAGCGCAGGCCCGCGCGAATCTCGTGGCGGGAAAGCCCGTCGTCGAAGCCCTTGTCGCCGGTCGCGCCCGCCAGAGCCTCGGCCCCGAAACCAAACATCTCGCCATCGGCGATATGGGAGTAGCGATAGCCGACATCGAGCTTCAACTGGTCGCCGAGATCATAGGAGACGCCCGCCATCAGCGCATAGGTGAAACGCCAGCTGTCGCGTCCCTCGTAGGAGGCCGAGGTGGGGGAACCGGCGCAGGCGCCGACGCCGGCGACGCAAGTGGCGCTTTCGACTGCCGTGTCCCAGTTGAGACGCGTCGCGCCGATACCCCCGCCGACATAGGGCGTGAAGCCGGCGAGCGTGCCGAAATCCATATAGGCGTTCGCCATCAAACCGAGGGCGGAGTAATCGGCTGCGGTCGAGAAGGCGCAGGATGTCCCTGCCCCCTGCCCGGCGCAGGGACCGGCGGACGAGGACGAACCATTGAATCGGCCCTCGAAATAGTCGGCCGTCAGATCGGCGCGGAACATATCGGTGAACTGATAACCAACGCCGAGCGAGCCGGAGAACGGCTTGTCAAAACGCGCATTGTCGAAGGGAACGCTGCCGTAGCTCAGCGTGCCCGCATCGAAGGTCCGGTAGTAGGGATCGCCTTCGCCGCGCCAGGGCGCATAGCCGATATCGCCGCGCAGGTAGATGCCGCCTGAACTGGCCGTTTCTTTTTCGATGGTGATCTCCGGAGCATTCAGCAGATCCTCGTCGGCCGCCAGCGCGGCACCCGAAAGAAGCAGGCCGGCACCAAAAGCGGCTCCGCAGAACCCGTTTCGCCAATCCATGCCCATGCCCTTTCACCGCAGCTATTCGTGCGGGATGGAGCCATGCCGTCACCGCTTCGTTCAGCGTTAACTATTGGCAGCGACTGGTTAACCCACGGTTAACCATGCTTGTTAGGGAACAGGCAAAGGTTGGCGGCAACGAAAAAGGCCACCCGAAGGTGGCCTTGGTATTTCCCCGAAACGATCCGATTATTTGTAGACCACCGGCGGCGGCTCGTAAGGCACTTCGCAGGTATTGCCGAAGGAGTAGCGCAGACCGGCGCGTGCTTCGTGGATGTAGAAGCCCTCGTCGGAGCCCGGACCGCCACCGTTGGCGAAGCCGAACATGTCGCCGTCATCGACCTGGCGGAAGCGGTATCCGACGTCTGCCTTGAGATTGCAGGTAAGGTCGATCGCCGTACCGGCCATCAGCGCGTAGGTGAAGCGCCACTTGCTCTCGCCACTGTGATCCGTCGTCGGGTCGCAGGCTGCCGGATTGCTGACGCTGCAGCTGGTGTTGCGCAGTCCATCCCACTTGACGTGCGTGGCACCGATACCGGCACCGACGTAAGGGGTGAAGGCACCGTAAGTACCGATATCGACATAGGCGTTGGCCATCAGGCTCCAGGCGGAAACCGAGCTTTTATCGCTCGAAACGCAGGGGCCCGGAACACTGCCGCAGAACCCCAGGGTCGAGCCGGCAAAGTCGGCGTTGCCCCAGTAGTCGGCCGTGACGTCGGCACGCAGGTAGTTGTTGAACTGATAACCGACACCGCCGCCGATAACCCAGGAGTCATCGATATCCGCAGATTCGAAATCGGTGACGGAGCCGCCGGGGCCGCCCTGGTAATAGTTTGCGCCGCGCAGATGGTTCCACGCATAGCCGACGTCGCCGCGCAGGTACCAACCGCTGGTCTGAATGACCTCTACGGGCTGCTCCGGCACCGGTTCCATAGGTTGGTAGACATCCGCAGCAAATGCTGCCGTGCCGCTGAGCAAGATAGCCACAACGCCACTCAAAATTCTCTTCATGGCCCACTCCAATACATTCCGTTGCTTGGTTCACCATGAAACCGGTGCCCAAATCCCGATGTTGGTTATGGATAATGAGGAGGAAAGGTTAAGTTCCGATTAACTACAAACGTTTACCGAGATTGTTAAGATACCGGCCTATTCTTGTGGTTGCTGTGCCGCGTTACTTTCTGCCCTGTAGTTCCCTTAAGGTGAAGCTAAATAAAGCGGCAAGACAATGCGCTGGGTCGTCTTTCAGAGCCAACAATGCTGCCGATCGGAATTCCAGTCATGGGACGGCTCGCCCCGTGCCCCCGTTCGAGATGCAGGCAAAAAAAGAGGCCGATGCATCGCACCGGCCCTGGAGGGAAATCAATCGCTGAATGTGTCAGGCGGCGTTGCGCACGCTGCCGATGACGTTGACCAGCTCGTCGACGATGCGCTCGACCTGGCCACGATCGTCACCTTCCGCCATCACGCGGATGAGCGGCTCCGTACCGGATGGGCGGATCAAGAGGCGGCCGGACTTGGCAAGCTCCGCTTCCGCGTCGGCGATCGCCTGACGCACCGTCGCGTCCTCAAGCGGCTTTCCGGCGGATACCCGAACATTCTTCAGGACCTGCGGCACCGGTTCGAAGCGGTGGCACACTTCGCTCACCGGCTTGCCCTGGCGCTTGATCACCGCGAGGATCTGCAGAGCGGCGACAAGGCCATCGCCCGTCGTGCCGAAATCCGAAAGCACGATATGGCCGGACTGTTCACCACCGACATTGAGGCCGTCCTGACGCATCTGCTCGACGACATAGCGGTCGCCGACCTTCGTGCGCCGCAGATCGATGCCGCGCCCCTTAAGGTAGCGCTCGAGACCGAGATTGGACATGACGGTCGCCGCAACCGCACCGCCGCGCAGCATGCCGTCTTCGGCCCAGCTGTCGGCGATCACCGCCATCAGCTGGTCGCCGTCAATCACCGTGCCGTTCTCGTCGACGATCAGCACACGATCGGCATCGCCGTCGAGCGCGATGCCGATGTCGGCGCGCACTTCATGGACCTTCTTCGACAGCGTGGCCGGATGGGTGGAGCCACAGTCAAGATTGATGTTGAGACCGTTCGGTTCCGTTCCGATGGTCACGACTTCCGCGCCCAGCTCCCAAAGGGCCGTCGGCGCCACCTTGTAGGCCGCGCCATTGGCGCAATCGACGGCGATCCGGAGCCCCTGCAGCGTGACGTCACGCGGCAGCGTGCGCTTGGCGTGTTCCAGATAACGATAGATGTCGCCATCGACGCGCTTCGCCCGGCCGATGTCTTCCGACTTCGCCAGTTGCCCGGAAAGATCCTGGTCGAGCAGGGCTTCGATCTTCTGTTCAATGTCGTCGGAAAGCTTGTAGCCGTCGGGACCGAAAAGCTTGATGCCGTTATCCTGGTAGGGATTATGCGAGGCGGAAATCATCACGCCGATATCGGCGCGCAGCGAGCGGGTGAGCATCGCGACGCCCGGCGTCGGGATCGGCCCGAGCAGGAAGACGTCGAGACCGGCTGCCGTAAAGCCCGCCACCATCGCGTTCTCGAGCATGTAGCCCGAAAGGCGCGTATCCTTGCCGATCACCACGCGGTGGCGGTGAGCACCATTGCGAAAAATCGTACCGACCGCGATGCCGACCCGCATCGCCAGATCCGGTGTCATCGGAAACATGTTGGACTGGCCGCGGATGCCGTCGGTGCCGAAATACTTTCGCTTCATAAGAACTCCATCGTTCTGCCGGGTCAGTGCTGGTTTGGCCAGCTCCGCCTGTCTGCGTTTTGCGCGACTGGGTTTCATTGACCGGACCTCATTTCATGCTCTTGGATGCCGTCTGTCTGGCGACCGGCGTTCCGTTCAAGGGCAGCCGCCGCAAACACGTCCTGTCTTCTTTGACACAAAAGCATCGGAAACGGCAGCGAGCGTAACATCAGAAATCATTACATCCCGTTACCAAATGCCAGACGCCAAGTCGGCAACCAAAAGCCGCCGCTCCACTTAAGGAACGGCGGCTCGGATGCATCTCTAATCGTCGCGCTATTGGGGCTGCGGCTCGAATCCGCCTTCGGATTCTTCGCCCTTGTTGCCCGCCGGGCCTTCCTTCTTGGAACCAGCCGAGGGAACGGCCGAGCCGCGATGCGGCGGCGTATCGTCGCCAAGGTCGCGTGCCGGCTTCTCGCCGCGGATCAGCGCCTTGATTTCTTCGCCGGTCAGCGTTTCGTATTCGAGCAGCCCTTCGGCAAGTGCCACGAACTCGTGGTTCTTCTCCGTCAGGATTTTGCGCGCGGTCTCGTAGGCCTCATCGATCAGACGACGGATTTCGTTGTCGATCTTCTGGGCGGTCGCTTCCGACACGTTCTTCTGCTGGGCAACGGAATGGCCGAGGAAGACTTCCTGCTGATTTTCACCGTAGGAGACCTGGCCGAGCTGGTCGGAGAAGCCCCACTGGGTCACCATCGCGCGAGCAAGCTTCGTCGCCTGTTCGATGTCCGACGATGCGCCCGAGGTGATGTTCTCCTTGCCGAAGGTCAGTTCTTCGGCAACGCGTCCGCCCATCATGATGGCAAGGCGCGAGACCATCCACTTGTAGCTCATCGAGTAGCGGTCGCCTTCCGGCAACTGCATGACCATGCCAAGCGCCCGGCCACGCGGGATGATCGTTGCCTTGTGCAGCGGATCGGCCGAGGGAACGTTGAGCGCCAGGATCGCGTGACCGGCTTCGTGATAGGCGGTCAGCTTCTTTTCGGCTTCGGTCATGGCAGAGGAGCGACGCTCCGCGCCCATCATGATCTTGTCCTTGGCATCCTCGAACTCGAGCATGGTGACAAGACGCTTGTTGCGGCGAGCCGCCATCAGTGCCGCCTCGTTGACGAGGTTCATGAGGTCGGCACCGGAGAAGCCGGGCGTACCGCGGGCCAGCACCTTGAGGTCAACGTTCGGTGCCAGCGGCACGTTGCGCACATGCACCTTGAGGATGCGTTCGCGACCGTTGATATCCGGGTTCGGAACGACGACCTGCCGGTCGAAGCGGCCCGGACGCAGAAGCGCCGGATCGAGAACGTCGGGACGGTTGGTCGCGGCGATCAGGATGATGCCTTCGTTGGCTTCGAAGCCGTCCATCTCGACCAGCAACTGGTTGAGCGTCTGTTCGCGTTCGTCGTTACCGCCGCCGAGACCGGCGCCACGATGGCGACCGACGGCGTCGATTTCGTCAATGAAGATGATGCAGGGCGCATTCTTCTTGGCCTGCTCGAACATGTCGCGCACACGGCTGGCGCCAACGCCGACGAACATTTCGACGAAGTCGGAACCGGAGATGGTGAAGAACGGCACGTTGGCTTCGCCTGCAACCGAGCGTGCAAGCAGCGTCTTACCGGTACCCGGAGGGCCGACGAGCAGCACGCCGCGCGGAATGCGGCCGCCAAGACGCTGGAACTTCTGCGGGTCACGCAGGAATTCGACGATTTCCTCAAGGTCCTGCTTGGCTTCATCGACGCCGGCGACATCGTCAAAAGTGACGCGGCCATGCGCTTCCGTCAGGAGTTTGGCCTTGGACTTGCCGAAGCCCATGGCGCCGCGCGAACCGCCCTGCATCTGCCGCATGAAGAACAGCCAGACGCCGAGGATCAGAAGCATCGGAAGCAACGTGCCGATATAGCTCAGGAAGCCGGACGAGCCGTCGGTTTCCGGGCGAACCGTGACCGTCACGTCCTTGGCTTCGAGGCGCTCGGTCAGCGCCGTATCGACTGAAGGCGCGTAGGTTTGGAAGGTAGCGCCGCTTTCGGAATAGCTGCCGATCACTTTCGAGCCGGTGATCACGACTTCCTTGACGCGGCTCGCATCCACGTCCTTAAGGAACTGCGAGAACGGAATCTCGCGCGAGCCGGTGCGCTCCGTCGGCTGCTGGAACATGCTGAACAACGCGATCAGCAGAAGCGCTATGATTGCCCAAAGGGCAAGATTACGAAAATTAGGGTTCATCGAACTCCCCGGAACCTGTCACGACCCGCGCATTTCGCGAGCCGCTGTCTTGCTCCCTAACATAGGGTTCTGGTGACGTATTGCCAAGGCAAACCGCCGGCTACCGTTCCATTTCTGTCAATAGATCGTGAACCGGCGGCGGAGGATAAGGCTCTCGTCCGAACAATACGGCGATCCGATCGGCCATGATCCGGTCGAAACCCGGCAAAAAGGTGTCGTAGAGCCCGATCCTCGGCTCGATTGTGATGGATGCGACACTTTCGCCCTGCTCAGACAAGACCTTCGGCGCCGTCAGCGACGCGCGGCCGGCAACGCCCGGTGGCAGACCTGCGGCAATAAGTCTCTGCTGTTGTGGTCCGCGGCCGCCTTCCACCGTCACCGTGAGGGGGACCCCACCCCCATTGCGGACCAGAAAACGACCGTCCCAGATACCGGCTTGTCCCGTTTGCAATGTCAAATCTTCGACATCGCGCGCCTCGCGATAGAGATATAGACCGGTCGAGCGCCGGTCGAAAACGACGCGCCCGGCGGTTAGCCGGCCCGCTGCCTCCTTCTCCAGGAACGCCGTCAGCCGCTCCGCCGTCTCGGCGGCAGGCAGATGCGCGCGGCCGCCGATCACGGTCGTCAGCGCGAGTAACGCCCTCTGCCAATCGATGTTCCGGGACGGGCCGGCCATCTGAGGCGCGATTTCGGCGACCAACCCCGCATGCACCCACACATGCCGGTCGAGCAGAGTGGCGGCGGCTGCCGACGATTGCGCCCGGGACTGGGCGTCCCAAATGCCGGCAGCGATCTCGGCCGATGACGCCAGCGAGGCCCGCGCGCGGACCCGCTCGAAGCGTGGGTTCACATTGCTCGGATCATCGAACCAGCCGACCTTCCGATCGGTGAGAAAGGCGCGGATGGCCGTACGGTCGACCGCAAGGAAGGGACGCTGCACCCAGATGCGTCGGTCATAGAGCGTGGCCCCGGCCATGCCCGCGGCGCCGGGTCCCTCCCCGCGCTGGGCTCGCATCAGGATCGTCTCACGCTGATCGTCCAGCGTATGACCGGTGACGACTGTGGATGCTTCTAAACGCTGCGCGGCGGCGGCCAGCAAGGCATAGCGCGCCTCGCGCGCCGCTGCCTGAATGCCGGTACTGGGCTTCGCGCCGTCCCATCGGACAGTGATATGCGGTACGCCCAGGCTCTCGCAAAACGCTGCGACATTGCGCGCCTCTTCGGCCGATTCCGGCCTCAGCGCATGATCGACCGTGCAGGCGGCCAGGGAAAATTCTGTGGGCTTGGTTGCCTCGATCGCCTCGTTGAGAGCGAGAAGCAGTCCTTTCGAGTCGCTCCCGCCGGAGACGGCCACGAGGATTCGTGCGGGTCTATCGAAGGAGGCAAGAAATCGTTTTGCCGTCTCGACAACGGCGATTGGCGGGTGGGCCTCAGCAGCCAAAGCGGCTCTGCTCGCTCGTCACCTTTGCCTTTACCGCAGGCGAAGCCTTCGGGTAGCGCTTGTTGACCTCACGCAGCGTCGCGCAGGCCGTTTCCTTGTTGTCGAGCGCGCCGAGCGACATGCCGAGCTTCAGCAGCATCTCCGGCGCCTTCGGCGACTTGCCGTGGGCCTGGTGTGCGTTCAGGAAGGTCTTGGCCGCATCACTATATTTGCCCTGCGAATACTGCGCCTCACCCAACCAGAAGCTGGCGTCGGCCGCCTTGTCACCCTGCGGGAACGCTGCCAGATAATCGCCGAACTCCTGCTCCGCCGTGCTGTAATCGCCCGAGAGAACATGGCCGTAGGCCGACTGGTAGAGATCACCAGGATTGTCGAGTGACGCCGTCTGCTGGTTGCCCGGATTGCCGTTCAGGCCGCCATCGTTGGTGGGCAGACCAGCACCGGCATCGACGCCGGGCGGTGTCGCATTTGCGCCGGGTCGCGCATCGGTCGTGGTCGAGACCGGATTGCCGCTCTGGTCGAAGACGATCTGGCCGAGCGTGGTCGGCGGAGCGGCACCATTGGCGCCCTGGTCACCACCGGACGAAAGGCCGGAGGAAGCCATGTCGTTGCCGCCACCCGCCGGTGGCATGGTCTGGCTATCCGTCACCCCGGGGGTGACGGACGCCTGATCGCTGGTCTTCGGCGTCTGCAAAGCGCCGCTCTTCTTCGGGGAGGCCTTGCCGCTTTCCAGATCCTGGAAACGGAATTCGTTGTCCTCCTGGAACTTCCGGATCTGCTCCTGCATCTGCAGGAGCTGAAAGCTCATTTCTTCGATACGCCCGTTGAGCGAGCGGATCTGTTCCTCAAGCTGGCCAATCCGTGCGGTCTCGGCCGACTGTACCTTCACCACGGGCAGCTTCTGCTGCGCGCCGGCTTGAGCTTCAGTCGTTCGGGCCAGCAGCCCTGAAAGCGGCATGGCGTTCGCCGTCTGGCCCAGGCCCACAAGAGCCGTCAGACCGATCAGTCCCGCCACGACAAATCTCTTCATTTCATTTGTCCTGTTCGAATATCGGTTGTCCCACCCTTGAGCCGGGGCCCGCAATACATCTCGCCGAGTCAATTGGGTGATTGCCGCACAGTTTTCCAATTACCCTGAAAAAGCAACGGAGTTCGGCCAAAGTGTGGTAAAAAAGCAAAGGGCGGCCGAGAGCCGCCCTTTTAATTTAGCAGTCTGTGATCTTGCGATCACACGTGCAATCGGAGCCGTGCCGAAGCGCGGCCGTGAGATTACATGCCGGCGCCACCGAGAACGGTAACGGCGCGACGGTTCTGCGACCAGCACGAGATGTCGTCGCAGACGGCAACCGGCTTTTCCTTGCCGTAGGAGATGGTCTTCATCCGATTGGACGGAACGCCCTGGCTGATCAGATAGTCGCGGGTAGAGGCTGCACGGCGGGCGCCGAGTGCCAGGTTGTATTCGCGCGTGCCGCGTTCGTCGGCATGGCCTTCAATGGTGATCGCGTAGTTCGGGTACTTGGCGAGCCACTGAGCCTGGCGGGCGAGCGTCTGCTGCGCGTCGGCGCGGATCGAGGTGGAGTCGGTGTCGAAGAAGATGCGGTCGCCGACATTGACGGTGAAGTCCTGCTGCGAACCCGGCGTTGCGGCGCCCGCGCCGCCGAGGCCGAGCTCGTTGGCGTTGTTCGGCATGTTCTTCTTCGATGCACAGCCAGCGATGGCAAGCGTCATGACCAGAGCGATCATGACGGGGTTGCGAGCGATGGTCTGCATGCGGCCTACGGCCGGGGTGTCAATTCGGCTCATGCGCCGGTCTCCTTGGAAGTGTCTGAATTCACGGTTGCCAGACTGTAACCGGAAGCGGTTAATCGCTTTTCAACAGTTATGGTTAACAAATCGATAATTTCGGCTCGGGGCCTGCTAGACCAGCACTTTGCGGCGAGAAAGCGGCATCGTTGCCACATTTTCCCGCCGCAAATTGGATCAGCCTATTCGAGCAGCGGCGACCAGGCGGGGTCGGAGGCGAAGCCCTGGGTCGGGATCTGCTGCTCGTTGTAACCGCTCAGATCGATCGAATAGAGCTGCGGACCGCCGGCGCCCGAGTTCTGGCGGAAGAACATCAAGACGCGGCCGTTCGGTGCCCAGGTGGGGCCTTCGTTGTGGAAGCCGGTCGTCAGGATGCGCTCGCCTGAACCGTCGGTCTTCATCACGCCGATCGAGAATTTGCCGCCCGACTGCTTGGTGAAGGCGATGAGGTCGCCGCGCGGAGACCAGACCGGCGTCGAATAGGAGCCGTCGCCGAAGGAGATGCGGCGCTGGCCGGAGCCGTCGGCGCCCATCACGTAGATCTGCTGTCGACCGCCGCGGTCGCTTTCAAAGGCGATCTGGCTGCCATCGGGCGAATAGGACGGTGCGGTGTCGATCGCGGCGGTGTTGGTGAGGCGCGTCGTCGTGCGCGAGCGCAGGTCCATCGTATAGATGTTGGCATTGCCGTCCTGCTGCAGGCTCATGATGACCCGCTGGCCATCGGGCGAGAAGCGCGGCGAGAAGGTCATGCCGGGGAAGTTGCCGACGACCTCACGCTGTCCGGTTTCCAGCTGCAGCAGGTAGACGCGCGGCTGCTGGTTTTCGAACGACATGTAGGTGACTTCCTGGCGGTTCGGCGAGAAGCGCGGCGTCAGAACGATGTCGTTGGAATTGGTGAGCGCACGGGCGTTGAAGCCGTCCTGGTCCATGATCGCGAGCTGACGCTTGCGTGCCGTCTTCGGGCCGCTTTCGGCGACATAGACGATACGCGTATCGAAATAGCCCTTTTCACCGGTGACGCTCTCATAGATGGCGTCGGCGATGATGTGGGCGACGCGGCGCCAGTTTTCCGGCTGGGTAAAGAACTGCTGGCCGGTCATCTGCTTGTTGCCGAACGTATCCCACAGGCGGAACTCGGCTTTCAGCCTGCCGTCGCCTTCCTGCGTCACGCGGCCGGTGACGAGCGCCTGCGCATTGATGACCTTCCAGTCCTCGAAGCGCGGCGTGGCGTCAGGATTGCTGATCTTCTCGATGAAGGCGCCCTTGTTGATCGGCGCGAACAGGCCCGAGCGCTTCAGGTCGGCAGCGACCACATCAGAGATCTTCTGACCGAGTTCGCCCTGAAGGAAATCGGTAATCGCGATCGGCAGGGGTTCGACATTACCCTTGTTGATGTTGATTTCGACGACGGCGTTCGCCGGTGTCGCCGCGACAACCGCGGCTAACATGCCCGCGGCCACCATCAGGGCACGGAAAAGAGAGACCTTGATCATTGAGACAAGCCTTTCAGCTTAATACGAAGGGTTTGTGCGGTAGTGTTGGCTATCCGGCATGGTTCCATTCCCGGCAGCTCTAGAGTGCGAATTCCGAGGGATCGAAGTTCAGCACGAGGGTATTCCATCCTTTTTCGCCATCATATTTTTCAGGTGGCAGGTTCTGTAGAGGCGACGAGCGACGGAGCGCGCGCAGCGTGCTGCTTTCGACAGCGCGGCGCGTTCCCTCAGGCCCGCCAGTTGCAGTGACCTCGGGCGTACCGACGATGTTGCCGGCCGGATCCAACTGCACCCGGATCGAGACGCGGACTTCCTGAACGCCGGTCAGGCCGGGCGTCAGCGACCAGTTGCCCTGGATCTGACCCTTGACGCCATCGATCTCGTTGGCGCTGAGGCCCACGCCGATCGTCTTCTTGCCGCCAAGAGCAGCCTCCTGCGTCGAGCGCTTTGCGCCGCCAGCAGACGGATCCTGCCGGTTGAGCAGGGCCGCGATCTCGTCGGCGTTGAACTTGCTATCTTCAGTGGAGGCCGCCTTCTTCTGTTCCTTCGGCGTTGCCTCGTTCTTGCGTTCAGGCGTCTTGGCGCTCTGGGCCGGCTTTTCAACCTTCGGCTTGGCCGCCGGGGTCGGCACCTTTTCGGGCAGCGCTTCGGCTTCCGGGTTCTCGGCCGGCTTTTCTTCGGCCGGCGCCGGATCGGGCTTCGTCTCCGGCTTCACTTCCTGCTTGGGCTCCGGCAGCGCCGCGACTTCAGTCGCAGGTTCGGATGCCGGCTTGGTCTCCTCGACCTTCTTGATTTCCTGTTCGACCGGATCAGGCGTCGGCTCGGGCTTCTCGTTCTTCTGCGGAGAGGCCGTGGCTTCGCTCTTCGACGGCTTGGCGTTCGGCGTCGGCGGCGTCTTCAGGTCGGTATCGTTGTCGCCGACGTTCTCGGCGGGCTGGTTCGTCTCCGGCCGCTTGGTCGGCACCGGTGACGACGTCTCCTTCTTCGGAGCCTTCTTGTCGCCCTGCTGTACCTGCGTCATTTCCGAATAGGGAACGATGTCGACAGGCAGAGCCTCGACGTCGGCGACCTGGAAGTCAGCCGGGCTGCCGAGCGACACCATCGCCCAGGTCAGAACCAGGGCGTGGAGGACAGCAGATGTAGCGAGACTGCCCTTCATCGTGGACGATCACTTTTCCTGTTCTTGCAGCGTGACGAGGCCGAGGTTCTTGAAACCTGCAGCCGAGATGCGGGCCATGACCTTCATGACCGTGCCGTAGTCGGCGTTGGTGTCGCCACGCACATAGATGCGCTCGTTGTAGCCCGTGGTGGCGATCGCCTCGAGCTTTGGCACGACCTCATCGATCGCGATCGGCGTCTCCTGCAGGTAGATCTCGCCGGCCGGGTTGACCGAAACGGTAATCGGCTGCGTATCGGAATTGAGCGCCTTGGCCTGCGTTTCCGGCAGATCGATCGGCACACCGACCGTCATCATCGGTGCCGCCACCATGAAGATGATCAGCAGCACGAGCATGACGTCGACGAACGGCGTGACGTTGATTTCGCTCATTATGGCTTTCTTGCCGCCGCGACGACGACGACCGCCGCCCGAACCTTTGGCTCCGCCAACCGACATACCCATCAGCGTGGTCTCCGTATTCTCTGGCGATTACTGCGCGGCCTGGCGCGGGTTCTGCAGCTTCTCGTCGATCTGCCGCGACAGGATGCCAGAGAACTCGTCGGCGAAAGCTTCCATGCGTGCCGACAGCTTGCCGGCGTCTGCGGAGAACTTGTTGTAGGCGATAACCGCCGGGATAGCGGCGAGAAGGCCGATCGCGGTGGCGAGCAGCGCTTCGGCGATACCGGGCGCCACGACTGCAAGGTTGGTCGACTTCGAGCCGGCGATCGCCTGGAAGGAGGTCATGATACCGACGACCGTACCAAAGAGGCCGATGAAGGGTGCAGCCGAACCGATCGTTGCAAGCGAGCCGAGGCGGGCCTCCAGCGATTCCGATTCCCGTGCGAGCGTCACGTCCATGGCGCGGTCGATACGCATCTGCAGGCCGATCGGCGACCGGGCCCCGCGCTCGAAGCTCTTCTTCCATTCGCGCATCGCGGAAACGAAGATCGCTCCCATGCCAGCGGTCTGCCTGTCGGCGAGCGTCCGGTAGAGTTCTTCCAGCGACTGGCCGGACCAGAACACCTGCTCGAAGCTGTCGAGCTGACGGCGCACGCGGCCGTAGTTCAGCGTCTTGTCGACAACGATCGCCCAGGTCCAGACCGAGGCGGCAATCAGCCCCAGCATGACCAGCTTCACGACAAAGCCCGCTTGCATGAACAGCGACCAGAGGGTCACATCGTGCGTCGCAGCGGCCAATCCAACCTGTTCCATCGTCTTCAGTCCCCGAATCCAAACACCCGGCAAGAGCGGTTCATGCTCGTGACCGGGTAGCCCAAACGTCCTGTTTGCAAGAGTGCCCGGCACCGCCGCAGATCGCACCATCGCGACCTTAATTAGCTTTAGGTTGCCTTCTTGCCGTCAATTTTGGTCAAAGGATGACGTGCACTGCACAAATCCTGATGCAGTGATTAAGACACCATTATGGTTAAGCAACCGTTACCGTGCTGTGTCTTTGCAGTATCACTTGGCTGCCGGAACTTACGTCAGTCAGGCACGTTTCTTCGCCATGGCCGATCAGACGACACGACAGCGCGACAAACGCTCTTCCTCTCCGCATTTCGATCCGCGGGACCGACTGATCCTGGCGCTTTATGCCGAACTCAGGGCCGAGCGCGAGACCTGCGCCGCCTGGAGGACGCGCTTGCCCACGGGGTGCTGTCGGCCGAAGTCCTTCAGGCGATCATCGCCGATCCGGTTCCCATCGTCACAAGCGGCGACATCGCCCATACCGAACGGGTCCTCGCCCGCGAGCCTCAACCGGCCGTACCCGTTGATAAGATTCCAACCCTCCGACGCCTGGGTGGGGGCGGGTGATGGCCGCACGCCATGACCCGCTCGCCGAATACAACAAGCGCCGCGAATTCACCTTGACCCGCGAACCCAAAGGCAAGCCCGGTCGCAAGCGCTCGGGCCGCAAGCGCTTCCTCGTGCAAAAGCACGACGCCACGCGTCTGCACTACGACTTCCGGTTGGAGTGGGACGGCGTGCTGAAAAGCTGGGCGGTGACCCGCGGACCGAGCCTCGACCCGGAAGACAAGCGGCTTGCAGTCAGAACCGAAGATCATCCTCTTGCCTACGGCGATTTCGAAGGGACGATCCCAGAGAAGCAATATGGCGGCGGCACCGTCGTGTTGTGGGACACCGGTTGGTGGGAGACGGATGAGGACCCCACTCAGGGACTGCGGGACGGCAAGCTCACGTTCCGTCTAAATGGCGAACGCATGCAGGGCGGATGGGCATTGGTGCGCATGCGCCCGCGACCGGGCGAAAAGCGCGAGAACTGGCTGCTGATCAAGGAGGTTGACGACGTCGCTTTCGAGGATGGCGAGGCTTTGCTGGAGGACCGCCAGACGAGTGTCGCCACCGGCCGAACCATGGACGAGATCGCCTCGGGAAAGGGCGAAGGAAGAAGCACGTCTGGGCCTCCAAGGAGGAGGACAAGGAGGGAAAGACCGTGACAGCCGAAACGACGAAAGCTGCAACGAAATCTCAGGGCAAAGTGGCAAAGCCGGTAAACGCGAAGCAAGCCACGCCCGACGAAACCGTTCTCGGCGTGCGTATCACTCACCCGGACCGCATCCTGTTCGAGAGCCAAGCGATCAGCAAGCTGGACCTCGCCCGCTACTATGCGGTGGTTGCCGGCCGCATGCTGCCCTATGCCTCCGAACGGCTGCTCTCGTTCGTGCGTGCCCCACAGGGCGTCAGGGGGCCACGCTTCTACCAGAAGCATGCAGGCGACGGATTTCCCGACGAGATCAAGGAAGTCGCGATCACGGAAAGCTCAGGCGAGACGGAAAACTACATGTATGTGCGCGATGCCAAGGGATTGGTCGCCGCGGTCCAGATGGGCACGCTGGAGTTCCATATATGGGGATCGCGCGTCGACAAGCTGGAAAGTCCCGATCGACTGGTCTTCGATCTTGATCCTGATGAAGGTCTCGACTTCGAACTGGTCAAGGGTGCGGCCATGGTCCTGCGCGATGCGCTCGATGAGATCGGGCTGAAATCGGCTCCCATGGTCACTGGCGGAAAGGGTGTGCATGTCATCGTGCCGCTGACGGCCCGGGCAACCTGGCCGCAGGCCAAGGCATTCGCCAAGAGTTTTGCGCAAGGATTTGCCGACCGCGAGCCCGGCCGGTTCATCGCCACGATGTCGAAGGAAAAGCGCAAGGGGCGCATCTTCATCGACTGGCTGAGGAACGAACGCGGCTCGACCGCGATCGCCCCCTACTCCACCCGAGCGCGGGCCGGCGGCCCCGTCGCCACGCCCATCAGCTGGAACGAGCTTACCGCCCTCGAAGCCGCCAATGGGTTCCGGATCCCGGACATTCTCGAACGGATCGAAAGCGGGACGGATCCCTGGCAGGACCTGACAAAGGTCAGGCAGTCCCTGACCAGAAAGATCATGGACAAGCTCGGGGTGAACGAGCCGGACTGAGCCTTGTTTGCCGCAGCCGTGCCGGGCTAGCCGGCACTCTCTTTCGCATGCTGGAACTTGTAGGCCAGCGCCTCCGGTAGCCGCCGCGGGCGGCCCTGGCCGTTGATGACGGCGATGATCACCTTGGCGGCGATCAGCAACTGCTCACCGCGGCGGATTTCCTGTTGCAACACCATCTTGGCACCGCCGGCCTTCTCCGTGACCGTGGTGATCGTCAGGATATCGTCCATGCGCGCCGGCAGCTTGAAGTCGATCTCCATGCGATGCACGACGAAGACTAGGCCTTCGGTGTCGCCCTCGATCGCCAGCGTCGCCTGTTCGACACCGAGCAGCCGCAGGAAGTCGGTGCGCGCGCGCTCCATGAAATGCAGGTATCTGGCGTGATAGACGACGCCGGAAAAATCGGTGTCTTCGTAATAGACGCGCTGGATCAGCCGATGGCCGTTTTCGGTCAGTTCGCCTGCGAGCGAAATCAGGGACATGCTCTTCTCCGACAAGAATTCCCGATTCCTGTGCAGGAACAAAATGCCATTTGCAAGCATTGCAGCGTTGTCACAATCCTATCCTATCACGTGACGGACTTCCTTCTCGATCTGGAGAACGTGCATGAAGATCGCGATCCTTGGCGGCGACGGCTTCGTCGGCTGGCCCACGGCCCTTCACCTGTCCGATGCCGGCCACGACGTTCATATTCTCGACAATCTCTCGCGCCGCTGGATCGATACGGAACTCGGCGTGCAATCGCTGACACCGATGGATTCGATCCAGGAACGCACCCGCATCTGGCACGCCGAAACCGGCCGCCGCATCCACTTCAACCTGATCGATCTTGCTCGCGACTACGAACTGCTCAAGAACTGGCTGGCCGAGCATCGCCCGGATGCGATCGTGCATTTTGCCGAGCAGCGCGCCGCCCCCTATTCGATGAAGAGCGACCGCCACAAGAACTATACGGTCAACAACAACGTCAACGCCACGCATAACCTGTTGAATGCACTGGTCGAACTCGGGCTGGATACCCATCTGGTTCATCTCGGCACCATGGGCGTCTACGGCTACTCCACCATCGGTGCCGCCATTCCGGAGGGCTACCTGCCTGTCGGCATCGAGACGATGGGCGGCGAGACCGTCAGCCAGGAAATCCTCTACCCGTCCAATCCCGGCTCGATCTACCACATGACCAAGTGCCTGGATCAGTTGCTCTTCCAGTTCTACGCGAAGAACGATGGCCTGCGGATCACCGATCTTCACCAGGGCATCGTCTGGGGCACCCACACCGAGCAGACGCGCCGCCACCCGCAGCTGATCAACCGCTTCGACTATGACGGCGACTACGGCACCGTCTTGAACCGCTTCCTCATCCAGGCGGCAATAGGCTATCCGCTGACCGTACACGGCACCGGCGGCCAGACGCGCGCCTTCATCCATATCCAGGATTCGGTCCGCTGCATCGAACTGGCGCTCAAGAGCCCGCCGGCCCGCGGCAGCCGCGTCGAGATCTTCAACCAGATGACCGAGACCCACCGGGTGCGCGACCTCGCTGAGATGATCGCATCGATATCAGGCGCGCAGATCGCCTGGTTGCCGAACCCGCGCAAGGAAGCCGCCGAGAACGAACTCGTCGTCCACAACGAGAAATTCCTGGCGCTCGGCCTCAACCCAACACGGCTGCAGGACGGGCTTCTGTCGGAAATCGTCGATGTCGCGAAGAAATTCGCCTATCGTGTCGACAGAACGCGCGTGCCCGCCGTCTCCGCCTGGACCAAGGACATCGCGCCGCTCATCAACCACGACCCAGAGGGCAAGCGGCTGAAATCCGTTTCATGACATCGAACGATCCCTCGGAGGGGCTCAGCCCCTCCTCGCCGCCTTCCGCCGACCATGCCTACGTGACGCTCGTCACCAATACCGACTATGCGCTCGGCGCTCGCGCGCTCGCGCGCTCCATCCGGCTCACAGGCACGAGGGCGGATATCGTCGTGCTCCACACCGGCGGCGTTTCGATCGAAGCACTGGCGCCGCTTGCAGAATTCCAATGCCGCCTGGTCGAGACCGACCTGTTGCCACTCTCCGACGCCTTTAACGCGCGTCATCAGCGCCGGAACGTGCATGAGAAAGCACCCTTCACCAAGGGCCGCAAACCGGAGTTTCACTCGCCGCTCGACAATTTCTGCAAGCTCCGACTCTGGCAGCTTAGCGAATACCGACGCTGTGTCTTCATCGACGCCGACGCGATCGTGCTCAAGGACATCGACCGGCTGTTTGCCTACCCGGAATTCTCTGCCGCGCCCAATGTCTATGAAAGCCTCGCCGACTTTCACCGGCTGAATTCCGGCGTCTTCGTCGCCGAACCGTCACGGGCGACATTCACGCAGATGCTCGCCCGCCTGGACGCCCCCGACGCCTTCTGGCCGCGCACGGACCAGACATTCCTGCAAACGTTCTTCCCGGACTGGCATGGCCTGCCGGTGACGATGAACATGCTGCAATATGTTTGGTTCAACATGCCCGATCTCTGGGACTGGCGCTCGATCGGCGTGCTGCACTTCCAGTATGAAAAGCCCTGGGAGACGGATCACCCCCGAGCCGAGATCCTGCAGCCGCTGATCGACCTCTGGTTCGCCTACCTGACCGGGGACGGCATCCCGGAGGTCGCCTCCCTACCCAATCCGGCATACCGATGAGCCGGGTACTTGTCTCGGGCGGCACGGGCTTCGTCGGCCGCTTCATCGTCGAGCACCTAGCCGACCACGGCTACGAGGTCGTCGTCGGGGCACGCACACCGCCGGCAACCGGGCACTTCCGGGCCCCGACCGCGTTTCAGCCGCTGGCACTCGATGCGACGCGCGACCAAGGTGCAGCCTTCGCGAATATCGACCATTTTGTCCACGCGGCCTTTGAACATGTGCCAGGACGCTACCGGGGTGGCGAAGGCAACGACCCCGAAGGCTTTCGCGTGGCCAATCTGGACGGCAGCCTTCGCCTCTTTCGGGAGGCAAGCATGAGCGGGGTGAAGACCTGCCTGTTTCTGTCGAGCCGTGCCGTCTACGGCGAGCAGATGCCGGGCCTGGAACTCATGGAAGAAACGCCGTGCCGGCCGGAAACGCTCTACGGCCGCCTCAAGCTCGAAGCCGAACAGGCTCTGGCCGCCATGTCCGGCCCGGAATTCAGGCCCGTCAACCTGCGGGTCACCGGTGTCTACGGCGAGACGCGCCCCGGCACCCGCCACAAGTGGCAGGAACTCGTCTCGGACTACCTCACCGGACGCCCGGTTCTGTCGCGCGCGGGCACGGAGGTGCATGGCGACGATGTCGGCGCTGCGGTCCGATTGGCAATAGAAAGCCCGCGTGAACCTGCCGGGTGCGTGACCCTCAATGTCTCCGACGTGCTTGTCGATAACCGCGCGCTGCTTGCCATCGTCAAGGAGATCACCGGCAGCACGCATGCCTTGCCGGATGCCGCGCCCCTGGCGTCCTTCAATGCCATGGATACCCGAAGGCTGAGAGGAATGGGGTGGCAGCCGGGCGGAATCGAGCGGCTGCGGCGCACGATCGGAGCCATGCTTGCCTGACATCAAGCGGAAAGGCCCGGCGTCGCGGACGCCGGGCCTTTCTTGTCGCGCCGAAACCAGCGCCGATCGGGGCAGTCGATCAGCTGCCGGGGCGGTCAGGCGACCGCGGGAAGTTCCATTTCCGGCTCAACGCGCGAAGAGGACCTGGGTCTCACTGCCGAGCCCGGTACGACGAAGAGCAGACTGTGCGCAAAGGCAATGGCCGCAGCGAGCAGCACCGCATAAGCCGTCAGGATGGCAGTCATCGGCACCACGAAGTTGAGTTGCGGCAGTGCACCGAGCATCAGCGGCACATACCAGGATGTGGCCGAGACGGCGCCGGAGACGAGGAAAACACTGCGCTGCATCGTCGACATGCCATCCATCAGCGACGAACCGATCTGCGCCTTCACCTTCGGCAGGATGACCGCGTGGATGAACGCCCCGTTGATCGTCAGGATGGCGACGATGGTCATCTTCGCCCAGACTTTTTCGTTACCGAGCTTGATCGGCTCGAAGAAGCCGTAATAGGCCAGGAAGCCGAAACCGGTGACCCATAGGAGGATCAACCCCCAATTGACGATCCTCGACCCGAAGTGAAACACGGCGAAGTGCTCCGGAGACACCTTCCCCTTGATGAAAAAGCGCAGGATCATGAGGTCGAGAACGGTGGCGGCGCCCAATCCGAGCGCAAGGCCGATGAAATGAAGAATGCGCAGGCCTGTTTTCAGTCCGATGACGAGATCCAGGCTCAGGGTATTAATCAGAAACGTGAGTCCCATTAGAAAAGTACCTTCCGATGTCGTTAGCATCACATGGGAACGGCACCCCCCGCTAATTTGGCGCCTCTTCGTGTTCCCTCAGACCATGTGAAATAACGCTGAACGCAATACTCTTCCGTCTGTCCCTAGGCGGCATGTGATACTGTTACGCCCGTTGTCGCCTTAGCTAGCCCTTACTTTGCCGCATTCCTGACACCTTTCAGCGCCTGCGAACTGGCCTTTGGACTAGGTCTGGCGTCGCCCGGGCTCTAGGTACGGACGAAATCGGCTCAAAGCGCGGCATCGCTGTGGCGAGATTAAGAATATTGTAAAATAGTCACATTGAATACGAATTCACAGATCGCAGCCGTTACCCCTTGAAATGAGCCAGGCACATCACCAGCGACGGAGACAGGCGACGCTCGGCCCTCCCCAATCGGCTACCCCACCCGACTAGTGGTGGCGGGCACCCCTCGCGCACGGCGTGGACGTGATTACCCGAGATCGATGACGACGATCTCCGGCGGGACGCCGAAACGGACAGGCGCGAGAGAGCAGCCGAGTCCACCCGAGACGATGAGGTTGCGGTTTTCCTCGACCATATGGCCATAGGCGTAGCGATCGCCGAAGCGCGAAGGCACCACCGGCGCGTAGCCGAGAAACCGCACCTGGCCACCATGGGTATGGCCCGACAGCGTCAGCGCGACCCGCGCGGGAACGCTCGGGAAGATGTCCGGCTCGTGGGCAAGCAGAATGACAGGATCACCGTCGGCCACCTGGGCAAGCGTGCCGTCGAGATCGTCGAGACCTGTCATGCGCTGGCGCTGCCACTTCTTGCCCGGCACCAGGGCAAGCTGGTCTTCGAGACCGGCAATCCAGAAGCCCTGCCCGTCCTTTTCAAGCCGGATCGCCCGATTGCTGTAGACGTTGATGCCGACATCCTGCAGCGCCTTGTGCCCGAAGGTCGGACCAGCGCCATTTCTCTGCGCCGTCTTGTCCTCCCACCAGTCGTGATTGCCCATCACGGCATGAACGCCGAGCGGTGCCGTGAGCGTGGCAAGCGCTTTCGACCATTCGCTGGAATGCACGTAGCTGGTGACGAAGTTCATACCGGCGACATAGTCGCCGAGGAGCACCGTGACATCGCCGCCGAGACTGTTGGCCTGGCGGCAAATCGAAGCGATGCGGCTCGCCGGCATCCACGGCTCGCAAGCATGGATATCCGTGAGCATGACGACACGAAGCTTTAGGCCGGGCGTCCAACCGGGCGGCGTCACCGCGTAACGGGTCACGCTCAGACGAGCCAGTGGCTCCACGGCAAAGGCGTAACCACCGAGTGCGGCCATGCTGGCGATCCCGCCGCCGATCACTTTCAATAATCCGCGGCGTGTAATCATCTATTCGTCCTCGAGTGTCAGCCGAAACTGCGTCGCCTCGACCTCTTTCGGCGGGTTGAGGCCGATATGTTTCCAGGCATTTGCGGTCAAGATACGACCGCGCGGTGTTCGCTGGATGAAGCCCTGCTGGATCAGGTAGGGCTCGATGATGTCTTCGATCGCATCACGCGGTTCCGAGAGGCCAGCGGCGATGGTTTCGATACCGACAGGACCGCCGGCGAAATTCTGCGCGATCATGAAGAGGTAGCGGCGGTCGAGCTGGTCGAGCCCCATGTTGTCGACAAGCAGCCGCGTCAGCGCTTCGTCGGCAATCTGCTTGGTCACGGCTTCGGCGCGCGCCACTTCGGCGAAGTCGCGCACCCGGCGCAGCAGCCGGCCGGCAATGCGCGGCGTGCCGCGGGCGCGGCGGGCGATCTCGCGCGCACCGTCGTCGGTCATGCCGAGGCCCATCAGCCTGGCGCCGCGCCGGACGATCGATTCCAGTTCCTCGACCGTATAAAAATTGAGCCGCACCGGAATGCCGAAGCGGTCGCGAAGCGGCGTCGTCAAAAGGCCGAGGCGGGTCGTCGCCGCCACCAGCGTGAATTTCGACAGGTCAATCTTCACCGAGCGTGCCGCCGGACCCTCTCCGATGATGAGGTCGAGCTGGAAATCCTCCATCGCCGGATAGAGAATCTCTTCGACAGCAGGATTGAGCCGGTGGATTTCGTCGATGAAGAGCACGTCACGCTCTTCGAGATTGGTGAGCAGGGCCGCAAGGTCGCCGGCCTTGGCGATGACCGGACCGGAAGTCGAGCGGAAATTGACCCCGAGCTCCTTGGCCATGATCTGCGCAAGCGTCGTCTTGCCGAGACCTGGCGGGCCGACGAAGAGCACGTGGTCCAGCGCCTCGCCGCGGTTCTTGGCCGCCTCGATGAAGATCTTCAGGTTGGCGCGCGCTTCCGCCTGGCCGGTAAACTCGTCCAGCGACTGCGGACGCATGGTCGCGTCGAGATCCTCACCGCGTTTTTCCGGCGTTATCAGACGTGCCGCGTCAGTCATGCATTCGTTCCAGTTGGTCGGTCGTCATTGCGCGGGCACCCACCGGTGTCCGGCCTCTTCCGTTCTGCCTTCTGCGCCTCGCCAAGGCAAGCGCTCATCGCGCCAGTTCCTTGAGGCCGAGGCGAATGAGCTTGGCGCTGTCGCCGCCCTCGCCGCCGTTCTTCAGCGCAGCCGCAACCGCATTGGCCGCCTGGTCACGCGAGTAGCCAAGATTGGTGAGTGCCGAGACAGCATCGGAGACCGGCGCGGACGCGACGCCGTCTCCAAGCTCTTGCTTGAGGCCGATCGACGACGACATTTCACCGGCAAAGGACGGCGCCTTGTTCTTGAGCTCGGTGACGATGCGCACCGCCACCTTCGGGCCGACGCCCGGGGCGCGCGAGACCGAAGTTTTGTCCTGCAGCGCAATGGCATTGGCCAGTTCGCCCGGCGTCAGGGTCGAGAGCACTGCGAGCGCCACTTTCGAGCCGACGCCCTGCACGCTCTGCAACAGCCGGAACCATTCCCGCTCCAGCGCAGTGAGGAAGCCGAAGAGCTTCAACTGATCCTCGCGCACATAGGTCTCGATGAAGAGTATGGCCGCCTCGCCGGCAGAGCCGAGTTTGGACAACGTGCGCGCCGAACAAAAGGCGACATAGCCGACGCCATGCACGTCGAGCACGACATGATCCTCGCCGATCTCGTCGATGGTACCCTTCAATTTGCCGATCATATGGCGTCTCTCGCGGTGGGGGATGGTCGCCCAGACCATCGGAAGATATCTTGTCTCCAGCGTCGCGCGTCTTTCAAGACGCGTAGGGTCGCCGTCATACTTTAGATCTACTGCAACTACGCCATCAATGCGGCGAGCCGGCTGGTCACAGATTGCCGGTTGTGGGCATGGCAGATGGCGATCGCCAACGCGTCCGCCGCATCGTTGCCCTTGAACTCGACCTTCGGCATCAGAACCTTGATCATCATGTGGATCTGCTGCTTCTCGCCATGGCCGACGCCGATCACCGCCTTCTTGACCGCGTTCGGTGCATATTCGGCGACCCTCAGCCCGGCGCGCGCCGGCACCAGCATCGCGATGCCGCGTGCCTGGCCGAGTTTCAGCGTCGCAGTCGCGTCCTTGTTGACGAAGGTCTGCTCCACTGCCGCCTCGTGCGGCTGGTAGCTGTGCACCACCTCGGCAAGGCCGTCGTGCAACTGGCAGAGCCGCGAGGCGAGATCCATATCGCCATCGGAGGTAACGGTGCCTGAAGCCACGAAGCGCAGCGAATTGCCGAGCGTCTCGATGATGCCCCAGCCGGTGCGGCGCAGGCCCGGATCGATGCCGATGATGCGAATCGTATTCTGCATGAAATTCACCCTATGATGCCAGCCTGGACGCTGCCAGCAAAAAGTGAACAAAACAAAAACATACGCACAGTTGAAAGGACCCGCGGGGATTTCTTCGCTACCACCCTTGGATTGAGGAAAATTGAGCTTACATAGCTTTCCATCAATTTCTCTCAATGAAGGCCTTTGCCATGGCGACTTTCTCCGTCCTCGATCTCTCCCCGATCACGCAAGGCGGCAGCGTCGCCCAATCGCTCGAAAATTCGCGCCGGCTGGCCCAGGCTGCCGAGGAAAACGGTTATCAACGGTTCTGGCTGGCAGAGCATCACGGCATGAAGGGCATCGCCAGTGCCGCGACCTCACTGGTGATCTCGCACGTGGCTGCCGCCACCAAGACCATCCGCGTCGGCTCCGGCGGCATCATGCTGCCCAACCACTCGCCGCTGGTGATCGCCGAACAATTCGGCACGCTGGCAGCTCTTTATCCGGGCCGCATCGATCTCGGCCTCGGCCGTGCGCCCGGCACCGACATGCGCACCGCCCAGGCGCTTCGGCGCAACATGGAAGCGAGCGGCAACAATTTCCCGAACGACGTCGTCGAACTGCAGGCGTTGCTCGGCCCGGTGGCAGAAGACCAGAAGATCATCGCCGTTCCGGGTGCCGATACCAATGTGCCGATCTGGCTGCTGGGCTCCAGCCATTTCAGCGCCCATCTCGCCGGTATGCTCGGCCTCCCCTTCGCCTTCGCCTCACATTTCGCGCCCGACATGCTGCTCTCGGCGCTCGAAATTTACCGCGAACGCTTTACCCCGTCCGAGACGCTCGACAAGCCTCAGGTCATGGTCGGCGTCATGGGTGTCGCCGCCGATACGGATGAGGAGGCGAACTATCTCTTCACCTCGATGCAACAATCCTTCGTGGCGCTGCGTCGCAATGCGCGCGGGCAGTTCCCGCCGCCGGTCCAGTCGATGGATGGACTCTGGAGCTATGACGAAAAGATCTTCGTCGACCATTCGATGATGTATGCGGTGGTCGGCGGGCCAGAGACGGTCCGCCGCAAGATCGCAACATTCCTTGAGCAGACAAGGGCCGACGAGCTGATCATCTCCATGCCGATCTTCGACATGGACGCCCGCCTGAATTCGCTTCGCCTCTTCGCCGACGCCCAGCGCGATCTCGCCAAGGCAGCCTGATAAAGCACGGTCAGATCACGCCGAAAGCGGGCGCGATCTCCTCCATGCGGGTGAAGAACCGGTCCGGTCCAAGCTTCTGCAGAAAGTCCGGATCGGCATAGCCCCAGGCCACGGCACCTGCGGCAATGCCGGCCTTGCGCGCCGCCTCGATGTCGCGCGCCTCGTCCCCGATCGCGAGGAACCGGGCGGGATCCAGGCCCGAGTATCGGATCGCCTTCTTGAAATGCTGCGCCTTGCCGAAAAGAGCAGCACCGCATTCGAATAGGTCCACAGCGGCAGCCGCTTCTCCGAGCGCAGCGCGAATGCCCTCTTCCGCGTTCGAGCTGACGATGGCGATGCCGATACCGGCAGCCTTCAACCGCGCCAGCAACTCGGCAACGCCCGGAAACAGCCGGACGGAGGCAGCCTCGGCCGCCATGGCCCTACGCATGAAGGTGGCAATCTGCGGCAACTTCCATACGGGCACACCGAGATGCGCGATGATTTCGCGGTTGCCCATCGTTCTCAGCGACTGGAATTCCGCAGTGGAAAGCTCACGAAAGCCGTAGCAACGCGCGGCACTGTTGCAGGCGGCCATGAAGCCCGCCGCCGTATCGGCCAGCGTGCCATCGAAATCGAAGATCGCGAACTGATAGGTCATCAGCGGCACATTAGCGTTCAAGTGGAAACGCTGGAAGCGGGAAGACGCTCTGGAATCAAAGTGCTAGGGCGTATTTGTGCGCTTGTCCAGGCGCACGGCGCCCAAAGAAAAACCCGTGCCCTTCCGGACACGGGTAAGTATTCCGGAACTTGCCGGGCGTCGGATCAGGCCGACAGCTTCGCCAGAATCTCGTCCGACACTTCAAAGTTCGAATAGACGTTCTGGACGTCGTCGTCGTCTTCAAGGATGTCGATGAGCTTCATCAGCGACTGCGCCTTTTCCTCGTCGACCGGAACGGTGTTCTGGGCCTTCCAGATCGCCTTGACCGTTTCGGCTTCGCCGAGCGTGTCTTCGAGCGCCTTGGAGACTTCGCCGATCGCCTCGAAGCCGCAGATGATCGTGTGACCGTCCTCGTCGGTGGTGACGTCGTCGGCACCCGCTTCGATCGCCGCATCCATCACCTTGTCGGCGTCACCGACCGAAAGCTTGTAGGTGATCTCGCCAACGCGATCGAAGGAGAAGGAAACCGAACCGGTTTCACCGAGCGCACCGCCAGCCTTCGTGAAGGTCGAGCGCACGTTGGAGGCGGTACGGTTGCGGTTGTCGGTCAAGGCTTCGACGATGACGGCAACGCCACCGGGGCCGTAACCCTCGTAGCGGACTTCTTCGTAGTTCTCCGCGTCTCCGCCGGAGGCCTTCTTGATCGCCCGTTCGATGTTGTCCTTCGGCATCGACTGCGCCTTGGCGTTCTGGATCGCCAGGCGCAGGCGCGCGTTCATCGCCGGGTCGGGCATACCGGACTTGGCGGCAACCGTGATCTCGCGCGCGAGCTTGGAAAACATTTTCGAGCGCACCGCATCCTGACGGCCCTTGCGGTGCATGATGTTCTTGAACTGTGAATGGCCAGCCATGGCACCCTCTGCATGCATGATTATGTAGGAATGGGGCGCCTTATAGTTTTATTGCCGCTTTTCGTCCAGCCGGGGCGCGGCTTTTCAGTCGGCCGATACCCGCGCGCGGCTTAGGAGGAAGCTGTGTCCGTCATCGCGACGGCACGAAAGGCCAGTGCGTTCGGAGGCGCAGGAAAACGGCCCCCGCACCCAGCTTTGCCCGTAGTCGAGCACCTGCCCGGAGGAACAACAGCTCGGATCGCCGACGGCGTGATCAAGCATGGCTGCACCCGTGCGGCCCATTGTGGCCCGAACGTAACGCGGCGCGACGATATCGCAGGAAAGTTCGGGGCCGCCGTCGGCGGGCTGGTAGACCGGCGTGCCGCCGGCCGGCGTATAGACGCAGCCGATATTGCCCGAGGGCATCACGAACACCTCCTGCGCGCCCGCCGGCCGCACCGTCGTCTCAGGTGGGTTCTGCAGTTGTTGTCCTTCGGGAGAGGGCATGCGGGGCGGAGGCGCGCCGCCTGCCTCGGCAAGGGTCGACAGGGACAGGAAAAGCGAAACGCCAACTACAAGCAACTTCATCGGGCGATCCTGAAAGTTCAGACGCCCTGCAGAATATAAATCAGAGGTTTGCTTGGCAAGGAACGCAACGAGACTTTGACGCTGGCACTCTCGGCGAAGCGTTTGTCGTAGTCTTCGCCGAACATATCGAGGAAAGCATCGATTGGCGGGCCGCGGCGGTGCATCGGCAGGATCAGCGACGACCGCAGCCGGTTGACGACCCGGCTCATGCCTTCGCCCCCCATGGTCAGGCCACCGTCGACGGGAACCATGAGAACGTCGAGTCGGCCGATCTGGCGATAGTGGCTGTCGTCGAGTTCGTGATGAAGATGCCCGAGATGCCCGATGCACAGATCCGCCACCTCGAAGATGAAGATCGAGTTGCCGTCGTGCTCCATCGCCGCCCCACCGGCGCGGATGTCGGTCGTGACGTTGCGAATGTAGGTGTCGCCCACCACGAGGTCATGACGGGCGGGCTTGCCGCTGTCGCCCCAGCCGTGCAGGACGTTCTTGATCGCCGGGTCAGGCGAAAGCGTGTAGTGGCTCGAATGCGCCTTGTTCATCGTTGCGACCGTCGGCGGCGCCGACGGCGCGAACCAGCCATTGTAGTCGGTCGCGATCGACACGCCGCCGGGTGTCTCGATCAGGAAGGTGGAGTGGCCGAGATAGGTTATCGTCACCTCGCCGACCGCTGCCTGTCTCTTGGCGGCAGCGGCGGGGGTGAAGCTGGCGAAGGTCGCCTGGGGTATAGCCTCTGCAATCGCCTGGCATTGGCTGGCGTGGCTTGGCGGTTGTTGCGCATGCGCGACCGATGGCCAGAACGCATGAATGAGCCATATGGCGGCGAACGTGTAGACAAGGTACCGGAGCATCAGCCTTCACCTCTCTCACTTTGCTTGACCTCGGGCCTGAGGGCCGCGTGGAGTGAAGCCGTTGAACAGCGAATGGAAGCCTTTGCCTTCGCTCGGCCTGATGATGGCGTCACGGGCGGGGAGAGAATTGTTCAAGCTTTCGGCCTCGTCCAGTTACAAACGGCAGGCCCTGCTCACGTTTTCGTCACCGCCCCCGACTGCGAACCGGTAAATTGGCCCCGTTCAACAGCAAATGCCCGGCATTGCTGCCGGGCATCGCCACTTTCTAGGAGGGCTTGGCTACTCCGCCGGATGAGTGGCGGGCTCTGTCGCCACAACTGGTTTGCGCCGCCGGAGCGACCTGAGGGCCACGTAGAAGACCGGCGTCAGGAACAGGCCGAGGAAGGTCACGCCGAGCATGCCTGAGAACACCGCAGTGCCGAGCGACTGGCGCATTTCAGCACCCGGGCCGGTGGCGATCATCAGCGGCACCACGCCGAGGATGAAGGCAAAAGCGGTCATCAGGATCGGCCTGAGGCGCAACTGGCTGGCCTCGACCGCCGCCTCGATCGGAGTCTTGCCTTCGTCCTCGCCCTGCCGCGCGAACTCGACGATCAGGATCGCGTTCTTGGCCGCAAGGCCGATCAGCACGATAAGCCCGATCTGGGTCAGCACGTTGTTATCGAGGCCGCGGACGAACACGCCGACCAGCGCTGCGAGCACGCCGAGCGGTACGATCAGGATGATCGCCAGCGGCAGCACCCAGCTTTCATACTGGGCCGACAGCGCCAGGAACACGAAGACCACCGACAGCGCGAAGATGAACACCGCCGTGTTGCCGGTCTGCCGTTCCTGGAAGGCAAGCTCCGTCCACTCGAAGGTCGTGCCCTGCGGCAGGATCTGGGCGGCCAGCGCCTCCATCTTGTCGAGAGCAGTCCCCGTCGATACGCCGATGCCGGGGTTGCCCTGGATCGGAACCGACACATACATGTTGTAGCGCTGAACCAGTGTCGGGCCGGCGGTATCCTTGATTTCGACGAGCGTCCCCATCGGCACCAGCGCACCGGTCGCCGAACGTACCTTCAGCGCGAGGATGTCGTCACGCTCGATGCGGTACTGCTGATCGGCCTGAGCCCGTACCTGGTAGACACGGCCAAAGGCATTGAAGTCGTTGACGTAGGAGGTGCCGAGGTTGATCGACAGCGCCTCGAAGATATTGGGGATCGGCACGTTGAGCGTACGCGCCTTGTCGCGATCGATCGCCAGGAAGTATTGCGGGCTCGAGGCCGAGAATGTGGTGAAGACCCCGGTCAACCCCTCCGTCTGGTTGGCAGCACCCATCATCTGATAGGCAAGTCCCAGCGCCCGGCGCATGTCGGAGCCCTGGCGGTCCATGATCTGCATCTTGAAGCCGCCGGAGTTGCCGATGCCCCGCACCGAAGGCGGCGGCACGGCGATGATGAAGGCCTCCTGGATACTCTGCAGGCTGCCATAGAGCTGACCGATGATCTGGTTGGCGCCCTGCCCATGCTTCAGCCGCTCTTCGAAGCTTTCGAAGGAGGCGAAAACCACGCCCGAATTGGATGCATTGGTGAAGGTCGCACCGTTGAAGCCGGCAAAGGCAACGGCGCTCTTCACCCCGGGCACGTCCTCGATGATCTTCGAAGCCCGCTTGACCACGGCGTCGGTCCGGTCGAGCGAGGCCCCGTCCGGAAGCTGGATGACGACGATCGCATAGCCCTGGTCCATCGTCGGCACGAAGCCCCGCGGCACGATCTGCGCCATGTACCAGGTCGCTCCGAGCAGACCGACGAAAACGATGAGGGCCGCAGCCAGCGCCGTCCTCGTCGAAACCAGCTTGCGCACGATAAAGGCATAACCTTCGGCCATGCGGTCAAAGCCGTTGTTGAAGCCGTTTGCCAGTGACCGGCCGAAACGCGTGATCGGATTGCGGCTCTCGTGGTGGCCGTTCTCATGCGGTTTCAGCAGGATCGCCGCCAATGCGGGCGACAGCGTCAACGAGTTGAAGGCGGAAATGACCGTTGCGACCGAGATCGTCACCGCGAACTGCAGGTAGAACTGGCCGGCGATACCGGGGATGAAGGCGGTCGGCACGAAGACCGCGGTCAACACAAGCGAGATGGCGATGACCGCGGCCCCCACCTCGTCCATGGTCACGTGCGAGGCCTCGCGCGGGGTCATGCCGCGCGCGAGATTTCGCTCGACGTTCTCCACCACCACGATCGCATCGTCGACGACGATACCGATTGCCAGTACCAGGCCGAACAGCGTCAGCATGTTCAGCGAGAAGCCGAAGGCGTAGAGGAAGGCGAAGGTACCGACCAGCGACACGGGGATCGCCACGATCGGGATGATCGCCGTGCGCCAGGACTGCAGGAAGACGAGAACGACGATGGCTACGAGAACCGCCGCCTCGGCGATCGTCTTGTAGACCTCGTTGATCGATTCCGAGATGAACTCGGTCGGGTTGTAGACGATCCGGTATTCAAGGCCGTCGGGGAAATCCCGCGACACGTCGGTCATCACCTTCTGGATCTGCTCGGCGGCATCGAGCGCATTGGTGCCCGGCCGCGAGAAGATGCCGAGCGCCACCGCCGGGCTACCGTCCAGATAGCTGTTGTTGACGTATTCGCGCGCGCCGAGTTCGATGCGGGCAACGTCCTGCAACTGCACGAGCCGGCCCGTTTCCGTCGCCTTGACGATGACGTAGCGGAACTGCCGCGCATCGCTGAAGCGACCGTCCGTGGTGACGGTATACTGGAACGCGCTGTCACCCGGCGCCGGCGGACCGCCGATCGAGCCGCCGGAGACCTGCACGTTCTGTTCACGCAGCGCCTGCACGACATCACCCGCCGTCATGCCGTAGGCCGAGAGCTTTTCCGGATCGAGCCAGACGCGCAGCGCATATTCGCGCTCGCCGAACAGGATGACGTCGCCGACGCCGTCGAGCCGCACCAGCAGGTCGCGAATGCGCGTGCGCGCATAGTTCGAGACGTAGAGCTGGTCGTAGCGCTCGGTGGGCGAGAGCAGATGCACGACCATCATCAGGTCGGGCGAACTCTTCGCCGTGGTG
The DNA here is from genome assembly GCF_052115125.1 of Ensifer sp. 2TAB8. NCBI lineage: Bacteria > Pseudomonadati > Pseudomonadota > Alphaproteobacteria > Hyphomicrobiales > Rhizobiaceae > Ensifer > Ensifer sp. 2TAB8. Next base: position 172,137 of record NZ_JBFRGB010000006.1, on the reverse strand, counting down.
ATGCCGATGCGGCGAACCTCTTCCGGCAGGCGCGGTTCGGCGATCGACACGCGGTTCTGCACCAGCACCTGCGCCTGGTCGAGGTCGGTGCCGAGCTTGAAGGTGATCGTCAGCGCCATCGAACCGTCGGCGGTCGAATAGGAGGACATGTAGAGCATGTTCTCGACGCCGTTAATTTCCTGTTCGAGCGGCGTCGCGACGGTATTGGCAACGGTGTCGGCGTCAGCACCGGGATAGGCGGCGCGAACGACGATGGTCGGCGGGGCGATTTCCGGATACTGCGCCACCGGAAGCTGGAAATAGGCGATGCTGCCGACGATCAGGAGTACGATCGAAAGCACCGACGCGAAGATCGGTCGGTCGACGAAGAAGTGAGCGAACCTCATTGCGCCGTCCCCACCGCTTGCGCCTCAGGGGGCAGCTCAACCATTTCGGGCTTCACCTTGGTGCCGGGGCGCGCCCGCATGAGGCCGTTGACGACGATGGTCTCATCACCGGTCATGCCTGAGCGGATGACGCGATAGCCGTGCAGCTTCGGTCCAAGGCGCACCGGCTTGGTCACCACTGATCCATCCCCGGTCACCTCGTAGACGATGCGCTCGTTCTGGTCGGCGCCAATCGCCTCGTCCGGAATGAGCACGGCCTTGTAGGTGTTCGAGCCTTCGATCTGCACACGGCCGAAGAGACCCGGCTGCAGTACCAGCTTCGGGTTTTCAAGACGGGCACGCACGCGCATCGTGCCGCTCTGTGGGTCGACACGGTTTTCGGCAAAGTCGAGCTTGCCCTTGAACGGCTCTTCATTGGAGTCGGCGATGGTGACCAGCACCTCCAGCGCACCGCCGCCTTCCTGCAACGCACTACCACGTTCGCGCGCGACCCGCGCATAGGAAAGCAGCCGCCGCTCGTCGACGTCGAAATAGAAGTCGATCGGGTCGAGCGAGACGATCGTCGTCAGGACGGTCTGATCGGCCTGCACAAGGTTGCCCGGTGACAGCAGACGCCGGTCGACACGGCCGCTCAGTGGTGCGGTGATCGTGGTGTAATCGAGGTCGAGCTTGGCGCGGTCCACCGCCGCTTCCGCGCCGCGCACCAGCGCCTGCGCCGAAAGCAGTTCGCGGCGATGGTCGTCGAGCGTCGATATCGATAGCGTGCCGGTGCCCGTCAACGATTGCGTCCGCTTGAATTGCGCTTCGGCGAATTCCAGCGACGAGCGCGCCGATTCCAGCGTCGACTCGGCCTGAGACAGAGACGTGCGATAGGGGCGCTGGTCGATGACGAAGAGCTTGTCGCCCTTCTTCACCAGGGCACCATCGGTGAAGTTGACCTCGTCGAGATAACCGCCGATGCGGGCGCGAACCTGCACCTCGTCGACCGGCTCGAACCGGCCGATGAATTCGTCGCTGTCGACCACGTCACGCACCACCGGCTTGGCGACGGTCACGACGGGCAATTGCGCGTCCTGCGCTTGGGCACCAACAGTGGATAGAAGGGAAAGAGAAGCGCCGACGATCATCGGCAAATGCCACTTAGACAACATGCATGCCCTCCGAATGCACAAGGCCATTCCACCGGTCGCGAGATCCCATGAAATGACCTAACTCTTTGAAACTACACCACTCCTGGCGAAATCGCCTCGGACGACTTCCGGAGTCGCGCTATCATCGCGATGAGCGGCCTTCCGGTGCACCGTCGCGATCGTTTTGATTGCTCCAGAGCAAGACGGGGGGAGGAACGCTTCCCACCCGCATCGCGCTCTGCACAAAGTCCAGGGTCGGCAGCGACCCAAGTCACAAAGTCATGCAAAAAATCAAATGTTACAGCGGTCTCCGCTCAGGGCCGGCGAACGCTGTTGGATCGAGATCGCCGGGCAGAGAGCACCTGCTCCCGATTGTCCGATGACGACAGCACAAGCCCGCAATCCATGACTGCGGACGGTATTCATTCTTGAAAACGCTCGAATGCATCACGCCCCGGCCCGGCGTGATTTCGCGATAACCTGCCATCATTTGATGGGGTTGTCACCTTGAAAAAAATCAATTCCCGGAAGGCGATACGTGGTGGAACGCGCTTCAACCAGAAGCGCGTTCGGCGGGCCGGAAATGCGGCTGACTTCGCTTTAGGACCAGAAATCCGGGATCGTCTCGGCCAGTCTTGGGCCGAGGCGCAAAGGCGCGATCTTTTCGGCAAGACCGGTGCGATCGGAGATCTCGACGCCGAGGCCGCAGATGGTCGCGGGGCCGGAGGCCGCCTCGAAGCGTCCCTTCGGCATCTTCGAGATGAAGCGGTTGAGCGGTTCTTCCTTGTCCATGCCGAGCGAAGAATCGTAGTCGCCGCACATGCCAGCGTCACTCATATAGGCCGTACCGCCATTGAGGATCTGGTGATCGGCGGTCGGCACGTGTGTGTGCGTGCCGACGACGAGGCTCGCGCGGCCGTCGACGAAATGGCCGAAGCACTGCTTCTCGCTGGTCGCTTCCGCATGGAAATCGAAGACGATCGCATCCGCCTGCTCGCCGAGCGGACAGGCGTCGAGGATCGCCTCGGCCGCCTTGAAGGGATCGTCGAGTTCCGGATGCATGAAGACGCGGCCCATGACATTGGCAACCAGAACGCGGGCGCCGTTGCGGGCAAAGAACAGGTTGGAACCGCGGCCGGGTGTGCCGGCCGGATAGTTGGCCGGGCGAAGAAACTGGTCGTGCCGCTCGCAGAAGACCACCGCTTCCTTCTGGTCCCATACGTGATTGCCCGTGGTCACCACGTCGGCACCGGCGTTGATCGTCTCGAGGAAGATGTCTTCTGTGATGCCGAAGCCGCCGGCTGCATTTTCGCCGTTGACGATGACAAAGTCGAGCTTGAGGTCACCGATCAGTCCCGGAAGCCGTTCCCAGACCGCCGTGCGGCCCGTCTTGCCCACCATATCCCCCAGAAACAGAAGCCTCATGCTCGCTCAAATCCCACCAGGGCAGTTCCGGCGGAAGCGCGTCAGCGATCGTGGCGTCCGGACCTGCGTAAAACAAAGAGGTAGAGCGTCTACACGATCCTGACGCCGCAGGAAACGCCCAAGATCAATTCCAGCGATCCCGTCAAACGGCCCATCGTCTCGACCTTTGCGATATCAGAATGTTAGGCCATTCGAAGGTTTCGGCAAACGATCCTAGAAATGCCGAAACCCGCTCTCGGTGAGCACCGCATCGAGCGCCACATCGTGCGGTTCGGCCGGCACCGATGCGACCTCCTGGCAGTCAAACGCTATGCCGATCAGCTTTGGCAGGTGACCCTTGTTGCGCAGCCGGTCGATGGCGCGGTCGTAAAAGCCGGCGCCATAACCGATGCGGTGGCCGGTCGAATCGAAGGCGGAAAGCGGCACAAGCATGATATCCGGATCGACCTCCGGCGCCTCCGGACCAGGCCCGGTGGTGCCGAAACCCGTGGCGATGACATCGGCACCGTCGAGCAGTTCGCGGAAAATGATCGTCCGTTTGTCCAACACCGCGGGCAGGCAGAGCCGGGCACCGCGCTGCCTCAGCCGCGCCATCAGCGGCCGGATGTCGACCTCGGAGCGGATCGGCCAGAAACCGGAGACGATGTGCCCAGGGTCGAGCGCGATGACGTCGCCGGCGTGATCGGCCATGGTCAGGCTCGCTTCGATCCGTATCTCCGGCGACATTGCGTCACGCAACGCCAGCCTCTCCCTGCGCAGTGCCGCCTTCAAATCCTTCGGTGACATCCGATCCTCTCCTGCCAGTTCACCGCATGCCATCGTCACCGGAGAAAATCACTTCCCGAAATGCCACAGACTCCCCATCTGTCGCCGATTCCCGGGCCGGCTACCAGCCTGTGTACGCGATGACATCTTTCGCCCGCCCACCAGTTTCGCCGCATTTGCAGCGGTTTGCGACAGTCATGCCGCGCTCTTCCCACTTCGGCACAACATTAGCTTTCCATTCATCATGGGCAAGGGTTCTGCTTTCATGGAGCCTGGGGCACGTGCAAATAAGGACACGATTTCAAATAATTAGCAGGAACTAATGCCCGTGTTCGATGTAAGGACGCGCTCCTGCAGGCAGCAGTGGAAAAGCCGACGTCCATGAAGGACCAGATGAACGAACTCGAACCCTTGGAATTGCGCTGCCTGACGCTCGCCGCCCGCGGTCGCACCCGCCAGGACATGATGCGCGAGACAGACATTCCTCTCGACCGCATCGATCGGGCACTGACGGATGCCATGCGCAAGTTGCAGGCGGGCAATCTCGCCGAAGCGGTGTTTCGCGCCGCCAGGCTCGACCTCATCTCCTGATCCCGGACCGGAAAAATCGCTTACAGCAACCAGTGCGACCGGTAGACGCTTGCCAGCCTTTCACGCCGTATGTTCTCGGCAGCCTCCTGACAGATCCCCGCATCGCGCAGGAGCGCCGGTCTGCCTGACGGCACATCGACCGGCGCCACGGGAAACAAGACGTCGCAGGACCATCGCGTCACGCGACGCCGCAGCGCGATGGAGGCTTCGGAAAAGGCAAAAACGGCAAGCACGCTCATGGGGTATGCCCTGCGCAAGATGATCGGATCAGGCGATCTTCGTCCTTGCGTTGACATCTGACAAACGAATTGCAAGCATGGCTTCCATCAGAACTTCTGATGGTTACAGCCATGTCCCTTCCGCTCGATAGCGACCTGCTCCGAACCTTTCTTGCGGTGGTCGACACCGGCAACGTCACGCGCGCCGCCAATATTGTCGGGCGCACGCAATCCGCCGTCAGCATGCAGATCAAAAAACTCGAGGACATGCTCGGCGACACCCTGTTCGAGCGACACTCGCGTGGTGTAGTGCTGACGCCGCAGGGATTGCGACTGCTCGACAATGCGAGACGCATCGTCACGCTGCTCGACGATACGGCTGCCGCGATGCGCCAGCCTGCCCTCGACGGAGCGGTCCGCATCGGCATACCCGAAGAGTACATCAACTCCACCCTGCCGAAAGCGCTCGGAACCTTCGCCGCCATCCACCCCGGCGTCGAAGTCACCGTGCAGCAGGGCGCCTCCATGACCAACATCGCAGCACTGGAAGCCGGCGAAATCGATCTCGCCGTCGTCTTCGAGCCCGGCGGGCGGACGAAGAATGAAGTGCTGATGATGGACCCGACCGTCTGGGTGACCTCCGAGCAGCACCGCACCGACGAGCGGCGGCCTCTGCCGATCGCCACCTATACCTATCTGGAGGGCGGCTGGTGCGACGACCTCGCCCAGCGCAATCTCAGGAAATGCCGCCTTGAAAGCCGCGTCGCCTATGTCAGCCGCACGAGCGGCGGCCTGATGGCGGCCGTGGTGTCGGGCCTTGCCATTGCGCCGCTCGCTCGCAGCAGCATCCCGGCCGGGTGCCGCGAACTGACGGCCGATGACGGCTACGAGGTGATCGACCACTCGAACGTCGTGCTGCGGATATCGAAAGCTGGAAACGGCAAGGACCGGATCGTCGAGGCCATGGCCGATGCCATCAGGCGGGCCTTTGCCGGAGATTGAGCGGCCACATAAAGAGGGAGAGGTGCGATCCACACAACCGATGGATATTTTACGATCCCGGGTGCCTACAAAGTAGGTGGGCGCCATGTGTCCAGACCCACGAGCCCGGACAGGGACAGCTCCCTTGAGATCGAGTATGGCCCCGGGGATTGTGGTTCCTGTCGGGAAGCGCAGACCGCACCCGATATATAAAGTGTCTCGGTGCTTCGCGCCAGAGGCTTCCCGCCGAAACCTTGTCAGCCTGCCGGCGTCGTCGGTCGGCCGTTCAGCTTGGCGGCAATGCTGTGGATCTGTTGGGTGACTTCGCTGAGGGCGGAGGCCAGCGCTTCCTCGCTCTTCATCTGATCGGACATGGCGGCATCGCGCCCGTTGGTCAGGTTGCCGACCTCGGTCTCGAGGTTCTTCAGCCGGCGATTGACCTCACTGAGTTCGTCCATGACCATGATGCCGGCCATGACGGTGAGGCGCAGATCGCCGATCTCGCCGAACTGGCTCTTGAGATGCCCGACATACTGATCGAAATTGGTGGCAAGCTCGATCAGATGATCCTCCTGCCCCTCCTCGCAAGCCATCCGGTAGGCCTTGCCGTCGATCGATACTGTGACCTGCGCCATGTCGCTTGTTCCTAGCGGTCGAGCACCGCCCGAATGGTTTCCATCGCCGTCACGAGGCGACGGGAAACCTCGCGGTTGACCTCCTCGAGCCGATTTGCCCGGAACTGCGACTGATCGAGCTCCTGTGCGAGCCGCGAGCGGTCGGTGTTGACGCGCCGCACCTCGCTTTCGAACTCGCCGAAATCCCGTTCCCTGTCAAACCGACCGTCGATCGCATTCTCCAGGGACTGCACCGCGTTACGCAGTTCGTCGATCGCCGCTTTGACAGTCTTTGCCGGCATGTGTTCCGAATACCTCGCCCGTGAGGCCGAATCGCCCGAATCCCGTCCGCCGCTTCGGCTCGATCTTTTTTAAACCTATTACGTAAGTCTCAACAATGCCAAGCTCCGCAAACAACTACGGAAGCTGTGGATGGATTGCGTAGCCGGCTTTCTTCAACGGCGGTGCGAAAGCGTTGCTGCATTGCGGGACAAGGCCCGGAACAACCTGCCGTCAAATGGCCGCGGAAGGCCCGTATTTATTGACTCGCACGGCGCACCTGCTATGTGTCAGCCGCTTCTTGCGCGGTCTTTGGAGGATAGAGACCGTTCCCTGACCACCGAACGCAAAACGGAACAGTCATGATCTCTCGCGAAAAACACGACCGGATGGCAAATGCGATCCGTTTCCTTTCCATGGATGCCGTCGAGAAGGCAAATTCCGGCCACCCAGGCCTGCCCATGGGCGCAGCCGACATAGCGACAGTCCTCTTCACGCGCTATCTCAGCTTCGACCCCAAGAACCCCTCCTGGCCGAACCGCGACCGCTTCGTGCTGTCGGCCGGCCACGGCTCGATGCTGCTCTATTCGCTGCTCTATTTGACGGGCTACGAAGACATCTCGATCGAAGAGATCAAGAATTTCCGTCAACTTGGCGCCCGTACCGCCGGCCACCCGGAATACGGCCACGCCGCCGGCATCGAGACGACCACGGGTCCGCTCGGCCAGGGCATTGCCAACGCTGTCGGCATGGCGATCGCAGAGCGCAAGCTGCGTGACGAATTCGGCTCCAACCTGATGGAGCACTATACCTATGTGCTCGCCGGTGACGGCTGCCTCATGGAAGGCATCAGCCAGGAAGCGATCTCGCTTGCCGGCCACCTGAAGCTCAACAAGCTGATCGTCTTCTGGGACGACAACAACATCTCGATCGACGGCCCGATCTCGATCGCCGACTCGACCGACCAGCACGCCCGCTTCCGCGCCAGCAACTGGAACACGATTGCAGTCGACGGCCACGACCCGGACGCGATTGCTGCAGCGATCGACCAGGCCCAGAAGTCCGACAAGCCGACGATGATCGCCTGCAAGACGACGATCGGCTTCGGCGCACCGAACAAGGCCGGCACCCACAAGGTTCACGGTTCGCCGCTCGGCGCCGAGGAAATCGCTGCCACCCGCAAGGCACTCGGCTGGGAAGCCGAAGCGTTCGTCGTTCCCTCCGACGTGCTCGACGCCTGGCGTCTGGCCGGCCTGCGCTGCACCAAGGCGCGCAAGGAATGGGAAGAGCGCCTCGAAAAGAGCGATGCCGAGAAGAAGGCCCAGTTCGTTCGCCGCTTCTCCGGCGAACTCGAAGGCCGTCTGTCCTCCGCCATCGACGACTACAAGAAGAAGCTCGCTGAGACCAAGCCGTCGCCGGCAACCCGCAAGGCTTCCGAAGACGCGCTCGAAGTCATCAACGGCGTTCTGGCCGAAACCATCGGCGGCTCGGCCGACCTGACCGGCTCGAACAACACCAAGACGAGCCAGACCAAGTCGATCACGCCGGACGATTTCTCCGGTCGCTATATCCACTGGGGTGTGCGCGAACACGGCATGGCCGCTGCCATGAACGGCATGGCGCTGCACGGCGGCGTCATCCCCTATTCCGGCGGCTTCCTGATCTTCTCGGACTATTGCCGTCCGTCGATCCGCCTTGCCGCGCTGATGGGCATCCGCGTCATTCATGTGCTGACGCATGACTCGATCGGCCTCGGCGAAGACGGCCCGACGCACCAGCCGGTCGAGCATATGGCAGCCCTTCGCGCCATCCCGAACCTTCTGATGTTCCGCCCGGCCGACGCCACGGAAACGGCAGAATGCTGGCAGCTCGCGCTCGAAAGCCACAACCGCCCGTCCGGAATCGCGCTGACGCGCCAGAACCTGATGGCCGTTCGCACCGAGTATGAAGAAGAGAACCTGTGCGCCCACGGCGCCTACGACCTGATCTCGGCCGCCGACGCCAAGGTCACGATCTTCGCGACCGGCTCGGAAGTCGAAATCGCCGTCAAGGCCTGCCAGACGCTGACCGCCAAGGGCATCTCGACCCGCGTTGTCTCCGTTCCCTGCTTCGAGCTTTTCGCCGAGCAGAGCGAAGATTACCAGCAGGCGATCATCGGCAACTCGCCGGTCAAGATCGCCGTCGAAGCCGGCATCCGTCAGGGCTGGGATCACTTCATCGGCAGCGATGGCACCTTCATCGGCATGTCGTCCTTCGGTGCCTCCGGTCCCTACAAGGAGCTTTACAAGCACTTCGGCATCACGCCCGAGGCGGTGGTTGCCGCGGCTGAAGCGAAGCTCGCCTGATCAATCTGCGGGGCGCGCCGAAAGGTGCGCCCCGCTTTTTTCGTACCACGTCAGTCAGACAGGGAGAGACCCATGACAGTGAAAGTCGCCATCAACGGTTTTGGCCGCATCGGCCGCAACGTGCTCCGCGCGATCGTCGAATCCGGCCGCACCGACATCGAAGTCGTTGCCATCAACGATCTCGGCCCCGTTGAGACCAACGCTCACCTGCTGCGCTACGACTCGATCCACGGTCGCTTCCCGGCCGAGGTCAAGGTCGAAGGCGACACGATCACCATCAACGGCGGCAAGCCGATCAAGGTGACCGCGATCAAGGATCCGGCAACGCTGCCGCACAAGGAACTCGGCATCGACATCGCGATGGAATGCACTGGCATCTTCACCGCCCGCGACAAGGCCGCAGCCCACCTGACCGCCGGCGCCAAGCGCGTCATCGTCTCGGCTCCGGCCGACGGCGCCGACCTGACCGTCGTCTACGGCGTCAACCACGACCAGCTGACCAAGGACCACCTGGTCATCTCCAACGCATCCTGCACGACGAACTGCCTGGTTCCGGTCGTCAAGGTCCTGAACGATGTCATCGGCATCAGCCACGGCTTCATGACCACGATCCACTCCTACACCAACGACCAGCCGTCGCTCGACCAGATGCACAAGGATCTGTACCGCGCCCGCGCTGCCGCTCTGTCGATGATCCCGACCTCGACGGGTGCCGCCAAGGCCGTCGGCCTGGTTCTGCCGGAACTGAAGGGCAAGCTCGACGGCACGTCGATCCGCGTCCCGACCCCGAACGTTTCGGTCGTCGACTTCAAGTTCGTCGCCAAGCGCAACACCTCGGTCGAGGAAATCACCAACGCCATCAAGGCTGCGTCCAATGGCGCGCTCAAGGGCGTTCTCGGCTACACGGAAGAGCCGCTCGTTTCGCGCGACTTCAACCACGACAACCACTCCTCGATCTTCGCGATCGACCAGACCAAGGTCGTCGAAGGCAACTTCGTACGTATCCTCACCTGGTACGACAACGAATGGGGCTTCTCGAACCGCATGGCCGACACGGCCGTCGCCTTCGCCAAGCTCATCTAACGCAGATGTTTCGCGCCCTTTCTTCAACGACGGTCCGCTGGCGTCCGCTTGAAGGAGAAGGGCTCGAACACCTGACGCTGACGCAAACCGAAACTACCGACGGCGCGGTCATCCGCGCCGTTGGCGTTCTCATCGGCAACCGCGGCGGTACGCCCTACGGCGTACGCTATCGGATCGATTGCGACGAGGCCTGGCTGGTTCGCAAGTTCATGGTCGACACGACCGATGGCCGAAGCCTGCATCTGCGCTCGGATGTTCCGGGCCAATGGGCGACGGCGCGCGGCACGCCCCTCCTCGAGTTCGACGGCTGCATCGATATCGACCTCTCGGGCACACCCTTCACCAACACGCTGCCGATCCGCCGTCTCGGGCTCGACCGCCGGGCCGGCACCGCGCGGCTGAAGATGCTCTACGTGCCGTTCGATACATTCGAGCCTGTCGTTGACGGCCAGCACTACAGCTGCCTCGATGATTTCAGGCTCTATCGCTACGAGGCCGAGGACCGCAGCTTTGCCGCGGACCTGCCGGTAGACGAGGACGGCCTCGTTATCGACTATCCCACCCTTTTCCAAAGACTATCACCGGAGACTATCTGATGACTTTCAAGACCCTCGACGATCTGACCGACATCGCCGGCAAGCGCGTGCTGGTGCGCGTCGATCTCAACGTGCCGGTCAAGGACGGCGTGGTCACCGACGCGACCCGCATCGAGCGCGTCGCGCCGACCATCCGCGAATTGTCCGAGAAGGGCGCCAAGGTCATCCTGCTGGCCCATTTCGGCCGCCCGAAGGGTGAACCGGTCGCTGACATGTCGCTGAAGACGATCGCTCCGGCCGTCGAAGACGTGCTCGACCAGCGCGTTCACTTCGCCGCCGACTGCATCGGCGACAAGGCGAAGAACGCCATCGCCGAAATGAGCGACGGCGATGTGCTGCTGCTCGAAAACACCCGCTTCCACAAGGGCGAGGAAAAGAACGAGGCCGAATTCGTCAAGGCGCTCGCCGCCAACGGCGACATCTATGTCAACGATGCGTTTTCGGCCGCACACCGCGCCCATGCCTCGACCGAAGGCCTTGCCCATCACCTGCCGGCCTATGCCGGCCGCACTATGCAGGCCGAACTCGAAGCATTGGAAAAGGGCCTCGGCCAGCCGAAGCGCCCGGTCGTTGCCATCGTCGGCGGCGCCAAGGTCTCGACCAAGATCGACCTGTTGCAGAACCTCGTGACCAAGGTCGATGCGCTCGTCATCGGCGGCGGCATGGCCAACACCTTCATCGCCGCCAAGGGCATCAATGTCGGCAAGTCGCTCTGCGAGCATGACCTCGCCGACACCGCCCGGGCGATCATCGCCGCTGCCGACAAGGCCGGCTGCGCCATCGTGCTGCCGGAAGACGGCGTGATTGCCCGCGAGTTCAAGGCCGGCGCCGACAACGAAGTGGTCGACATCAACGCCATTCCGGCCGATGCCATGGTTCTCGACGTCGGCCCGAAGTCGATCGCGGCTGTCAACGCGTGGATCTCCAAGGCCGAAACGCTGGTCTGGAACGGCCCGCTCGGCGCCTTCGAAATCGCCCCCTTCGACAAGGCGACGGTTGCCGTTGCCAAGCATGCGGCTGCCCGCACCCGTCAGGGCTCGCTGGTCTCGGTTGCCGGCGGTGGCGATACCGTCGCGGCGCTGAACCATGCCGAAGTCGCCGACGATTTCAGCTACGTCTCAACCGCCGGCGGCGCGTTCCTGGAGTGGATGGAAGGCAAGCCGCTCCCGGGCGTCGACATCCTCAAGCAGAAGTAAGCCATGCAACCGGCGCGTGGGAACACCCCACGCGCCGGCAATCAAGAAAAAACCTTATTTATTCAAACGATTAAAAAATTTTAAATCGTTTTAGTCGATTTTCTCGCCATTTTCCTCGACAATTTCACCTGTTACTCGCGCCCTTGTTTGGAGCGTGGCGGTTGCCCCGTGCGCCGTCGGTCCGAAACTGTTTCAGTACTCGCCCCGATCCTGGTGATCGGCGCTGTCTAGGGAGAAAAACATGAGCGAAAGACTGGAAGACATCGCTGTCGCCATGGTCGCCAACGGCCGGGGGCTGCTCGCCGCCGACGAGTCCACGGCAACAATCAAGAAACGCTTCGACACGATCGGCCTGGAATCCACCGAGGCCTCCAGGCGGGACTATCGCGAGATGCTGCTGCGCGCCGACGAGGCAATGCGCAAATACATCTCCGGTGTCATTCTCTATGAGGAAACCCTGTTCCAGAAGGCGGCGGACGGCACGCCGCTCGTCGACATCATCCGCGCCGCCGGCTCGATCCCCGGCATCAAGGTCGATGCCGGCGCCAAGCCGATGACCAACTTCCCGGCCGAGACGATCACCGAAGGCCTCGACGGTCTTGCGCAACGGCTGGCCAGATATCACGAAGCCGGCGCACGGTTCGCCAAGTGGCGCGGCGTGATCTCCGTCTCCGACACGCTGCCGACCGCCGGCGCCGTTCGCGCCAACGCCCATGCACTCGCGCGCTATGCCGCCCTTTGCCAGGACGCCGGCATCGTGCCGATCGTCGAGCCGGAGGTGCTCATGGATGGTGCGCCGGGCGACCATTCGATCGATCGCTCCGAGCACGTGACGGAATGGGCGCTGCGCGTCACCTTCGAGGAGCTGGCGGCAATGCGGGTCAAGCTCGAAGGCATGATCCTGAAACCGAGCATGGTGATCGACGGCAAGAAGGCGCGCAACGCGTCCGTCGCCGAAGTGGCCGAACGCACCATCAAGGTGCTGAAGCGCACCGTGCCCTCCGCCGTGCCGGGCATCGCCTTCCTCTCCGGCGGCCAATCGACCGAAGAGGCGACTGCCCATCTTTCGGCGATCAACGTCGTGCGCGACCTGCCGTGGAAGCTGACTTTCTCCTACGGCCGCGCCCTGCAGCAGGAGGCGCTCAACGCCTGGAACGGCAAGGCCGAGAACGTGGCCGCCGGCCAGCGCGCCTTCTCGCACCGAGCCGAAATGTGCAGTCTTGCGGCCAAGGGCGCCTGGAAGAAGGATCTCGAGAAGGCCGCCTGAGCGACACTCGACCGAGGGCAAACGAAGGGGCCGCAAGCCGGCCCCTTTTCGTGTTCCTCGGCCGCATGACGGCGTCATCGGCATCGGGAAGGTAACGGACAGCATGGGGAACCGGAGCGCATCCAGTCGCCCCGATCGAACTTGTCACCGGAACAAGTTGGCGCCTTTGCCCGTCGCGGACACTGGCTTAAGCCTTGGCTTCGCATCCAACGCCAGCGAATGCCGAGCCATGACCGCAGCCTCGCCATCCATCGCCTATGTCACCGTCGACGTCTTTACGGCCGAACGTTTCGCCGGCAATCAACTCGCGGTCATTCCGGATGCCCGGGGCTTGAGCGACGGGCAGATGCAGGCGATCGCGACCGAATTCGGTTACTCGGAAGTCACCTTCGTGTTGCCGCCGCGCGACCCCGCCAACACCGCCGAAGTCCGGATCTTCACCCCGACGATGGAAATTCCCTTTGCCGGCCACCCGAATGTCGGCACCGCCTTCGTACTCGGCCGACTGAATGAAATCTTCGGCCGTGTGCCCGGCGACATCCTGCGCTTCGAGGAAAAGGCGGGCCTCGTCGAGGCGACGTTGCTGCGGGAGAAGGGCGAAGTCACCGGCGCCCGCATCGTCGTGCCGCGGAGCTTGACGGCAGGCCCGGAAATCGACGCCGAGACGATCGCTGCCTGCGCGTCGTTGACATCGGAAGCCGTCAGCACACGGACCCACACGCCGATCCGGCTTTCGGTCGGTCTGCCCTTCGCCGTTGCGGAATTGAGCGATGTCGCGACGCTCTCGGCAGCGCGGCCGAACGTCACCGCCTTCCATGCGGCCAATGCCCGCTACAAGCCGGAGGAGGACAGCTTCAGCCTGTTCCTCTACGCGCGCTCCAAGGACGCGCCGTGGGAGATCCGGGCGCGCATGTTCGCGCCGCTCGACAACGTCAACGAGGATCCCGCCACCGGCAGCGCTTCGGCAGCTCTTTCCGCCCACCTCGTCGCGCTGCTACCGGATCAGGATATCGATGTCGAAATTACCATCGAACAGGGCGTGGAGATGGGCCGGCGCAGTCTCATTGGCGCTTCTGTCCGCAAGCAGGGCGGCATCGTTCGGCAGGTCAGTCTTTCCGGCAATTGCGTCAGCGCGATGCGCGGGCTGATCGATCTGTAGTGCTTCCCGCCTGGTGACCGTCAAGCGCGGTCACCGGGTTTCAGCCTGGCACGCCGTAACGCGCGAAATGCTGTGTAATTACTTGCTTGGATCGATACCGATCTGAGGAGTTACGCGGCAGGCAACAGCTTCAAGATATCACCGAACATGTCCCGCCATTCGGCATCGTCCATCTCGACAAAGCCGAAGCCACGCAGCAGGAAGACGCCTTCCGTTGCCAGGAAGGCGAGCCGCGCACGGCGCCCCTCCTCGGTCGACAGGTCGATGCCATCGAGACGTGCACGGTACCAGGCACGGTTCTTCGCCATGTGCTCTTCGCGCTGCAGGAGTGCCGCCATCATGCCGGATGTGCGGGCTCTGTCAGCCGTATTCATCCGGGCGGTCACCGACGCATGCGCGCGCATCGCCTTCACTGGATCGGCGTCATCGCCGCCCTCCGCGGCAACGGCGCTATCGAACTCGCTGAACCAGCGCTCCATCATCGCGTCGATCAGCCCGTCCTTGTTGCCGAAGCAATATTGCACGCCGCCCTTGGTAATGCCGGAAGCCTTGGCGACGGCATCGATCGTCAAGCCGGCTGCACCAACGGCATTCACGATTGCCTCCGCAGCATCCAGCACCTTGTCGCGATCGATCGTCCGCCGTCGTCCCATTCTTGATTTTCCCTTTCAATTCCATACGTATGTATTTATATAGCTGCTCTGATGTTAACAAGGCCTTGCCCTCAATTGATCCCGGGCGGCCATAGAGGTGTACCATGCATCCGCAAAATCGCTGGCTCATTCTGGCCATCGTATCGAGCGCACTCTTTTTGATCGTCGTCGATATGACGGTGCTCTATACCGCCTTGCCCCGCCTGACCCATGACCTCGGCGCCACCGCGTCGGAGAAGCTCTGGATCGTCAATGCCTATGCCCTCGTCGTTGCCGGGCTGCTGCCTGGCCTCGGCACGCTGGGCGACCGGCTCGGGCACAAGAAACCCTTCATCGTCGGCCTCGCCGTCTTCGGCATCGCCTCGCTGATCGCCGCCTATGCCCCCAGCCCGACGATCCTGATCGGCGGCCGGGTGCTGCTTGCCGTCGGCGCTGCGCTGATGATGCCGGCAACGCTGTCGATCATCCGCCTCACCTTCACCGACGAGCGCGAGCGAGCGCTGGCGATCGGCGTGTGGGCCGCCATCGCCTCCGGTGGCGCTGCCATCGGTCCGGTTCTTGGCGGCTTCCTGCTGGAATATTTCTGGTGGGGCTCGGTCTTCCTGATCAACGTACCGATCGTCGCGATCGCTCTGCTGCTCGGTGTCGTCGTACTGCCGAACAACGCCGGCAATCCCAAGCATCCGTGGGACGCGCTCGGCTCGTTCCAGATCATGGTCGGCCTCATCGGCCTTGCCTATGCTGTCAAGGAAACGAGCAAGCGCGAACCGTCCCTGGAAGCGGGCCTCGCCGCAGCCGTGATCGGCGCGATTGGCCTCGTCCTCTTTGTCCGCCGGCAACGGCGCAGCGTGCACCCGCTGATCGATTTCAGCCTGTTCCGCAACGGCGCGTTTTCCTCAGGTGTCGCGGCCGCCCTTGTGGCATCGGCCTCCATCGTCGGGATTGAACTGGTGCTGAGCCAGCAGTTGCAGCTGGTCGAGGGCTTTTCGCCGCTTCAGGCGGGCCTCTTCATCTTGCCTATCCCGCTTGCCGCCTTTGTCGCCGGTCCGCTCACCGGCGCCCTCCTGCCCCGTCTCGGAGCGGAGGTGGTGCTGCGCTCCGGCCTCATTCTCGCGGCCCTCGGCCTCGGGGGATACCTGTTGGTCCACGGGTCCGGCGCGCTTGCCCAGATTGCCAGCCTCGTCGTTCTCGGCCTCGGCATAGGCGCCGCGATGACCGCCGCCTCCAGCGCCATCATGTTCAATGCCCCGCCGGAGCGGGCCGGCATGGCGGCCTCCATCGAGGAAGTCTCGTTCGAGCTCGGCGGCGCAATCGGCATTGCCGTTCTCGGCAGCGTGATGTCGCTCGTCTACACCGCCTTCCTCGTGCTGCCGGAAGGTGCCTCCATTTCGGCGATGGCACGCGACAGCCTCGACGAAGCCCTGCTTCTCGCCGAGAAGCTGCCGGCGGATGTGGCCGGCGAACTGGTGACGCGCGCCAGGCTCGCCTTCGAGCAGGCCTTTACCGCGGTCGTGATCGTTGCGACGGCCATGCTCTTTGTCACCGGTGCGGCCATCTGGTGGCTGACGGGCGGCCGCAGCACAGCGCCGGCGGCATCCCGTCAGGCAGGGCACCACTAAGGGTGAACGCCGGGCGATCCCGCCCAGCGGTTCATCGCAACAGTCCCGCCTCGCATTTCGCGATCGCCTCGACCATCGCCTGAAAGCGCACGTGGTGACGCACGGGGTCAAGATCGGAATCCTGCTTGAACCAGAGCAACTGATAGCAGGAACTCTGCGGCAGCAGGGTTTCGAGGAGATCGAGCGCCGCGTCGATGTCGCCGAGAAGGGAATAGACGCATGCGGTGTTGTAGCGGGCGACCACGTCATCAGGATCGATCGCGAGCGCCCGGGCCGCCCATTCGCGCGCCCGATCCGCCTCGCCCATGTGAGCGAGTGCGAGCGCGCCGCGATGCGCGGGGCCGGAGTTTTCCGGGTTGAGCTCCAGCGCCCGTTCCGCGCGCGCGATGCCGATCCTTGCCCATTGCGCCCGTTCGGCATCGCGGCCGAGCGATTTGTAGGCGCTCATCAGATGGATCGGCGACAGATAGTCGTCCGGCCGGATGTCGGCGGCCCGCTTGAAAAACTGGATCGCGGTTTCGAAGGCACCTTGCATGAACAGGAAACGCGCATAGTGGAAGTTCGCCTCATAGAGGCTGGGGTCCAATGTCAGCGCCTGCTCGAACTCGGCCACCGCCGCATCGTCCTGCCCGTCCTGGTGCAGGACCAGGCCACGGGAGGCATGCGCCTCCGCCAGGTTCGGATCGATATCCAGCGCCTTGTCGGTCATGAACAGGATGCTTTGCAGCGGAAACTCGTCCTCGTGCCAGTCGCGCAGCGCCGACTCGCAGTCGGCGATACCGGCATAGGCACGGGCGAAGCTGGGGTCGAGCTCCACCGCCTTCAGGAACATGCGACGGGCCAGCAGCAGATAGGACCGGGTCCAGGCATGCGAAAACTGGCGGCCGCGCAGGTAATAGGTATAGGCCTCGACGCTCGTGGTCGGGTCGCTTTCGATCGCCCGCCGTTCCGCCGGCAGCAGCTTGACCCGGAGCTGATCGACGATGGCGTGCGTGATCTCGTCCTGAATGGCGAAGATGTCCGTCAGGTCGCGATCGTAGCGGTCGGCCCAGAGGTGCGTACCGGTCAAGGCATCGATGAGCTGGCCGGTGATGCGCACCCGTGAACCCGCCTTGCGCACGCTGCCTTCGAGGATGTAGCGCACGCCCAGCTCCTGGGCCACCTGCTTCACCTTCACCGACCGCCCCTTGTAGGTGAACACCGTGTTTCGGGCGACGACATGCAGCTTCGATATCTTTGAAAGATCCGTGATGATGTCTTCGGTGATGCCGTCGGAGAAATACTCCTGTTCCGGGTCATGGCTCATATTGGTGAAGGGAAGCACGCCGACCGAAAGTCCGTAGCCGTCATCGAGCACGATGGGCCCGGCACCGCTGGGTGGCGCCGCAACCTTCGTCGGCGCCCCGAGTGCCACCGAATAGACATGCACACCGGCTGCAATGTTCTTCAGCGTGTGCTCGCCCTTGTCGATGAAGCCGATATCGAGGCGGCTGCCGACGTGGTCGCGCACCGTGGCGGAAACGGCAACACCGGACGGCTCCGCCAAGCCTTCGAGCCGGGCGGCGACGTTGACGCCGTCGCCGAAGATATCTCCGTCCTCGACGATAATATCGCCGAGATGCACGCCGATGCGCAGTTCGATGCGCTTCAGCGGTGGCACGCTTTCATTGCGGATGAGCATGCCGCGCTGGATATCGACAGCACAGGCGACCGCGTTCACGACGCTTGCAAACTCGACGAGAATGCCGTCGCCGGTCAGTTTGACGATGCGTCCCTTGTGGCGGTTGATCTTGGGATCGACGAGTTCATTCTTGTGCCGTTTCATCGCGGCCAGCGTGCCGGTCTCGTCAGCCCCGATCAGACGGCTGTAGCCCACGACATCGGCGGCGAGAATGGCAGCGAGACGGCGTTCCAAGAAACCCTCGAATTCACTTCCCGAGTGAAAGAGGTAATCTAGCGCGTTATTCCCCATCTGTCCTGCGCCCTTTTGTAGTTGTAGCGAATATACGTACAACCCAATAGCATCGGGCAATCGGCGCCGGAGTTTCCAAGGAAACGGGTACTTAGAGACAGGATGAGCTGGCTAGGGCCGGATCAGTACCGTCACCATCATCATCACGATGGCGAAAACAGCGATCTTCCAGAAATCGCGACGGCGGCGCAAACCCGGGATTCCGAGCGGCCACAGGAGCTGGATGCCCATTGCCAGGAGCAGGATAAGCGCGAGCGCCTTCTGCATGTTGCCCTCGTCTTCCGGGAGGCTGCCTCAGCCGGCAAAGCGTTCGCAACGCCGGCACTATTCGTCGCACGGAGCACCGCCTCCCCCAAGGACTAGCGATACGCTGCGCTTGGCAAAAAGGGCTAGTGTTTCCGTGAGCGATTTGCAATGACCGGCGGCCGCATGTTTCCTCCAATCGTCACCGATCGAAGGAATTATACGGCCACTCAAGGCACTGTAATCAAAGCGCTGTAAAGAGAAACCGGCTGGCAATTCATAAGGCACCGCCCTAACTTGCTGACGGCAGAACGAAATTCGGATGGATGATGAGAAAGAACCTGCTCCCGGTTGCCGCCCTCCTGCTCGGCACGTTGTTTCTCTTTCTGGGCAATGGTCTCCAGGGGTTGCTTCTTCCCGTTCGCGGTACCGCTGAGGGATATCCGACCACCATCCTTGGCCTGATCGGCACATCCTGGGCAGCCGGCTTCGTTCTCGGTTGCTTCTTCGCCCCGAACATCGTCAAGCGCATCGGCCATGTGCGCGCCTTCAGCGTCTTCGCCTCTCTCATCGCCATCGTCGCGTTGTTGACCGGCATCATGATCGATCCGACCTGGTGGCTGATCCTGCGTGCGCTGACCGGCTTCGCCACCGCCGGCACCTCGATGATCATTGAAAGCTGGCTGAACGAACGCGCCACCAACGAGAGCCGTGGCGTCATCTTCTCGCTCTACATCGCCATCACGCTCTTCGGCGTCGTCGGGGGCCAGATGATGATCCCCTTCGGCGATACCTCGACCAGCATCTTCTTCATGATCTGCGGCATTCTCTATTGCCTTGCCATGCTGCCGACCTTGCTGTCCAAAGCCGCCACGCCGCAGCCACTGAAGCAGGTCCGCCTCGACCTGCGGGCGCTTTACCGCAACTCGCCGGTCTCCTTCCTCGGCATCCTGCTCGTCGGCATCGCCAATGGCGCTTTCGGCACGCTCGGCGCCGTCTTCGGTCGGCAGGCCGGCCTTTCCGACAGTACGGTCGCAGCGATGATGAGCGTGGCGATCTTCGCAGGTGCGGTGATGCAGCTTCCGGCAGGCCGTCTCTCCGACCGCATCGACCGGCGCTATGTGCTGGCCGCGCTTGCCGGCGTCGGCGCCTTCGCCGGCCTGCTGATCTTCCTGATCGAGCCGAGCCAGGTCTGGATCGTGCTGACGCTGATCGCGATCTACGGTGCTGCGGCCAATGCGCTCTATCCGATCGCCGTTTCCCATGCCAACGACTTTGCGACCGCCGAGGACTTCGTGAAGGTTTCCGGCGGCCTGTTGCTGCTCTATGGCATCGGCACGATCATCGGCCCGACGATCGGCGGTCCGGTCATGACGGCCGCCGGTCCCTACGGCCTTTTCATGATTACCGCCTGTGCCCACATTTTGATCACAGCCTATGCCATCATCCGCAGCCGGATGCGCGCGCCCGTGCCGGTCTCCGACCGCGATGCCTTCTCGCCGGTCAATGCCGGCGCGCCGACGACACCGGAAAGCCTGCAGCTTTCGCCGCGCGCTGCCCCGCTTGAGGAAGCGCGTAACGAACCGGACAACAACCAGAAATGGGAGGATCAGACGGATGAGCCTGTTTGACGACGACCGACCACAAAAGAAGCTGGTGCACGAAATCGGCAGTGATCTTTCGCTGCTTTCTGTCGATGAACTGACCCAGCGCATTGCGTTGTTAACCGAAGAGATCACCCGGCTCGAAGCCGAGCGGACGCGCAAATCCGCAAGCCGGTCCGCCGCCGAGAGCCTGTTTCGCTGAAGCCTTGCAAGAGGGGTTGCAGCGCAGCAAATCGGGCCGTGTTTAACGGCACATTAAGCATTATCTGCGATTGTCAGGGCATCCGGAGCTTTCCGGTTTCAGACAATTTCTCCGACTGGCGAATGGGTCTGATTTTTCTCCCTGTTTTACCTTGAGAGCCGCTTTCCGCGGCTCTTTTTTTATTTTGGCATAGCTTTCGCTAAAGAACTGTGGAGATTAACCCTTTCTTAAGAATGCCCTTGCGCGAAATGCGCTATCGGATCATTCTTCGAGCATAGAGATGGCAAGGATTTCTTTCCTATAGTCATCCACTACCTGACTGTCGTGATGCGTTTGAACCAGGGAAAACAGGTCATGTCCGAGAGAGGATTGAATACGGTCAGTTTCGCAGGACACGCAGCGTCCTCGGCACAATTCAAGACGCTCTATTCGGAAGGCATGGGTCTGGTCGAGGAAACGGCCACCTATCTCGATGGTTCCGGACGCGCCGCCTCGAAGGTTCTGCCGCGCATGGCATCGGTGCTCTATGCGGCCGAGTCCATGCGGCTCACCACCCGTCTGATGCAGATGGCCTCGTGGCTGTTGCTGCAGCGCGCCGTCAACAACGGCGAGATGAGCCGCGACCAGGTGATGTCGGAAAAGAGCAAGGTGCGCCTCGACAGCTTCAACGTCGACAAGTCCGCTCCGGGCTGGGCCGAACTGCCGGAATCCTTCCGTGACCTGATCGAACGCTCGCTGCGTCTGCAGAACCGCGTCGCTTTGCTCGACCGCGAAATCTACCGCCCGAACGAAGCAGCCGCGATCGTTCCGGACAACCAGAATGGCGTCAAGGCGCAGATCAAGCTGCTGCAGACGGCCTTTGGCACCAACTGATTGCCTCTTCAGAATACCGAAACGGGACCCGGCCATCGCGCCGGGTTTTTTGTTGCGTTGCGTGTCGTCACGATCGCGAAGGACGCAGCTTCGACAGCAGAAACAACGCCAACACGCCGCTAAGGGAGCCAAGAGCCAGCGGCAGCCCCTGATGCCCGATCCACTGCATGGCCAGGCCCGCCGCAGGCGACGCCACGATGCCGCCGAGACCCCAGGCAACCGCGAAGGCCGCGTTGCCGGCGATCAGCGCTTGGCCGGCGAACCGTTCGCCGAGCTGGATCAACGCCATCGTGTAGATGCCGAATGAGACACCGCCCCAGAGGAAAACGAGCGGCCAGACGAGCCAGGAATTGAAGGCCCACGGCAGTAGCAGGCACCCGGCCAGCGAGACGAGCACACAGAACAACATCGCCCGCATCGAGCCTACCCTCTCGGCCATGCGTCCGAGAAAAACCTGAAGCAGCGCATTGCCGGCAATGAAACAGGTAAGGAGTGAGGCGATCCGCTCCTCGGCACTTGCGAGCGTGGCACCATAGGTGGCGAACAGCGAAAGCAGGGTCTGCTCGAAAGCGGCAGCGGTGAAAACCGCAAACAGGAGGAGCGGCGCCAGTGCCAGGAAGCCGCCGACGGACGTTGCTTCGCCGTCCTGCGGCATTTCAGGCAGGCGCGGCACGATGGCGAGCAAGATCATGCCGCAGAGGACGAAGGCCACGATACCGATCAGGAAGGGCGGCCAGCCCTCCGCGCCGAAGAGACCGAGCGACAGCGGACCTAGGGCGAAGCCACCCGAAACGATCGAAGAATAGAGACCCATGATGCGGCCCCGGCGCGACGGTGGAGTGACGGTGATCAGCCAGGTTTCGCTGATCACCGAAAGCGGATTGGCAAAGAAGCCGAGCAGGAAACGCAGCGGCATCCAGGCCCAGAGGTCCTGCGTCCAGGCGATGGCGATCAGGATGAGCGCGGCGCACATCGAGCACAGGATGGCAAGCCACGCCGCCCCCAGGCGCCGAACCAGCACCGGAATGAGAGGCGCGGAAACGATGAAACCCAGCGGCGTCATTGCCGCCGACAGGCCGATCAGTCCCGGCGTCGTTCCCTGCCGCTCCAGGATGAAGCTGAGCAGCGGATAGGTCAGCCCCTGGGCGACCGCGAACACCGTGACGGTCGCGATCGTGCCGGCGATCCCCGCCCACAGGATCGGCTGTTCCTGCGACAAGGTTATGTCGCGCAACGGACGGCGCACCGTTGCGACAGACGGAGACTGTTGATCCGTATTCATTCCGGCAGCCGCCCCATGCCGGCAAGATACGTTTGGCGACCTCGATCTCGACCTGCCGCCCTGCGCAGGGCAACTGACGGCACCGCCTGGTGTCGGTCTACAGGAATAGGGATGTGGTTCATGGCAGCCTCCAAAGTCGGCCCGAAAGACCGATGAATTCTGCAGGACACGAACCCGACCGTAATTAAGCGCCTCCAAAAAGTTCTCAAAAACGTCCAAACGCACTATAGATGCGCCCATGCAGGTAACGCGCTTCGCCTTTGGTCCCTTTGTGCTTGATCCGGGTGCGGGAACGCTTCTCCGAGGCGAGGATCCGGTTGCCATCGGCTATCGCGGATTGAGATTGCTTGCAGCACTCGTCGGACGCGCCGGTGAGATCCTGGGCAAGGCCGACCTGATGGATGCCGCGTGGCCGGGAACGGCTGTCGAGGAAGGCAATCTCACCGTCCAGATCGCGCAGCTCCGAAAGCTGCTTGGCCCCGCTGCTGATGGTGGCGAGTGGATATCGACGGTCCCACGTGTCGGCTACCGCTTCACCGGAAACACGAGGCAGCTCGGTGCGGCAAAGCGACACCCGCTCTCCCTTCCGGACAAACCGTCGATCGCCGTTCTGCCCTTCGTCAACGTCAGCAAGGATCCCGAGCAGGAGCCCTTCGCGGACGGGCTGACCGAAGATCTGATCACCGACCTTTCCTGGATCCCCGGCCTGTTCGTCATCGCGCGCAATTCGTCATTTGCCTACAAGGGCAAGGCGGTGGACGTGCGCACGATCGCGAATGATCTCGGCGTGCGCTACCTGTTGGAGGGCAGCGCCAGGCGTGCTGCAGGACGCGTGCGCATCAATGCGCAACTGGTTGACGCGCAGAACGGCGAGCAACTCTGGGCGGAACGTTTCGATCGCAGCCTGGAAGACGTTTTTGCCGTTCAGGACGAGGTCACGGCGAGGATCGTGGAAGCGCTGCTCGGGCATCTGCGTCCACAGCCGCGCCCCCGCAAGCGGCCCAACAACTTAGAGGCCTATGATCTGTGCGCGCGCGCCCGCAGGCTGATGGACGATACGCCGCAGGCAGCCCAGGAAGCACACCTGATGCTGACCCGTGCGGTTTCGCTCGAACCCGATTATGCCGAAGCCTACCGCTGGCTGGCGATGAACCACTGGATGGGAAAGGTGCATGCCGGCGGACCGACACAGGAGGCCCGCAGCGCTGCCCTGAAGCTGGCGCGCAAAGCTGTAGCGATCGACCCGGACGATGCCGGCAGCCGATGGATCCTGGCCTATCTTCTCGCCTACGAGCAGAGCTTTGAGGAAGCGGATACGGAATTCGCCAAGGCGATCGAACTCGATCCGAACGAGGCGGACGCCTGGGCGGCATTGTCCGACATCGACGTTCTCGCAGGGCGGATCGAAGAGGGCCTCGCCCATATTCGCAAGGCGTTCCGGCTGAACCCTTTCCCAGCAAGCTGGTACTATCTGGCGCTCGGTCAGGCGCAATATGCCGCCGGCGACTATGCAGCCGCGATCGAGACGCTGCGGGGCGACGAGACCTATCGCACGAGTTCACGCCGGTTTCTTGCGGCAAGCCTCGCCCAACTCGGCCGCCTCGAGGAGGCGCGCACGGAGGTGGACCTGTTTCTCGTCACCAACCCGGATTTCACGATCCGCCACTGGGCCGCGACCGAACCGTTCCGTGACGACGCTGTGCTTGCGCATTTCGTCGATGGCCTTCGCAAGGCGGGTCTTCCCGAGTGACGGCAGGCGCTCCGACCTGTCGATCGGCCAACAAAAAGCCCAGCGCAATGGCCGGGCTTTGAGAATGCCGAAGAGGCGTTCGATTAGAGGCCGAGGCCTTCGAAACGCTTCTTGAACTTGGAGACGCGGCCGCCGCGGTCCATGAGCTGCTGGTTGCCGCCCGTCCAAGCCGGGTGCGACTTCGGGTCGATTTCCAGGTTCATGGTGGCGCCTTCAGAACCCCAGGTCGAGCGGGTTTCATATTCGGTGCCGTCAGTCATGACTACCTTGATGACGTGGTAATCGGGATGGATGTCTGCCTTCATAACGATCTTCCTAGAGTTCCAGGGTCCAATTGTCGCAAGGCATTGCGACTTCGAGACCGAACACGTAAATGAAGCCGCGGACCGCCTGAAGGCCACGGCTTCCCAATTCGATGCCGTGCCTATACATCAAGGTCTGCGGGATAACAAGTGCCGCGCGGAAGACTCATGGGCAAACCCTTTCCTCCGTGGTTGGCGAAAGGGGTCAAGTGTCAAAACGAGAAATCCAGGCGCCGGCGCGCAAATCCATCCGCCCTCTCGCCACGCTTCTGCCGTATCTCGCCCGTTACCGCCATCTGGTCATCGGCGCAGGCGTTTCGCTGATCCTCGCCGCGGTGACGACCCTGGCGCTGCCACTTGCGGTCAGGCGCATGGTCGACAACGGCTTCTCCAGTCCCGATAGCGGTTTCATCAACACCTACTTTTCGATGCTGATGATGCTCGCCATCGTGCTCGCCCTGGCGAGTGCGGCGCGTTACTACTTCGTCATCACGCTCGGCGAGCGCATCGTTGCCGACCTCCGGCGCAACGTATTCGACCGCGTCACCCGGCTTTCCGCCTCCTTCTTCGACGTCAATCAGTCCGGCGAGATCGTCTCGCGGCTGACGGCCGATACAACCCAGGTCAAGTCCGCGGTCGGGGCCACCGCCTCGGTGGCGCTGCGCAACCTGATCCTGTGTCTCGGCGCCATCGGCATGATGGTCTACACCAGTCCCAAGCTTTCGAGCCTGGTGCTCATCGCCATCCCGATCATCGTCTTCCCGCTCGTCGGCTTCGGCCGCTCCGTCCGTCGCCGCTCGCGTGAGGCACAGGATACGCTTGCCACCGCATCGGCCTTTGCCGGCGAAGCGATCGCGGCATCCCGCACCGTGCAGGCCTTCAATGGCGAAGCACTCGCCAACAACCACTTCGGCGCCGCCGTCGAGGATGCCTATGGCGCTGCGCGCGCCGCCATCAAGGCGCGCTCGGTGCTGACCGCCTTCGCCATTACCATGGTCTTCGGCAGCGTCGTCGCCGTGCTTTGGTTCGGGGCGCATGATGTGCTGTCGGGCAACCTTTCCGCCGGCACCCTCGGCCAGTTCCTGCTCTACTCGGTCTTTGCCGCCGGCAGCCTCGGCTCGCTCTCGGAAGTCTGGGGCGAACTTTCGCAGGCCGCCGGCGCCGCCGAACGGCTCAACGAACTGCTGACCGAGGTCCCCGAGATCCAGGCACCGGCAAACCCCGTTGCCATGCCCGTACCCACCTCCGGCGCCATCTCCTTCGACGACGTCTACTTCGCCTATCCGGCGCGACCCGACTACAAGAGCCTGAACGGCCTCAGCTTTGCGATCAAGCCGGGCGAGACCGTCGCGATCGTCGGTCCTTCCGGCGCCGGCAAGAGCACGGTCTTCTCCATGCTGCTGCGCTTCTACGATCCTGCCAAGGGCGCGGTGACGGTCGATGGGCTCGATGTTCGAACCGTCGATCCGAAGGAGCTGCGCGACCGGCTGGCGATCGTGCCGCAGGATGTCACCATCTTCGCGTCGTCCGTCCACGACAACATCGCCTTCGGCATGCCCGGCGCGACGCGGGAGGCGGTGCGCGCCGCAGCCGCGGCTGCCCAGGCTGACGAGTTCATCAACCGCCTCGATAATGGCTACGACACGCGCGTCGGCGAACGCGGCATCACGCTGTCGGGCGGCCAGCGCCAGCGCATCGCCATTGCCCGCGCGATCCTGAAGAACGCGCCGATCCTGCTTCTCGATGAGGCCACTTCGGCGCTCGATGCCGAAAGCGAGACGTTGGTGCAGAAGGCCCTCGATGGCCTGCTGCGCGAGCGCACCACCGTTATCATCGCCCACCGGCTGGCGACCGTGCTGAAGGCCGATCGCATCCTGGTCATGGATCACGGCCGGATCGTCGAGGAAGGAACGCACGTCTCCCTCATCCGCCAGGGCGGCCTCTACGCCAAGCTCGCGCGGCTGCAGTTCAACCACGGCGCCGAGGCGCTGTTCGTCGCGACGCAGAGCTGAACCGCCTGAGGCGGTTCATACGCCGCCCGTTTCGATTTTACACCAGACGGTTGTCCGCCGACGGCCGCGCCCTATTGCTATGGGGCCGGCCTGCGGCGCCGCACGTGCGTTCGGACGCGCTAAGGTTGCTGTTACACACTGAACGGCTGCATGATTTCGCCCCTGAACCCATCTCGATTTAGGGTGTCATGCGGTGCGGGCCGGTTTGCTGTTTGCTGAACAAGTGGGAGGAACACGCATGGCATTTTCGGACCTGACCCGGCGCGCAACCCTGACGCTGGGCCTGGTGGCGCTATCGGCGCTGCCCCTTGGCACCTCGGCCCTGGCCCAGGGGTTCCCGGACCGACCGATAACGATGGTCGTTCCCTTCGCCGCCGGCGGCTCGACCGACGTGGTCGCGCGCATCGTCGCACAGAAAATGTCGGAAGACCTCGGCGAACAGGTGATCGTCCAGAACGTCGCCGGCGCCGGTGGCAATCTCGGGGCGGCCAATGTCGCGCGCGCCGATCCGGATGGCTACACGATCCTGATGGGGACCGTCGCCACCCACGCACTCAACCCGCTGATCCTCAAGACCAAACCCTACGATCCGGAGAAGGACTTCGCGCCGATCTCGCTGCTGGTCGTCGTGCCCAACGTGCTGGTCGTCAATCCCGAGCTTCCCGCCAAGAATGTCGAGGAACTGCTGGCACTGCTCAAGGCCAAGCCCGACGAATACAGCTACGCGTCCTCCGGCAACGGCACGCCGCTGCATCTCTCCGGCGAACTGTTCAAGAAGATGGCTGGCGTCAGCATGCAGCATATCCCCTACAAGGGCGCCGGCCCGGCACTGAACGACGTCATCGGCAACCAGGTGCCGATCATGTTCGACAACCTCCCCTCCTCCTCCGGCCACATCAAGGCGGGAACGCTACGGGCGCTGGCCGTCACCACGGCGGAACGCGCGCCCTCCTTCCCCGATGTGCCGACCGTTGCCGAAGCCGGCATCCCGGGCTACGAGACCTACACTTGGAACGCGCTCTTTGCCCCGGCGAACACGCCGCAGCCGGTGGTCGCTCGCCTCAACGAGGCGGCAAACAGGGCCATGAAGGATCCCGCCGTGATCGAACGCATGAAGGAATTCAGCGCCAAGATCGTCGGCTCGACGCCTGAGGAGCTCGGCACCCATGTAAGTGCGGAACTCGCGAAGTGGACGCCGGTCGTGCGCGACGCGAATGTGCAGATGGATTGATCGACAGGCATTTGATTTGACTTCGCGAATGCGGCCCTCATCCCAGCGGTGAGGGAAGCGAAGCGCTCTCATCCGGCTGCCGCCACCTTCTCCCCACAATGCGGGGAGAAGGTGAGGTACCTTTCGAAGAGCGGCCAATCATGCCCCCGCTGCACCCCGCCCCGCCATCCGGCCGGAGAAGATGCAGCCGCCAAGGAAGGTGCCTTCGAGCGCATTGTAGCCATGCATGCCGCCGCCGCCGAAACCGGCGACCTCGCCGGCGGCATAGAGGCCCGGGACCGGCTCGCCGGATTGTTCGAGCACCTGGCCCGAGAGGTTGGTCTGCAGGCCGCCGAGCGTTTTGCGCGTCAGGATATGCAGGCGAACGGCGATCAGCGGCCCGGCGTTCGCATCGAGCAACCGGTGCGGCTTGGCCGTGCGCAGCAGCCGATCGCCGCGATAGGCACGGGCACCGCGGATCGCGGTGACTTGCGCATCCTTGGAGAACGGGTTGGTGATTTCGCGGTCGCGCGCCTCGATCTGCTGGCGAAGATGGTCGAGCGAGAGCCGGTTCTCGCCCGTCAGCGCGTTCATCGCCGGCACCAGGTCTTCAAGCCGGTCGCGGACGATGAAATCCTCGCCCCTGTCCATGAAAGCCTGGACCGGCCCGGGTGGGTTCTTGCCGAGCCGTTTCAGGAGCAACGCGATGCTCTTGCCGGTCAGATCCGGGTTCTGTTCCGAGCCGGAGAGCGCGAATTCCTTCTTGATGATCGCCCGCGTCAGGATGAACCAGCTGTAGTCGTGACCGCTGTCGCGGATCGCCTGCAATGTGCCGAGCGTATCGAAGCCGGGCATCGCAGGGGCGGAAAAACGATTGCCATCGGCGTCGCACCAGAAGGACGATGGGCCGGGCAAGATGCGGATGCCGTGTTCCGGCCAGATCGGATCGAAGTTTCGAACCCCCTCGGTATAGTGCCACATGCGATCTGAGTTGATGACCGAGCCGCGTGCGCGACTGGCGATCTCCAGCATGCGCCCGTCGACGTGATGCGGCACGCCCGAGACCATGGTTGCTGGCGGTTGACCGAGCCGCTTGCGCGGCCAGTTGCGGCGAACGAGATCATGGTTGCCGCCGATACCGCCCGAGGTGACGATGACAGCCCCTGCCGAAATCTCGAAATCGCCGTCGACGTCGCGGGAACTGCGCTCGCCGCGCCCGACCGGATCTTCCTTCAGCAGCGCACCGCGGGCACCCGTCACCTTTCCATCGGTGGTGACGAGCTCATCGACCCGATGGCGAAACCGGAAGCGCACGAGACCGCGGCTTTCCGCCTCTCGCGTCAAGCGCACGAAGGGTTCGAGCACCGCCGGCCCGGTGCCCCAGGTGACGTGGAAGCGCGGCACCGAGTTGCCGTGACCATGGGCAAGCCCGCCGCCGCGTTCGGCCCAGCCAACGACGGGGAACCAGCGCATGCCGAGGGAATGCAGCCAGCGACGCTTTTCGCCGGCGGCAAAGTCGAGATAGGCTTCCGCCCAAAGCCGCGGCCAATGGTCTTCGGGACGGTCGAACTGAGACGACCCCATCCAGTCCTGCAAGGCAAGCTCCCGCGTGTCGCGGATGCCCATGCGTCGCTGCTCGGGACTATCGACGAAGAACAGACCACCCAGCGACCAGAACGCCTGACCGCCAAGGTTCTGTTCGCCTTCCTGATCGAGAACGATGACCCGGCGGCCAACGGCAGCCGCCTCCGAGGCGGCGACGAGGCCGGCAAGGCCTGCGCCGACGACCAACACATCGCAATCCATGAAATGCCCTCCCCTGCATCCCCAGACAGCGCCGCGCATCTATTCGGACGAGCAAGAACTGCCGCCACCCATGAACGGCTGCTGAAACTGTTACGCGTACGTCAAGGTCAATTCAAGAGTCGGGCGTTGACCGCCGCATGTTTCGGAAGCGCGTCCTATTTTTCGGTCAGCTTGAGCTCGATACGGCGGTTCTGGGCCCGGGCCTCCGGGGTTTCGCCCGGTGCAATCGGCTGGTATTCGCCGAAGCCGGCTGCCACCAGACGATCAGCAGGGACCCCCTTCGAGATCAGGAACTTCACCACCGACGTCGCGCGCGCCGAAGAAAGCTCCCAGTTGTCGGCATAACGGCCGGTTCCAGAGAGCTGGACGTTGTCGGTGTGGCCATCGACGCGCAGCACCCAGTTGATCTCGGCCGGGATTTCCTTGGCAAGATCAAGCAGTGCCGAGGCGAGTTTCGCCATTTCTGTCTGCCCGTCGGGATTGAGATCGCTGCCACCGGACGGGAACAGCACTTCCGACTGGAACACGAAGCGGTCGCCGACAATGCGGATGTTTTCGCGATCGGAGAGAATTTCCCTCAGGCGTCCGAAGAAATCGGAGCGGTAACGGTTGAGTTCCTGTACCCGCTGGGCAAGCGCCACGTTCAGGCGACGGCCGAGGTCGGCGATCTTCGTCTGCGATGCCTGGTCCTTCGCTTCCGATGCCTGAAGCGCGACCTCGATAGCGGCGATCTGGTTGCGCAGCGCCGCGATCTGCTGGTTCAGAAGCTCGATCTGGCTCATCGCCCGGGCGCTGACATCACGCTCGTTCTCGAGCTCGGTGCCGAGCCGTCCGATCTTCTGGTTGGCCGCGTCGCTGCTGCCGGCGCCCTGGTCGAGCAGCGCCTGGAGCCGTGAACGTTCGCCTTCCGACTGGGAAAGCGATGCCTGGAGATTGGCCAGCGAATCCTCGAGATCTTGCTTGCCGCTTTTCTCGAGCGCCAGCAGCTGGGTGAGTTCGTTGATCTGGCTGTTCAGTCGGGTCAGCACCTCATCCTTGCCGCTGATTTCGCGGCTCAGCAGAAACTGCCCGAGAACGAAGACAGTGAGCAGGAACATGATCGAAAGCAGGAGCGTCGACAGCGCATCGACGAAACCCGGCCAATAATCGATCGTGCGCTGCGAGCGGCCTTTACGGGCGAGCGCCATGGATTACTCTCCTCCGGTCTCGTCCAACTGTCCGACCTTGGCCGGCACAGACGACCTCTCGCTGGTGACGGCGATGCGATCGCCGCCGATGCGGGACGACAATTTGTCGAGCGTCCTGCGCATCGCCTTGGCCTCTTCCTGCTGCGCTTCGATCCAGTCCCGGAGCATCTGCTGCTCGCCACGCATGTTTTTCACCAGCCCTTGGATGCCTTCGGCAAGGCTTGCCATGGCGGCAGTCGTTCGCTGGCTCGAGCCGCCCTCCTGATTGAGACGTACCAGCTGATCGGTGAGCTTCTTCAGCTCCTCCACCGGGGCACCCGAAGGCGCATCGAGCGACGGCGTCAGCTCCGAACCGACATCGGTGACGGAGGAAAGCCAGTTTTCAAGCTCGGTGTAAAAACGATTCTGCGCACGGCCGGCCTGCAGGTCGAGGAAGCCGAGGATCAGCGAGCCGGAAAGACCAAAGAGCGACGTCGAGAATGCCGTACCCATGCCGGTGAGCGGCGCCGAGAGGCCGCTCTTCAATGCCGCCAGAATGTCCTCGGTGGTTCCTGAACCTGCATCCAGCGATTGGATGACCGTGTTGATCGAACCGATGGTGCCCAAGAGACCCCAGAAGGTACCGAGCAGGCCGAGAAACACTAGAAGGCCGGTCAGGTAGCGCGAGATATCGCGGGATTCATCGAGGCGGGTCGCAATCGAATCCAGAATGGAGCGCAACGCCGTCGTCGAGATCGCCGTCTGGCGGGCGCCGATCAGCGCCCGCATCGGTGCCAAAAGCACCGGGTCGCGGCCCACCTTGTCGGCGCTGCCGGCGGCGCGGAAAGAGTTGAACCAACGCACTTCGGGGCGCAAGCCCAGCACATGGTTGAAGACGAGCAGGATGCCGATCAAGAGCACCCCGAGGATCAAGCCATTGAGGCCGGGGTTGGCCAGAAAGGCGTTGTGTGCCTGCCGAAAGAGGATTGCGCCCACGAAACCGACGATGATCAGGAAGACCACCATGATCCAGAAATAGTGCATGGGGCTCGAAAGCTTGTGCGGATTATAGCCTTCTTCCACGCCTTCCCGACCGTTCCACCCGGACAGATGCAGTTGCGTCATGGGTATAAGTATCTCCCGGTTTTTACTTGACGGAACGGCGCCGCGCCGGCCCGGAGCCTACTGCATAATTCCCGAAACCGAAATCGATTCAAGGATGAAATTCAGCCGTTTCTCAAAGTGAGGCAACGGCTGCGACCGCCTTAGATAGGCACAGGCATGTGGCGCTGTCGTGTTGCCTCATTCCGGATCAACCGGAAAAACAAGGCCTCCGACGCGGGTGAGCGCCGGAGGCCGAGCACAGGAATGGGATCGCTGCTTACTTCGTCGGGACCGGACGGTGCACGACGTCCTTGAGCGCCTTGGTGATGTATTCGTTGCCGCAAACGATCGAGCCATCTTCGACCGGCTTGGCGCCACCGTTGATGTCGGTCGTCCAGCCGCCAGCCTCGCGGATCAGCAGCACGCCGGCAGCAATATCCCAGGCGGCGAGGTCGCGCTCCCAGTAACCGTCGTAGCGGCCGGCTGCGACATAGGCGAGATCGAGCGAGGCGGCGCCCATACGGCGGATGCCTGCGACTTCACCCATCACGTGGCGCAGTTCGATGAGGTACTTGCCGTGGTTGCCGCGGCCGAGATGCGGCGTGCCGGTCGCGATCACGGCATCGGAAAGGTGCTTGCGCGCTGCGACGCGCAGACGGCGGTCGTTGAGGAACGCGCCGCCACCACGCTCGGCGGTGTAGAGTTCATCCGTCGCCGGGTTGAAGACAACGGCGCCGACGATTTCGCCCTGACGCTCGAGCGCGATCGAAACGGCGAAATGCGGGATGCCGTGCAGGAAGTTGGTGGTGCCGTCGAGCGGATCGACGATCCAGCGATGCGCGCCATCGGTGCCGATGATCTCTTCGCCTTCCTCGCCGAGGAAGCCGTAGGTCGGGCGTGCCTTCAGGAGTTCTTCGCGGATGAGCTTCTCGGCCTTGCGGTCGGCCTGCGAAACATAGTCGCCCGGTCCCTTGAGCGAGACCTGCAGGTTCTGGACTTCGCCGAAATCGCGGGCCAACGACTTGCCGGCCTTGAAGGCGGCCTGAACCATGACATTGAGAAGAGCTGAACGGGCCATCTGGCGATCCCTTGAAAACGAAGGCCGATCGAGCGCACTCGATCGGACGTTGAACCTGCTTGACGGAACATGGGCCGCATCGCCGGCCCACTGCAATTCCTTCGATCGGATACGATCCAAGGACTGAGGGCAAGCTGCAGATTGAGCTCCGTCGTCAAAAAACCGAGTGAATTCTCACTCCGCTCGCCGTCGCCGCAAACAGTCGCGGCGCCACGAGCAAAACCGCGGCCTCAGAACCACAAATGGCCCACAAATTCAAGCGAAATAGCGTTTCGGCCAAAGGCTGCGGCCGATTCCGCTGCAACCGGGGCCGTTCAGCTCCGGCGAAACTTGTTGGCGGCGCTGAGCGCCTGCTTCTGCTGTTCTTCGTTGAGGCCGAGATAGAAGTCTTCGAGCGCATCGTCCTTGAGACCGGCGCGGCGCGAAAGCACATACCATTTCGCCGCCTCGACCGGATTGGGCCTTGTGCCGATGGCATTGACATAGAGATGCGAAAGCCGGTTCTGCGCAACCACGTTGCCGCCCTCGGCGGCCCGCTTCATCCAGCCAAAGCCGTCTTCCAGGTTCCTGTCTCCGGCAATGCCCTCGATCATCCAGATCGCAATGTCGAGCTGCGCAGTGTCGAAGCCCGCCCGCGCCGCGCGGATCAGCCACTCGCGCGCCCGTGCCCGCTTGCTTTCCTCGATGCCGTCGACATTGACCAGGATCTGCGACAACGCATATTGCGCGTCCGCGATGCCCTGTTCGGCCGACTTTTCATAATAGGGCATCGCCAGCTTCAGCCCCTTGGGTCCGGGATTGTCGGCGACGAGCGTCTGGCCGTAGTTGAATTGCGCCGAGCCATTGCCGAGATCGGCCGACTTCTTCATCAGCTCTTCGGACTTCTTCCGGTCGCGCTTGACGTAACGGCCTTCCATCAGGATCAGCGCGTATTTGAACATCGCGGCGGGATCGCCTTTTTCCGCGGCCTGGCCGTACCAGAAGGCGGCCTGCTGGGGATTGCGCACGACGCCCAGGCCCTGCTGCAGGATCTCGGCGATCAGCGTCTGTGCCGCCGGGTCGCCGAGCTGCGCCCGCGGCAGCGCCAGGTCCATCGCGGTCAGGTAATAGCCACGCTGGAACGCGCCATAGGCGTCGTCCACCTTGCCGGTAAAGGGCTTTTCCGCAGGCAATGCCGGCAATTCGGCACCCATGCGATCGAAAACACCGACGCCGGAAGATGGGACAGTACCATCGGCAGGCTTCTTGCCGGGACCACCAGCCGACTTGTCATCTTTGTTGCCGGTCGGCGTCGCGCCCTCCGGCATCGCCGCCCCGTTGAAGGGCGTAATGCGACCACGCTTTTCGACGCCGGCGTCCTCGCCACCACCCTTCTGCTCCTGCGCATGCGCCGGCAGCGCCAGGGCGACCGCCATGGCAACAAGGGAAAGACCTCGACTCAATCGGGAAGGCAGACGGCTCAACATCGAAACGTCTTAATCTTCAAACCGTGGCGCTTTTTCGTCAAGAAGTGCGTTGACCGCAGCAACGACCGAAGGCGCCTGTCCCGGTTCGCCGAAGACAGCAAGACGAAGCGCCACGAACTCAGCCCCCGTCTCCGCGACAGCCAGTGCCGATTCCGGGTCCGTGCCGCCCATGACGATGCAGGGGATCTCGATCATCGAGGCCCACCACTCCGCCAGCGCCAGGTTCTTCGAATGCGCCTCCGGTTTGATGTCGCCATCGGTCTTGCCGAAGAACACGTAGTCGGGGCGCACCTCGCCGATCTCAAGTGCATGGTGACGATCAGCCGCGTTGCCCCCGCCGACGATCAGCTTCGGCGTGTGTTTCTCGACCGCATCACCAAGCGCTTCCGCATTGCCGGCAATGTGAAGGCCGTCGGCCTTGGCGCGACCAGCGACGCGAGAGTCGCCCTCGATGAGCGCAGCGGCACCAGCCTCCTGGATGACCGGAACAAGGCGCTCGGCATGTTTCTGGAACTCGGAATCGTCCAGCCCGTATTGCGGAACGATCACCGAGGCGACGTCACCGCCCTTCAGCGCATCGGCAAGCACCTTCGCGCGTTCGGCCGCATCGGGCATATCGGGCGCGATCAGCACCAGGCGGCAACGTTCTGTTGTCATATCAAGACATCCATTTCCGGCTGCATCCGCCAGGGTGGCGAAACCAGCGCTCGATTTCATTTGGGAAAACCGATAGACGGAGACTGCAAAAGGATCAACCGCCACCCATGCTTCCTGATCTCGACTTCTATCTTATCGCCATTCCGGCAGTTCTGCTCGTTGGCCTCAGCAAGGGCGGCATGGGGGAAGCGCTGTCGCTGATGGGCGTCCCGATCCTGTCGATGGCGGTGTCCCCCGTCCAGGCGGCCGCCCTTCTTCTCCCGATCCTGATCGCCATGGACCTCGTTTCGCTCTGGATGTGGCGCAAACATGGCGATCGCACCACGCTCTTCATGCTGCTGCCCGGCGCCATCGCCGGCATCGTCATCGGCTGGGCGACCTCGGCCTATGTTTCGCGTGACCTCCTTCGCCTCATCATCGGCCTGATCACCGTGCTCTTCGTGCTCCGATACGTCTACAATGTCTGGCGCATGCGCCTTGGCATCACGATCGCGCCGAAGAAGCAGCGGGCCGGGCCGGCGACACTCTGGGGCTCCTTTGCCGGTTATGGCAGCTTCGTCGCGCACGCCGGCGGCCCGCCTTTCCAGATCTACGCGCTGCCGCTGCAACTCGATCCGCGCGAATATACCGGCACCATCGTGCGCTTCTTCGCGATCCTGAATGCGGTGAAGCTCATCCCCTATTTCGCGCTCGGGCAACTGGATCTCAGCAACCTGAAAATCTCGGCGACGCTCTTTCCGCTCGCCATCGTCGCAACCATGTGCGGCGCCTGGATCGTTCGCCGCATGAAGCCGCAGATATTCTACCCCTTCATGTATACCATGGCCTTCATCGCAGGCTCGAAACTGCTGTGGGACGGTATCAACAGCCTGGCCGCAGGCGGCTGAACCGCGGCCCCAAGTATTGCGGAAATATTGCAAAGCAAAATTAGCATTCCGCATCGCACAAATTTCTTGCTGCTTCGCAAAATTTCGCCTAACGTCCGGCCATGACGATCGCGGACCCTTTCGATGCCATTGCGGACCCGAACCGGCGCCACCTGCTGGAGGAACTGCGGCGCGCGCCAAAGACGGTGAACGAACTGGCGGAGGGTCTGCCGATCAGCCGCCCGGCCGTATCGCAGCACCTGAAGGCCTTGCTGGATTGCAATCTGGTCTCGGTTTCGGCAAGCGGCACCCGGCGCATCTACGCGATCAACCGGCCCGGTTTCGACCGCCTCAATCTCTGGCTCGACCAGTTCTGGTCCTGAGTCCGGAAGCCGCGAACGCGCGGCGTCCAAAAAAACAGACCGGGCTCCAAGCCCGGTCCAGCATTCCGTATCTTCCGTCGTGGGGGATTGGTTCTAAACCTTGTCGCGCCTACTCAGAGGGGAGATGGCGCTTCCCGATAGTCCTAGGAAATACCGTTGATAATCAGTGAGTTGAGGAGCGAAGCCTTTCGATTTCGTCCTTGATGCGCAGCTTCCTTCGCTTGATGTCAGAGATCAGTTCGTCTTCCACCGACGGCTGATTCAGTGCCGCATGGAGCTCCTGCTCCAGGACGCCATGTTTTTTCTCAAGCGTTGCAAGATGAGCCTCAACAGTCATTTGGCAGTCCCTTCCTTTTGCTTGCATCCGGCATGCAAATGCCGGATGTTCCATGGTTGTAACCTTACTACTCTGCCACGCCATTTTTCATTTGTCGAAGGCGAAATGATGACGACGGATAACTTCCCGTTACCGCCCAAGATGTGATAGAGCGGCGGATGAAATTCCGGTTCGAGGAGGACTTCGCAACCGGGCTGATGGGGATCGCTTTGCATGCCGGACCAGGACCAGGCCGAACTCAGACTGACCGCCGCACGGCTGAGGCAGGAACATGAAGACTACGACGCTGCCATCAATGCCATGATCGAGACCGGCTGCGACGCGCTGAGGATCCAGCGCATGAAGAAGAAGAAGCTGGCGATCAAGGACAAGATCAGCAAGATCGAAGACCAGATCATCCCCGACATCATCGCCTGAACCGGAACAGGATAGACGTGATCGACACCACGACCCCACCCGTCGCCATCATCATGGGAAGCCAGTCGGACTGGGAGACGATGAAGAACGCCGCCGATACGCTCGACGCGCTCGACATTCCCTATGAGGCCCGCATCGTTTCCGCCCATCGCACCCCCGATCGGCTCGTCAACTTCGCCAAGGGCGCGCGCGACGAGGGCTTCAAGGTGATCATCGCCGGGGCCGGTGGTGCGGCCCATCTGCCGGGCATGTGTGCCTCGATGACGCCGCTCCCGGTCTTCGGCGTACCGGTGCAGTCGAAGGCGCTTTCCGGGCAGGACAGCCTGCTCTCGATTGTCCAGATGCCGGCCGGCATTCCCGTCGGCACGCTCGCGATCGGCCGCGCCGGCGCCGTGAATGCCGCGCTGCTTGCCGCAGCCGTGCTCGCGCTCAGCGACGACGATCTCGCCGACAGGCTTGACGACTGGCGTGAGCAGCAGACGATTTCGGTCGCCGAATACCCGGTGGACGACGCATGACCACCATCGGCATTATCGGCGGCGGTCAGCTCGGCCGCATGCTGGCAATGGCAGCTGCCCGATTGAACTTCCGCACCGTCATCCTCGAGCCGCAGGTTGACTGTCCGGCGGCACAGGTGGCGAACGAGCAGATCATTGCTGCCTATGACGACGAAGCCGCGCTTAGCCAGCTCGCCGCTGTCAGCGACATCATCACCTATGAGTTCGAGAATGTGCCGGTCGCGGCTGCCGAACGGCTCGCCGCGAAACGCCCCGTCTTCCCGCCGCCGAAAGCGCTGGAAGTGGCCCAGGACCGCCTCGTCGAAAAACGCTTCATCAATGACTGCGGCATTGCGACTGCGCGCTTTCACGCTGTCGACAGCCAGGCAGACCTTGAGGCTTCCCTTGCCGATTTCGGCGGGACCGGCGTGCTCAAGACCTGCCGCCTCGGCTACGACGGCAAGGGACAGCGCGTCTTCCGTTCCTCCGATGACAGTCCGGCCGGCGCCTTTGCAGCGCTCGGCGGCGTCCCCCTGATCCTTGAGAGCTTCGTGCCCTTCGAGCGCGAAATCTCGATCATCGCCGCCCGCTCGACAGATGGCACGGTCGCCTGCTTCGATCCGGCCGAGAACGTGCACCGCAACGGCATCCTTCACACCTCGACGGTGCCGGCGGCAGTCGGCGACGCTACGGCGGACGCTGCCCGCAAGGCCGCCAAAGCGATCCTCGATGCACTTGGCTATGTCGGCGTCATCGGCGTCGAGTTCTTCGTGCTCTCGGACGGCAGCCTGATCGCCAACGAGATGGCGCCGCGCGTGCACAATTCCGGACATTGGACGGAGGCGGCCTGCGTCGTCTCGCAGTTCGAGCAGCATATCCGTGCCGTCTCGGGTCTGCCGCTCGGCAATCCGCGCCGCCACTCCGACTGCGTCATGCAGAACCTGATCGGCGACGACCTCAACGATGTTCCGGCATGGCTTGCCAAGGACGATGTCCTGGTGCACCTCTACGGCAAGACCGAGGCACGCGCCGGCCGCAAGATGGGCCACGTCACACAGCTCCTGCGCGGCTGAAAGCCACAGAAATGCGGGTCGAGACGCCAAAATGCGGCGTCTTGCGGTTGACACGTTAGGGGTGACGCGGTATTTGCCATCCCACCTTAAAGGAGCGCGCTCACCGGCGCGCTTTTGATTGTTAGAGATACCGGGCGAATTTTCGTTCCCCGAAACCTGCGGATCAGGAAAATGAAGATCAAGAATTCGCTCAAGTCGCTGAAGACCCGTCACCGCGAAAACCGTCTGGTTCGTCGCAAGGGCCGCATCTACATCATCAACAAGTCCAACCCGCGCTTCAAGGCTCGTCAGGGCTGATCTCTGCGGGGATGCGGACATCGCTTCGGCGATGTCCCAGATTTGATTATGAAGTTGTCCCATGGCGAGCTAACATGCTCGCCATGCGAGTTTTTGTACCCTTGATTCTGGCGTGTACCGCCCTGCTCGCCACCTCCCTAGGAGCTGGCAGTTTCTCTCTCGCGGCGGAAACACCGGCCCAGACCGAATCCGCCAGCCTCACCACACCCAAGCAACGACTGGATGCCCTGTTCGCAGACCTCAAGAAGGAACGCGACGCAGACAAGGCGCGTGAGCTCGCCAACCAGATTCGTGTGGAATGGCAGGATTCCGGCAGCGCCACCGTCAATCTGCTGATGCAATGGGCCGACAAGGCCATCACCGACAACAAGCAGGCGGCGGCACTCGACATCCTCGACCAGGTGATCACGCTTGCGCCCAATTATGTCGAAGGCTGGAACCGCCGCGCGACGCTGCACTACGCTATGGGCAACTACCGGAAATCCATGTCGGACATCAACCGGGTGCTGGCGATCGAACCGCGCCATTTCGGCGCGCTCGCGGGCATGGCCGCGATCCTCGACGCCTCCGGTAAGGACGAGCTTGCCATGCGGGCCTGGGAGCAGTTCCTGAACATCTATCCCGCCGACCGCAAGGCTCAGGAGCGATTGGGCGAACTCGCCGAGAAGCTCGCCGGCAGCAAGACCTGACCGCACACGACATCGTCGATTGCAGCCCCCCGTCAACGTCCCTCCCGGCCCATGAAACCGCACTGCTCGAGATAGCAACGGCCGCGCGCCGTTTCATGGAACCAATCTGGTTGGAATGGCATCGGGCCTGGGGCGGCGATCTGCCGGCACTTCCCTCGCAATGGACCTGCGGCCGCTCAAGCCTGTTTCTCGTGCGGGCCTTGAGTACCGAAGGATTTGACGTCGTCTGGGCCTCGGGCACACCGCGCGCGGACCCCAACGAACCGGAAATCGGTCCATTCGGCTTCTTCCACGAGGGCAGCTGGCAAAGCCACGCCTGGGTCGAATGCGGCGACTTCATCGTCGACATCACTGCCGATCAATTCGGCGCACCTCCGGTCCTCGTTGTCGATCGAACCGACACCCGTTACAACAGGGGCGACCGGGATACCGCGCTGCCCGAGTTCGTGCTTGCCCGCAGGCGCGCCGTGGACGACATCTGGCCACGGTGGCAGCTGATGCGCTCACCGCCCGCTGAAACAGCGCATTTTCAGGCGCGCGCCAACGAGCCGGCGACGCCGGAAGACAGATAGGGACAATGTTTCCAGGCACCCTCCTTTTCATAGGACTGACGCTTGTCGGCATCGCCTACAGCCTGTGGCACGCACGGGTCTTCGCGCGTCGGTTTCCCAATGTCGGCGAATTGATCGACATCGGCGGTTACCGCTTGAACAGCGTACACCTGCCGGCGAGCGGCAAGGCCGACCTG
This sequence comes from Ensifer sp. 2TAB8, assembly GCF_052115125.1. Lineage (NCBI taxonomy): Bacteria > Pseudomonadati > Pseudomonadota > Alphaproteobacteria > Hyphomicrobiales > Rhizobiaceae > Ensifer > Ensifer sp. 2TAB8. Next base: position 131,796 of record NZ_JBFRGB010000006.1, on the reverse strand, counting down.
CCGGCTGTGGTTTTCATCCATGGCGCCAGCGGCAATCTGCTCGACCAGCTGCACGCCTTCGCGCCCGCCCTTGATAACCGCGCCGAGATGCTGTTCGTCGATCGTCCCGGCCACGGCTATTCCGAGCGTGGCGGAGCGGAAAACGATCTTCCGGACGGCCAGGCGGCGGCGATCGCGAGGCTGATGGACAAGCGCGGCATCGGTCGCGCCGTCATCGTCGGCCATTCCTTCGGCGGTGCGATCGCCGCAAGCTTCGCCCTGCATCATCCGGACAGGACCGCCGGCCTCATCCTGCTGGCACCTGCGACACACCCCTGGCCAGGCGGCATCGACTGGTACTACCGTTTCACCGCACTGCCGGTGATCGGCTGGCTCTTCGCCCATACGCTGGTGACGCCTTTGGGACAACGGCGCATCGAGGGCGGTACCCGCTCGATCTTTTCGCCCAATCCGCGCCCCGACGATTACATCGACAAGACCGGCCCGCATCTGGTGCTGCGTCCCGCGACCTTCCGCAACAACGCGCGCGACATTGCCAATCTGCATGCCTACTTGACCGCGACTGCACCGCGCTACCGCGAGATCACTGCCCAGACTGTCATCATCACCGGCGACAGTGACGGCATCGTCCTGGCCGACATCCATTCCCGCGGGCTTGCGCGCGATATTCCCGGCGCGGAACTGCTGTGGATCGGCAATCTCGGCCACAAGCCCGACTATGTGGTCACGGACGTCGTCGTGGCCGCACTCGAAAAGATGGCGGGCCAGCCGACCGATCTCGAGCAAATAAAAAGGCGGGCCGAAGCCCGCCTGATCTCGTCGTCCGAAGCCATCAATCAGAGCTGACCCGCCTCGCACATTCACAAAGGCTGCGTCAGACGCCGCTCATGCCGTCGGAGCCGATATAGGCGATGCGCAGCATGTTGGTGGCGCCGGGCGTACCCAGGGGCACGCCGGCAGAGATGATGACGCGTTCGCCGGGCTTGCCGAAGCCTTCAGCCGCAACGATACGGCAGGCGCGGTTGACCATGTCGTCGAGATCCGTCGCGTCCTCGGTAACGACGCAATGCAGCCCCCAGACGACTGAAAGGCGGCGTGCCGTCTGAACGATCGGCGAGAGTGCAATGATCGGAACTTGGGGCCGCTCGCGAGCGGCGCGCAGACCCGTTGTACCGGACGAGGTGTAGCAGACGATCGCAGAGAGCCGGAGCGTCTCCGCAATCTGGTGGGCAGCCAGCGAGATCGCGTCGGCACCGGTTGCTTCCGGCGGCGTGCGCTGGGCGTAGATGATGCTCGAATAGTGCGGGTCGCGCTCGACGCTGCTGGCGATCGACGCCATGGTCGTGACAGCCTCCACCGGATACTCGCCCGAAGCGGACTCGGCAGACAGCATGACCGCGTCGGCACCCTCGAAGACGGCAGTCGCGACGTCGGAGACTTCGGCGCGTGTCGGGACCGGTGCGGAGATCATCGATTCCAGCATCTGCGTGGCGACGACCACCGGCTTGCCGGCGCGGCGACATGCGCGCGTCAGCTGCTTCTGCAGGCCGGGTACGGATTCCAGCGGCATTTCGACACCGAGGTCGCCGCGCGCCACCATCAAGGCGTCCGAAAGCTCGATGATCTCGTCGATCCGGTCGAGCGCCTGCGGCTTCTCGATCTTCGACATCAGGCCGACGCGACCGCGGGCGATCTTGCGAACCTCGGCCAGATCCTCCGGACGCTGAACGAAGGACAGCGCCACCCAGTCGAATTCGCCGGTCGCCAGAACCGCATCGAGGTCGGAACGGTCCTTGTCCGTCAGGACGCCGACGGCCAGCAGCGTATCGGGCAGGCTGACGCCCTTGCGGTCGGAAATCTTGGTGCCGGCGACCACCGTCGTGACGATGCTCTTGCCGTCGGTCTTTTCAGCCTTGAGATGCAGCTTGCCGTCGTCGATCAACAGGCGATGACCGGGCTTGACCGCTTCGAGGATCTCAGGATGCGGCAGGAAAACGCGGGTGTTGTCGCCAGGCTCGTCCCTGTTGTCGAGCGTAAAGGTCTGGCCGACCTTGAGGTCTACCTTGCCTTCGGCAAACTTGCCGACGCGCAGCTTCGGCCCCTGCAGGTCGCCGAGAATGCCGATCGGTCGGCCGCAACGCGCCTCGACCGCGCGGATGCGCTGGACCAGCGTGCGCATCACGTCGTGGCTCGCGTGGCTCATGTTGATGCGGAACAGATCAGCCCCGGCCTCGTGCAGCTTCTGGATCATCTGCTCATCGGAAGACGCCGGTCCGAGCGTGGCGAGGATTTTGACTTTTCTGTTCCGCTTCATCAATTCTGGCTTTCCTGCGTGCCGGGCGTTTCGGAGAGCTGAACCATCCAGCTCCCTTGCCGCCCCGTGTCGTATTCTTTGAATCCCATGCGCTGGAAGCCGCGGGCGAAGCAGTCCTGTACGCCCGTGATCTTGAACTCGTTCTCGGCGACGCACATGTTGACGTCGCCGGTCCAGCGGCCACCGCGGGCCGCGTCTTCCGCGTAGAGATAATAGTATCGTGACTGAAGCTCGCCCTCGATCAAGGTCGCGCAGGTGGTGGCCGGAACCTGCCACCAGCCCTCCGTTACCCAGCCTTCCTTGGCTCGGTAGCCGATCGCCACGCCGACGAGATTTTGCGTGCCGTTGCAGACGCGAAAATCGGCGCGCGCCTCGTCGGCAAAGAGAAATGAGCTTGAGGTTGCCAGGAAAAACAGGAGGATGCCTCCCAGTGTCGTCAGCCCCGGCTTCGCTTTGGAAAAAGGATTTCTGGACACGGTTTCCGATGGAACTCCGTTTTGATTTGCGTGGCACTTTCTTGCGACGGCCAGCCCCGAAAGTCAACGTAACTCTAATCGATTACAATCGCCAAATTGCTTTCAAATTGCGCTAAACAGTTGCGCGTTTCTTGCGATTGACGCGCGCGCGTGCGATCAGCGAAGTCGAGGCTAGACAAGAGACTGGACCGGAATGCAACACTATTCTCCCTATGAGATTATCGAAGCCAAGCCTACAACCGGGATCGTTTTGCTTGCCGACCACGCGATGAACCGGCTGCCGGCGGAATACGGCAGTCTCGGCCTGCCCGCCGCGGCATTCGAGCGGCACATCGCCTATGACATCGGCGTCGAGGCACTGGTGCGGCAGCTTTCCCGAATGCTCGATGCGCCGGCCGTGCTTGGTTGCTTCTCCCGGCTGTTGATCGATCCCAATCGCGCAGAAGACGATCCGACGCTGATCATGAAAATCTCCGACGGTGCGATCATCCCCGGCAACCACCCGATCAGCCAGGAGGAATGGGAGAACCGGCTGAACCGCTTCCACCGTCCCTATCATCGCGCTGTTTCCGAGACGATCGGTCGAAGCGCCGAGGCGCACGGCGCAGCACCGCTGGTTATTTCGATCCACTCCTACACACCGGCCTGGAAGGGTGCCGCCCGTCCGTGGCACGCCGCCGTCCTTTGGGACAACGATCCGCGCGCCGTCCTGCCGCTGATCGAGATGCTCGAGGCATCGGGCGACATCGTCGTCGGCAACAACGAGCCCTATGACGGTGCACTGCGCGGGGATACCATGTTCCGGCATTGCATGGTGCCGGGGATCCCCCACGCCCTGATCGAGGTGCGCCAGGACCTGATTGCCGACGAGGCGGGAGTTGCCGCCTGGGCCGAGCGGCTGGCGCCAATCCTTGCGGGTCTCAACGCCATGCCTGAGTTGCATCGCTACGAGCGCCACGCCTCCCGCACCGGCGGCTATTGAGATATTTCCGCCGTTGGCGCGTAGCATCTGAAGAGGATCGACGTCCATGACCGAACTGACCCGGGACCAGCAGACCGCCTTCGAAGCGGCCGCCTTTCGCCGTCTCGTCGCCCATCTGCGCGAACGCTCCGATGTCCAGAACATCGACCTGATGAACCTTGCCGGCTTCTGTCGCAATTGCCTTTCCAACTGGTACCGCGAAGCGGCCGAACAGGCTGGCGTTCCTCTCGCCAAGGAGGAATCGCGCGAGATCATCTACGGCATGCCCTACGAGGAATGGCGCGAGCGCAACCAAAGGGAAGCAACCACCGAGCAGAAGGCCGCTTTCGAGGTCAACCGGCCGAAGGAATAAGATCATTTCGCCGGCGCTTGCCACGGAAATGACCGCGTTGTTGCGCAATGACCCTTGACCTTGGCGGCCGTTCGCGGCACGTCACGGCACCCAAGAAATTCAATTCCCCGTATCAAGGAGAAGACCATGTCGGATGCTCACGGCGTCGCACGCGATCAGCTTCGTGCTTTCATCGAGCGGATCGAACGCCTGGAAGAAGAAAAGAAGACCATCGCGGACGACATCAAGGACGTCTACGGCGAAGCCAAGTCCACGGGCTTCGACGCCAAGATCCTGCGCAAGGTCATTTCGATCCGCAAGCAGGACCACGACGAGCGCATGGAACAGGAAGCGATCCTCGACACCTACCTCCAGGCGCTCGGCATGGTGCCGGCGGCCGACGAAGAATAAGCCGCTACTTGCAGGCCGCCGACAGGCGGCCTTCGTCCGGGTGCAATGCGGAACGCACTGCGCCTCGATCCTGTCCAGAAGCGGCAGCACTCGAAAGCACGGTGCAGAATCAAAAAGCCCGCCGGACCGGCGGGCTTTTTCGTGTCTGCTCGGAGGCCGAAGCTCAGTTCGTGCTGAACTTCTTCACTTCCATGAAGTTGACTGCAGTGCCGCTGAACCGGGCCGTGTCCACAGTGCCGGCGCTGCTGGAGAAGCCAGCGGCGTAGACCGTGGTCGGTGCGGCGCGGAGCGACTTGCTGACGAAGCGCGGCGCCTTGACCGGCTTGGAAAGCGTGGCCACACGCCCTGTCGTCAGCGCCCATTCGGAAATGATCTTCTGGGTCAGCTTCGGTTCGGTACGCACCGACGAACGGGTCGCGGCATCGGCGTCGTTCTTCTTCGGGCGGCCACCCTTTGCCGGCGCTTCGGCCTGCGTGTCGAAGGCATTGTCGAAGACTGCCGCGCGGGCATTCGTGTTCGATTGCGGCGCATAGGCCGCCATTTCGATCGGCTGCTGCGATAACGGCTGGCGCTGGGCGGGCGTCGGAGCGGCAAGCGCGACACGGGTCGACGCTTCGGCGGCAACGTCACGCGGCGGCTCTGCGGACGCAACAACCGGACGTTCCGCGAAGGACGGAACCACGACCTGCGCATCGGCAACGGCGGCAAGGGCCACGTCACCCGCGGGCCGTACCGCCGGAACTGGCACGAAGCCAAGCGCCTGCACATCCGCGGAAGGATCGGCCGAAGCGACAAGCGTGTTCATGTCGCGACGGTCAAGCATCTGCGGCACCGGCACCTTCATCGAGCCGAGATCGGCGAATTCGCTCGGCATTTCCGAGGTCTGCGGCAGGGCAGCGGCAAGCGCGTCCTGGGCCGCGTTCTTCTGCGGCGCCACCAGTGCAACGGCTACGCCGCCATCGGCAGGCGCATCCTTGAAGGCAGGGCGGACGGCCGGGACCGGCGCATTGATGTTCTGTTCGGCAGCAACCGCCGGTTCGGCGGCAACGGAGCCGGCGACACCGGGCAGCGCCTGCTGCGCAGCCGGAGCGGAGGCCGTCTGGACCGCAGCCGGCGCAGCGCCGCCTTCGTCGTCGGCGCCCGGACCTGCCGCAATCGCCGAGGGTTCTTCATCCTCGTCGCCACCGCCGCCAAAGAGCATGGCGAACAGGTTGCCGCGACGCTTGCCGCTTGCCGTGTCGCCCGAACCTGTCGCGCCGCCGCCGGCGACTTCGATCGCCGAGGCACCAACGCGACGCTTGTAGTCAGCGACCGCCTGCTCATAGCCGGGCAACGGTTTGCCGTCGGAAGGCAGGTGCATGGTCTTGCCGTCAGGGAAGAGACGCGCGAGTTCGGCGCGCGACATGCGCGGCCAGGCGCGGACACCGCCGACGTCCATGTGAACGAAAGGCGAGCCGGAAGTCGGATAGAAGCCGACGCCACCCACCTGGAATTTCATGCCGATCTCACGCACGGTCTTCAGCTTCACATCGGGAAGATAGAAGTCCATCGCCTTGCCGAGCATGTGCTGGCTCTTCTTGGCAACGCCCTTCGAGCGCGAGCGCAGCATGCCGTTGGTTGCAGGCGAACGATAGGCCGAGACGACGTGGATGTAATCGCGCGAACCGCTCTTCTGGTAGACTTCCCAGACGAGATCGAGCAGGCGCGGATCCATCTTGGTCGGTTCGTTGCGACGCCAGTCGCGCAGGAAGCGGTTGATCTCCTGCAGGCCCTTGGGGTCGTAGCGGCCGTTGCGCTTGAAGGTTATCTGCGCTTTTTCCTGGGTATGAATGAAATAGAGCTTCAGTGTCCGGGTCTGGCCAGCGGCCTCTACGGGAGGTGCAAAGCCCGGCGTCACGAGGGTAGCCGCAATCGCAACGGATGTAAGAACCTGCGGAACCTTACGGGTAAACGCCGCGCAGACTCTCGCTAAGGAGCCGAGCGGCTTCTTAAAACCGAACAAATTTGGCATTCAATCCCCGTCCGACGGACAACCGTACTTCGCTGTCTCAGATGACTGTCAAATAAGGTGACAGCATGGCAAATATGCCACAGTCGTCACCGCCCCTTATAATATAGTGAACACTTCACTAACAAGGTCTAAACGGCGGTGACGGAATAGCAGGGCTAATGAATCGTGAATGCGTCGATTTTATGCCGCCTCCCTCAACGGGTTCTCGGGATCGATGCCATAATCCTTCAGCTTGCGGTAGAGCGTAGACCGGCCGATGCCGAGCTTGCGAGCCACCTGGCTCATCTGTCCGCGGTAGAACTTCAGTGCAAAACGAATCAGTTCCTCTTCCACTTCGGCAAGCTTGCGCACGTCCCCGCCCTCGTCGACGCTGGCAATCGCGTTCTCCATGCGCGGGTCGTGTCCGGCATCGCCTTCCATCGATTTCGCCGCACTTGCAAAGTCCGGATAGACGTTCGGCACGTGCTCCGCCGGCGCGTTTTCCCGCTCCGGACCGGCTTCGCCCCAGGAGAAACCCGAGCGGTCGGAAACCACGTAACCCGGGATCTGGGTGGCGATCTGCGGGAAGTCCTTCACCGTCAGTTCGTTGCCTTCGGCAAGCACCACGGCCCGGAAGATCGCGTTTTCCAGCTGCCGGATATTGCCCGGCCAGTCATAGGCGGTCAGCAGCGCCAGGGCGCCGCTCGATATGGCAAGCGGTGCATGCAGGCGTTGCTCGGCGGCGAAGCGCTCGACGAAGGAACGCACCAGAACGGGAATGTCTTCCTTGCGCCGGCGCAGCGCCGGAATGGTGATCGGGAAGACGTTGAGGCGGTAGTAGAGGTCTTCACGGAACCGCCCTTCGCGCACTTCGTTGATCAGATCCTTGTTGGTGGCGGAGATCAGCCGGACATTGACCTTCTGCGGATGGCGCGCGCCGATCGTCTCGATCTCGCCCTGCTGCACCGCACGCAGAAGTTTGACCTGGACTTCGAGCGGCAGGTCGCCGATCTCGTCGAGGAACAGGGTGCCGCCGTCCGCATCGACGAACTTGCCGCTGTGTTTTTCCGTCGCGCCGGTAAAGGCGCCCTTTTCGTGACCGAAGAGAATGCTCTCGACCAGATTGTGCGGGATCGCGCCACAGTTGACGGTGACGAAGGGCTTGCCGACCCGATCGCTCGCCGACTGGATGGCGCGGGCCACCATTTCCTTGCCGACGCCGGACTCGCCTTCGAGCACGATCGGGATGTTGGACTGGGCGGCACGGCGCGCCAGGTCGATCACACGGATCATCGCCGGACTTGCCGAAACGATATCTTCGAAGCCGACGGCGCCGCCGCGCGGACGGCGCGAGGTTTTGACCTTGCCATCGCGGCTCGCCATTTTCAGCGCATTGCCGATGGCAACCGATAGCCGCTCCGGAGAAACCGGCTTCACCAGGAAGTCGAACGCACCCGCCTGCATCGCGTGAACGACGGTCTCGATCCCACCCTGGCCGGTCTGCACGATGACAGGCGTATCGACGCCGCGCTCGGCGAGCGCGTCGAGGAAGCCGTGGCCGTTCATCTCCGGCATCAACAGGTCGAGCAGGATGACATTGATCATGCCGCCCTTGCGCTCCAAGAGCTCCAGGCCGCTGCGGCCGTTGTCGGCGAGATGCGCCACATGGCCGAGACGCTCGATCATGTTCGTCAGCAACCGGCGCTGCACCGGATCGTCATCGATGACCAGAATATGTGATGTCACGGAAGCCTCCTGCTCTGGACACGCGGTACTTTTTGGCCAACCTCATGTGCCAAATCACGTCAGGCATCTGTGCCATAAAGGGCTGAACATCATGTTTTGAGAAATGCTTGCATTTTATCCATTGCCGGCGATAGCAATGGGACCCATATCGCTTGCCCTCTTCCTGTCACGAACGAGAGAAATCCGACGATGACCTTCCGCCCCTTCGCTCCCGAGCAATCCGTCGTCCGTGCTGCCGCCGGGCAGTCCCATGGCGCCACCGCGGATCTCGGTGACCTGCCGTCCTGGCGGCTTGAGGATCTCTATCCGTCCGCCACATCGGATGCTTTTCGCAACGACCTGAAGAAGGCCGAGACCGACTCGATCGCCTTCGAGACCAAGTGGAAGGGCAAGCTGGCCGAGGCCGCGACGAAGACCGGTGACGCTGGCATCGGCGCCGCCGTCCGGGAATTCGAAGCGCTCGAAGACGTCATGGGCCGCATCGCCTCCTATGCCGGCCTCACCTACTTCTCGGACACGTCCAAGCCTGAAAACGGCAAGCTCTACGGCGACGTGCAGTCGAAGCTCACCGACATGTCGGCGCATCTCCTGTTCTTCTCGCTGGAACTCAATCGCATCGATGACGCGATCCTCGACAAGGCGCTGGAAAACGATCCGCTTGCCGCGCACTACAAGCCCTGGCTGACCGACCTGCGCATGGACAAGCCCTACCAGCTCGACGACAAGCTGGAGCAGCTTTTCCTGGAAAAATCGATGACCGGCGCCGCGGCCTTCAATCGGCTGTTCGACGAGACGATGGCGAGCCTCACCTTCAACGTCGACGGTGAATCCCTGCCGCTCGAAGTCACCCTGAACCTGTTGCAGGATCCGGCGACCGAGGTTCGCAAGAAGGCGGCGATGGCGCTTGCCGAAACCTTCAAGGCCAATATCCGCACCTTCACGCTGATCACCAACACGCTTGCCAAGGACAAGGAAATCTCCGACCGCTGGCGTGGGTTTCAGGACATCGCCGACAGCCGCCATCTGGCGAACCGCGTCGAGCGCGAAGTCGTCGATGCGCTTGCAGAAGCCGTCAAATCCGCCTATCCGCGCCTGTCGCATCGCTACTACACGATGAAGGCGAAGTGGCTCGGCATGCAGGAGATGGATTTCTGGGATCGCAATGCGCCGTTGCCGGAAACGCCGAACGCGCTGATCTCGTGGAACGAAGCCAGGGACACCGTGCTCTCCGCCTATAATGCCTTCGCGCCGGAAATGGCCGCGATCGCCCGCCGCTTCTTCGACGAAAGCTGGATCGACGCACCCGTGCGCCCGGGCAAGGCACCGGGCGCCTTTGCCCATCCGACGGTTCCGTCGGCGCACCCCTATGTGCTCGTCAACTACATGGGCAAGCCGCGYGACGTGATGACGCTCGCACACGAACTCGGCCACGGCGTGCACCAGGTGCTGGCTGGCGGACAGGGCGCGCTGATGGCGTCGACCCCGTTGACGCTCGCCGAGACCGCATCCGTCTTCGGCGAAATGCTGACCTTCCGTGCGCTGCTCGACCGGACGAAGGACAAGCGCGAACGCAAGGCCATGCTGTCGCAAAAGGTCGAGGACATGATCAACACGGTCGTGCGCCAGATCGCGTTCTACGAGTTCGAGCGCAAGGTTCACACCGCCCGCAAGGAAGGCGAACTAACGGCCGACGACATCGGCAAGCTGTGGCTATCGGTGCAGAGCGAAAGCCTTGGTCCGGCGATCCGGATTTCCGAGGGCTACGAGACCTATTGGGCCTATATCCCGCACTTCATCCACTCGCCCTTCTACGTCTACGCCTATGCGTTCGGCGACTGCCTGGTGAACTCGCTCTACGCCGTGTACCAGAACGCCGAAAAAGGCTTCCAGGATAAGTACTTCGAATTGTTGAAGGCTGGCGGCACCAAGCACCACTCCGAGTTGCTCGCCCCCTTCGGCCTCGATGCCACCGATCCGTCGTTCTGGGCACAGGGACTGTCGATGATCGAAGGGCTCATCGACGAACTCGAAGCGCTTGATAAGGCCTGATCCGGGCAGAGGTCCGGATCGCGGAGCGATCGACAAGACGACTTTATGAGCAACACCGCACCCTATGTGCTGTTCCGGGACGACAGCGAAAACCGCACGACGGTCTTCGCTGAGCCCTTGCGTGTCGTCACCGCGCGCACGAAGTCCGAATTCGTCCGCGGCCTTGCCGAGCTCGAGCGGGCCCACGAGTCCGGCAAATGGATCGCCGGCTTCATGTCCTATGAGGCTGGGCACCTCTTCGAAGAGAAACTTTCGGGTTTCGCCGAGGAAGGCCGCGAGACGCCTCTCATGTCCTTCGGCATCTTCGATGCGCCTTTGGAAGATCATCCTTTGGCCGAGCCGCAACGCCGGACCGAAAACGAACCTCTCCTCAGTGAGCCGCGCGCCGACTGGAACTTCGAAACATACCGCGAGCGCTTCGATCGTCTGCACCAGCACCTGCGGAAGGGCGATTGCTACCAGGCCAACCTGACGATGCCGATCCGTGCCCGCTGGTCCGGCGATCCGCGTGCTGCCTTCTGGTCGCTGATCGAGCGCCAGCCGGTAAAATACGGGGCGCTCGTTGCCCTCGACGGGCCGGTCCTCCTGTCGCGGTCGCCGGAACTCTTCTTCCGCGTCGATGCGGATGGCTGGATCGAAACGCACCCGATGAAGGGTACGGCCAAACGCGGCGCATCGGCGGCAGAGGATGCCGAGATCATCGCGGCGATGCGCGCCGATGAAAAGACCCAGGCCGAAAACCGGATGATCGTCGATCTGCTGCGCAACGACATCTCGCGCATCACCGAGGTCGGCACGCTCAACGTCCCCAAACTCTTCGAGATCGAGACCTACCCGACCGTGCACCAGATGGTGAGCCACGTCCGGGCGAAACTCTTGCCGGAGATCGGCCTCAGCGACATCTTCGCGGCTCTCTTTCCCTGCGGCTCGATCACCGGCGCGCCGAAGATGCGGGCCATGGAAATCCTGCACGATCTGGAGGACGGACCGCGCGACGCCTATTGCGGCGCCATCGGCTTCATCGCGCCGAACGGGGTCATGCGCTTCAGCGTCGCCATCCGCACCATTTCGCTTTTTGCGAGCGGCGAAGCCGTGTTCAATGTCGGCGGCGGCATTGTCTTCGACAGCAACGCCCAATCCGAATACGAGGAATGCCTGCTCAAGGCTCGCTTTGCCGTTGGCGACGATCATATCGCGCCGGGCGACGACGAGGTCGCGCCGGGCGACGGCGAGATCGTGCGATGACGGGCTTCTCGCTGATCGAGACGCTGCGCTTTGAGGGCGAAACCGGCTTTCTTCGCATGCGCCTGCATCTGGCGAGGCTGAAGCGATCGGCACGTCGACTGGGTATTCCAGGAGCCGAAGGTGCAGAAGCGGCCCTGCTGGCCGCGGTGGAAGGCGGCGACGGCGCGGCCGCGCGCCGCGTGCGGCTCGAGCTTTTTCCCGACGGGCGCATCGAGGTGAGGACCGCACCGTTCGTGCCATTGCCGGACGATACGATCTGGCAGGTGCGGATAGCCGCCACACGGCTCAACTCCCGCGATCCGCTGCTGCGCTACAAGACCAGCCGCCGGGCGACCTATGAAACGGCCCGCGGCGAGTTCAAAGCCAGCGAGGCCGACGAGGTTCTTCTGCTCAACGAAAAGGGCGAAGTCTGCGAGGGCACGATCACCTCGGTCTTCCTCGATGACGGCAGCGGCATCCTGAAGACGCCGCCGATTGCCTGCGGGCTGCTCGCCGGCGTGCTCCGCACCGAGCTCATCTGCCAACGGCGCGCCCGCGTCACGCGGCTTTCGCCGGCAGATCTCACAGGCGGAACGCTCTATGTCGGCAATTCGCTACGCGGTCTGATCCGGGTGGGCCTCGTGATCTGAACCCGGCAGGGTATAGCGTCTCACCCGATCCCGGCCGTCGCGCTTGGCGAGATAAAGCGCCTGGTCGGCGCGCGCATAGAGATCGCTGACCGAATCCCCATCGCGATATTCCGCAAGCCCTACCGAACAGGTGTAGAAGAATTCCGGAATGTTCTCGAGCGGCCGGGAGCTTCTGACCCTTTCAAGTAGCCGGTCAAGAATACGGTTGCCCTCGCTGATGGTGGTATCGGGCAGGATGAGCATGAATTCCTCACCGCCGATACGACCGAAGCAATCCGAGCGGCGCACGAATTCCTGCATCTGGCGGGCGAAATCAAGCAGCACCTCGTCGCCGCGCTGGTGTCCGTGGCGGTCGTTGATCGCCTTGAAATAATCGATGTCGATGATCGCGACGCAGCCCCACATATGCGGGTTCTCGGCGCAGTTGGCGATGAACTCGGTCAACCGCCCCATCGTGTAGCGACGGTTGGGCACGCTCGTCAGCTCGTCCACCTGGGCGGCTCGAAGCGCAAAGTCGCGATCCTGCCGAAGCTCGCGCTCGCCGGCGTGGATGGTGGTGACATCGACGGCGATGCACAGCATCCAGCCGTCCGAATCCACCGTCTCCGTCATCCATAGCCAGCGGCCGTCATGCAGGTCGGTTTCCATGGCGCGAAAAGGCACCTTGCCGCGCCGATGCGTCGTCGAGGCTATCCAGGCGTTGACATCGTCGGTCTTCAGGACCGTGCCTTGCCCGGCGGCGTAGTTGCGGCGCATGATCTCCGCCCAGGTCGGGCTCTCGTCCGGGCCGAGATGGTATGCCGTGCGGAATGCCGGGTTGGCAAATCGCAGTCGATCATGCTGATCATAAAGCGCGATCAGTACGGGTGTTTTGCTCTGTAAGGCCGCAAGAGCCTTGAGATGACTACCGGTCACGGTCTGTCACGCCTCCGGGTCGGACAATATCAATCATGGCGCGAAGCGGATGCTTCAAACGAAGCTATAGCACGAAGCGCATGTGACAAGCGTTTACGCGAGCGAAACGATGGGGATATGGTTAAATCCCCCTTGGATCGCCCGATCTGCACGAAACGCTCGCCCCATGACGGCTTCTCCACACCCGTCACCATCGGCCTTTCCGGCCTGATCCTTAACGCTGGATCGAGCCGGACGACCAGCTAGGGTACAATCTGGTCGAAAAGAAGTGCCCTTTGTCGAAGCGTAGGGCCATCACGGCTGCTTTCGATTGTCGGTTAAGCACACTCTCAAATGGCGGTTGACCCGCCGGCTCTTTATTGTGACAGCAATCTATGCTCTACAGCGCCCGCGTGCCGCATTCGGCACCACGGCCGCTTCGGCACATTCATCGAGCCAGAACAGCGGCGCCAGCCGCTCCTCATGCTTAGTCACCCAACGTCACAGGGAAAGTTTTCTCAGGAGAAAGACAAAAATGGCAGATACCACCTATCCGGTTTACGGCGAGATCACCGGTCCGATCGTCATGATCGGTTTCGGTTCGATCGGTCGCGGCACCCTGCCGCTGATCGAGCGCCACTTCAAATACGACAAGAACCGGTTGATCGTGGTCGAACCCCGTGAGGACGCCGCCGATAACGAGATTTTCGAGCGGCATGGCGTACGTCACGTTCGCGCTCATGTGACGAAGGACAACTACAAGGAACTGCTGAAGCCGCTGCTGACTGAGGGCGAAGGCCAGGGCTTCTGCGTCAACCTGTCGGTCGACACCGGCTCGCTCGACTTGATGAAGATGTGCCGCAAGCTCGACGTGCTCTACGTCGACACGGTCGTCGAGCCGTGGCTCGGTTTCTACTTCGACGCCGAAATGGACAATTCCGAGCGCACCAACTATGCGCTGCGCGAAACCGTCCGCAAGGAAAAGGAAAAGAACCCGGGCGGCACGACCGCGGTTTCCACCTGCGGCGCCAACCCGGGCATGGTCTCCTGGTTCGTCAAGCAGGGCCTCCTGAACCTCGCCAACGACCTTGGCGTGAAGTACGAAGAGCCGCACCAGGACGACCGCGAAGGCTGGGCCAAGCTGATGAAGAAGGTCGGCGTCAAGGGCGTGCACATCGCCGAGCGCGACACCCAGCGCACCAAGAACCCGAAGCCCTTCAACACCTTCTGGAACACCTGGTCGGTCGAAGGTTTCATCTCGGAAGGTCTGCAGCCGGCCGAACTCGGCTGGGGCACCCATGAAAACTGGATGCCGAAGAACGCCAAGAAGCACAAGAAGGGCTGCAAGGCGGCGATCTACCTGGAGCAGCCGGGCGCCAACACCCGCGTGCGCTCCTGGTGCCCGACCCCCGGCCCGCAGTATGGCTTCCTCGTGACCCACAACGAGGCGATCTCGATCGCTGACTTCTTCACGGTTCGCGACAAGGACGGCGAAGTCACCTACCGCCCGACCTGCCACTACGCCTACCATCCGGCCAACGACGCCGTTCTGTCGCTGCACGAGATGTTCGGCAACGGCGGCAACGCCCAGCCGGTGCACCACGTCCTCGACGAAAAGGAACTGGTCGACGGCGTCGACGAACTCGGTGTGCTGCTCTACGGCCACGACAAGAACGCCTACTGGTTCGGTTCCCGCCTGTCGCTGGAAGAAACCCGCCGCATCGCTCCCTACCAGAACGCCACCGGCCTGCAGGTAACCTCCGCAGTCCTGGCCGGCATGGTCTGGGCTCTCGAGAACCCGAAGGCCGGCATCGTCGAAGCTGACGAGATGGACTACAAGCGGTGCCTTGAAGTGCAGCTCCAGTACCTCGGCCCGGTTGAAGGCCACTACACCGACTGGACCCCGCTCGACGGTCGTCCGGGCCTGTTCCCGGAAGACATCGACACCAAGGATCCCTGGCAGTTCAAGAACATCCTTGTTCGCTAAGCTTTTGACGTAACACGTCATCCGGCCCGGGGCGCGAGCGTGTCCCGGGCCTTTTCATCTCTGCGGGAAAAGGCGACTGCCGCCCCCTGCCACTCTTGCTTTCAACTCATGATCGCGGCATGGTCATGCCGGAATGAAACAGTCCGCTCGGCCCAATGCGGGGGAAATCGCCTATGAAGCCATTCGCAGTTCTGACCCTAATCGCAACCGCCGCGGCCTTGGCGTCCTGCCAGTCGTCGCCCCGGATTATCGATGAGGGCGGGCCGTCGAGCCAGGCGACCGGCGTCGAAGGCTCCTGGGTGGATCCGAACGGTATCGTCTCGACCTTCGCGGGCGGAACCTTCTCGACCCGCACGACCGATACCAACCAGCTGCTTGCTTCGGGCAACTACACCAAGATGAGCCCCACGCTCGTCGAGATCAATATGACCTCGCTCGTGCGCAACACTCAGTCCAAGGTCAATTGCGCCCTGGTCACCCAGAACCAGCTCAATTGCACCACCGATGCCGGCGCGCAGTTCTCGCTGGCACGGCGCGGCTAAAACAGCAAACAGGCAAGTATCAAAGCCCCCGATCGGGGGCTTTTTTTCATTTGCGCCCGCGGCTTAACCTAGTTGCAAATCCGACAACCCAAGGATGGTTTAGCGCTTGAAGTCGCCTTCAAGTGATGAAAACATCCGCCCGGCAAAGCCACGCCCACCGTGGGGAACGGATCCAACTTGACGGCTCCGGATACGGTTGGCTGACACTGGAGCAATTGCAGCAAAAGTGCCGCGCGGTTTTGTGTTCGCTTGCGTGCAACGGGAGACAGAGTGCTTCGACCAATCCGGGCAGCGCTCTCAAAACAGGAGAACATCATGATCAGACACATCCGGACCGGCCTGATGACCGCGTCCATCCTTGCCCTCTCCTCGGGCGCAGCCTTCGCCGATTATGAGCTGAACATCCTGCACATCAACGACCTCCATTCCCGCATCGAGTCGATCAACAAGTTCGACTCGACCTGCTCGGCGGAAGAGGAAGGCAAGAACGAATGCTTCGGCGGCGTCGCCCGCCTGAAAGCCCTGATCGACCAGAAGCGCCAGGACCTTTCCGGCAAGAACGTGCTGCTGCTCAACGCCGGTGACAACTTCCAGGGCTCCCTGTTCTTCACCACCTATAAGGGCCTGGCCGAAGCCGAGTTCCTGAACCTGATGAAGTTCGACGCAATGACCGTGGGTAACCACGAATTCGACGAAAGCGAAGACGGCCTGGCCGGCTTCCTCGACAAGATCACCTTCCCGGTCGTCACCGCCAACGTGCTGCCGAGCCACAAGTCGAAGATCGGCGACCGCATCAAGCCGTCGATCGTGCTCGAGGTTGGCGGCCAGAAGATCGGCATCGTCGGCGCCGTCGCCAACGACACGCCGGAACTCTCCTCGCCCGGCCCGGACATCCTGATCGGCGACGACGTGGCCACCACCACCGCCGCCGTCGAAGAGCTGAAAAAGCAGGGCGTCGACAAGATCATCGCGCTGACCCATGTCGGCTATCCGCGTGATCTGGCGGCGATCGCCAAGATCCCCGACGTCGACATCGTCGTCGGCGGCCACTCGCACAGCCTGCTCTCTAACACCGATCCGAAGGCTGAAGGCCCCTATCCGACGATGGTCGACAACCCCGGCGGCTACAAGGTGCCCGTCGTTCAGGCCGCGTCCTACACCAAGTATCTCGGCGATCTCGTCGTGACCTTCGACGACAAGGGCGTGGTCAAGGCAGCCAAGGGCGACCCGATCCTGGTGGACAGCTCGGTGAAGCCGGATGAGGCCGTGCTGGCGCGCGTCGCCGAACTCGGCAAACCGATCGAAGAGCTGCGCTCGAAGATCATCGCCAAGACGGAAGCGCCGATCGACGGCTCGCGTGAGAATTGCCGCACGAAGGAATGCGAGATGGGCAGCCTGCTCACCGACGCCATGCTCGATCGCGTCAAGGGCCAGGGCGTGACCATCGCCATCACCAACGGCGGCGGCCTGCGTGCGTCTATCGATGCCGGCGACGTCTCGATGGGCGAGGCGATCACCGTGCTGCCGTTCCAGAACACGGTGGCAACCTTCCAGATCAAGGGCGACGGCATTCGTGAGGCGCTCGAAAACGGCCTCAGCAAGCTCGAAGAAGGCGGCGGCCGCTTCCCGCAGGTCGCCGGCATGAAGTTCTCCTTCGACAAGTCGAAGCCGATCGGAAGCCGCGTCGTCTCGGTCGAGGTGAAGGAAGGCGAGACCTACGTCCCGCTCGACCCGGCCAAGACCTATTCGCTCGTCACCAACAACTACATGCGCAATGGCGGCGACGGTTACGACGTCTTCAAGGAGAAGGGTGAAAACGCGTACGACTACGGTCCGGGCCTGGAAACCGTGCTCGCCGACTATCTCGCCGCTCACCAGCCGTTCAAGCCCTACACCGATGGCCGCATCACCGAGGTCGCTGCGGCCGCAGGTGCGGCAACGGCGGAACCGGCAACGGAAGCAAAGCCGGCGACCGGCACCGACACCTCGGCAACCCAGCCGGCCGCGACCTCCGGCGAGGCAGCAGCACCGGCCGCAAGCGGTCCGCAGAAGCACGTGATCGCCAAGGGCGACACGCTGTGGGACCTCGCCAAGTCGTTCTACGGTGAAGGCGCGCTCTGGAAGAAGATCTCCGAGGCCAACGGCAAGCCGGCGCCGCGCGCGCTGCATGTCGGCAAGGAACTGGAGATCCCGGCAAAGTAAGACAATTTGCCTCTACTTTTAGGGCCGGCGCGGGCTTCCCCGCGCCGGCTTTTCTTTTTAGAAGGACTGGAAACCGAAGGCTCCAAACGGAAGCGGTGCCCCAATGCGGGGGCCCGACGAGGATCAAGATGACCGAGCAACTTGCCATGACCGCCCCTGCCAACCATCCCTCCGTCAAATCCGGAAAGGTCGGCGTCCTTTTGGTCAACCTCGGTACGCCCGACGGTACCGACTACACCTCGATGCGCCGCTACCTGAAGGAGTTCCTGACCGACCGGCGGGTGATCGAATGGTCGCGGCTGTTCTGGTACCCGATCCTGTTCGGCATCGTGCTCAACACCCGTCCGGGCAAGGTCGGCAAGGCCTATGAAACGATCTGGAACAAGGATCTGAACGAAAGTTATCTGCGGACCTACACCCGCAACCAGGCGGAGCTGATGGCCAAGACCTTTGCCGATCGTCCTGATGTGATCGTCGACTGGGGCATGCGCTACGGTCAGCCTTCGATCGCTTCGCGCATGGACGCGCTGCAGAAGGCCGGTTGCGAACGCATTCTCGTCTTCCCGCTCTATCCGCAATATGCCGCAGCCACCACGGCCACCGTGAACGACAAGGCTTTCGAAGCGCTCCTGAAAATGCGCTGGCAGCCGGCGCTGCGCACCGTCCCGCCCTACCACGACGACCCCGTCTATATCGATGCGCTGGCGACCTCGATCGAGCGCCACCTGGCGACACTCGACTGGGAACCGGAAGTGGTGCTCACCTCCTTCCACGGCATCCCGAAGAGCTACTTCGACAAGGGCGACCCCTATTACTGCCAGTGCCAGAAGACCGCGCGGCTGCTGCGCGAAAAGCTCGGCTGGTCCAAGGAAAAGCTGCAGGTCACCTTCCAGTCGCGCTTCGGGCCCGAAGAATGGCTGCAGCCCTACACCGACAAGACCGTCGAAAAGCTCGCCCAGGATGGCGTCAAGCGCATTGCTGTCCTCAATCCCGGCTTCGTTTCCGACTGTCTGGAAACGCTGGAAGAGATCGCCGAACAGGCCGCCGAGAGCTTCCATCACAACGGCGGTGAGAAGTTCACCCATATCCCCTGTCTGAACGACAGCGCCGAAGGCATGGCCGTGCTCGAACACGTCGTGCGCCGGGAGCTTGCCGGCTGGCTTTAAGCCTCCCGCCATCCCACTTGATAACTGCACGCTGATCACCACTTCAGGATGAAGGAGCTGCGCTCTTGCCCACCGGCGAGTGCGTCTTTCTAACATTTTGAATTTACGCGCAATCCGCGGAAAACCGATTCCGAATGGAAACGGAATAAGCTAGACTGCAGCCACAAGCCGAGATTGCAAT
Organism: Ensifer sp. 2TAB8; assembly: GCF_052115125.1. NCBI lineage: Bacteria > Pseudomonadati > Pseudomonadota > Alphaproteobacteria > Hyphomicrobiales > Rhizobiaceae > Ensifer > Ensifer sp. 2TAB8. The sequence goes on along the minus strand of NZ_JBFRGB010000006.1, from coordinate 112,651 downwards.
TTTAGGGGGTATGTCTTGGGCGGAATGGATATCGTCGTCATTGGCTTCGTGGTGCTTATCATCCTGGTCCTCTTCATGGGGATCAAGACCGTGCCCCAAGGCTACCGCTATACAATCGAACGCTTCGGCCGTTACACGAAAACGCTGGAACCCGGCCTCAACCTGATCGTTCCCTTCATCGATCGGATCGGTGCCAAGATGAACGTGATGGAGCAGGTCCTCGACGTTCCGACGCAGGAAGTCATCACCAAGGACAATGCCAGCGTCTCGGCCGATGCCGTCGCCTTCTACCAGATCCTGAACGCGGCGCAGGCAGCCTACCAGGTTGCCCATCTCGAAAACGCCATCCTCAACCTGACGATGACCAATATCCGCTCGGTCATGGGTTCGATGGATCTCGACGAACTGCTCTCCAACCGCGACACGATCAACGACCGGTTGCTGCATGTCGTCGACGAGGCCGCCAGTCCCTGGGGCATCAAGATCACCCGCGTCGAGATCAAGGACATCGCGCCGCCGAAGGATCTGGTCGACGCCATGGCAAGGCAGATGAAGGCCGAACGCGAGAAACGCGCCCAGGTGCTGGAAGCCGAGGGCGCGAGAAATGCCCAGATCCTGCGCGCCGAGGGCGCCAAGCAGTCGGCGATCCTGCAGGCCGAGGGCCAGCGCGAAGCCGCATTCCGCGACGCCGAGGCGCGCGAACGTCTGGCGGAAGCCGAGGCAAAGGCGACGAAGATGGTTTCGGACGCCATTGCGTCGGGCGATGTTCAGGCGATCAACTACTTCGTCGCGCAAAAATACACCGAGGCGCTCGCCTCGATCGGAACCGCCAACAACCAGAAGATCGTGCTGATGCCGATGGAAGCCTCCGCGCTGATCGGCTCGCTCGGCGGCATCGGCGCCATCGCCAAGGAAGTCTTCGGCGACAGCCAGACAGCGCCCGCGACCCGCCCGCGCCAATCTACGCCGCGCACCACGCCCGCCTTCCCGGCCGATCCTTCGCAGGGGAAGTAGGCGATGATCGAACGCGCCATTCAAGAACTCGGGCCCTGGAGCTGGTGGGTTCTGGGCTTCGTGCTTCTGGCAGCCGAGCTCGTCGCGCCTGGCGTGTTCCTGATCTGGATCGGCGTCGCCGCGCTCGTTGTCGGAATTCTCTCGCTTCTGCTCTGGGAGATCGGCTTCTGGACGTGGCAAGTCCAGTTCGTCCTCTTCGCCCTCTTCGCCGTGGTAGCGGTCGTTCTTGGCCGCCGCCTTGTTCTCTCCTCGTCCGAAACGTCCGACGAGCCGTTGCTGAACCGGAGAGCGGAAAGCCTCGTCGGCCGCACCGCCGTGCTTGATAAACCCATCACCGAGGGGCGCGGTCGCATCCGGCTCGACGATACGTTCTGGATCATCGAGGGGCCGGACTTGCCGGCAGGCACCCGGGTGCGTGTCGTTTCCACGCACGGCCGAAACCTGACCGTCGAAAGCGCCTGAACGACAAGCGGCTGAACCCACGACGTTTTTTCCGCTTGGAAACGATTGCTTAACCACGTCGCTTTACGATTGCGAAAGGATTGCAATCAGGCTCGTGGACAAACGGCATATGGTGCCAGGCTCATCTCGCTCGACCAAAGGAGACGCGCGGCGTTCGGCTTCGCTGGCGTTGCTGTTGGCCGGCACGGCGCTGTTTGCGCCGGCGTCACTGAGCGCCCAGACCGCCACGCCCACCGCCACAACGAATGCCGTTGGCACCAGTACGGCAGCCGTTCCCGCAGCGACGCCGGCGATCACAGATCCGCAGACCACCGGTGCCGTCAGCGCAGACGACCTGACACCGGCTTCGAACGAGGATTTCGTTCGCCAGAACCAGCGCGAACCGACGATCGACGGCCTGCGGCTGCGGACCTATAACCCCGAGTACGATCGTTCGCCGGGCATCCGCATCGGCACGTTCACGCTGCGCCCGGGCGTCAGCGAGAGCATCAACCACGAATGGCGCAAGGACGGCGACACGAAGACGAACCGCGGCTACCTCGAAACCGGGATCCGCGGCACCTTGACCTCGGACTGGTCGCGGCACCAGTTAACCGTCACCGGCGAAGGCATCCTGCAGAACAATATCTCTGGCGAAGGCGAGGAAGAACCGCGCGCCGATGTCGACGCGGAACTGCGGCTCGATCTCTGGGATGAAACGATCGCGCGGCTTCGGGCCGGATACAGCTTCTACCGCGAAGACGCCGACGACCCCAACGCGATCTCGAACGCCAAGACCCAGTCCGCGGTCAACAACTACCGCCTTGGCGCCGCCATCGAGCGCGACTTCGGCCTGATCCGCGGTTCGGTCGGTATCGATTTCGACCGGCAAACCTATGGCGATGTCGAACTGGAGAACGGCACGAACCTCTCGGTCAAGTATCGCAATCGCAATACGGGCATCCTCACCGGCCGGGTCGGCTACGAGCTGTCGCCGGCACTGATCCCGTTCCTCGAAGCCTCCGTCGGCAAATCGCTCTACGATCTGCGCGAAGACCCGCTCGGTTTCGAGCGCTCCTATCAGACCTATGCCGCCCGCGGCGGTGTCGAGGTCGATCTCGGCGAGAAGCTCTACGGCGAACTGGGCCTCGGCTACGAAACCTACAATTTCGAGGACGACCGGCTTGGCGAGCTCAGCGGCCTCTCGGTCGATGGGCGCATCAACTGGTCGCCGCAACGCGGCACCGACGTCCTCTTCGCCGTTTCGACCGATCTCAACCCGTCGACGACACCGGGCGATGCGGGTTCGATCGACTACAACCTCACCAACATCATCACCCACCAGATGCGCTCGGATCTGGTGGCACGGCTGACGAACAGCCTGACGCTGCGCAACTATCCCTCCGACGCCAGCTCGTCGGACGAAACCACCTGGCGCACCGGCGCCGGCCTGACCTACGACATCAACCGCTATCTCGCCTTGACGGGCGACGTCAGCTACGAGCGTACGACCCGTGATCAAGGCGATACGACGGACATTACCCGTGTCGGCGTTGGGCTCACGCTGCGGCGCTAGAGCGATTCCAGGAAAAATTCGAACCGGTTTTCCGGCCGGAATTGCGTCGCCTCATAAAAGCTTGCCATCTTCAACGGAAAAGGCCGCGTCCAGTGGACGCGGCCTTTCACATTTTCGGGACCTGACCGATTACTTCAGGCTGCCCAGCAGGGTCTTCAACGGACCCTCGACGCTCGGGCGGATATCGCCGCGCTCCAGTGCAAAGGCGACGTTCGCCAGGATGAAGCCGTCCTTGGCGCCACAGTCATAGGTGTCGCCACGGAAATGATAGGCGGCGAACTGCTGGCTGTCGGAGAGCTTGAGCATGCCGTCGGTCAGCTGGATTTCGTTGCCGGCGCCGCGTTCCTGCTTTTCGAGGATCGGGAAGATCTCCGGCTGCAGGATGTAACGGCCGTTGATGAAGAAATTGGACGGGGCCGTGCCCGGTGCCGGCTTCTCGACCATCTTGGTGATCTTGAAACCATCGCCCACCTTGTCGCCAACGCCGACAATACCGTATTTGTGGGCCTGGTCCGGTGCACATTCCTCAACCGCGATGACGTTGCCGCCGCTCTGCTCATAGAGCTCGACCATGCCCTTGAGGCAGCCCTTCTCGCCCTTCATGATCATGTCCGGCAAAAGCAGCGCAAACGGCTCGTTGCCGACGAGATCACGGGCGCACCAGACCGCATGGCCAAGGCCGAGCGGCGCCTGCTGGCGGGTGAAGCTGGTGGTGCCGGCCTTCGGCAGAATGCCGTCGAGCAACGCGATCTCGGCCTTCTTGTTGCGTTCGCGCAGCGTCTGATCGAGCTCGACCTGAATGTCGAAATAATCCTCGATCACCGCCTTGCTGCGGCCGGTGACGAAAATCAGATGCTCGATGCCGGCTTCCAGCGCCTCATCGACCACATATTGAATGACCGGCTTGTCCACCACCGTCAGCATTTCCTTCGGCACGGCCTTGGTGGCCGGCAGGAAACGTGTGCCCAGCCCTGCGACCGGGAATACGGCTTTGCGGACTTTACGCTTGTCGGTCATCGATACCTCCTTGATAGGACTTCACTCATAACTCTTGCCGGATGGCTCCGGACAGCAATCCGCCTGAACCATACAGCGCTCCGTAATGGAGCCGCAATCTCTATGCCGTCAGCTGAACAGAGCCTGAACCGACGGAACAATGCTTATGCGAACTCCACGACCATGGCTTGACATTTTCTGCAGCGGAAGACGCCACCACAATTTCATGGTAAAGGGTTTGTTGACCACGTTTCTGTAGATTCATTGCAATCCGGCAATGCAACAATCGCGGCCGGATCCGAAACAGGAGCCGCCGACGACCGCCCCCACCGTCCAGGCTGGCCCCAGACTGCCACCTTGCGGAGCGATTCGGGCCATGACGGCCGAAGCCCCGCAGAGAAACGGAACCGACAGCTGATGATCAGAAACCGCAGGACGTTTTTCCGTCATATCGCAGCCGCCCTCGTCCTATCCGCCGCAACGCTCGGCACCGCCCCCGCGCGCGCCGATGCCGGATTCCAGAACTGGATCAACGAATTCTACGCGACGGCCGCCAAGRCCGGCATCACCAAGGCAACCTATCGCCAGGCCTTCGCCGGAGTGAAGTCGCCCGACGAGACGGTGATCGAAAAGGCGAACTACCAGCCGGAGTTCAAGCACAAGATCTGGGAATACATCGATTCCCGCGTGAACCCCTACACCAAGCGCGTCGGCCAGGAGATGGCGACCAAGCACGCCCGTACGCTGAGCGCGCTGGAAAAGCACTTCGGCGTCGACAAAACCATCCTTCTGGCGATCTGGTCGATGGAATCCAACTACGGCGCCGTGCTCGAGAAGGATGACCGCCTGCACTATGTGCCGCGCGCGCTCGCAACCCTTGCCTATGCCGATCCGAAGCGCTCGAACTACGCCAAGAAGCAGTTGATCGCGGCGCTGAAGATTCTTCAGAGCGGCGACATCACCCCCCGTGAGCTGACCGGCTCCTGGGCCGGCGCCATGGGCCACACGCAGTTCATTCCGACGAGCTACCTGCTCTATGCGGTCGACGCCGATGGCAACGGCCACCGCGACATCTGGAATTCGGTGCCCGATGCACTGGCAACGGCCGCCAACCTGTTGAAGAAGAATGGCTGGCAACCGGGCGAAACCTGGGGCTACGAGGTCGCGCCCCCCGCAAATGCCGCAAAATATTCCGGCCAGACGAAGACACTCGCCGAATGGGCATCGCTCGGCTTTGCCCGGCCGAACGGCAAGGGCTTCCGCAATGGCAGCATGCGCGCCGAACTCAAGCTGCCGAGCGGTGGCGAAGGCCCCGGTTTCCTGATGACCAAGAACTTCTTCGTCATCAAGCGCTACAACGCCTCCGACAGCTACGCGCTCGGCGTCGGCCTTCTTGCCGACCAGATCGCCGGCTATCAGGGCATGCAACAGCGCTGGCCGCGTCCGGACGGGTCGCTCGACATCAGCGAAAAGTTCGAGCTGCAGAACCGCCTGAAGGAGCTCGGCTACTACAGCGGCGAAGTCGACGGCAATTTCGGCTCCGGTTCGAAGGCCGCGATCCAGGCGTTCCAGTCGAAGAATGGCCTGGCTCCGGATGGGCAGCCGACCCAGATGCTGCTGCGCGCATTGCGCAACTAGCGGACTCGAAACGGTTTCACGATCGCCGTATCCGTGAGATAAAATACGCAAGAGCGCGCTGCACCCGTGCGGCGCGCTTGAACGTGACAGCGGCTCGTTGCCGCCGCAACACGCCATGAACGGGTAAAGAACCAGATGATGAGCAAGCGCCGCGGGCACCAGAGCCGATCGCCGTTCGGGATTGCGACCATCTGCATCGCCGCGATGGCGATGGTTGTCGTCAGCCTTTTCGCGAGCCTTGCCGAAGCACAAGAACCGGTGCAGCGGCGCAACCTGTTCCAGATGCTCTTCGGCGGCCTGTCGCGCGACCGGCCTGTCTATGACGATCGTGACTATTTTCCCGAGCAGCCGCGACCCAAACGCCAGCGGCAACAACAGCAGCAGCGCCAGAAGGGCCTGGGGCAACAGAAGCAGAAGCCGAAGGCCACCGATACGCCAGCCGTCGTGCCGCAGGTCGTCGAGAAGGCGCCGGACGCCAAGAAGGTCCTGGTCGTCGGCGACTTCATGGCCGGCAGCCTTGGCGACGGCCTGAAGACGGCCTTCGAGATGACGCCCGGCATCGCCATCGAGACACGGGCCAACGGCTCCTCGGGCCTGGTGCGCGAGGACTATTTCGATTGGCCGGGCACCCTTCCCGGCTATGTCGGCGAAGTGAAGCCGTCGGTCATTATCGTCAGCCTCGGCGCCAACGATCGGCAGCAGATGCAGATCGGCGACGTCAAGGAAAAGTTCCGGACCGATCTCTGGACCGAAGAGTACCGCAAGCGCGTCAATGCGCTGGCTGCCTTGGTCCGCAAGGAAAAACTTCCGGTTCTCTGGGTCGGCATGCCGCCGTTCCAGTCGGCGGCGATGACGGCCGACATGGTGACCTTCAACGGCATGTATCGCGAAGAAATCGAGAAGGTCGGCGGGCAGTTCGTCGACATCTGGGACGGCTTCGTCGACGAGGGTGGCAAGTTCGTTCTGACCGGTTCCGACATCAACGGCCAGCAGGTTCGCCTGCGCGGTGCCGATGGCATCAACCTCACCAAGGCCGGTAAACGCAAACTCGCCTTTTATGTCGAGAAGGACATTCGCCGCTTGCTTGGCGATGCCGCCGCGACGGACAAGAACGTGCCGGGGGCCAACGAATTGAAGGACCTGGTGGTGACGGCGCCGCTTGGCAACGAGGATATCGTCAAGACCCAGCCGATCGGCTTGACCGATCCGGCACTGGATGGCGCCACCTCCCTCCTTGGCAATGCCGCGCCGGACAAAGGCAATGGCAAGAGCCCGCGTGATCTGCTGGTGGACAAAGGCGATATCGCCACGGCGCCCGCCGGCCGCGTCGATGACTTCCGCCTGTCGAAGCCGAGCACGGTGATCAGCAATCCGGTGATCCGCAACTAGAAGCGGCCGCCGTTGGAAACAGCTGCTCCCGCAAGAGCCGACAAAAAAGCCCCGTCACGAGGACGGGGCTTTTTTCATGCTTGGGAGTAATGCGTTAACGCGGCAGGGTGGTCGAGCCCATCAGCGCCTCGTCGATCGCGCGGGCGGCCTGGCGGCCTTCGCGGATCGCCCAGACGACCAGCGACTGGCCGCGACGGACGTCGCCTGCAGTCCAGAGCTTCTCGACCGAGGTCTTGTAGTCGCGCTCGTTGGCGACGACGTTGGTCGAGCCGCGGCGGTCGGTGTTGAGCGTCAGCTTGTCGCCGAGGTCCTTCAACACGCTGGTGGTGAAGGGGCCACGGAAACCGATGGCGATGAAGGCGAGGTCTGCCTTGATGATGAACTCGGTGCCGGCGACTGGCTTGCGGCGGTCGTCCACCTGGCAGCACTTTACGCCGGTGAGGTTGCCGTCCTCGTCGCCGATGAATTCGAGCGTCGCCACCTGGAACTCGCGGATGGCGCCTTCGGCCTGGCTGGAGGAGGTGCGCATCTTCGTTGCCCAGAATGGCCAGACGGCGAGCTTGTCTTCCTTTTCCGGCGGCTGCGGGCGGATGTCGAGCTGGGTGACCTTGACCGCGCCCTGGCGGAAGGCCGTGCCAACGCAGTCCGACGCGGTGTCACCGCCGCCGACGACGACGATGTGCTTGCCGCCGGCAAGGATCGGCTGCGACGGCCAGCCGACGCTGTCGATGTTTTCGCGACCGACGCGGCGGTTCTGCTGCACGAGATAGGGCATTGCGTCATGCACGCCTGCGAATTCGACGCCGGGAATGCCGGCGTCGCGCGGCGTTTCGGAGCCACCGCAATAGAGCACGGCGTCGTACTCGTCGAGCAGGCGCTGCATCGGCACGTCCACGCCGACATTGATGCCGCAGTGGAACGTGACCCCTTCGCCCTTCATCTGTTCGACGCGGCGATCGATGAAATTCTTTTCCATCTTGAAGTCCGGGATGCCGTAGCGCAGCAGCCCGCCGGGCTTCGTCTCGCGCTCATAGACGTGGACCTCGTGGCCGGCGCGGGCAAGCTGCTGGCCTGCCGCCATACCGGCCGGGCCGGAACCGATCACCGCGACCTTCTTGCCGGTCTTGGTAACGGCCGGCTGCGGCACGATGTAGCCCATCTCATAGGCCTTGTCGGCAAGCGCCTGCTCAACCGTCTTGATCGCCACCGGCGTATCTTCGAGGTTCAGCGTGCAGGCTTCCTCGCACGGCGCCGGGCAGACGCGACCGGTGAATTCCGGGAAGTTGTTGGTCGAATGCAGGTTGCGGATCGCCTCTTCCCAGTTGCCGTTGTAGACGAGGTCGTTCCAGTCGGGAATCTGGTTGTGCACCGGGCAGCCGGTCGGCCCGTGGCAATAGGGGATGCCACAGTCCATGCAGCGAGCAGCCTGCTTCTGCACTTCCGGTTCTGACATCGGAATGGTGAATTCGCGGAAATGGCGGATGCGGTCAGATGCCGGCTGGTACTTTGCCACTTGCCGGTCGATCTCGAGAAATCCAGTTACCTTACCCATCGTATCATCCTGAAAACTTTGCGTCTGAACAGGCGCTTTTGACAAGCGCGCGTGAAGGGCCCCCGAACCAGTCTGTGATGAACCGGGAGCCTTGGTCACCGGGGCCTCCTATTCGGCCGCCTCTGCCATTTTCATGCGTTCCATATCCTCGAGCGCACGGCGGTACTCGACCGGCATGACCTTGCGGAATTTCGGCCGGTAATCCGTCCAGTGATCGAGGATCTCCTTCGCCCGGGGCGAACCCGTGTGGTGAAGGTGGTTGGAAATCAGCTGATAGAGCCGTTCCTCGTCGTGGCGCGTCATGTCGCCCGATACATCCACCATACCCTTGTGCATGATGTCGCCGCCATGGTGATGCAGCTTCTCGAGCATGTCGTCCTCTTCCGGAACCGGCTGCAGCTCGACCATCGCCATGTTGCAGCGACGGGCGAAATCGCCCTCCTCGTCGAGCACATAGGCGACACCGCCCGACATGCCCGCCGCGAAGTTGCGGCCCGTGCCGCCGAGCACGACGACGACGCCGCCGGTCATGTATTCGCAGCCGTGGTCACCGACACCTTCGACGACCGCGACCGCGCCGGAGTTGCGCACCGCGAAGCGCTCGCCGGCTACGCCGTTGAAGTAGCATTCGCCCGAAATCGCACCGTAGAGCACCGTATTGCCGACGATGATCGATTCCTGCGGAACGATCGTCGCGTTTTCCGGCGGCCGGACGATGATGCGACCGCCCGAAAGACCCTTGCCGACATAATCGTTGCCGTCGCCCACGAGATCGAAGGTGATGCCGCGTGCCAGGAACGCGCCGAAGGACTGGCCGGCCGTGCCCTTGAGGGTCACGTGGATGGTGTCGTCCTTCAGGCCCTTGTGGCCCCAGCGCTTGGCAAGCGCACCGGCAAGCATCGCGCCGGCCGAACGGTCGACGTTCTTGATTTCGGCTTCGATCTTGACCGGAGCCTTGGTTTCGAGCGCGACCGCCGCTTCCTTGATCAGCTTGCGATCGAGAACATCGTCGATCGGGTGCTGCTGGCGCGTGGTCCAGTAGGTCTCTTCCTTCTTGGCTTCCACCTTGTGGAAGATCTTCGAGAAGTCGAGACCGTTGGCCTTCCAGTGCGCAAGCGCACCGTCCTTTTCGAGCAGCTCCGACGCGCCGATGATCTCATCGAGCTTCTTGACGCCAAGCGACGCCAGGATCTCGCGCACTTCCTCAGCAACGAAGAAGAAGTAGTTGATGACATGCTCCGCCGTGCCCTTGAAGCGCTTGCGCAGGACGGGATCCTGGGTCGCCACGCCGACAGGACAGGTGTTGAGATGGCACTTGCGCATCATGATGCAGCCGGCGGCAATCAGCGGCGCGGTGGCGAAGCCGAACTCGTCGGCACCGAGCAGCGCACCAATGATGACGTCGCGACCGGTCTTCAGGCCACCATCGACCTGCAGCGCCACGCGCGAGCGCAGGCCGTTCAGCACCAGCGTCTGCTGGGTCTCTGCAAGGCCGATTTCCCACGGGCTGCCTGCATGCTTCAGCGAGGTCAGCGGCGAGGCACCGGTACCGCCGTCGAAGCCGGCGACGGTGATATGGTCGGCGCGCGCCTTGGCAACGCCAGCGGCAACCGTGCCGACGCCGACTTCCGAGACGAGCTTGACCGAAACATCGGCTTCCGGGTTGACGTTCTTGAGATCGTAGATCAGCTGCGCCAGGTCTTCGATCGAATAGATGTCATGGTGCGGCGGCGGCGAAATCAGGCCGACGCCCGGGGTCGAGTGGCGGGTCTTGGCGACCGTTGCATCGACCTTGTGGCCGGGCAGCTGGCCGCCCTCGCCGGGCTTGGCGCCCTGCGCCACCTTGATCTGCAGCATGTCGGCATTGACCAGGTACTCGGTGGTCACGCCGAAACGGCCGGACGCGATCTGCTTGATCGCCGAACGCTCGGGGTTGGCAGAGCCATCGGGCAGCGGCAGATAACGGTCGCTTTCCTCGCCGCCCTCGCCGGTGTTCGACTTGCCGCCGATCCGGTTCATGGCGATCGCGAGCGTCGTGTGCGCCTCGCGGCTGATCGAGCCGAAGGACATCGCGCCGGTCGAGAAGCGCTTGACGATGTCGGCCGCCGACTCGACCTCGTCGACCGAGATCGGCTTGCGCCCGAGAGCCTCGGCGCCCTTGATCGTGAAGAGACCGCGGATCGTGTTCATGCGCAGTGCCGAGTTGTTGACCATCTCGGCGAATTCGCGGTAGCGATCTTGCGCATTGCCGCGAACGGCATGCTGCAGCGAGGCGATCGCATCGGGCGTCCAGGCATGGCTCTCGCCGCGCATGCGGTAGGCATACTCGCCGCCGATGTCGAGCGAGTTGGCGAGAACCGGGTCGGCACCGAAGGCCGCCTTGTGACGGGCGACGGTTTCGGCTGCGATCTCTTCGAGGCCGATACCCTCGATCGTCGTGGCGGTGCCGAAGAAGAACTGGTTGACGAACTTCGACGACAGGCCGACGGCGTCGAAGATCTGCGCGCCGCAGTAGGACTGGTAGGTCGAGATGCCCATCTTGGACATGACCTTGAGGATGCCCTTGCCGACGGCCTTGATGTAGCGATAGACGACCTCGCTCGCATCGACCTCCTTGGGGAACTCACCACGCTTGTGCATGTCGATGAGCGTGTCGAAGGCGAGATAGGGGTTGATCGCCTCGGCGCCGTAGCCGGCAAGCAGGCAGAACTGGTGCACTTCGCGCGGTTCGCCGGATTCGAGCACGATGCCGACCGAGGTACGCAGGCCCTTGCGGATCAGATGGTGGTGCACGGCGGCCGTTGCGAGCAGCGCCGGGATCGCCACGCGGTCCGGACCGACCTGGCGGTCGGACAGCACGATGATGTTGTAGCCGCCCTTGACCGCCGCTTCCGCACGCTCGCAGAGGCGGTCTAGCATTTCGGGCATGCCTTCGGCACCGCGCGAAATGTCATAGGTGAAGTCGAGCGTCTTGGTGTCGAAGCGGTCTTCCGTGTGACCGATGGAGCGGATCTTTTCGAGATCGCCATTGGTCAGGATCGGCTGGCGCACCTCGAGCCGCTTGGCATGCGCCATGCCCTCGTGGTCGAGGATGTTCGGACGCGGGCCGATGAAGGAGACGAGGCTCATCACCAGCTCTTCGCGGATCGGGTCGATCGGCGGGTTGGTGACCTGCGCGAAGTTCTGCTTGAAATAGGTGTAGAGCAGCTTGCGCTTGTCCGACATCGCCGAGATCGGCGTATCGGTGCCCATCGAGCCGATCGCCTCCTGGCCGGTCGTCGCCATCGGCGACATCAGGATCTTGGTGTCTTCGAGTGTGTAGCCGAAGGCCTGCTGGCGGTCGATCAGCGAGACGTCGCGGCGCAGCGCCCGCGGCTCCACCGGCTTCAACTCCTCGAGGATCAGCTGGGTGTCTTCAAGCCACTTGCTGTAGGGATGCTTGGTTGCGAGCGAGGACTTCACCTCCTCGTCGGAGATGATGCGGCCCTGCTCCATATCGATGAGCAGCATCTTGCCCGGCTGCAGGCGCCACTTCTTGACGATCTTGCCCTCGTCGACCGGCAGCACGCCGGCTTCGGACGCAAGGATGACGCGATCGTCAGAGGTGACGATGTAGCGGGCCGGACGCAGACCGTTGCGGTCGAGCGTGGCACCAATCTGGCGACCGTCGGTAAAGGCGACCGCAGCCGGTCCATCCCACGGCTCCATCAGGGCTGCGTGGTATTCGTAGAACGCCTTGCGTTCGGGCGACATCAGCTGGTTGCCGGCCCACGCCTCGGGGATCAGCATCATGACGGCATGCGACAGCGAATAGCCGCCCTGCACCAGGAACTCGAGCGCGTTGTCGAAACAGGCAGTGTCGGACTGGCCCTCGTAGGAGATCGGCCAGAGCTTGGAGATGTCCTCACCGAAGAGTGGCGAAGAGACCGACGCCTGGCGCGCCGCCATCCAGTTGACGTTGCCGCGCAGGGTGTTGATTTCGCCGTTGTGGGCGACCATGCGGTAAGGGTGCGCGAGCTTCCACGACGGGAAGGTGTTGGTGGAGAAGCGCTGGTGCACGAGCGCCACCGCCGACTCGAACCGCGGATCGGACAGGTCCTTATAATAGGCGCCAACCTGATAGGCGAGGAACATGCCCTTGTAGACGATCGTCGCGGACGACAGCGAGACGGGATAGAAGTTGCTCTCCTCGCCCTTGTATTCGTCATAGATACGGTTGGAGATCACCTTGCGCAGGGTAAAGAGACGGCGCTCGAACTCCGGGTTCGTTGCGGCATCGCGGCCTGCGCCGATGAAGACCTGGATGTGGCGGGGTTCGGTCGCGGCGATTTCCGGCGCCTTTGACAGCGACGAATTGTCGACCGGGACGTCGCGGTAGCCGAGAAGGACCTGGCCCTCTTCGGTGACGACGTCCTTGATCGCCTGCTTGAAATGCGCGACCAGCGCATCGTCCTGCGGCATGAAGATATGACCGACGGCATATTCGCCGGCCTTCGGCAAGGTGATGCCCTGCTTCGCCATCTCCTCACGGAAGAAGCGGTCGGGAATTTGTACGAGAATGCCCGCGCCGTCGCCCATCAACGGGTCGGCACCGACGGCGCCACGGTGCGTCAGGTTTTCGAGCATGAAGAGGCCATCGCGCACGATCTGGTGCGACTTCTGACCCTTCATATGCGCGACGAAGCCGACGCCGCAGGCGTCATGTTCGTTGCGTGGATCGTAGAGACCCTGTTTTCGCGGCAGGCCGGACGGGAATGCGGGCGTTTTTTCAGCCGTCGCAACGCTGTGTGCGAGGTTGAGCCCAGATTGCTGTGATGGCGAATGATCCGTCATCGTTTTCCCTCCTGTTGAAACCCGGCAACGCCGGGCATGGCACCGCCCGCGCATGGCTCTTCGTTGCGCGCAAAGGCGCGCCAAAAAGCCGGGGCACTCATCGTCTCATGATCCTGATCAGGTCGCAAATAAGCACGGCATCATCAGGCATTGATGTCTGCGACCATCCTGACGGCAGGCGATTACAACCGGATGAAATCCGGCCAATCCCCCCGCTTCGCACGCCGGGTGCCGTTTTTTTAGGCACTAGCGGCGATTGTTCCGGTCCCTAGACCGAAATAGGACAGCAAACCTGTCCTATTTCATGTGCTCTATGCCAGAAACTCCCCCCCACTGCAAGAGGCATATCAGCAAATAATAGAGGAGATTTTGCCGAACATTGCCGGAAATTTCTGGCTTTTATAATTTAATTACGGCGTTTCGTCGTTTTCTTCCTTTTGGTTTCAAACTGGTCTCCTGTTGGCCTTTCAGCCGCTGACCGTGATTGATCCGGCGGAGAACTTGGTTAAGGTCGGCGAAATCCGTCGAAAAGACTGTAATACAGGGTGGAAAGTGATGATTTTTTCGTCTGACAACTGGGCTGGTGCCCATCCCGCGATTGCCGAGAGCCTGATGGCGCACGCAGGCGGATACGCGTCGGCCTATGGCACGAGCGATCTCGACCGGAAGGTGGAGAAGAAGTTCGCCGAGATTTTCGAAAGAGACGTCGCCGTCTTCTTCGTCGGCACCGGAACCGCCGCCAATTCGCTGGCACTTGCGAGCGCCAACCGGGCGGGTGGCATCACCTTCTGCCACCGCGAAGCGCATGTCATTGCCGACGAATGCGGCGCGCCGGAATTCTTCTCGCACGGCGCCAGGCTGAAGCCCGTCGACGGGCCGCGCGGCAAGATGGAAGCGGCACGGCTCGAGGCCGAAATGAGGCGCTATCCGTTGGACAACGTCCATGGCGGCCAGCCTGCAGCCGTGTCACTGACGCAGGCGACGGAAAGCGGCACGGTCTATTCGCTCGCGGAAATCGACACGATCGCCGCCGTCGCCAAGGCGCACAAGTTGCCGGTGCATATGGACGGTGCGCGCTTTGCCAATGCGCTCGTCAGCCTGGGCACCACGCCCGCCGAAATGACCTGGAAGCGCGGCGTCGATCTCCTCTCCTTCGGCGGCACCAAAAACGGCAGCTGGTGCGCCGAAGCGCTGGTGCTCTTCGATCTCTCGAAGGCGCACGAGATGCATTTCCTGCGCAAGCGCTCGGCGCAGCTCTTCTCCAAGTCGCGCTTCGTTTCGGCCCAGTTCGATGCCTACTTCGCCAGCGATCTCTGGCTGAACCTCGCCCGCCATTCCAACGCGATGGCTGCGCGCCTTGCCGAGGGCATTGCCGCCTCCAAGACGAGCCGGCTCGCCTGGCAGGCGGATGCCAACGAGGTCTTCGCCATCATCAGGAAAGACGTGGCCACGAAGCTTAGGCAGGATGGCGCCGTCTTCTACGACTGGCCCGTGCCGCATGACCTCGATGGCAGCCTCGCCGAGAACGAAGGCCTTTATCGTCTCGTCACGAGCTTCGCGACGAAGGCCGAAGACGTCCAGCGGTTCGTCACCGGCTGCTGAGCCAACTCCGGAAAACGACGAACGTTACTCCGATTGAATCATCCCGCCGCCTGAGCGGGATGATTTCCCGGCATCAAGCCTGACCCTGCAGCGTCTTCACATTGGAGAGAATCTCGGCCGAAAGTGCTGCACTCAGCTTTCGGTCGACGCCCTTGGTCGGCACCAGCACGAATTCCACGTCTTCGAGCGGCGGCAAGGCACCGGCCGGTATCTCCTTCAACCCCGGCGGCACCATGCTGCGCGGCTGCACGAGCACGCCCATGCCGGCACGTGCGGCCGCCGTCAGCCCGCTGAGGCTGCCGCAGGTGCAGACGATCCGCCACGGCAGGCGGTGCCGATCGAGCACTTCGAGCGCGACGCTGCGGGTGATGCTCGGCGGCGGAAAGGCGATCAGCGGCAATACCTTGTCACGGCGGATCCGTTCCGGGTCGCGGGCGAGCCAGACCAGCGGCTCGCGATAGACAAGTTCACCCCTGAGGTCGCCGAGTCGCCGCTTGGCGAGCACGAGATCGATCTCGCCATTGTCCTGCATCTGATAGAGCACGCCGCTCAATGCCACCGTGAGTTCGAGATCGACGGACGGGTGCGCGCGCACGAAGTCTTCCAGCACCGCCGGCAGCCGGCTCATGACGAAATCCTCGGAAACCCCGAGACGCAAGCGCCCCCGGAGGCTGCTTTCTGCGAAGAGCGCACGCACCTCACCGTCGATCGCCAGCATCGAGCGGGCATGGGCGAGCAGCGCCAGCCCATCCGCCGTCAGCGCTACGCGGTGCGTATCGCGCGCCACCAGGGTTCGCCCAAGCGAGGCCTCAAGCCGTTGAATATGCTGGCTGACGGTCGATTGCCCCAGCGACAGTTTTTCCGCCGCGAGCGTGAAGCTGCCCATCTGCTCGAGGGCGACGAAGCTACGCAATTGCACGAGATCCAGCATGACCCATCTCAATTCGTGATAACTGTTATTCCTTGCATCCTGCTTCATAATGAACTTTTTCGGCAAGAGCCTTGATGCCGAGAAAAGTGACGAAAGACATGCGCCGCTACCTTCCCGATACCTTCACTATCCTGCTTCTTGCGACGGTGCTGTTGGCATCCGTTCTGCCGATCCATGGTGAGGCCACTGTCTGGTTCGGCATGGCAACCAAGGTCGCCGTCGGCATGGTCTTCTTCCTGCATGGCGCGCGCCTGTCGCGCGACGTGGTGATCGCCGGCGTTTTGCACTGGCGGCTGCATCTGACGATCCTCGCCTCGACCTTCGCGCTCTTCCCGCTCATCGGTCTTGCGGTCGGCTTCGTCCCGACCTCGATCCTGCCGTCGACGCTTTACACCGGCATCCTGTTTCTCTGCGTGCTGCCCTCGACGGTGCAGTCGTCGATTGCCTTCACTTCGATGGCCGGGGGCAACGTACCGGCAGCGATCTGCTCGGCGTCGGCTTCCAACATCTTCGGCATGTTCCTGACGCCGTTGCTCGTCGGGCTGCTTTTTTCCGCCGGTGGCCATGGCGGTGTGACGCTCGATGCGCTGGAGCAGATTCTGTTGCAACTGCTTGCGCCCTTCGTCATCGGCCAGATCCTGCAGCCCTTCATCGGCGGCTGGATCCGCGCGCGCAAGGGCCTGCTTGCCCCCGTCGACCGCGGCTCGATCCTGATGGTGGTCTATCTCGCCTTCAGCCAGGCGGTCACCTCGGGTCTCTGGCAGACCTTCTCGCTGACCGACCTCGGCGTGCTGGTGGTGATCGAAATCGTCATGCTCGCGGTCGTGCTGGCCGTCACCATGTATGGCAGCCGCCTTCTCGGCTTCGACAAGGCCGACGAGATCGCCATCACCTTCTGCGGCTCGAAGAAGAGCCTGGCGAGCGGCGTGCCGATGGCAAGTGCCATCTTCGCCGGGCAGAACATCGGTGCGATCGTGCTGCCGGTCATGCTGTTCCACCAGATCCAGCTGATGGCCTGTGCCGTCATCGCGCAGCGCTATGCCGCCAAGAAGCAGACCTCCGCAGTGCCTGCGCCGGCCACCTCCTGATACGAAAACAGAAAAAAGCGGCGCCCCCTTGGGGACGCCGCTCTGTCTTGGGAGATTGTTTCTGGCTGCGGCGGGTTAGAGGGTCTGAGCCTCGATCTGCTTTGCCTGTGAGGCGACGGAAGAAATCTCGATCCGGCGCGGCTTGGCTGCTTCCGGGATCTCGCGGGTGAGGTCGATGTGCAGCAAGCCGTTCTTCAGCGAAGCGGACTTGATCTCCACGTGATCGGCAAGCTGGAAGCGGCGCTCAAAGGCGCGCTTGGCAATGCCGCGATGGAGAAACTGGCTTTCTTCGCCCTTTTCCTCGGCTTTTTCGCCCTTGACCGTCAGCGTGTGCTCACGGGCCTCGATCGAAAGCTCGCTCTCGTCAAAGCCGGCAACGGCCATGGTGATGCGATAGGCGTTTTCGCCGGTGCGTTCGATGTTGTAGGGCGGATAGGTCTGGGCTTCACCCGGCTGGCCGAGGCTGTCGAGCATGGTGAACAGGCGATCGAAACCAACGGTGGAGCGGTAAAGGGGAGAGAAATCGAAGTGACGCATTGTGTCCTCCTTGGAGCAACGTTTGCGATGTCTGGTCGGCCACCCCATTCTGGCAGTGGCAGGACCGGTGAACGGACCCGTCTTCGGCGCCCGTGACCCTGATTTGGGGAGGCGAATTCACGACTTCAAGACGCGAACGCCCACGATTTTTCCCGTGAACCCGACATGAATGCCCGCTTCGGTTTCCGTTCAGCCTCAAGGGACTAGAAAAAAGCTCTGGGCGGCAACTCCCAGGCTGAAGTGATAAGTCCCTTCCTCTTCAGCAGCCGGAAACGGTGATCGTCCGGATTTCACCCACCGTTTCCGGCTTTTTTCTTTGACGGCGAAGACCCTGCCGCCTATCCCTTGATGCTATCGTTCAACGCGCTTTCAAGTCCGGCCACGACCTTATGACCTCGATCCTCCACGCGACACCGGACAATCCGATCCCGGACAATCATGTCGCGGGCTTTTTCGACGGTGTCGGTGGCCGCAAGATCCGCTATGCGATCTTCAAGACAAGGCAGCCGGTCGCGCGCGGTACCGTCGTCCTGCTGCAGGGCCGCAACGAATCGATCGAGAAATATTTCGAGACGATCGCCGATCTCACGGCCGCGGGCCTCTGGGTCGCAACCTTCGACTGGCGGGGTCAAGCGGGCTCGGAGCGGCTACTGCCCCATCCCGATCGCGGCTATGTCGATCACTTCTCCGACTATGAACGCGACCTCAGCACCTTCCTTGAACAGATCGTACTACCGGATACGCGCCTGCCCTTCTCGATCGTCGCTCATTCCATGGGCGCGCTCGTCGCCCTGTCGCTGGCACCGATGCTCGCAAGCCGCATCGACCGGCTGGTCGTTCTGGCGCCCTTCGTCGGCCTTGGCGGCCAGGCGCTCGGCGAGCGCAGCATCGCGGCGGTTGCAACGCTCATGCGCTGCATCGGACTCGGCACGCTGCCGGCGCATCCCGACAAGGGCAACCGCCCGTTCGAAAACAACGTGCTGACCGCGGACCGCCGCCGCTACCAGCGCAACATCGCGCTGACGGATGCCCACCCCGAACTGAGGCTTGGCCCCCCGACCGCGCGCTGGCTGAGTGAAGCCTTCCGCGCCATGCGCCGGATCATCCGTCGCGAACATCTGACGCGCATTACCCTGCCGACGATCATCCTGGCGCCGACGGCGGACCGTCTGGTGCCCCATATCGCCGTCGAGTGGCTGGCGCGCAATTTCCGCGCCGCCCAGATGATCCCGATCGATGGCGCCCGCCACGAGCTGCTGCACGAGGCCGATCGCTATCGCGCCCAGGCGATGGCCGCGATCCTTGCCTTCGTCATCCCCGAAGAGGGTGACGAGCGCGAAACCACGGCCGCCTGAATCAGGCGCACTTCCGCTAATCATTTGATTTTGCAGTCCGCTTCGGCGTCAGCGCCCGAAGGGAATGGCCTCAGCCCTTCAGGATTTCCAGCGCCTGCGCATGCAGTTCGGCGTTGCCCGCAGCGATGACTTCGCCGCCCATTTCCGCCGGCCCACCCTGCCAGTTGGTGATGATGCCGCCGGCCTGCTCGATCAGCGGGATGAGCCCGCCGACGTCATAGGGCTTCAACCCGCATTCGATCACCAGATCGACATGGCCGGAGGCCAGAAGCGCGAAGGCGTAGCAATCGCAGCCATAGCGGAAGAGCCGGACCTTGCTTTGCAACGCATCGTAGCGGGTCTTGAACGCGCCGGTATAGAGGTGCGGCGAAGTGGTGAAGAGCACCGCGTCGGACAGCGATTTGCAGGCGCGCGTCGAAAGTACCTGCTCGCCCCCCGGTCCGCGGTAGACCGACTTCGCGCCGTCGGCGAAGTAGCGCTCGCCGGTGAAGGGCTGGTCCATCAGGCCCATGACCGCCTCGCCGTTGCGATAGAGACCGATCAGCGTGCCCCAGACCGGCAAGCCCGAGATGAAGGCGCGGGTACCGTCGATCGGGTCGATGACCCAGACATATTCGCGGTCGAGCCCGACATTGCCATGCTCTTCGCCGAGGATGCCATGTTCCGGAAAATGCGTCTCGATCAGCGCGCGGATCGCCGCTTCCGCCGACTGGTCGGCCTCCGTTACCGGATCGAAGCCGCCTTCAAGTTTGTTGACCACGCTGGTACCGATCCGAAATCGCGGCAGGGTCTCTGCCTTGGCAGCTTCGGCAAGACGATCGAAGAAGGCGCGGTCAGGCAACATGGCTCTCTCTCAGGGAAACATGAAGGAAGGTACGTCCTGCATAGACGAAAATCACCGAAAGGCAAACGACCGAGCACGGCCATCTGCGGGCGGCGTCGGCGCCAGGGCAGGAGCGTCTCGCACCGCACCACGGCGGCTTTAGCGAATTCAATCGGTTGATTCGCCATTTTCGGCTGAAAAACTTTTGACGCGACGCAAAAGTTTTCACCGGCAAACTTGACATTTGTGCAGTGCAATATTATTGTTCCCCTACAGTCACCTGTGACTGTAAATACCCTCCTTGGGTGTTTCCTCCCTAGACTTGACCGCGCCGTTGGCGCGGTTTTTTTTGAACCTCCCCGAAAAGAAATACCAAGCGTCTCCAGCACCTTGCTGGACGCCGTCACGCTTTGCCGGTTCTTCCGGGTTTTTGGGGAAGGCTACTCAGCCGCCAGGGGGATGTAGGCGCCGTAGTCTTCGACATGGCGGGAAAGCGACGCGACGAAAGTCGTGAGATCTGCGACCAGCGCGCCGAAACCGGGTTTGCGCACCAGCGTCGCCTCATCGACATAGAGCCCCCGGTTGATCTCGATCTGCAACGCGTGCAGCCCGCGGGTCGGGCGACCATAATGCTCGGTGATGAAGCCACCGGCATAGGGCTTGTTGCGCACGACGCTGTAGCCGAGCTGCTGCAGGAGGTCGACCGCGGCGCGCGACAGTTCACCCGCAGCACTGGTGCCGTAACGGTCGCCGATAATGAAGTCGGGACGCTGGGCACTGCCGGGCAAATGCACGTTTCCGGGCATCGAATGGCAATCGATCAGCACCGACAGACCGAACTGCACGTGCGTGCGGGCGATCAGTTTGCGCAGGGTGGCATGGTAGGGCTTGTAGATCGTCTCGATCCGCGTCAGCGCATCCTCTACCGGGAAGCGTCCGCGATAGATCTCCATGTTCTCGGCGACCAGCCGCGGGATCGTCCCGAGGCCGCCGGCGACGCGCATCGAACTGATGTTGGCATGCGGCGGCAGCGGCCCGTCGAACATGCGTGGGTCGAGTTCATAGGGCTCGCGGTTGACGTCGAGGAAGGCGCGCGGGAAATGCGCCAGCAGCATCGGCGCGCCGAGGAAGGTCGCGTTCTGAAACAGTTCGTCGACATAGTGGTCTTCCGACCGGCGAATCGAAACGGCGTCGAGCCGCGATTGATCGAGGAAACTCTGGGGATAGGACCGGCCGCTATGCGGTGAATTGAACACAAAGGGAATGCGCTGGATCGGAGGTTCCAGGACCTCGAACAGTTCCCTCTCCGCAATTTCCCCCATCTGAACCCTTTTTTACCATATGCGGTTCTTACAATTGTCATCATGTTGCCAGTTGGTCCGCTCTGTGTCCATAGTGACCAATCACAGCTCCCGGGGAATTGACGTCCCGCGTTCACGAGATATTTACCGCGTTGGGGTTTGGATAAAACGCCGCAATCTACGCGCAATGAACTGAATAAAGAGAAGCACGGCCCAATTCATGACTGCGAAAATCCTTCTTGCCGAAGACGACAACGATATGCGCCGATTCCTGGTGAAGGCGCTCGAAAAGGCCGGCTACAAGGTCATGTCCTACGACAACGGCGCCAGCGCCTATGACCGGCTTCGCGAGGAGCCCTTTTCGCTGTTGCTGACCGACATCGTCATGCCCGAGATGGACGGCATCGAACTGGCGCGCCGCGCGACCGAACTCGATCCGGACCTCAAGGTCATGTTCATCACCGGCTTTGCCGCCGTGGCGCTCAACCCGGACTCCAAGGCGCCGAAGGATGCCAAGGTGCTTTCCAAGCCTTTCCACCTCCGCGACCTCGTCGACGAGGTCAACAAGATGCTGGCAGCCGCCTGAGCCGCGACAGTTTTCCACAGGCGCGAGCTGTCGCGACTGAAATGAATACGAAATCCGTTTGACCGCCGCGATCCACCAGGGATCTCCGGCGGTCTTTTCGTTTCAATGCCTTAGCAGAAATCCAGGAAATGCAGGGCGCCGGGAACGGCACGCAAACCCGGCCCAGGGGAGGAAAAACACCTCCGCAGAATTTCTGTCAAAAACCTTCGAAAACCCTATTGACGCGGCAACGGCTTTTGTGGTCTATGCGCCACATCGGATGGGCGTGTAGCTCAGCGGGAGAGCACTACGTTGACATCGTAGGGGTCACAAGTTCGATCCTTGTCACGCCCACCATTCGAATTCAAAGGGCCTTTCGAGAAATCGAGAGGCCCTTTTTCGTTCGGCCCGTCACGCGCCGGTCGATGGCTCCGCCCCCCGCGCCCAGCCTGTACGAAGTTTAATGTTTCCGTCATGGAAGAGCCCGGTTTCGCGCCCTAGTTTGCATGCGCAGTCTGAAGGTACCTGCAGACCATCACATCCGTAAACCAACGGGCGGCAACGCATCTCGCGCTCGATGCGCGACGGCGGCGCCGGCCGCAGCTTCTCTGAATGGGAAAGGAACGGACATGCCGGCAGTCAAGAACATCCTGCTCGTACACGGCGCCTGGGGCGATGCATCCCATTGGCGCCACGTGATCCCGCCGCTCCACGCCAAGGGCTACAGGATCGCCGCGGTACAGAACCCGCTGACGTCGCTGGCCGACGATGTGGAGCGCACCCGCAAGCTCGCCGAATCGCTCGACGGCCCGACCCTGCTCGTCGGCCACTCCTATGGCGGCGCGGTGATCAGCGGTGCGGGCCACGCATCCAATGTCGTCGGCCTCGTCTATGTCGCGGCGTTCGCACCCGATGAGGGCGACAGCCTCGGCAGCATTTTCGCAAGGCGCGATCCGCCCTCCGGTGCAGCCAGCATCCGGCCCGACAAGGAGGGTTTCCTCTGGTTGGCGCAAGACACCTTCCGCCAGAGTTTCGGCCAGGACCTGAACGAAACCGATGCGCTGGTCATGGCGGTGGCACAGAAGCCGATTGCCGGGCGTTGCTTCGAGGACAAGGCCGGGCCGCCGGCCTGGAAGACGAAGCCGAGCTGGTACCAGGTCTCGCGCCACGACAACATGATCCCGCCGGAAACCGAACAGTGGATGGCCGAACGCATCAAGGCAAAGAAGATCATCACGCTCGACGCCAGCCACGCCTCGCTTGCTTCGCATGCCAAGGAAATTGTCGCGCTGATCGATGAGGCGATCGCCGCGCTCGGCTAGACCCGGCGCGCAACGCATCGCTTCAAAACAAACTTGCCGTAAAGACGACCCCGTCGATCGCCGGATCGACGGGGTCTCGTTCCAGGATCGCCGCCGAAATCGCCGATGGCCAATCGTCCAGGATCGACGTCTTAGTGCACCATCGCCGAGGCGACGGACATCAGTTCCTCGCGCCGCGGGACGCCGAACAGGTTCTGGCCACCGCCCGGCACTTCGGTAAAGCTCCAGCGCACGACGCCGTCCCGATCGAGCAGGAACTCACCGATGAGTTGCCCGGTCCCAGTCGCCATCATCCGTTCGTCAGCCTCGGTGATCTGGTAGTCCTCCACCTTGTCGAGATAGGCCATGGCTGCAATCGGATCCATCGGTGCCGGCAATTCGCCCGGCAGATCCACCTTCATCGCCATGATCGTCTTCTGGGCGACTTTGTACGGCCAGGCGTCCTCGTCCTCGGTAAATTCGAGGTTGGGCAGCCCGAATGCCCGATGCGAAACCCTTTCCGGATCGGCGGCGGCCATCAAGTTCGGCACGGGATGATAGCGGAAATAGAGGCGCGCCCGATCGATCGGCGTATTGACGACCGTCAGGCTCTCGATGCCCTTCTCCCGCAAGGCGCCGTCGAGTTGCGCCATGGCCGCGATCTGCCGCCTGCAGAACGGACAATGCAGGCCGCGGAACAGGCCAACCAGGACCGGTTTGCGGCCACGAAAATCGTCAAGGGCGATCTGACCTTCCTGCGTGATTGCGTCGAGCACCACATTCGGCGCCCGATCACCCGGCTGCAATGGCCGTCCACTCAGCGGCTCAACCATGTTTCGTCTCCTTATCCCGGCCGGAATACCCCTGGTACGCCTTATGGCAAGGCAGGCATTTTCTCTCCGGCAAGCTGTGTGCAGCAATAAAAAACGCGGACGCCGCGCCCAGGGCGACGATCGGAATGTCAGTCGAGAAACGGCAAGATCATCAACGCTTCGGGATCGAGGCCATGTTGCGCACATATGTCTCGCGCCGAAGCGAAGTACCTTTCCGCTGCATCGAGATCGCCGGCGTCCAGGCAGAGCGTCGCCAAGCCATCATAACACGGAAACAGGAGCTGCGCCTCTTGCGTTTCTCCGCAAAGATCGAGCGCCTCCTGATAGAGGCCGCGAGCGACATCTGATCGGCCATGACATTGATGGATTTGGCCGAGCACCAGCAGCGACACCGGCAGATGGTCGCGCTGGTCGAGTTCCCGGTCGATCGCAATCGCACGCTCCGCTGCCGGCATGCCGTCCGGCGAGCAACGATCGGTGAAGGTGCAATAGGCGACGGCGAGGTTGGCGAGCAGGCGCGCCTGAAAACCGAGGTCGCCGATACGCCTCGCCATATCGAAACCGCACTGACAAACCTCAATCGCGCGTTTCGGATCGGTGACCGCGTAGAAAACGGCCAGATTGGTGTAGCCGCGGCAGGCGGCATTCAGCAGGTTCGCGCCTTCCGCCACCGCGACGCTTTGCTCGACGATACCGATCGCTTCTGCGCTGCGGCCAAGGCGGGCAAGCGTCACGCCCTTGGTGTTCAGCGCTTCGGCCGTGACCCGCATCGCCTCCCGCTCAGTTTCCGGGCTGTCCGACGCATAGGCCTCGATGCGATCCAGGGCGTCGTCCGCTGCCTTGAGAGCGCCTGCATAGTCGCCCATGCGGAAGGCGAGATGGCCGAATTCCTGTGAAAGATGCGCACCTTCGATCGGTGCGCTGACGCCTTCGAGCAGCTCGGCGGCTGCCGCAAAGGAAGCCAGCGCCTCGTCGCGCCGCCCGGCTTCCCACAAATGATGACCGAATTTGCGCCGGATCCGTGCCGATGCAATCCGATCGTCCGTGGCCCGGTAAATCTCCAGCAGGGCGCCGTAGTGCTGAACCGCCGCCTCGCGCTGGCCGGTCGGCCCCAGAAGATCGGCGACGCGTTCGCGTGCAGCCAGCCATTCGGGCCCCTCTTCGCCGGTGGCCGCCAGCGCCGCCATCGCCTGTTCGTAGAGCCGGATGGCATCATCATTGGCATAGAGCGCCCGCGCCCGGTCTCCGGCCGCAACCAGGTATTGCGCGCCTTTGACCTTTTGCTCGGAGAGACCGAAATGGTGGCCGAGCAGCGCCATTTCTTCGAGCCGTTCGGTATCTTCGCCGAACCGATGCTCCAGCACCTTGCCAATCAACGCATGCTCTTCCGTGCGCCGGCTGAGCAGCAGATTGTTGTAGACCACCTCCTGCAACAGCGTCTGGGTAAACCGATAGGTCTGCGTACCCGGCGACCCGCCGCCGTCGCTCACTTCTTCGATGATCTCCGTGTCGCAAAGCAGATCGAGAAGCGCGTCCACCGGCGTCCGCCCCGAAACCACCTGCAGCAGATCCGCATCGAAGCGCGGCCCGATCATCGCAGCGTGATGCAGCAATCGGCGGGCGTCCGGCGGCAGCCGATCGACGCGGCCGAGCAGCATCGCCTCGATGGTGACCGGTATGTCGGCGGCCGCCTCGCGATCCACCATCCGCCAGACCGAGCCAATCTGCTGCATGGCGGAAACGTCGATCAAGCCGCGCACGATTTCCTCGATGAACAGGGGATTGCCTCCGGCCCGTGCCAAAATCCGCGCGGCGAGCGCCTGGGGCAAGCCGTCTCCACCGAAGAAGGCCGCAAGCAGTCGTCGCCTGTCGGCTTCTGAAAGCGGTGCGAGCCGCAGCGCGGTCAAGCTTGTACGGCCGGGCTTCAGCCGATCGGCATCGGCGTCAGGCCGCTGGGTGGTCAAGAGCATCAACGGGCGGCCTTCCGTCCGCTCGAGAACGAAAGACAAGGCCTCGAGCGAGGCAGCATCGGCCCAGTGCAGGTCCTCGATCACGAGCAGCAAGGGGGTTCGTGACAGGCGCCGCTCGAAAATCGCTCTCACTGCTGCAAAAAGCTGCCGGCGCATCTGTTCCGGCTCGACGTGGCGCAACAGCTCATCCCGGGAATCCATGCCAAGGATCCGCAGGAACAGGGGCACGAGTTGTTCGAGCTTGTCTTGAGCGAAACCGATGTCGGCCAATCCAGCCGCAAGCAGCTCTGTCGTCCGCTGCAGGCTGTCGCCCATCGAAATCCCGTAGGCACCGCGCAACACCGCCGCAAGAACGCCATAGGACGGCTCACCGAGCGAAGAACTACCGGCGCGGCGAACGACGACGTTCGAAAATCGCGGATCCCCGGTTACGCGTTCAACGAATTCGCTGGCCAGCCGCGACTTTCCGAGCCCTGCCTCTCCGGTCAGGCGCACGAGTTGCGCCGTCCCGCCGCAGGCAAGCTCGAGGCAATCAATGAGGCGCTTCATCTCCGCCTCACGCCCGATCAGCGGCGCGCCCAGTCCTAGCGCCTCGAGACCCCGAGCCGTGCGCGGCGCCTCCAGAGACTGCATCAGCCTGAAGACTTCGACGCTGCCTGCCTTGCCGCGCAGCGTCATCGCGCCAAGCGCCTCATAGGCAAAGGCGTGGCAGGTCAACCGATAGGTCACCGGCCCGACGAGGATCTCCCCAGGCCCTGCGAGCGACTGCAGCCGCTGCGCCGTGTTGACCGCGTCACCGGTCACCGAATAGGCCTTGCCGTCGCCAGCCCCCAGATGCCCGGCCACGACGGTCCCGGTGTTGAGCCCGATATGAAGGTTCAGCGGCTCGCCGATCCGCGACTGCCAGCGTTCGCCGACCCGTCTTGCCCGGCCGGCCATGTCGAGCGCGGCCCGAAGCGCCCTCTCGGAATCGTCTTCGTGCGCAACCGGCGCGCCGAAGAGGGCAAGCAAGGCGTCGCCGATGAATTTGTCGACGTAGCCACCGTAGGCCTCGACCGCTTCGGTCAGTTCTTCAAAGAGCTCGTTCTGGAAAGCCCTGAGGACTTCCGGATCCACCTGCTCACCGAGACCGGTAAAGCCGCAAAGGTCGGCAAAGAGAATGGTGGCCGTGCGGCGGTCGGCGCCCGCATCCTCGTCCGGCGACGGCCCCTCGCCACCCGATCTTACCTGAGGCGTTTCGGCTACCGTCGGTCGCGAAGCCGTCGGCTTGATGGAAGCTGGGGCTGCGAGCCGGGTGCCGCAGGTGGGGCAAAACGAGAAGTGTGGCGGGCAAAGTGCGCCGCAACCGGGGCATGGGCCATGCTGCTTGGTGCCGCAGTTCGGGCAAAACGCGAACCCGTCTTGGATCTCGCAACCGCACTCGTGGCAGTTCATCGACGACGAACCTTCGAAGAGCCCCGGTTGGCATGGCAGATGCCGGACCGGCCGAGGCATGTGGCTTGGCAAGAATGAACCTGCGTCCGCGGCTTTGCAAGCAACAGCCAATCCAGAACGCGGACCACGGATGCGGCCCGCCCCATGACACTGGCAAGCGGCGCATTCGACGGCGGTCTCCCGACCGATCGGTCGAAACTTGCCGACGAGCCCGCCACACCGTCAGGAATGGTTCCGGCGCGCCTTTGGCGAGCGTGAAAACGTGTCGAGATCGATAGCCGCCCCCTCCGGCGCGCGGCACACCTCTTCCGGGTGCCGGTCGCTGGCCTCGACGGCGAAGTGGATCGCCGCGGTCTCATTGGTGAAGAGGCCGCCGACGACGCCCTTGCGGTCGGAAACGACCCACCAGCCGTGCCGGTCGCGACCGACAACGAAACGCGCACGCGCGAGAAAGCCGCGCCGGATCTGCTGCGTATTGCCCATGATGGGATGATCCTCGTTGATGAGAAAGAAGACTTAACCGGCAAGCCACGGGATGATCGCCTGGATGCCATAGGCGAGTCCGAGAACGACACCGAGCCGGATGCCGATGCCGAGAAAGGCGTCGCGAACCGCGCTGTCATTGCGGCGGTTCTCGATTTTTTCGTTGCCATGGGCGCGTCGGTTCAGCTCGGCGCGGGCGGCAAGATGCGGAAGGCGTGACATGATTTGTCTCCTGGTGGACGAGAGACCGGCCACGCGCACGCCCTGGAACAAAACTCCGCGGGGCGAAAGACGAGGCTGGACCGGAATTTGCTCGGGATGATGGGAACTCAGCTCGCGAGCGCGAAGCGGAGGTCGCCGCCGACATGGGAAGCGGGCGGTTCGCTCAGCGGTTCGAGGGCCGCGCGGATCTCGGCCGCCGTTTCCGGCGCAACCGGCGTCAACGGCAGGCGCAGTTCGGGGCTGAGGGCGCGCGCCAGGTGCAGCGCATATTTGACCGGTCCCGGATTGGTCTCGCGCTCCAGCGCCACCAGCAACGGCCTCAGCCGCTCATGGATGGCAATCGCCGCCCCGACATTGCCGCTCGCAATCGCCTGATGCATCGCCACGACCAGCCGCGGCACGACATTGGATGCCACCGATATGGTGCCGTGTCCGCCGCACAGATTGAAGGGCAGCGCCGTCTGGTCATGGCCGGAAAACGGGTGAAGGCGGTTCTTCAGCGCAGCCGGCATCGAAAGAAGCCGACCGATGTCGCCGGTCGCATCCTTGATGCCGACGATGCCTGGAAGCTCCGCCAGCCGCTCAAGCGTGCGCGGCGCAAGATCGACACCTGTGCGCGAAGGGACATTGTAGAGAATGACAGGCAGGTCGACAGCACCGACGATCGCCTCGAAGTGCCGATAAAGCCCCTCCTGCGACGGTTTGCTGTAATAGGGCGCGACCACGAGCGCCGCATCCGCGCCGAGCGCCTTGGCTTCGGCTGTCAGGGCGATCGTCGTCTCGGTGCTGTTGGTGCCGGTGCCGACGATAACGGGGATTTTGCGCTCGGCGACCTCGACGCAGCGCTCGATCACCAATGCCCGTTCGGCGCGCGACAGCGTCGGCGCCTCACCGGTGGTGCCGCAGGCAACGATGCCGGAAATGCCGTGGCGAATCTGCCATTCGACCAGCGACATCAGGCCGACGACATCGACCTTGCCGTCGCGAAACGGCGTGACGAGCGCCGTGATCGCCCCTTCGAGGCGCAGCGAATGCATGCTCATGGAAATATCCTCCAGGTGGGAAACTGGCCGCGATCGGTAGCTGCGATGGCAAGCTGGTGGCCGCGGCAGGAGCGTAACAAGGCGCCGAGAATGGCCGCCGCCGGATCGACATGGCGTGCCTTGTAGGTGACCCGGCCGGAACCTGGCGGCTGATAGCGCAGCACACAGGTCCAGATCCCCAGTTCATGACTGAGGCTGCGCAGGCAGAGTTTTGCCTCGGTGGTCGAAGTCAGGTGAATGACCGCGTCGACCAGGGCATCGGCCGCCATCAGTTCGCGGAACCGAGGCGATGGCCACGCGCCGGCGGCAAGCTCCGGAAGCTCCCGGATGACCCGAACCGCCTCCCAGACCTGATGCTCGCGCAGGCGGCGAACGGCGGTCAGCCGCAGCAGCAGCGCTTCCAGTTCATCCGGATGCGGCTCGGTGGCATCGGGTTGCTCTCGCGGAGCCTGCGGCGGTAGGATTGGGAGATGACGGCGGAAGCGGAAATCATGAAGAGACATGGCACTCATCCGTGTTCGATGGAGAGAGGCTAGCCCCGTCAGGCGTCGGGATTCGATTCCGACTTCAAGCAGCCGGCATAAGATTTCCGTAAAGCGCGCCGATTGCGGCTGTCCAAGCCGTCAGAGCCCGGCTAGATTTGCGTTTGAAGGTTGGTGGACCGGGCCGAAATCCGCGCGCACGGCGTCGAAATAATCTGACGCAAAAGATGACGCGCACGCAATTTTGCGCTAGGTAGCCCCTTCGGTGGCGATCCGGATCGCCATATCCGTGCAATACCCCCTGTCCGTGAAGGAACATGCCATGCCTGCCTATCGCTCACGTACCACCACCCACGGCCGCAACATGGCCGGTGCCCGCGGCCTCTGGCGCGCGACGGGCATGAAGGACAGCGATTTTGGCAAGCCGATTATTGCGGTGGTGAATTCGTTCACCCAGTTCGTGCCGGGCCACGTGCACCTCAAGGATCTCGGCCAGCTCGTTGCCCGCGAGATCGAGGCAGCCGGCGGCGTCGCCAAGGAATTCAACACCATCGCCGTCGACGACGGCATCGCGATGGGTCACGACGGCATGCTCTATTCGCTGCCGTCGCGCGAGATCATCGCGGACTCCGTCGAGTACATGGTCAATGCGCACTGCGCCGACGCCATGGTCTGCATCTCCAACTGTGACAAGATCACGCCCGGCATGCTGATGGCGGCGCTCCGCCTCAACATCCCCGCCGTCTTCGTTTCCGGCGGCCCGATGGAAGCCGGCAAGGTCGTGCTGCACGGCAAGACGCATGCGCTCGACCTGGTCGACGCCATGGTCGCCGCCGCCGACGACAACGTGTCGGACGAGGACGTCAAGGTCATCGAGCGCTCCGCCTGCCCGACCTGCGGCTCCTGCTCCGGCATGTTCACCGCCAACTCGATGAACTGTCTGACCGAGGCGCTTGGCCTGTCGCTGCCCGGCAACGGCTCGACGCTCGCCACCCACGCCGACCGCAAGCGCCTGTTCGTCGAAGCGGGCCACCTAGTCGTCGATCTCGCCCGCCGCTACTACGAGCAGGAGGACGAGAACATCCTGCCGCGCAACGTCGCCTCCAAGAAGGCCTTCGAAAACGCCATGGCCCTCGACATCGCCATGGGCGGCTCGACCAACACCGTTCTGCACATTCTGGCCGCCGCCCATGAGGGCGAGGTCGATTTCACCATGGCCGACATCGACCACCTGTCGCGCAAGGTTCCCTGCCTGTCGAAGGTCGCTCCGGCGAAAAGCGACGTGCACATGGAAGACGTACACCGCGCCGGCGGCATCATGTCGATCCTCGGCGAACTCGAGAAGGGCGGCCTCATCAACCGCGATTGCCCGACTGTGCACAGCGCGACGATCGGCGACGCGATCGACCGCTGGGACATCACCCGCACCTCGAGCGAAACGGTTCGCAACTTCTTCCGCGCGGCGCCGGGTGGCATCCCGACCCAGGTCGCCTTCAGCCAGGAAGCCCGCTGGGACGAGCTCGACACCGACCGTGAAAAGGGCGTCATCCGTTCGGTCCAACACCCCTTCTCCAAGGACGGCGGCCTCGCCGTCCTCAAGGGTAACATCGCGATCGACGGCTGCATCGTAAAGACGGCGGGCGTCGACGAAAGCATCCTGAAGTTCTCCGGTCCGGCCCGCGTCTTTGAAAGCCAGGACGCATCGGTCAAGGCGATCCTTGCCAACGAGATCAAGGCCGGCGACGTCGTCGTGATCCGCTATGAAGGCCCGAAGGGCGGCCCTGGCATGCAGGAAATGCTCTATCCGACGAGCTACCTGAAGTCGAAGGGCCTCGGCAAGGCCTGCGCGCTGATCACCGACGGCCGCTTCTCCGGCGGCACCTCGGGTCTATCGATCGGCCACGTCTCGCCGGAAGCGGCCAATGGCGGCACGATCGGCCTGGTGCGCGAAGGCGACATGATCGACATCGACATCCCGAACCGCACGATCAGCCTGCGTGTCGACGAGGCAGAACTTGCAAACCGCCGCGCCGAACAGGACGCCAAGGGCTGGAAGCCGGCCGAGCAGCGCAAGCGCAAGGTGACGACCGCGCTCAAGGCCTATGCGGCTTTCGCCACCTCCGCCGACCGCGGCGCAGTGCGCGACCTCGGCGAGCACTGAGCCGCCTGCAGATAACGACGAAGAAAGGCTCCCGGGATCCGGGAGCCTTTTTTCTTGGCCGGATTTTGCGGTCGTATGGCCGCGTTCAGCACCGCTGCCTTCTTTGCCGGATGAGGTGCATCTGGTATTTTAGACCACCCTAAGATTAAGAGGCGGGTCATGGCAAACACATCCGAACTGCTCGGCACGTGGAAGATGCTCTCCTGGAAACGCGAGGTTGTCGCGACAGGCGAAACCAGCGATGCGATGGGCGCCGATCCGATCGGCTATCTCTCCTATGACGGGGATGGCCGGGTCACCGCCGTCGTGGTGAAGCGCGATCGCCCGAAACTGAAGGGCGCCGTGCCGACGGACGACGAGAAGGCAGCGCTCTTCGATACGATGCTTGCCTATGCCGGAAGCTACAGGCTCGAAGACGGCCGGATCATCCACCACCTGGATGCGAGCTGGAACCCGGCCTGGGGCATGTCAGAGCTGATCCGACCCTTCGTCGTGGAGGGCGACAAGCTGGTGATCTACGGCGCACCGGCCATCGACCCGAGGACCGGCGAAGAAGTCACCTACCACCTCGAATTTCGCAGGATGTGAACGCCCAGCCGTCTCCAGGCGTCAGAGGTGACGCGTCTCGGCGGGCGCATGGAACCAGTTGTTGTTGCGTCCGTCCATGTATTGCACCGGCGCCTCGGCGAGCACCGCTGGATCGAGATCGTCGAGGCAGGCAAGGTTGACGGAGTAGTAGGCGCCGCCGATTTCCTCGATGTAGCCATGACCGAAAGCGGCAATGCCGCAGGTCTTACAGAAGCGGTGATGCGCGCTTTTACTGGCGAATTGATAGTCGGCGATGTTGGCCTCATCGCACTGCAGGCGAAAATCATCAGGCTTGACGACCACGCCCCAGTAGCGCCGCTTCCAGCAGATCGAGCAGTTGCACTTGCCGGTGCCCGCGTCGAGGTCGATATCGGCCTCGTAGCGGATGTTTCCGCAATGGCAGCTTCCTTTGTAGGTCAGTTTCATAGCCGTCGCTCCTGCTTGGCGGGCCAGACAGGCCCTTTTGCCGCCCACCCGGCTGGCAACACTGTGCCAGGTGAAGTTCATGCAGACCATGTGCCATGTTGACAACATATTGTCAATAACAAGCAAGTTTCCGGCACGCAAGTCAGAGATGACGAACCTCGGCCGGCGTTTCATCCCATCGGTCGTTCCGGCCATCCAGATATTGCACCGACACCTCTGCAAGGACGGACGGTTCGACGTCGTCCAGCGTGGCGACATTGATGCTGCAATAGGCGCCGCCGAGCTCCTCAACATAACCATGACTATAGGAGGCGACGCCGCAGGCGGGGCAGAAATGGTGGCTTCCGACCTTGGAGCCGAACTGATAGAGCCCAACCGCATCTTCCGGTGACAGGAGGCGAAAATCCTCCGGCTGGACCTGCCCGCCCCAATAGCGGGTCTTCGTACAGAACGAGCAATTGCATCGCGTCGTTCCGGCCGAACGTCGCCTCGTATCGCACCTTGCTACAATGGCAACCGCCCCTGTAAGTCCTTCTCGCCATGCCCTCTTCTCCCTTGCTGAAGGGATCACATTATGACAACATGGTGTCATATAAACATCCACACAACGATGGTGCTGTCAACATGAAAGACCCTGATCGGACGCCCGCCGGAGACGCCTTTGCGGAGTTCGCGATATCGGTGCTGCGGCTTGCCGGTCCACTGACACACGCCGGCGACGCGCTCGCCAAACCCTCCGGGCAGACCAGCGCCCGCTGGCAGGTGCTGGCCGCGGCAAACCACGCCCCCATGTCGGTCGCCGATGCGGCCCGCGCGCTTGGCCTCGCGCGCCAGGGCGTGCAGCGCATCGCCGACCTTTTGGAGGCGGAAGGCCTGATCGACTACAGGGACAATCCGACCCACCAAAGAGCAAAGCTCATGGTGCTCACGGCGACGGGGGAAACGGCGCTTGACGAGATCAAGGAGCGGCAGGCCGCCTGGGCCGACAGGCTTGGTGCCGAGTTGGGTGAAAGGCGCCTGCGGCAGGCCTCGGCCCTGATCGCGGAGATCATTGAGGTGTTCAAGGAACGTTCTTCGCCTGAAGACCCGGCCTCCTGAGCCGAGACGGCTCAGGCCAGCGTCAGGAGGTCCGCGCGCAGGCGGTCCGGCCCACCGTCGCCAAGTACCGGATCGAGCGCCGCATGCAACGCCTTCCAGATCGGTAGCGCGCGCAACAGCAGCGCTTCACCTTCCTGTGTCAGCCGCAGCCGCCGCGACCGCCGGTCCTCCGGATCGGGAAAGCTCTCGATCAAGCCACGCCGCTCCAGCGGCTTGAGCGCTGCCGTCAGCGTCGTCCGATCCATCGCGAGCAGCGACGCCACCGAACCCATGTTCGGCGGCTCCGGACGGTTGAGCGACATCAGCAGCGAGAACTGCCCGTTGGTGATGTCGAAGGGGCGTAGCGCCTCGTCGAACCGCCGGGCAATGGCGCGCGCGGCGCGCTGCACATGCAGGCAGAGGCAGGTATCCCTCACATGCAAGGTGGTCTCGAACGGGATCGAAGGCATCTTTGACATGCCTGATTAATGTTGATATCAACGTAAATAGTCAAGTGCAACGTTGGAAGGAGGAACGGGCATGAGACAGGACCAGGCAGTCGTATCGCCTCAGGAGTGGTTGAAAGCGCGCAAAGACCTGCTGGCGCTGGAAAAGGAACACACGCACGCACGCGACAGGGTCAACGCCGCCCGGCTGGCCCTGCCCTGGGTGAAGATGGACAAGACCTACGTCTTCGACACCGCAAGCGGGCGCAAGTCACTGTCCGAGCTTTTCGACGACCGCAGCCAGCTCATCGTCTACCATTTCATGTTCGGCCCCAGCTGGGAGGCCGGTTGCCCTGGCTGCTCGTTCCTGGTCGATCATTTCGCCGGCATGCTGCCGCACCTCAACCACCACGACGTGACGCTGATTGCCGCATCGAACGCACCGCTTGCGAAGATCGAAGCCTATAGGAAGCGCATGGACTGGCACTTCCCGTGGGTCTCGGCCGAGGGCAATGGCTTCAATCGTGATTTCCACGTCGCCTTTTCTCCGGACGAACTGGCAAGCGGCAAGGTTGCCTACAATTTCACCGAGACCGAAAGCGCCAACGCGCATGAGGAACTGCCGGGACTGAGTGCCTTCCAGAAGGACGAGGACGGCACGATCTTTCACACCTATTCGTCCTATGCCCGCGGTCTCGAGGAACTGGTCGGCACGCTGATGCTGCTCGACCGCGCGCCGAAGGGCCGTAACGAAGACCGGACGATGAGCTTCGTCCGTCGCCACGACGAATACGACCGGGAACCCGGACGCAAGGCAGGCTGACCGGCCGCGTCGTCGCAGGCGGAACCTTTCGCCTGCGAGATCGTTTTCAGAACGCTCGCTGGCCGGGTCGATGACCTGCGCCCGGACCAAGAAGGAAATGCCGTGAGAGCAGAACCGGAGGAAGCGCACCGCTGGCTCGAGCAACTGCTGGGCGACTGGCAGGTACGCACGGCTGGAGCCGACGGCGAGCCCGACGGCAGCGGCCCCTGGACTGAGCACGTTCGCTCGCTTCAGGGTCTCTGGATCGTCTCTGAAGGCAAGGGAACGATGCCGGGCGGCAGCTTCGGCGAAACGCTGATGACGCTCGGCTACGATCCCGAAACGAAACGCTACATCGGCACCTGGGTCGGTTCCATGCTGACCCACATGTGGGTCTATGACGGCGAGTTGAATGCGGAAGGCACGTCCCTGTCGCTCTACTGCGACGGACCGGATTTCGAAAACCCGGGCAAGACTGCACGCTACCGGGACGTCATCACGCTCATCGATCAATCCCGGCGCCTGCTGAAGGCGCAGATGCAGGCACCGGACGGAAGCTGGAAAGACATGATGACGGCGGAATACCTGCGCCGGGATTGAACGGGCGACGATCTGCGTTCGATTATCGGCCGCAGTCCGCCTGCTCGATCCGAAAGGGGCTCATTCGAACATGCAACCAAGCGGCGCGACAGGCGCCGCCCAAGCAAACTGGAGGAAGGCGATGGCAGATCACGGCAAATTCGTTTGGTATGAACTGATGACGACGGACATGGCCGCGGCCGAGACGTTCTACAAGGACGTGGTCGGCTGGGATGCCCGCGATTCCGGTATGCCCGGCATCAGCTATACGCTGTTCAACGTGGGCGAGATCCCGGTTGCCGGACTGATGACGATGCCGGAAGGCGCGCTCGAAATGAAGGTGCCGCCCGCCTGGCTCGGATATATCGGCGTCGATGATGTCGACGCGACCGCCGCCAAGATCGCTGCCAAGGGCGGCAAGGTTCACCGGGCGCCGGACGATATCCCCGGCATTGGGCGTTTTGCCGTCGTGACCGACCCGCACGGCGCCGTGTTTTCGATCTTCAAGGGAACGGGCGATCCGCCGCCGGTCACCGATCCGATGGCACCCGGTCTCGTCGGTTGGCATGAGCTTGCGTCCGGCGACCTTGACACCGCCTTCCCATTCTACGCCGAGCTCTTCGGCTGGACCAAGGACCACGGCATGGACATGGGCGACATGGGCATCTACCAGATCTTTGCCCATGGCGGCGCGCCGATCGGCGGAATGATGACCAAGCCGAAGGAAGTACCCGCACCTTACTGGCTCTACTACATCAACGTGCCCGCACTCGACGCGTCGATCGAGCGCATCAAGGCCGGCGGTGGCAAGGTCGTGCTCGAGCCGATGGAAGTGCCCGGCGGCGCCTGGATCGTTCAGGCGCTCGACCCGCAAGGCGCCCTTTTTGCTTTGGTCGCACCGAAACGCTGAAGCGCGCGCCATCGACGCTCGCATGAGACGAGGCCTGCCTCCCATCCGGAGGCGGGCCTTTTTCGATCCGCGGGGCGCAAAGCGTTGACGGAGCGCGCGCCTCTGCTCTGCACCACGCGCATCCCTCGGTTGCGGCGCGGCCCCTAGTATTTCAGGGTATTTCAAGCTTATTTAACACCTTATACGATAACAGGGGCAACGAGCACACTGATTTCGAATGGGTTTCTTGTCACCCGACAAGAATTGTCGCGACAGCCAAAGCGATGAGCGGCGACATGAGTGGAGCAACTTCGCGTACATGAAGAACAATGGCGGCAGCTATACGCCCCCGAAAACGGGCGTTGCAGAAGCGCGCGCGGCGAAGGCGCTGCGTCGCAAGCTCCAATGGCTCCTCGCCATCGTCGTTGCCTGTACCGGCGTGCTCGCCACCGAAATCATAGCCGCATCCTATAGCGACTTCGTCATCGCCCGCCGCAACCTAACCGAGGTCATGGCCTTCTGCCGGGTGCTCGACGCCGCAAATTACCTCTCGGCCGAACGTGGCCCGTCCAATGGCGTGCTCGGAATCGGCGTGGCGCCCGGCTCGCCGGTCCAGGCCCGGCTGGCTGAGTTTCGCGCCCGCAGCGACGAAGCACTCACCACGCTGACCCAAGACATCAACAATGCCAGCCGTTCTGAGCCTGCCGGCGCCCTCTCGCCCATACTCGTCGAGGTTCGCCGCCGCCTGATGCTGGCACGCGCCGAAATCGACCGCATTGCCGCGCTTCCGCCCGAACAACGGGACCTGACGGAAATCCAGGCGACGATCGAGGCGATGTTCGGCGTCATCGACGCACTTCGCCCGGCCATCGACTGGAACATTCAACGCTTGACCAACACCGACCCGAACCTCGCCGGCATCGCGCTTGCCGCACAGATGCTCAGCAATCTGCGCGAGGATGGCGGCCGCCTCGGCTCGCAGGTCATGGCTCCGGTTGCCGTCGGCCAGCCGCTTGCGGCGAAGAACATCGCCGACAGCGAGCGCACCCGCGGCAGGCTGCAGGAAATCTGGTCCATCGTCGGCAAGCCCGGCGCCCTTCCCGGCCTGAAACCGGCCAACATCGCGGATCTCGCCAGGATCGACCACGATTTCTTCGGCGAAGGATTTGCGATCATCGACGGCATCGTTGCCATCGGCAAGAAATCGGGCGCCTACCCGATGACTGCCGAGCAGCTGACCGACCGCTTCGTCCCGAAGATGAAGCCACTCGAGGATCTGCGCCGCGCCTTCATGGATGCAACCGTCGAGCGGCTTGCGGCAAACAAGACACGGGCCTCGGTCAAGCTGGCCGTTGCCAGCCTCGCGACCTTTGCCCTGTTCCTGGTGCTGCTGGTCCTGATGCGCCGCGCCCGTTCGCTCGTCTTCGAGCCGTTGCTGATCGCCCGCCACAGCATCATCGAGCTCGCCAATGACCGGCCGATCGCCCGCCTTCAGGGCAAGGGCGGCGAAGGCGAGATGGGGCGCCTGTTCGATGCGATCGACGTGCTGCGCAAGCGCCTCGACGAACGCATGCTGCTGATGCAGCACCTCGAACGCCAGGCGGAAACCGATGAACTGACCGGCCTGCTCAACCGCCGCGCCCTCGAACTCATCGGCGGAGCGCAAGACACGGCCGACAGCAACCAGGATGCCTGTCTGATCCTGATGGACATCGACCACTTCAAGCAGATCAACGACACCCACGGCCACCTCGTCGGCGACATCGTGCTCAAGGAAACGGCCCGCATCATCCGCAACTCCGTGCGCAACACTGATCTGGTCGCCCGTTTCGGCGGCGAGGAGTTCGCGATCATCACCCCCGGCGACAGCATCGAGTCGGCCCTTGCGCTGGCGGAGCGGATACGGGCCAATCTTGCGCGCGAGCCGATCGTCGTTGCCGACGGGCAGGAACTGAACGTCACCGCCAGCTTCGGTGTGGCGGAGGGCCGCACGGCGAATGGCGGCTGGAGGCACCTGATCGAGAGCGCCGACACGGAGCTCTATCGTGCCAAGTCCGAAGGTCGCAACCGCGTCTGCGGCCAGCCGGCCGAGGCCAGCCTTTCCCACTTCACGAAGACGAAATCCGCGCGCGCGTAGCCAGAAAATCGAGCAGGACCCGCACGCGCGACGGCAAGGCTCCGCCTTGGCCGAGAAACACGGCGTGGAATGTTTCGGCGTCACCGGGATTGAGATGCTCGACCAGCGGCAGCAGCCGGCCGGCGCGGATATCCTCCCTGACTGTGAAGGTCGGAAGCCGGACGAGGCCGAC
The DNA here is from genome assembly GCF_052115125.1 of Ensifer sp. 2TAB8. NCBI lineage: Bacteria > Pseudomonadati > Pseudomonadota > Alphaproteobacteria > Hyphomicrobiales > Rhizobiaceae > Ensifer > Ensifer sp. 2TAB8. Next base: position 73,965 of record NZ_JBFRGB010000006.1, on the reverse strand, counting down.
GCCGGCAAGGGCAAGTTGGCGCAGGCCCTCGCCATCGCTGACCCGCACCCGTTCGGTCGGCGGCAGGGCGATCTGTTCCGCATTCGAAAGCAACGGCCAACCATCGATCGCCCGCGCGTAGCTATGGCTCAGCCGGTTGTGCGCCTCGATATCCTCGATGGTCTGGGGCATTCCGAAGCGATCGAGATAGGCTGGAGCCCCGACGATCGTCATCGACGTGGTGCCGAGTTTGCGTGCGATCAGGCTCGATGTCTTGAGCGGACCGGCGCGCACGGCAATATCGACCCGCTCCGCCATCAGATCGACGACGGCGTCCGTCTGCAGGATGTCGAGGGAGACCGAGGGAAATTCCGCCAGGAATTCCGGCAGCACCGGCATCAGCGCATGCGTCGCGTAGGAAGCGCTGACATTGAGCCGCACGCGGCCCTCCGGCGTTTCGCCGGCACCCGCCGAGCGTTCCGCCTCGTCGATATCGGTGAGGATGCGCACGACCCGTTCGTAGAAGGCGCAGCCTTCCGCCGTCAGTTGCAGTCGCCGCGTCGACCGGTTGACGAGCCGGACGCCCAATCTCTCTTCCAACCGCTGGACGAGCTTGCTGACGGCCGAGGGCGTCATGCAGCAGACCTTCGCCGCAGCCGAAAAGCCGCCAAGCTCCACCACCTTGGCAAAAACCGCCATCTCCCCCGAACGATTGATCGTCAAACGCGACATGTGACTTCAACTCACAAATGATGTTCCTTGATGCGGTCTACATCTCAAATGCTCCCAACACCACCTTCCTCCTTGAAGCGACGCACTGACAACAAGTGTCGCTGAACAGGCAAAGCCAACGAGGAGCTCTACGACATGGAATATAGACGGCTTGGATCATCGGGACTGAAAGTGCCGGCCTTGAGCTTCGGTGCTGGAACCTTCGGCGGCAAGGGACCGCTGTTCAGCGCCTGGGGCAATAGCGACGCGGCCGAAGCACGACGCATGATCGACATTTCGCTGGAAGCCGGCGTCAACCTCTTCGACACGGCCGACGTCTATTCCGACGGTGCTTCCGAGAGCGTGCTCGGTGCGGCGATCAAGGGACGGCGCGACGCCGCGCTCCTCTCGACCAAGATGGCGTTGCCGATGGGCGACGGACCGAATGACGCCGGCACGTCTCGTACACGTCTCGTCAAGGGCGTCGACGATGCCTTGAAGCGGCTCGGCACCGACTATATCGACCTCCTGCAACTACACGCCTTCGACGCCGGCACACCGGTCGAGGAAACGCTCTCGACGCTCGACGATCTCGTCACCGCCGGCAAGCTGCGCTACGTCGGGGCCTCCAACTTCGCCGGCTGGCAGTTGATGAAATCGCTGGCGGTTTCGGAGAAACACGGCCTCGTGCGCCATGTCGCCCACCAGGTCTACTATTCGCTTGTTGGTCGCGACTACGAGTGGGAGCTGATGCCGCTTGGTGCCGACCAGGGCGTCGGCGCACTCGTCTGGAGCCCGCTCGGCTGGGGGCGTCTCACCGGCAAGATCCGCCGCGGCCAGCCGTGGCCCGAAGGCAGCCGCCTGCACGACACAGCCGCCTTCGGCCCGCCGGTCGACGACGAGAAGCTTTACGACGTCGTCGACGTGCTCGATCAACTGACCGAGGAAACCGGCAAGACGATCCCGCAGATCGCCATCAACTGGCTCTTGCAGCGCCCGACGGTCTCGAGCGTCATCATCGGCGCCCGCAACGAAGAGCAGCTCCGCCAGAACCTCGGCGCGGTCGGCTGGTCGCTGTCGCCGGAACAGATCGCCCGCCTCGACGAAGCGAGCAAGACGACCCCCGCCTATCCCTACTTCCCCTATTATCGCCAGGAAGGGTTCGCTCGCATCAATCCGCCGCTCGTCTAACTGTCAGGCAACCGCTTTCGCACGCCCCACACCGGCGTGCGAAAGCGTTGCGCCGCCTTGATTTTCCCGGCACGCTTTCGCGCTTGCATTCTCGATTTGCATTGCACAAAATTCGTGGCGATGGGGGGCGCCAGACCCGCCACGAAGGGGATCAAATCAGGCATGTCGATCAAGGCCAGTATCTATCACCTGACCCACTATACCTATGACCGTCCCGTAAGACTGTCGCCACAGATCATCCGGCTGAAGCCGGCGGCCCATTCCAAGACCAAGGTCATCAGCCACTCGCTGAAGGTTTCGCCCGCCAACCACTTCGTCAATCTGCAGCAGGACCCCTACGGCAACTACCTTGCCCGCTTCGTCTTTCCCGATCCGGTCAGCGAACTGAAGATCGAGGTCGACCTCGTCGCCGACATGACAGTCTACAATCCCTTCGACTTCTTCGTTGAAGAGGAAGCCGAACACTGGCCCTTCCCCTACCCCGAAGACCTCGGAGACGACCTCAAGATCTACATGACGCCGGAACCGGTCGGCCCGGCACTGAGCGCCTTCATAGCGACCGTCGACCGCTCGCGGCAACGCACCATCGACATGGTCGTTGGCCTCAACGCGCGCCTGCAAAACGAGATCGGCTATGTGATCCGCATGGAGCCGGGTGTACAGACGCCGGAGAACACACTGACGTCGGCCCGGGGTTCCTGTCGCGATTCGAGCTGGCTGCTGGTACAGATCCTGCGCAATCTCGGTTTCGCCGCCCGTTTCGTTTCCGGCTATCTCATTCAGCTCACGCCCGACCTCAAGGCGCTCGACGGCCCGTCGGGCACCGACCACGACTTTACCGACCTGCACGCCTGGGCCGAGGTTTACTTGCCGGGTGCCGGCTGGGTCGGGCTCGATCCGACCTCGGGCCTGTTGACCGGCGAAAGCCATATTCCGCTGGCCGCCACACCGCATTTTCGCAACGCCGCACCGATCTCAGGCGGCTTCTTCGGCGACCCCGATACCCGCACCGATTTCGCCTTCGACATGAAGGTGACGCGTGTCGCCGAACATCCGCGCATCAGCAAGCCGTTCTCCGACGAGAGCTGGGAGGCGCTGAATGCACTCGGCGAAGAGGTCGACCGGGTTCTCCAGGAAAATGACATCCGCCTGACGATGGGCGGCGAGCCGACCTTCGTCTCGATCGACGACTTCGAGTCCGAGGAGTGGAACACTGAAGCGGTCGGCCCGACCAAGCGCGAGAAGGCGGACACTTTGATCCGCCGTCTGCGCGAGCGCTTCGCGCCCGGTGGCTTCCTGCACTATGGCCAGGGCAAATGGTACCCCGGCGAAAGCCTGCCGCGCTGGACGTTCTCGCTCTACTGGCGCAAGGACGGTGTGCCGATCTGGCGCCGCCCCGATCTCATCGCCGAGGAGACCGGCCACCATGACGTCACCGAGAAGCACGCCGAACATCTGTTGCATCTGATGGCAGGCGAATTGAGCGTGCCGACCGAGATGGTCCAACCGGCCTTCGAAGACCCCGCCGACTGGCTGCTGAAGGAGGCAAACCTCCCTGAGAACGTCGATCCCTCCAATTCCAAGCTGAAGGACCCCGAAGAGCGCAGCCGCATGGCTCGCGTCTTCGAGCGCGGCCTGACGACGCCGACCGGCTACGTGCTGCCTGTGCAAGCCTGGAATGCGCGTGCCACCGGTGTGCGGTGGATGAGCGAGAAATGGCAGACGCGCCGCGGTCGCATCTTCCTCGTTCCCGGCGACAGCCCCGTCGGCTACCGCCTGCCGCTCGGCGCCCTGCCCTATGTCGCGCCCTCCGCCTATCCCTATATCCATCCGGTCGATCCGACCGTTCCCCGGGACGATCTGCCTGACTTCGCCGAAAGCAGCGCCCGCCCGCAGCATTCCCGCTTTCAGGCCGCCGAAGTACCGGAGACCCCGCAGGCGCAGCCACGCGACGAAATAGCAGGGCTGGTGCGCACCGCCATCAGCGTCGAGCCGCGCGACGGCAGGCTCTGCGTCTTCATGCCGCCAATGGCCAGCATCGAGGAGTATCTCGATCTGATCGCATCCGCGGAACGCGCCGCAGCCGCGATTGGACTGCCCGTGCACATCGAGGGCTACGCGCCGCCGCAGGATGAGCGCATCAATGTCATCCGCGTCGCGCCGGACCCCGGCGTGATCGAGGTCAACATCCATCCGGCTGCCAGCTGGCAGGATTGCGTCGACATCACCACCGCGGTTTACGAGGAGGCGCGGCAGAGCCGGCTTGGCGCCGACAAGTTCATGATCGATGGACGTCACACCGGCACCGGCGGCGGCAACCATGTGGTCGTCGGCGGTGCCAATCCCAACGACAGCCCGTTCCTGCGCCGCCCGGATCTTCTGAAAAGCATGGTGCTGCACTGGCAGCGGCACCCGTCGCTTTCCTATCTGTTCTCGGGTCTCTTCATCGGTCCGACATCGCAGGCGCCGCGCATCGACGAGGCCCGACACGACCAGCTTTACGAGCTCGAAATCGCGCTCGCCCAGGTGCCGATGCCGGGATCGGCGACGCCGCCCCCCTTGCCCTGGCTGATCGACCGGTTGTTCCGCAACCTGCTCGTCGACGTCACCGGCAACACCCACCGGGCCGAGATCTGCATCGACAAGCTGTTCTCACCGGATGGTCCCACAGGCCGTCTCGGCCTCGTCGAGTTCCGTGGCTTCGAGATGCCACCCAACGCCCGCATGTCGCTCGCACAGCAATTGCTGGTGCGGGCGCTCATCGCCCGCTTCTGGAAACACCCTGTTGATGGCCGCTTTGTACGCTGGGGCACGACGCTGCACGACCGCTTCATGCTGCCGCACCACGTCTGGCAGGATTTTCTCGAAGTGCTCGCCGACCTCAGGGCCCATGGCTTCGACTTGAAGCCCGAATGGTTCGAAGCCCAACTCGAGTTCCGCTTCCCCTTCTGCGGCGAGGTCGAGTACCACGACGCCAAGCTCGAAATCCGCCAGGCGCTCGAACCCTGGCATGTGATGGGCGAGCAGGGTGCGATCGGCGGCACCGTGCGCTATGTCGACAGCTCGGTCGAGCGCCTCCAGGTGAAGCTCGATACGGCCAACCCCGAGCGCTACACGCTCGCCTGCAACGGTCGGCCGGTACCGTTGACGCGCACCGGCTCCAACGGCTCGGCCGTTGCCGGCGTCCGCTACAAGGCCTGGCAGCCGGCCTCGGGGTTGCATCCGGTGCTATCGGTCAACACTCCCCTTACATTCGATATCTATGATACATGGTCGAATCGGGCGATTGGCGGATGTGTCTACCATGTCGCCCATCCGGGTGGGCGCAGCTACGACACGTTTCCGGTCAACGGCAACGAGGCCGAAGCGCGGCGACTGTCGCGGTTCGAGCCCTGGGGCCACACGCCCGGAGGTTACCCGCTTCGCCCGGAAAGCCCGTCGATGGAATTCCCGATGACGCTTGATCTCAGGCGTCCGCCAGGAGCGTAAATGGCGAAGAAGCAGACAGCTGCCGCGAACCATCCGGGCACCGAGGACGATCCGGTCTTCGGTTACCGCGCCCTTCCTGACATCGCCGACGAGATGCTCGACCGGGAGGGCAATGTCCGCCCTGTCTGGCAGCGTCTGCTCGCGACCCTGGGACGGCTCGACGAAACGGAACTCGCCAATCGTTTTGCCCGTGCCGACCGCTATCTGCGCGACGCCGGTGTGTACTATCGTGTCTACGGGGCCAAGGAGGCCTCTGACCGAAGCTGGCCGCTATCGCATATCCCGGTCCTCATCGACGAGAAGGAATGGGCGGCGGTTTCGCAAGGGCTCGTCCAGCGCGCCGAGCTTCTGGAGAAGGTGGTCGCCGATATCTACGGCGAGAACCGGCTGGTGCGCGAAGGCCTGCTGCCGCCGGCGCTGGTCGCCTCCAATCCCGAGTTCCTGCGGCCGCTCGTCGGCGTGAAGCCGGCCGATGGTCACTTTCTGCATTTCGTTTCCTTCGAGATCGGCCGCGGTCCCGACGGCAACTGGTGGGTCCTTTCGGACCGCACCGAAGCGCCCTCCGGCGCCGGCTTCGCCCTGGAGAACCGGGTCGCGACCACACGGGCCTTCTCCAATCTTTATGCGGAAACCCATGTCCATCGATTGGCGGGTTTCTTCGGAGAATTCCGCGACGCGCTTCAGAGCCGCAAGCTGCATCCGGATGATCGCATCGCCGTGCTTTCGCCCGGCATCGCCAACGAGACCTATTTCGAGCACGCCTACATCGCCCGCTACCTGGGTTTCATGCTGCTCGAGGGTGAGGATCTGACGGTCGTCGGCGGCCGGGTGATGGTGCGAACCGTCGCCGGCCTCAAGCCCATCGGCGTCCTCTGGCGCCGCCTCGACGCCGCTTTTGCCGACCCGCTCGAACTCAACCAATCTTCGCATATCGGCACCCCCGGCATCGTCGAGGCGCTTCGCGCCGGATCGGTCTCGATCGTCAACGCGCTTGGGACCGGCATCGTCGAAACACGCGCCTTCCTCGCCTTCTTGCCCGCGATCTGCCGCCACCTGCTCGGCGAAGAGCAGAAGCTGCCCTCGATCGCCACCTGGTGGTGCGGGCAGCCGGCGGAGCGTGAGCAGGTTGCTGCCAACCTCGATCGCATGGTCATCGGTCCGGCCTATGCCACACGCCCCTTTTTCGACGACAACGGCCAGTCGGTACTGGGCGCGACGCTCGACGAGGAAGCCCGTGCATCGATCGCCGATTGGCTTGGCGCCGAAGGCGGCAAGCTCGTCGGCCAGGAGGTCGTCACGCTTTCGACAACGCCTGCCTGGGTTCGCGGCCGGCTCACGCCGCGCCCGATGAGCCTGCGCGTCTTTGCAGCGCGTAGCCGTGACGGCTGGCAGATCATGCCCGGCGGTTTCGCCCGTATCGGCTCCGGCGACGACGTCGCCGCGATTGCAATGCAGGCGGGCGGCACCGCCGCCGATGTCTGGATCGTCAGCGAACGGCCGGTCGAACGCACGACGCTGCTTCCGGCCGAAGAGAGTTTCACCCGCAACATGCCGGGAAGCCTGCCGAGCCGGGCGGCCGACAATCTCTTCTGGCTCGGCCGCTACATCGAACGTGCCGAGGGGGCACTGCGCATCCTGCGCGCCTGGCACGGACGTTTCGCCGAAACCGCCGATCCCGACCTGCCGCTCCTGAGGGACGTCAGCGACTATCTCGCCGCCCTCGACATCGACACCCGCCAGCCGGTGCCCGACAGCCTGCTTGCCAACATTTCCAGCGCCCTTTTCAGCGCCGGAAACATCCGCGACCGGTTTTCGCCGGACGGTTGGCTGGCGCTGAACGATCTGTCACAGACGGCGCGCAAGTTCCACGCGACGGTGCAGGCCGGCGACGACGCGACACGGGCGATGACCGTGCTCTTGCGCAAGCTCGCCGGTTTTGCCGGTCTCGTGCACGAAAACATGTATCGATTTACCGGCTGGCGTTTTCTTTCGGCCGGCCGTTATCTCGAGCGCGGCCTGCACATGACGCGGCTGCTCGGGCACATGTCGGGCCCGGATGCACCCGACGGCGCCTACGACATGCTGCTTGAGATCGGCGACAGCGTGATGACTCACCGCAGGCGCTACAATGTCAGCACCGCCGCATTGACCGTAACCGACCTGCTGGCACTCGACCCGCTCAACCCGCGCTCGGTTCTCTACCAGTTGAACGAGATCAAGACTGAGGTCGAACTGTTGCCGAACGCTTTCGTCAATGGGCAGATGTCCCCCTTCTACCGCGAGGCAATGCGCCTGCATTCGGGCCTGGCCGTGATGACGCCGGAAGCCATGAACCTCAGCGTCTACAATCGGTTGGAGCAGGACCTTGAAAGCCTGTCCAACCTGCTCGCGCGAACCTATCTCGGCTAGGGGCGCAACCATTGCTTTACGATATCAGCCTGAAGATCACCTATGACTACGAAGTACCGGTCTCCGGCGGTCGCCACCTCGTGCGGGTGATGCCTGCAACGCTTCCCGGTCGACAGCGGCTCATCGTCGGGTCGTTGAGCTGCCAGCCAACGCCGGCCGAGCGCGCGGAAAGCGTCGATTTCTTCGCCAATCCTTTCACGGCCATCCTGTTCCGCTCTTCTCATGCCGATCTGACGATCCGCATGCAGGCACGGGTCCAAGTGGAACCGCAGCCGCTGACCGCCGACTTTTCTCCAGGCCTCGATGGTCTCCCGGCCGAGCTCTCCGCCTGCTGGTCCGTCGACGCCGAAGCGCCGCACCATTTCACGGGGCCGAGCCCACTCCTGCCGGAAGTTCCGGACATCGCGGCCTACGCGCAATCAATCGTCACCGACACCATGACGATCCGACAGATCGCCACCGCCCTGTGCGAGCGCATCCACCGCGATTTCACCTATGACGGCGAGGCAACGACGGTGAACACGACACCGGGCGAGGCGTTCAAGCTGAAACGCGGCGTCTGTCAGGATTTCACCCATGTGATGATCGTGGCGCTGAGGAGTCTCGGCATCCCCGCCGGCTATGTGAGCGGCTTCCTGCGGACAATCCCTCCGCCCGGCAAGGAACGCCTGGAGGGTGCCGACGCCATGCATGCCTGGGTGCGGATCTGGTGCGGCACCACGGGCGGCTGGCTCGAGCTGGACCCGACCAACAACATTCCTGCAGGAACCGACCATATCGTCGTCGGTCATGGCCGTGACTACGGCGACGTTGCCCCCGTCATCGGGGTCCTGAAGAGCTACGGCAGCCAGACGACGAAACAGGCCGTCGACGTCATTCCGGTGCCCTGATCCGATTTGATACAACCCCATTCCCGATTCCGAACAGGGCGTGTGCAGCGGAACCCGCTGTAAGCACTGGTTTTCCTGTATTCCGTTAAAATTGCAGCGATTGCAGGAACGATATCGTAAGCCATCGACGCTATTGATGCCCTCAAGCTTGCAACGTGTTCCTTTGGGGTGTGCAAAGATGGGAAGACGATACACGGTAGGCCGGACCTTCGTAGCGATGCTCAAGGACCGGGGTGGCAATTTTGGCATGATGGCTGCACTCGCAACGCCATTGATATTGGCGGCTGGCGGCGTCGCCGTTGATATGGCCGGCATGATGACGGCCAAGAACCAGATGCAGGACGCAGCGGATGCCGCAGCGCTTGCAGCGGCCTCTTCGCTGGTTTCAAAGGATCCGCCAACGATTGCCAAGGCAAAGGAAATAGCCGCGGCCTTCCTCAAGACCCAGACGGGCGGCTCCAACGTCGACAGTCCCGGCGCGAACGATCAAGGCGGTACGGGCTCCGCGGCCAAGACCGGTTTGCCGGAAGCCTCGACGGCCAGCCAGCCGACCATCGACATTATTGAAAGCAGCAATGGCCCGACCGGCAAGGCCTACAACGTCACGGTCCTGAACAGGCAGACGTTCCAGTTCAATGCGTTGACACGCCTGCTCGGGAAGTCATCGATCGACATCGAAACCCGCGCCACCGCCGAAAGTGCTACAGAGAGCAAGAATGCTCTTTCGATGTACCTGGTTCTCGATCGCTCCGGCTCCATGGCCTGGAAGACCAATACAAAGGACACGACCAAGTCGTCGTGCCCCAACTACACCGAATCGAACTGGAGCAAGTATCCGAACCTGAAGGCAACTAGCCCCTGCTACGTGACGAAGGTCGACGCACTGAAAACCGCCGTCAGCGATCTGCTCAAGCAATTGAAGACCGCCGATCCCAATACTCTGTATGTTCGTACGGCAGCCGTTTCCTACAACTCGGCGCAGGACACCGCAGGGAACCTCGATTGGGGCACAGCCGGTACTTCGACCTACGTGAACGCCCTTGTCGCGACAGGCGGCACCGCATCGGGTAACGCCTTCAAGACGGCCTACAGCCGCGTGACCGCGACCACCGAGGACGCGGCCCACAAGGCCAAGAACGGCCAGGTTCCCACCAAGTACATCGTCTTCATGACCGATGGCGACAACAACAACACGAGCGACGACACAACGACCCTGGCGTGGTGCGACACCGCTCGAAAGAACAATGTTCAGGTCTACACCGTCGCCTTCATGGCGCCGGACCGCGGCAAGTCCTTGCTCAAGGCCTGCGCGACGACCGAGGCCAACTACTTCCAGGCGGAAGAAGCCTCCGATCTGATCGCAGCGTTCAAGGCGATCGGCGAAAAGGCCTCGGCCATGGCGACGCGCCTGACGAAGTAAGGCGTCGACCTGTCCCCTTTCAAGCCGCCCGGTTCTGCCGGGCGGCGTTTGCGTTTGGGGATTACGGGGTCCCTCCCGCCAGCGACTTCCAACAGCTTGAGACAGTTCTAATCCATTTAAAAACATCTGTTGCAAGCGCTTCGGATCGATGCATAAATTGCCTCATCCCCGGTCGGTTCCGGCCTGCGACCTCCCAACGCAAAAGGGTAAAGACAGTTTCATGATGAACAGGCTCTCCACCAACGAAGTGCCGCAGCCCGCCCCAAGGTCGTCCGAACCCGGCCAGCTTGCCGTCGAAATCCTCGAACGCCTGAAGTACCGCATCGGCAAGGATCCCAAGGTCGCCAAGCCCCACGACTGGCTGACCGCAGCCATCCTGGTCGCGCGTGATCGCATCACCGACAAGTGGATGGATTCGACCCGCAAGACCTACTCGACGGGAGCCAAGCGCGTTTACTATCTATCGCTCGAATTCCTCATCGGCCGCCTGATGCGCGACGCCATGACGAATATCGGCCTGATGGACGAAATGCGCGATGCGCTCGCTTCTCTCGGCGTCGACATCGACGTCGTTGCCGAACTCGAGCCGGATGCGGCGCTCGGCAATGGCGGCCTCGGTCGTCTCGCCGCCTGCTTCATGGAATCGATGGCGACCGTCGACGTGCCGGCCTATGGCTACGGCATTCGCTACATGCACGGCCTCTTCCGCCAGCAGATGGCCGACGGCTGGCAGGTGGAACTGCCGGAAACCTGGCTTGCCCACGGCAACCCCTGGGAATTCGAGCGGCGGGAAAGCTCCTACGAAATCGGCTTCGGCGGTGTCGTCGAGACGGCGAATGTCGACGAGGAAATCCAGCGTTTCGTCTGGAAGCCGGCCGAACGCGTCATTGCTACGGCCTTCGATACACCCGCCGTCGGCTGGCGGGCAAAGCGGGTCAACACACTGCGGCTTTGGACGGCCCAGCCGATCGACCCGATCCTGCTGGCCGCCTTCAACGCCGGCGACCACATCGGCGCCCTTCGCGAAAGCAACAAGGCGGAAAGCCTGACGCGCGTTCTCTATCCGGCCGACGCGACGCCTGCCGGTCAGGAACTGCGTCTGCGCCAGGAGTACTTCTTCTCCTCCGCCTCGCTGCAGGACATCCTGCGCCGACATCTGCAGCAATATCCGGACTTCTCCTCGCTGCCCGACGCGGTTGCCATCCAATTGAACGACACGCACCCGGCCGTCTCCGTTGCCGAACTGGTGCGGCTCCTGACCGACGTACACGGCCTCGATTTCGAGCAGGCCTGGGACATCACCCGGCGGACGATCTCCTATACCAACCACACGCTGCTGCCCGAGGCGCTGGAAAGCTGGCCCGTACCGCTCATCGAGCGCCTCCTGCCGCGCCACATGCAGATCGTCTACGCGATCAACGCCAAGATCCTCATCGAGGCGCGCCGGCAGAAGGGCGCGACGGACGACGAGATCCGCAACATCTCGCTGATCGACGAGAGCGGCGAGCGCCGCGTGCGCATGGGCAATCTCGCCTTCGTCGGCTCGCATTCGATCAACGGCGTTTCGGCGCTGCATACGGAACTGATGAAGGAAACGGTCTTTGCCGACCTTCACCGGCTCTATCCCGATCGCATCAACAACAAGACCAACGGCATCACGCCGCGGCGCTGGCTGATGCAGTGCAACCCCGGTCTCTTCGGCCTGATCCGCGATGCGATCGGCGACGAGTTCATGGACAACACCGAGGCGTTGCAGGCGCTCGACGCCTTCGCCGACAAGCCGGATTTCCAGGAGCATTTCGCTGCCGTCAAGCGCGCCAACAAGGTGCGCCTCGCCCAACTCGTGCAGAGCCGGCTCGGCATTAGGCTCGATCCGTCGGCGATGTTCGACATCCAGATCAAGCGCATCCACGAATACAAACGCCAGCTTCTGAACATCATCGAGGCGGTCGCGCTCTATKACCAGATCCGCTCGCATCCGGAGCTCGACTGGGTGCCGCGCGTCAAGCTCTTCGCCGGCAAGGCGGCGCCGAGCTATCACAATGCCAAGCTGATCATCAAGCTTGCCAACGACGTCGCCCGCGTCGTCAACAACGACCCGGCAGTGCGCGGGCTGCTGAAGATCGTCTTCGTCCCGAACTACAACGTCTCGCTCGCCGAGATCATGGTTCCGGCCGCCGACCTCTCCGAGCAGATCTCGACGGCGGGCATGGAAGCGTCCGGCACCGGCAACATGAAGTTCGCGCTCAACGGCGCGCTGACGATCGGCACGCTTGACGGCGCCAATGTCGAAATGCGCGACTGGATTGGCGAGGAAAACATCAAGATCTTCGGCATGACCGCCGAAGAGGTGACGAGGGCGCGCGCCGAAGGCCACAATCCGCGCGCGGTCATCGAAGGCTCGCGCGAGCTGTCGCAGGCGCTGCAGGCAATTGCCTCGGGCGTCTTCTCGCCCGATGACCGCAACCGCTTCTCCGGCCTCGTCGATGGGCTCTACAATCACGACTGGTTCATGGTTGCCGCTGACTTCGAGGCTTACGCCAAAACGCAGCGGGAAATCGACCAGCTCTGGACCAAGCCTTCCGACTGGTATTCGCAGGCGATCCGCAACACCGCACGGATGGGCTGGTTCTCGTCCGATCGCACCATCCGGCAATATGCCGGGGAAATCTGGAGAGCTGGATGACGCCTTCGGCCGGCAAGGACCCGGAACCCGCAGCTTCAGGTCTGCTGTCAGCGCCGGACATCGCGGCCATCCTCTCGGGCACGCACGAAGACCCCTTCGCGGTCCTTGGCGTGCATCCAGCCGGCAAGACCATTCGTGCCCGATGCTTCGTTCCCGATGCCGAGACCGTGACGGCGGAGACGCTCGCCGGCAAGGAACTCGGCGCACTCGAACGCCGCGACGACGCTGGCTTCTTCGAAGGAACCATCTCCCTGAAGAAGCCCCAGCCAGTGCGCTACCGCGCCCGCAACCAGGGCGGCGAATGGATTGTCATCGACCCTTACAGCTTCGGTCCGGTCCTCGGCCCGATGGACGACTACTACATCCGCGAAGGTTCGCACCTGCGGCTTTTCGACAAGATGGGCGCGCATCCGATCCATCACGATGGCGCCGAGGGCTATCACTTCGCCGTCTGGGCGCCGAATGCCAAGCGCGTTTCGGTCGTCGGCCAGTTCAATGACTGGGACGGACGGCGGCATGTCATGCGGCTGCGCGCCGACACCGGCATCTGGGAGATCTTCATCCCTGGGGTCGAAGGAGGCCTCGCCTACAAATACGAGATCCTCGACCGCAACGGCACCTTGCTGCCGCTGAAGGCGGACCCGTTTGCCCGACGCTCCGAACTGCGCCCCAATACCGCCTCCGTGACGACCCCGGAGATCGCGCAAACCTGGGAGGACGAAGCGCATCGCAAGCATTGGGCGACGGTCGACGCGCGGCGCCAGCCGATCTCCATCTATGAGGTCCATGCCGGCTCCTGGCAGCGCCGCGACAACGGCGAGATGCTTTCCTGGGACGAACTCGCCGACCGGCTGATCCCCTACTGCGTCGACATGGGCTTCACCCATATCGAGTTCCTGCCGATCTCGGAGTTTCCTTTCGACCCGTCCTGGGGCTACCAGACGACCGGCCTCTATGCACCAACCGCCCGCTTCGGCGAACCCGAAGGCTTTGCTCGTTTCGTCAACGGCTGCCACAAGGTCGGCATTGGCGTCATTCTCGATTGGGTGCCGGCACATTTCCCGACCGACGAGCACGGGCTGCGCTGGTTCGACGGCACCGCGCTCTATGAGCACGAAGACCCGCGCCAGGGCTTTCATCCCGACTGGAACACGGCGATCTACAATTTCGGCCGCCAGGAGGTGCTGTCATTCCTCGTCAACAACGCGCTCTACTGGGCCGAGAAATTCCACGTTGACGGTCTGCGCGTCGACGCGGTCGCTTCGATGCTCTACCTCGACTATTCGCGCAAGCACGGCGAGTGGGTGCCGAACGAATATGGCGGCAACGAAAATCTGGAGGCGGTCCGCTTCCTCCAGACGATGAACACGGAAATCTACGGGGTGCACAAGGGCATCCTGACGATCGCCGAGGAATCGACCTCCTGGCCGAAAGTCTCGCATCCGGTTCATGCCGGGGGCTTAGGCTTCGGCTTCAAGTGGAACATGGGCTTCATGCACGATACGCTGCAGTATCTGTCGCGCGAGCCGATCCATCGCAAGCACCACCACAACGACCTGACCTTCGGCCTGCTCTATGCCTTCAGCGAGAACTTCGTGTTGCCGCTGTCCCATGACGAGGTCGTGCACGGCAAAGGATCGCTGATCGCCAAGATGGCCGGCGACGACTGGCAGAAGTTTGCAAATCTCAGGGCCTACTACGCCTTCATGTGGGGCTATCCCGGCAAGAAGCTCTTGTTCATGGGTCAGGAGTTCGCGCAGTGGCGCGAGTGGTCCGAGGATCGTGCGCTCGACTGGAACCTGCTCGAGTACCACCTGCACGAAGGCATGCGGCGGCTGGTGCGTGACCTCAACGGCACCTACCGCGCCAAGCCCGCTTTGCATGCGCGCGATTGCGAGGGAGACGGCTTCGAGTGGCTGCTGGCCGACGACCGAGACAATTCGGTGTTCGCCTGGCTGCGCAAGGCGCCCGGTGAAAAGCTCGTCGCCGTCATCACCAATTTCACACCCGTCTACCGGGAAAGCTACGCCATTCCGCTGCCGGTCAAGGGTCGCTGGAAGGAGATCCTCAACACCGACGCGGAGATCTACGGAGGAAGCGGCAAGGGCAACGGCGGCGCCGTTTATGCCGAGAAGAGCGCCACGGGAGCGACAATGGCCAACATCACGCTGCCGCCTCTGGCGACGCTGATGCTGGAGCAGGAATAGACTTCATCCGCTCCGCCGGACAAACCCGGAAGGCGGAATGAGACAGTAAAATTCGAGGGCCGCAAGGCGTCGCCGAAAGCCGCCGTGACGACCCCGCAAGTCAATGATTGGGGAGGACAAATGGTGGAAAAGCGTACGCAACCTCTGGCACGTGATGCCATGGCCTATGTTCTCGCTGGCGGTCGCGGCAGTCGCCTGAAGGAGCTGACCGACCGGCGGGCGAAGCCGGCAGTCTATTTCGGCGGCAAGGCCCGTATCATCGACTTCGCGCTTTCGAATGCGCTGAATTCCGGTATCCGCCGTATCGGCGTCGCCACCCAGTACAAGGCGCATTCGCTGATCCGCCACCTGCAGCGTGGCTGGAACTTCTTCCGCCCGGAACGAAACGAAAGCTTCGATATTCTCCCGGCCAGCCAGCGCGTTTCCGAAACGCAATGGTACGAAGGCACCGCCGACGCGGTCTACCAGAACATCGATATCATCGAGGACCATGGCGTCGAATACATGGTCATCCTCGCCGGCGACCATATCTACAAGATGGACTATGAATTGATGCTGCAGCAGCACGTCGATTCCGGCGCCGACGTCACCATCGGCTGCCTGGAAGTGCCGCGCATGGAAGCGACTGGCTTTGGCGTCATGCATGTCGACGAGAAGGACCGCATCATCGCCTTCGTCGAAAAGCCGGCCGATCCGCCCGGCATCCCGGGCAATCCCGAGATGGCCCTGGCCTCCATGGGCATCTACGTCTTCCACACGAAGTTCCTGATGGATCTCCTGCGCCGCGACGCCGCCGATCCGAAATCGAGCCGCGACTTCGGCAAGGACATCATTCCCTACATCGTCGACAACGGCAAAGCGGTTGCTCATCGCTTTGCGCAGTCCTGCGTGCGCTCCGATTTCGAGCGCGAGGCCTATTGGCGCGACGTCGGCACGATCGATGCCTACTGGCAGGCCAATATCGACCTGACCCATGTGACGCCGGAGCTCGACATCTACGACAGCACCTGGCCGATCTGGACCTTCGCCGAGATCAAGCCGCCGGCAAAGTTCGTGCATGACGACGAAAACCGCCGCGGCTCGGCAACCTCGTCGCTCATCTCCGGCGACTGCATCATCTCGGGCGCAGCACTCAATCGCAGCCTGTTATTCACAGGCGTCCGGGTTAATTCATATTCCCGTCTGGAGAATGCCGTAGTTCTTCCCGATGTGAAGATCGGTCGCCATGCGACGCTGCGCAACGTGGTCATCGACAGTCGGGTCGTGATCCCGGAGGGCCTCGTCGTCGGTGACGATCCGGAGCTCGATGCCAAACGTTTCCGGCGTTCGGAAAACGGTGTCTGCCTGATCACGCAAACGATGATCGACAAGCTGGGGATGTAGGCTGCCTTCCATGAAAGTCCTGTCCGTTGCGTCCGAAGTGTATCCGCTGGTCAAGACCGGGGGGCTCGCCGATGTCGTCGGCGCGCTTCCCGCGGCACTTGTGCCACACGGCGTCGAGACCCGCACTCTGGTGCCCGGCTATCCCGCCGTGCTGCAGAAGCTGAAAAAGAAAAAGAAGGTCGGCGCCTTCGAGAATCTGTTCGGCGATCGGGCCGCGGTTCTTTCGGCCGAGATCGACGGGGTTGACCTCCTGGTTCTCGACCAGCCGGCGCTCTACCAGCGAGATGGCGGCCCGTATGTCGATGCGACCGGCCGCGACTATGTCGACAACTTCCGCCGCTTCGCCGCCCTGTCGCTCGCAGCCGCCGAGATCGCCGCGGGCGATGTCGTTTCCGGCTTTAAACCCGATGTCGTGCACGCCCATGACTGGCAGACGGCACTGACGCCGGTCTACATGCATTTCAGCCCCGCCGCCGCCACGCCGACGGTCATGACGATCCATAACATCGCCTTCCAGGGCCAGTTCGGCGCCTCGATCTTCCCCGAGCTCGCCCTTCCCCCGGAAGCCTTTTCGATGCAGTTCGTCGAGTATTACGGCGATGTCGGGTTCCTCAAAGGCGGCTTGCAGACTGCAAGCGCCGTCACCACGGTCAGCCCGTCCTATGCCCAGGAGATCCTGACGCCGGAATTCGGCATGGGCCTCGAGGGCCTGTTGAAGAGCCGCCTCGGCGACCTTTCGGGCATCGTCAACGGCATCGACGCCGACATCTGGAACCCCCAGACCGACCCGCATATCGCCCAGCATTTCAGCGCGACGACCTTGAAGCAGCGCCTCGGCAACCGACGCGCACTCGAAGAGCGCTTCGGCCTGGAGAAGGGCAACGGCCCGATCTTCTGCGTCGTCAGCCGGCTCACCTGGCAGAAGGGCATGGATCTCGTCGCGGAAGTCGCAGATGAAATCGTTGCCATGGGCGGCAAACTCATCGTGCTCGGCTCTGGCGATGCGGCGCTCGAAGGCGCGCTTCTGGCGGCGGCCTCGCGCCACCGCGGCCATATTGGCATGGTCACCGGCTACAACGAGCCTCTGTCCCACCTCATGCAGGCAGGATCGGACGCGATCCTCATTCCGTCACGCTTCGAACCCTGCGGGCTCACCCAACTCTATGGCCTGCGCTACGGCTGCGTGCCGGTCGTCGCGCGCACCGGCGGGCTGGCCGATACGATCATTGATGCCAACGAGGCCGGGCTTGCGGCCAAGGTCGCCACCGGCTTCCAGTTTACTCCGATCACGGCCGACGGGTTGCGGCTTGCGATCAGGCGCGTAATGCGCGCATACAGCGAACCCAAGGTCTGGGCACGAATTCAGACTCAGGGCATGAAATCGGACGTTTCCTGGGCCACAAGTGCCGAGCGTTACGTCTCTCTTTATTCCGGTCTTCTCGGGAAAGGTTAAGTCAGCATGATAAGAACGGTTACCACAACCCCCTACGGCGACCAGAAGCCTGGCACGTCAGGGCTGCGCAAGAAGGTCCCGGTCTTCCAGCAGAAGAACTATGCCGAGAACTTCATCCAGTCGATCTTCGATTCGCTCGAAGGCTTCAAAGGCGAAACCCTGGTGATCGGCGGCGACGGCCGCTACTACAACCGCGAAGTCATCCAGATCGCCATCAAGATGGCGGCGGCCAGCGGCTTCGGCCGTGTGCTCGTCGGTCGCGGCGGCATTCTGTCGACGCCGGCTGCCTCAAACGTCATCCGCAAGTACAAGGCCTTTGGCGGGATCGTGCTTTCAGCCAGCCACAATCCTGGCGGCCCGACCGAAGATTTCGGCATCAAGTACAATATCGGCAATGGCGGCCCGGCACCGGAAAAGGTCACCGACGCGATCTATGCCCGCAGCAAGGTCATCGACAGCTACAAGATCGCCGATGTCGCCGACATCAATCTTGACGCTGAAGGCACCCAGGAAATCGAAGGCATGACGGTGACCGTCATCGACCCGGTCGCCGACTATGCCGAACTGATGGAAAGCCTGTTCGACTTCGACGCCATCCGCAAGCTGATCGGCGGCGGTTTCCGCGTCGTCTTCGACGCCATGAGCGCCGTCACCGGGCCCTACGCCAAGGAGATCATCGAAAAGCGCCTTGGCGCGCCCAAGGGCTCGGTGATGAATTTCGTTCCGTTGCCGGACTTCGGCGGTCACCATCCGGATCCGAACCTGGTGCACGCCCGTGCGCTCTACGAGACGATGATGGGACCCGACGCGCCTGATTTCGGCGCTGCCTCCGACGGCGACGGCGATCGCAACCTGGTGATCGGCCGCGGCATCTTCATCACCCCATCCGACAGCCTGGCGATGCTTGCCGCCAATGCGCATCTGGCACCTGGCTATGCCAAAGGCATCGCCGGTATCGCACGCTCGATGCCGACCAGCGGTGCCGCTGACCGCGTGGCCGAGAAGCTCGGCATCGGCCTCTACGAGACGCCAACCGGCTGGAAATTCTTCGGCAACCTGCTCGACGAAGGCATGGCGACGATCTGCGGCGAGGAAAGTGCCGGCACCGGCTCCAACCACGTGCGCGAGAAGGACGGGCTCTGGGCCGTGCTGCTCTGGCTCAACATCCTCGCCGTGCGCAAGGAAAGCGCCCTCGACATCGTCAAGAACCATTGGGCGACCTATGGCCGCAACTACTATTCGCGCCATGACTACGAGGAGGTCGACAGCGATGCGGCCAACGGCCTGATCGCCAATTTGCGCGACCAGCTTGCCACGCTGCCCGGCAAGTCCTTCGGCGCACTCAAGGTCGCGACAGCAGACGACTTCGCCTACAACGACCCGGTCGACCATTCCGTCAGCAAGAACCAGGGCATCCGCATCCTGTTCGAAGGCGGCTCCCGCGTCGTCTTCCGTCTGTCGGGCACCGGTACATCTGGCGCGACGCTGCGCGTCTATATCGAGCGCTTCGAGCCGGACGCTTCGCGTCACGATATCGAGACGCAGACGGCGCTCGCCGATCTCATCGCCGTCGCCGACGAGATCGCCGGCATCAAGACCCGCACCGGCCGCACCGAGCCGAGCGTCATTACCTGAGATACCGCATTATCGGGGCCGCTTGATGCGGCCCTCTTTCGTTTGCCGCTTAGCCCCACTGCCCTGCCGGGCATCTCCCCACAAGGGGGAAATCGACTTGTGGCAGCCTCCCGTCCCACCGCCAAACCGATGTATTGGCTCGCGGGCGACGAGGCACCGCACCGTCAACGCCATCTCAGGGCAAAGCCGTGCCGCGAACAACTCCCCCTTATGGGGAGATGTCCGGCAGGGCAGTGGGGGGTAAGCCACACACACCGACGACACCAGGAAGAGGGACGCTTTCATGCCGACGATCGGAAACCCACCCCTCGGTGCCACCGTTACCTCTGACGGCACCGTGTTTTCGGTCTGGTCGCACAACGCCGCCCGTATCGATCTCTGCCTGTTCGACAAATCAGGCGCCAAACAACTGCGCCAGCTGCCGATGACACGGAGCGGYGACGTCCACAGCGTGACGGTTGTCGACGCACCGAAGGGAACGCGCTACGGCTTTCGCGCCGATGGCGTCTATTCGCCCGATCACGGTCTCTGGTTCGATCCATCCAAGCTTCTCGTTGATCCCTATGCCTTGGAACTCGACCGCCCGTTCCGCCACGATCCGCGACTGACTATCCTTGGCGAAGACACCGCCGACCTCGTGCCGAAGGCCATCGTCACCGAGGCAAAGCCAGCCAAGGTAAAGGCGCCGCTCTTTCGCACCGGCGGTCTCGTTTACGAAATCGCCGTCAAGCCTTTCACCATCCTCCACCCCGACGTGCCCGAAGCCAAACGCGGCACGGTGGCGGCGCTTGCCGAGCCCGCCATCATCCAGCACCTGAAGCGCCTTGGCGTCTCGGCGGTCGAGCTGATGCCGATCGTTACCTGGATCGATGAGCGCCATCTGCCACCGCTCGGGCTAAAGAACGGCTGGGGCTACAATCCGATCGCCCCGATGGCGCTCGATCCACGCCTCGTGCCCGGCGGCATCAAGGAATTGCGCAAGACGGTCGAAGCGCTGCGCAAGGAAGGCATCGGCGTCATCCTCGATCTCGTCTTCAACCACTCCGGCGAAAGCGATCGCTTCGGCACAACCTTGTCGATGCGCGGCCTCGACAACCTCACCTATTACCGCCATGTCACGGGTCGCCCGGGCGAACTGATCAACGATACCGGCTGTGGCAACACGATCGCCTGCGACCACCCGGTGGTCGAGGCACTGATCCTCGACAGTCTGCGCCATTTCGTTCGCGCTGCCGGCGTCGACGGCTTCCGCTTCGATCTTGCCTCGATCCTTGGGCGCGACATGGGTGGCTTCCATCGCGATGCCCGGCTTTTCCAAGCGATTTCAGCCGACGCCCTGCTTGCAGACCGGGTGCTGATCGCTGAGCCCTGGGACGTCGGCCCGGGCGGCTACCAGCTCGGCAACTTCCCCGCCCCGTTCCTCGAATGGAACGACCGCGCCCGAGACGACATCCGCATCTACTGGCGCGGAGACCGGCATTCGGTGGGCGCCCTGGCGACGGCTCTCGCCGGCTCTTCGGGGAGCTTTGCCCGCTGGGGCGAAAGCGCGACCAGGACGGTCAACTTCATCGCCGCCCATGACGGCTTCACACTTGCCGACCTCGTTTCCTATGCGGGCAAACACAACGAGGCGAACGGCGAAGAAAACCGCGACGGCCACAACGAAAACCACTCCTGGAACAACGGCGCGGAAGGTCCGACAGCCGATGCGGAAATTCTGGCGGCCCGCCGCCATGACGTGATGGCGCTGATCGGCACACTGTTTTCCTCCCGCGGCTCGATCATGCTGACGGCGGGCGACGAAGGCGGGCGGAGCCAGAAGGGCAACAACAACGCCTATTGCCAGGACAACACGATTACCTGGCTCGACTGGGCGGCGATGGACGACGAGATCGTTTCCCACACGGCAGCACTTTCGGCCATGCGCCGGCGCTTCGGGGTCTTCGACGAGACCGCCTTCCTGACCGGAAAGGGCGATGTCGAATGGCGCCGCCTTGACGGTCAGCCAATGGCGACCGGCGACTGGGAGCATCCAGCGACGGACAATCTGATGATGGTGCTCGCAACCCGAGACCGCACCCAGAAACGGGCGACGCGGCTTGCCGTCGTCCACAATCGCAGCCATGCGCCGCATCCCGTCCGCTTGCCCGACAGTGTCGATGGAAAATGGCAGGATGCGCTGACGGCGTCAGTTCCCGCCGATCACGTCGCACCGCGCTCGGTCGCCTTCTTCGTCGAGGTTTTCTAAAGCTTTTCCACCACTTGCAGGTTGCAACGGGCGAGCCTATAGATCGCTCGGGGGGCTTGCTTCGAGGCGTTCACATGCTGCAGGACATTTCACTTTCTGAGATCAAGGACCTCGTCGGCAAAGAGGTCGGCGTTTCCGACTGGATCACAGTCACTCAGGAAACGATCGACAAGTTCGCCGAGGCAACCGGCGACTATCAGTACATCCACGTCGACCCGGTCCGCGCTGCTGCCGAGACGCCCTTCGGCGGCACCATCGCGCACGGCTTCCTGTCGCTCTCGCTGCTCTCGGCGATGAACTACAATTGCCTGCCGAAGATCCGCGAGCAGACGATGGGCATCAATTACGGCTTCGAGAAAATGCGATTCGTCGCGCCGGTGAAGAGCGGCGCCAAGGTGCGCGGCCATTTCACCATGGCGGATGCACGCTTCCGTGGCGCCAGCATGCTGATGATTACCTACGATGTCAGCGTCGAAATCGAAGGCGAGCGCAAGCCGGCGCTGACTGCGACCTGGCAGACCATCATCCAGTTCGACCCCAAGGATCGCCCCGCCGATGCCTGAAGCGGCGTGAGCGACGACCCCCAATGAGCGAAATCGTATCCGTGGAGCCGGCCGACGCGCGTTTCGTCAGCGACTTTGCCGGCTGCGACTTCTCCTTCGAGATCACGGCGGAGGCGCTGCCACCCTTCCTCGGCCCCGGTCTTGGCGCTGTTGCTCCCCTTGAGAGCTACAGCAAGAGCTGCGAAACCGATCCGGAAGAGCTTGCGGAGGCCGCCATGGAGCCGGGGGCGGCCCTTTTTGCTGCGCGCATCGATGGCAAGCTCGCCGGCTACATCGCGCCGTCGAAGGCGTGGAATGGCTTTGCCGAAGTCGACGACATCGCGGTCGACAAAGCCGCGCGACGGGCCGGCGTCGCCAGAGCCCTCGTGGACCGGGCGGTATCATGGGCAAGGGAACAGGGCCTGCCGGGTATCCGGCTCGAGACCCAGTCGAACAATGTCGGGGCCTGCCGCTTCTACGAACGTTACGGCTTCGAACTCGCCGGCTACGACCGGCATCTCTATTCCGCGCTGACGCCTGGAACACGCGAGATCGCGCTCTACGGGTACTTGCGCTTCGCCTGAAAAGTCAGAGCTCCATAACCCTCTCAATGGATGACGACGCAATCTTTGCGCGCGATCTGTTCTAGAGCGCTGCGCCATGGCATGAACGATCATGATCTTGGAAGCGGCACTCTTGGTCGCCCAGTCAGCGAATGGAGAAGTAATTGCGTCAGCGTGTGATCGTGTGCCCACTCATTCAGAACAAAGGTGCGTATTTGCTCTGCAAGATGCCGCCCGATCGCGGCGTGTTTCCCGGGCAATGGGCACTCTCCGGCGGCGGCCTCGAGCCGGGGGAACGGCTGGAGGAAGGCCTGCGCCGTGAAATACGGGAAGAGCTTGGAGACCGTCTGGAGATCGGAGTGATCAAACCCTGGACCTTCCGGGACGACATCAGGACAAAGTCCTATACCGACGGCTCAACCGAACAGCTCCACATGATCTACTTGATTTTTGACTGCGAGGCGGAAAATCGCGAAGTGACCCTGAACGACGAGTTCGTCGAACATGCCTGGGTCGAACCCGAGCGCCTGCAGGATTACGACCTGAACGAAGCGACGAAGCGCACGCTCCTCGAAAAAGGCATCTTGCTCGCTCGGCAATGAGCGCGAGCCCTGCGAATGCCGGGAGGTGCTGCGTGCACCTCCCGGCTGTTTCAATTAGTGGCCGGCGTCGGCAGCGCCCTCGGACAACAGCCCGAAGACGAAGGGCGAGAACGACCGCCAGCACTCGACCCGGAACTGATCCTCAGCCGTGCGGAAGAGGATGATCTCGGCCTTGCCGAGGATCGTGCGCGAGCAGCCGCCGACTGGGAAGATCGCCAAGGACAGATCCTGCGGGCAGCCGCTGTTGATAGCCACGTCCGCACCAGGGCCGCTGACGATGACGGCGACGTTGCGATGCGAAATGTCGACCGCCGAATGCAGCGTGCCGCTCGACGCCGCCGCCGCCATCAGGTCGGCTTCGCTTTCGTCGATGACCAGCCACTCGTCAGGACCGATCCACAGCGCATGGCGCTGGCCGGAGGAGGCCGAGGTCTTCGGCCGTGTCGGCAGCGTCACGCCGAGAGCGGCCGAGAGTGCCGGCAGCGCGTCGGCACCAGCGCGCAGCGAGATGCGGGTTGCCGTCGATGCCGGCGTCAGGATCGCTTCGGCCGAACCGCCGCGTGAGGTGAGCGCCGCCCTGCGGCTTGCAATTGCCTGGTCAGCCATGGAGGCGGCCCCCTTCCTTGTCAAAGAACACCATGTCGCTCACTTCGACGGCGATGGTACGATCGGTCATCGGCACGTAGAGCGTCTGGCCGAGGCGCTCGCGGCCGCCGGCCACCATGGCCAGCGCAATCGAGCGACCGCAGTTTGCCGACCAGTAGGACGACGTCACATGACCGAGCATGGTCATCGGCTTCGGTTGGTTCGGGTCGGCGACGATCTGCGCGCCTTCCTCCAGCACCACCTTCGGATCCTTGGTGAGAAGGCCGACGAGCTGCTTACGGCCATCCTTGACGAGATCCGGACGTTTCAGGCCGCGGATGCCGACGAAATCGGGCTTCTTCTTGGAGACGGCCCAGGAGAGGCCGGCATCGTCGGGCGTCAGCGTACCGTCCGTGTCCTGGCCGACGATGATGTAGCCCTTCTCGGCGCGCAGCACGTGCATGGTTTCCGTGCCATAGGCGCAAGCGCCCATCGGCTCGGCCCGCGCCCAGATCGCCTCCCAGACCGCCTGGCCGTAGTCGGCCGGCACGTTGACTTCGAAGCCCAGCTCGCCGGTGAACGACATGCGGAAGAGCCGTGTCGGCACGCCGCAGATCTTGCCTTCGGCGACGCTCATGTGCGGGAAGGCCTCGTTGGAGAGGTCGATGCCTTCGACGAGCGGCGCGATGATCTCGCGCGCCTTCGGTCCCTGGACGGCGATGACCGCCCATTGCTCGGTCGTCGAGGTCAGCCAGACCTTCAGATGCGGGAACTCGGTCTGCAGATAGTCTTCCATGTGGTTCATGACGCGCGGCGCTCCGCCGGTCGTCGTCGTCACGTGGAAGCGGTCCTCTGCCAAGCGACCGACCACGCCGTCGTCATAGACGAAGCCGTCGTCGCGCAGCATGATGCCGTAGCGGCAGCGGCCGGGCTTCAGGTTGTCCCAGGCGTTGGTGTACATGAGATTGAGGAACTGGGCAGCATCCGGGCCGACGACCTCGATCTTGCCGAGCGTCGAGGCATCGAAGACACCCGCCACATCACGCACCGTCTTGCATTCGCGCGCGACCGCCTCATGCATGTCTTCGCCGGCACGCGGGTAGAACCAGGCGCGCTTCCAGTTGCCGACATCCTCAAACTCGGCGCCATGCGCCTCCTCCCAGGCGTGAACGGGCGTCTTGCGCGCCGGGTCGAAAAGTGCGCCGCGGGAGTGGTTGACGATCGTGCCGAAGGTCACCGGCGTATAGGGCTGGCGGAAGGTCGTCAGACCCACCTGCGGAATGTCCTTGCCGAGCGCTTCGGCGGCGATCGCCAGACCGTGCATGTTGGAAAGCTTGCCCTGGTCGGACGCCATACCGTTGGTGGTGAAGCGCTTGATGTGCTCGATCGAGTGCATGCCTTCGCGCACCGCGAGACGGATGTCCTTGGCACAGACGTCGTGCTGGAAGTCGATGAAGGCCTTGACGGTCGTGTCCGGACCGGCACCTTCCGCAGCGCCGATCATGCCGCCGGTCCAGCCGAAGCGGTTTTCGCCCGAAAGCGCCACCTGCGCTCCGCCTTCTGCACCGGCCGCCCGTGCGGTCAGTTCGCCGGCGGCAAGCGCCTCGTCGATCGTGGCCTGCAGATCGTCGGTGCCGTTGCAGGCGCCGATAGACAGGCAATCCTGCAGATAGGTGCCGGGCAGGAAGCGCTGCGTCGTCGCATCGAACTTCACCTTGCCGCGCGACTGCGAGAAGAGGTGCACCGACGGCGTCCAGCCGGCCGAGACCAGCAGCGCATCGACCGCGATCTTGCGCGCCGAGCCGCCGCCATTGCGGGCGACGCTGATCGAGTTGACCCGCAGCTTGCCGCCGGCCTTGATGACCGAGTGCCCGGTCAGCACTTCGATGCCGAGCTTGTGCGCTTCGGCAAGCACCGCCTCGCCCGGGTTTTCGCGGCAGTCGACGATGGCCGCCACCGAAACACCGGCGCGCTTCAAATCGAAGGCCGCCTCATAGGCAGAGTCGTGCGCGGTATAGACGCCGACCTTGGAGCCGACGGCGACGCCGAAATGGTTGAGATAGGTGCGGCCGGCCGAAGCGAGCATGATGCCCGGACGGTCGTTATTGGCGAACACCATGTGCCGCTCGATCTGGCCGTTGGCGAGGATCACCTTCTTGGCGCGCACCTGCCACAGCCGCTCGCGCGGCAGCGACTTGTCGAGGGCCGCCAGATGATCGGTCACGCGCTCGACGAGGCCGACGAAATTGTGGTTGTAGTAGCCGAAGCCGGTGGTGCGGGTGAGCACCGTGACATTGTCCATTTCGGCCAAGGTCCTTGCAGTCTCCTGCGCCCAGTCCCAGCCGTCCTTGCCGTCGATCGTCGTGCCGCTTTCATAGCGAAGCGCACCGCCCATTTCCGGCTGCTCGTCGCAGATGATCACCTTGGCACCGGCCTTGGCGGCGGCAAGTGCCGCCGAAAGACCGGCAACGCCGCCACCGATGACGAGCACGTCGCAATGAGCGTAGCGGCTCGCATAGTGGTCAGGATCGGCCTCCGTCGGCGCGACGCCGAGGCCTGCCGCGCGGCGGATGAAGGGTTCGTAGATCGCATGCCAGGCAGCCTTCGGCCACATGAAGGTCTTGTAGTAGAAGCCGGCGGCGAAGAACGGCGACATGAGATCGTTGATGCCGCCGACGTCGAAGGCGAGCGACGGCCAGCGGTTCTGCGATTCCACCTTCATGCCGTCGAAGACTTCCTGCACCGTGGCGCGCACGTTCGGCTGACGACGGGCGGCATCCCGCGAAACGTCGAGCAGCGCGTTCGGCTCCTCGGCACCGGCCGAAAGAATGCCGCGCGGGCGGTGATACTTGAACGAGCGGCCGACCAAGTGAATGCCGTTGGCGAGAAGCGCCGAGGCGACCGTATCGCCTTCGAGCGCCGTCAGCGTGCGGCCGTCGAAGGTGAAGCGCGCCGTGCGTGCCGGTGTCAGGCGGCCGACGCCTGGAATGCGATTGGCACCCATCATTTCGCGGCTCCCTTATCCTGCTCGCTCTGAAGAATGGCGGCGACGTCAGGCTTCGGCTCGCCGGCCTTGTAGGTGGTGTAGAAGCGGTCGCTGACCGTGTCGCGGGCGGCGTTGAAGAAACGGCCGCAGCCGTGGATATGGCGCCAACGCTCGAAGATCAGACCCTTCGGGTTCTGACGCAGGAAGAAGTATTCCTCGAACTGTTCATCGGTGATGTCGGCGATGTTCTCCGGTCGGGCAATGTGGGCATCGCCGGCGCCGCGGAATTCGAGCTCGGAGCGCTCTTCCTCGCAATAGGGGCAGTAGATCAGAAGCATCTCGAAATCCTCAGTGCGCAACGGCGGCGGCAGCCGCCTCGTCGATGAGCCGACCGGTGCGGAAGCGCTCCAGCGTCAGCCCGGCGGCCAGACGGTGCGGTTCGCCCTTGGCGATCAGATGGGCGAAGAGGTTGGCCGAGCCCGGCGTCGCCTTGAAGCCGCCCGTACCCCAGCCGGCGTTCAGGAACAGGCCCGGTACCGGCGTGACGCCCTGGATCGGCGAGCGGTCCTGGGTGACGTCGACGATGCCGCCCCACTGCCGCATCATCTTGACGCGGCGGAACATCGGGAAGAGTTCGCAGATCGCATCGAGTGTATGGGTGATGATCTGCAGGCCGCCCGTCTGCGAATAGGAATTGTACTGGTCGGTGCCGGCACCGATGACGAACTCGCCCTTGTCGGACTGCGAGATATAGGCATGCACCGAGTTCGACATGACGACGCAGGGGAAGATCGGCTTCAGCGGTTCGGAAACCAGCGCCTGCAGCGGCTGGCTCTGCAGCGGCACGCGCACGTCGGCCATCTGCATGAGCACCGAGGTATGACCGGCAGCCGAAATGCCGACCTTCTTGGCGCCGATATAGCCGCGGTTGGTGTCGACGCCGACGACCCGGCCGGTCTCGTCGCGGCGGATACCGGTCACTTCGCAGTTCTGGATGATGTGGACGCCGCGGTCGGAGGCCGCACGCGCATAGCCCCAGGCAACCGCGTCGTGGCGGGCAGTGCCGCCGCGGCGCTGGAGTGCTGCGCCGTTGATCGGGTAACGCGCCGTCTTGGCGATATCGAGCGGYGGGCAATAGGCCTTGGCCTGCTCCGGTGTCAGCCACTCGTTGTCGATACCATAGAGGCGGTTGGCATTGATGTGGCGCTTGAACGATTGCTGGTCGTGGATGTTGTGCGACAGCATCATCACGCCGCGCGGCGAATACATGACGTTGTAGTTCAGATCCTGCGACAGGTTTTCCCAGAGCTTCAGCGAATGCTCGTAGATGTCCATGCTCTCTTCGTAGAGATAGTTGGACCGGATGATCGTCGTGTTACGGCCGGTATTGCCGCCGCCGATCCATCCCTTTTCCAGCACCGCGACATTGGTGATGCCGTGTTCCTTGGCGAGATAGTAGGCAGCGCCGAGGCCGTGGCCGCCGCCACCGATGATGATCACGTCGTATTCCTTGCGCGGCTCGGGCGAAGCCCAATGCGGGCCCCACCCCTTGTGGCCGCGCAACGCCTCGCGCGCCACGGCGAAAACTGAATATTTGCGCATCGGCCTCACTCCATGAACCCCGTTCTCATTGCCGTTAGAAATCGCAAATCCGAAGCCTGCGCAACGTTTCTTTTGCGACGCAATTGCGTGGACTTGCGCGCTGTTGCGACATGGTCGCCGATCGGTTACTTCCAGTGCGGGAACAGGCACGGCCCCGACATCCTAGGATTTTTCAGCACTTCCTCATGTCGTCACTGGACTTTTACCTGATGATCTGGTATCCGCTCCCCTAATCGTAAAGCTTCCAGCTTAGCGAATGTCATTCTTTTGCCTCCGGCACCTGACGGAGTCACAAACAACTCGAACCAAAGGAACGGGATTTCACGTGCAGGTACTTGTCCGCGATAACAATGTCGATCAGGCGCTCCGCGCTCTCAAGAAGAAGATGCAGCGCGAAGGCATTTTCCGCGAAATGAAGATGCGCGACTATTATGAAAAGCCGTCCCAGAAGCGCGCCCGCGAAAAGGCCGAAGCCGTTCGCCGCGTCCGCAAGCTGGCACGCAAGCGTGCACAGCGCGAAGGCCTCCTGGCCCGCTGATTTGTCGTTTTTTCGACGTTATCTAATGTAAGTCGTGGCGGGGGCGAAATATCGCCACCGCCTTTTTTTGGTATGGACATCTTTTCCGCCAACAGGCTAGCGTGATCGACGCTACCGGTGACGGATGGCTGGCCGGAGCGTTTGACCGGACGGTTTGCCGAGGCCCGATGAAGCCCGGCTGCGGAGCCCGCGGGGAGTTTCAGCGGCTCTACTGCATAATTCCTTGGATCGGGGTCGATTTGGGGGCAGAATTGTGCAGAAAATCAACCCGTTACAGTGACCTGAGTGCGTCCTGAAAGACGCGCGGCGCTGTAGGAACGGAAAGCCGACGGCTTTCGAGACCTTGTCGATTTGAGGGATCAACCTTTGACACTTGCTGCCATGACTGCGGACGTCTCCGGTTCTACTGTCCATGAGGCGTCTCGCCGCCACCAGCGTAAGCCAAGGCTTGCTGCCATGCTTCTCCTGGGTTCGGCCCTTCTTCTCGCAGGCTGCACGACCGACGGCCCCGACTCGATGACCAACAAGGTCGAGCGCGAACAGGGCTCGCAGGAAAACATCGCTTCGCTCTCAAGCGTGATCGCCTCGAACCCGAGCGACCCGGAAGGCTATAACGTCCGAGGTTCCGCCTACGGCCGCGCCGGCGAATATCGCCGGGCGATCGCCGATTTCGACCAGGCGATCCAGCTCAATCCGCGCTTCTACCAGGCCTATGCCAACCGGGCGCTCGTTCACCGTAACATGGGCAACACCCAGGCGGCTCTCGCCGACTACAACATGGCACTGCAGCTCAACGGCAGCTACGACGTCGCCTATATCGGCCGCGGCAACCTCTATCGCCAGGCCGGCCAGCTCGATTCCGCCTTCAACGATTTCAACAAGGCGATCCAGCTCGATACGACCGATCCCCGCGCCTACCACAATCGCGGCCTGATCTATCAGGCACGCAACCAGCACGGCCAGGCGATCGAAGATTTCTCGACGGCGATCTCGCTGTCGCCGAGCTCGCCGGAGCCCTACAACGGCCGCGGTATTTCCTACGTCGCCCAGGGCGACGACGACAACGCCTTCTCCGACTTCAACACCGCGATCAACCTCAACGGCAAGGTCGCCGAATCCTGGGCCAACCAGGCGCTGATCTACGAGCGCAAGGGCGACAAGGCCAAGGCGTCGAAGTCCTATTCGCACGCATTGCAGCTCGATCCAAAATACGAGCCGGCGCGTGCAGGCCTGGCGCGCGTCAAGGCGTCCTAACCGCCTCACCGATCATGGTTTTGGAAACGCCCGCGATTGCCTCGCGGGCGTTTCCATTTGTGCCGTTTGCCACCCTGCCCGTTCCGCCACGGCGGAACCTTCCCGGTCATCATCCGTTTGCCAAAGGCGTCACTGCCTGTTCCCATGGATCGGCTCCGAACCATGGAAAAACATGCAGCTATTCAAAGTGCTACCGCGCCTCTGGCGCGCCTTGAAGAAGGCGCAGCGCGGCAAGAACGGAGAGCAAGCAATGATCAAACGAACCCTCGTCACTGCGCTGGCACTGGCCGCGCTTGCCACGGGCCCGGCAGCCGCCGAGAACTATGTCGCGTTCGGCCGTCTCGTCTGCGGTTCGGAAGGCGGCACCGGCATGATCGTGACCTCGACCAAGAACCTGATGTGCACCTTCACGCCAACCAATGGCGGACCGAAAGCCGTCTATGCCGGCTCCATCCGAAAGATCGGCATCGACATCGGCAAGACCGGGAAGAGCACGATGGTCTGGGATGTCTTTGCCAAGACCGGAACGCCGGCCAGCGAATTCGCCCTTGCGGGCGAATACTACGGCGTCGGCGCCGATGCGAGCCTCGCGGTCGGCGGCGGTGCCAAGGTGATCGGCGGCGGCACCAACAAGGCCTTCATGCTGCAGCCGGTCAACGTCCAGGTCCAGGAGGGGCTAAACGTCGCGGTCGGCGTCGACGAACTGACGTTGGCACCGGCCGGCTAAGTCAATTCCAGGACGACGCGACAAAGCGCTTCATTGGAATACGCCCCAACGCAAAACGCCCGCCGAAAGGCGGGCGTTCCATGTCGACCAGCTCCAAGTGGCGCTTAAGCGTGCAGCGCCTTGACGATATCTTCCGTCACCTTCTTGGCGTCGCCGAGCAGCATCATCGTGCCGTCCTTGTAGAACAGCGTGTTGTCGATGCCGGCATAGCCGGAGCCAAGCGAGCGCTTGACGAAGAGGCAGGTCTTGGCCTTGTCGACGTCGAGGATCGGCATGCCATAGATCGGCGAGGACTTGTCATCGCGCGCCGCCGGGTTGGTGACGTCGTTGGCACCGATGACATAGGCGACGTCGGCCTGCGCGAACTCGGAGTTGATGTCCTCGAGTTCGAACACTTCGTCATAGGGCACATTCGCTTCCGCGAGCAGCACGTTCATGTGGCCGGGCATGCGGCCCGCGACCGGGTGGATCGCGTATTTCACCTCGACGCCCGCCGCCTTCAGCTGGTCGGCCATTTCACGCAGCGCATGCTGGGCCTGGGCGACTGCCATGCCGTAGCCCGGCACGATGATCACCTTGGTGGCGTTTGCCATCAGGAAGGCCGCGTCGTCTGCGGAACCCTGCTTGACGGTGCGCTGGACACCATCGTCGCTGCCAGCCGCCGCGGTCTCTCCGCCGAAGCCGCCGAGGATGACCGAGATGAACGAGCGGTTCATGCCCTTGCACATGATGTAGGAAAGGATCGCACCGGAGGAGCCGACGAGCGCACCGGTGATGATCAGGGCCAGGTTACCGAGCGTGAAGCCGATGCCGGCCGCAGCCCAACCCGAATAGGAGTTGAGCATCGACACCACCACCGGCATGTCCGCGCCGCCGATCGGGATGATGATCAGCACGCCAAGCGCCAGCGACAGCACGACGATCAGCCAGAACACCGTCGTGCTCTGCGTCAGCACCAGCATGATCACCAGGACGACGAGCGCGATCGCCAGGCCCGCATTGATGGCGTGACGACCCGAAAGCATGATCGGTTTGCCGGACATGCGACCGTCGAGCTTCAGGAAGGCGATGACCGAGCCGGTAAAGGTGATCGCGCCGATGGCAACACCGAGCGACATTTCGACCAGCGCCTGCGCATGGATGTCGCCGACGGTGCCGATGCCGAAACTCTCGGGCGCATACATGGCGGCGGCCGCCACCATGACGGCGGCAAGACCGACCAGCGAGTGAAAGGCGGCGACGAGCTGCGGCATCGACGTCATAGCGATGCGACGGGCAATCACCGCGCCGACACCACCGCCGATCGCGAGGCCGAGCACGATCAGCATCAGGCCACCGAAGCTCGGCTTGGCGAGCAGCAGCGTCGTGACGATGGCAATGCCCATGCCGATCATGCCGTAGGTGTTGCCCTTGCGGCTGGTGGTCGGGTGCGAGAGGCCGCGCAGCGCCATGATGAACAGGACGCCGGAGACCAGGTAGAGGAAGGCTGCGAAGTTCGCGTTCATCGGGCCGGCCTCACTTGTCTTTTTTCTTGTACATGGCCAGCATGCGCTGGGTGACGAGGAAGCCGCCGAAGATGTTGACGGAGGCAAGCACCAGCGCCACGAAGCCGAAGCCAGTCGCCAGGCCCGAGGCCGAGATGCCGACGGCGAGCAGGGCGCCGACGACGATGACCGAGGAAATCGCGTTGGTAACCGCCATCAGCGGCGTGTGCAGCGCCGGCGTCACCGACCAGACCACGTAGTAGCCGACGAAAATCGCCAGAACGAAGATCGCCAGGCGAAAGACGAAGGGATCGATCGCTCCGCCGGTGGCGCCGTGGGCAATAACGCCGGCCGATTCCGGAACGTATTCCGCGGCGGTGCGGACCGCCTCCACTGCCCGGTCGAGATCGGCGAGCGCCTTGTCGAGAAGTTCATTCGCCATCACTTATCCCCCTTGCTGGCACCGAAGTTCGGATGCACGACCTCACCGCCATGGGTGAGCGCCGTCGCCTTGACGAGCTCGTCCTCCATATTGACCGCAAGCGCCTTGGTCTCCTTGGAGACCATCGTCTCCAGGAAAGTGACAAGGTTCTTGGCATAGAGGCCTGATGCGGAAGCCGCGATGCGTCCCGGAACGTTCAGATGGCCGATGACCTTGACACCCTCGACCTCGGCAACCTTGCCGGCCTCCGCACCTTCGACGTTGCCGCCACGCTCGACAGCAAGGTCGACGGCGATCGAGCCCGGCTTCATGCTTTTCAGCATGTCGCGGGTAACAAGCCGCGGCGCTGGACGACCGGGGATGAGCGCTGTGGTGATGACGATGTCCTGCTTGGCGATATGCTCGGCAACGAGTGCCGCCTGTTTCGCCTGATACTCCTTGGACATTTCCTTGGCGTAGCCGCCAGCGGTTTCTGCCGCCTTGAACTCCTCGTCCTCGACGGCGATGAACTTGGCCCCGAGCGAGGCGACCTGTTCCTTGGCTGCCGGACGCACGTCCGTCGCTGAGACCACGGCGCCGAGACGGCGGGCCGTCGCGATCGCCTGAAGTCCAGCAACACCGGCACCCATGACGAAGACCTTGGCGGCAGGAACCGTACCGGCCGCCGTCATCATCATCGGCAATGCCCGATCGTATTCGTAGGCCGCGTCGATCACCGCCTGATAGCCGGCGAGGTTCGCCTGGCTCGAGAGCACGTCCATCGACTGTGCACGGGTGATGCGCGGCATCAGTTCCATTGCAAAGGCGGTCAAGCGCGCCTTGGCCATCTCGGCGATTGCCGCCTCGTTGCCATAGGGATCCATGATGGCGATGACGATCGCACCCGACTTGTAGCCACCGATTTCGGCAGTCGTCGGTCGACGGACCTTGAGCACGGCATCCGCCGTCTTGGCGTCTGCGTTGGTGCCGATCCTGGCTCCGGCCTTTTCGAACTCGGCGTCCGGAATACGCGACAGAAATCCGGCGCCCGCCTCGACGACGACGTCGAAGCCGAGACCTCTCAGTTTCTTCACAGTATCCGGTGATGCGGCAACGCGACCCTCGTTCGGATCTGTTTCCTTGGCGACAAAGATGATCTCGCTCACAAGTCCCCCTCCTGGCCGCAATCGAGCCAAAGCCGGAATGCGGGCATTCTCTCCGACTGCAAAGCGGGTGGGCCTATCGGGCCGACACGCCCTCATGTGCGCGGCACACGTGTGCCCGGCGCAATCTTCTGGAGCAAGCCATCCGCCTGAATGCGGGACCTTGGGCGATCCACCGGCATCGAGCCAAGATCGGGCTCTGCGGGCCTGCTGTCAGCTCCTCCCTCACGCGGGTGAGGATTATCCGCCCCCGCCCTTTGATGGGCATCCGGGCTTCAAGCCATATGCGTCGGCACCTCCAGCCGGCGGCATGCAGCTTCTTCCGGGCAAACGCCCGGTCGCCGAGGAAGCACGGTCAGCGCGCTCCCTCAACGGTCGGTTCGGTCGCGCCGATTAGCGAAGGAAGAAGAAACCGGCGACGTTAAGCAGAATGAAGAGCACGAGCGAGGAGAAGAAGCCCATCGTCGTGAAGAAAGCGGCAGCCATGGCAATCAGCAGCGCCACGCAGAACATCGTGCCGTACTTCGATGCACTCAGGAACATGAGATAGGTCTTCTCGTGCTCCGGATAGTCCATCGGAGCGCCCACATCGACCGGTCCAGAATGATGCTCAGCCATCGTTCAAATTCTCCCTGAATGCCACGGCGCGACCCTTGATCGTCACCGCCCGTAATCGAAGCATGGCTCTCGCGAAAAGTCGCGAAAACCCCTATAGCTGCCCTTACACAATGCGCGGGGTCGGCGCAACGAAAACCCGTCCCTTCGACCTACCTGTTGGGGCGATATGTCACGGCCGGCGGCAAGGATGGCGCGCACGAGCGCGCCTCGCCATCGGTACCCGCCCTGAAGACTGTTAGCGGAAGACGGAGGTGCGGTAGGAACGACCATAGCCGGTTTGCGCCATACGCGCGGTCGGCAGGATCGTCAGCGGCGCGAACGGGACCTCGCTGCGATCGGCAAACATCATGCGGCGCTCGAAGGGCTCCGAATCGAAAACGGGGTAACGGTCGAGGATAGAAGGCCGCTGCCCCCGCACCTGCGCAACGAGCAGGGCGCCATCGGCATTGTATACCCCCAGGTTCTCGCGCTTGGCGACAACGGTCTCCGAGGCGAAGATGCGCTTGTAGAAGGCGGTATGGCGCGGCCGGCAAGCCGTCAGGCAACGGTCTGCGGAGAAGTATTCGCAAGCCATCGCTACGGGACGCAGCGTGAGGTAGGGCAGCGCCCGCATCTCATCGCCCATGACATCAGGATCGACCGCAAGGCGGCCCGGATCGACCAGAACCATCCCGGCATCGAGGAACGCGTCGATCTCGGTGCCGAAGATCAGGCCCGATGTGCTTGCGCGATGCTCCGGCGTGACGTGATGCACGCGCACGGTGCTGACGAGGCTCTCGTCCAGATAGATCCCGAAAACATAGGCGTGGCTATCGAAGTCGAGATCGTCGACCAGCGTCGAGCCCGTCAACTCCATGAGATTGACGGACTTGTACGCCTTGTAGCGCAGCCGCGCGATGTCCTCCATATCCTCGCCGGTCTCGACCCGTCGGTATTCGACACGATCGAGCAATTGCATCAGCTTTTCAGAAAAACGCCCAGGCTCCGCCTGTTGTGCCGTCTCACCCATATTCCAAACCTCATGGTTAACAAATCGTTAACCTATTGACGGAAAATGGGGCGGCAACCGCAAAACGGAACAGTTCACCGTTAACTTTTTGTTAACCCTAAAAATTCGTAAATTTATTCGATCGACTTGGAGCAATGAGCACCAAAGCGGGACGCGTTTGCGCCGCCTAATCAACGGCTTGCCGCCGGAAGGGCAGCGTCAAAACAGGACGGAATCGGGGGTGTCAGCGTCAGGCGATGCGCTTGCTGGTGGGTTTGGCGCCTCGTTTTGGCACACCATTCTTGCATAGCGTCGCAATTGCGGAAGCGGGCATGGGGGCGGCGAAGACGAACCCCTGTATCAAATCAGCACAATTGTGTTCGGTGATAAGCTGCAACTGATCGGTCGTCTCGACGCCCTCGACGACGATGCGCAAGCCGAGCGCGCGGGCGAGATTTGCCGTACCGCGCAGGAGCTTGAATCGGCGCGAGTCCTCGCGGATGTTACGCACGAAGGAGCGATCGATCTTGATGATGTCGACCGGCAGGGCATCGAGGTAGCTGAGGCTCGAATAGCCGGTGCCAAAATCATCGATGGCAATGGTGATGCCGAGGCCCCTCAGCTCGCGCAGGATCGCCTGCGCCTTGAGCGGCTCATCCATCAGGCAGCTTTCGGTTACCTCCAGATGCAGCCGCGACGCATCGAGGCCGGTGGCCTGCAGCGCATCCGTCGCCATCGTGACGATCTCGCTGCTGCGCAGGTCGAGAACCGAGAGATTGACGGAGACGGACACCTCATTCGGCCAGTCCATGCAGTCCCGGCATGCGTGATCGAGCATGAAGCGCGTGATTTCCGTGACCAGCCCCAACTCCTCGGCAAGCTGGATGAACACGTTCGGCGGTACCGGCCCGCGCTCCGGATGCGTCCAGCGGGCCAATGCTTCACAGCACTCGACCCGGCCGCCGTTCGGCGCGAACATCGGTTGGTAGGAGAGTGTCAGGTTGCGGGCATTGATCGCCTCGCGCAAATCCGCCTTCAGCTTCTGACGGTCGACGTAGCGGGCATCCATCTCGACTTCGAACGCGGTGCAGCCGCCCCGGTTGCGCAGCTTGGTTTCCGAAAGCGCAAGATCCGCCTTGATCTGCAGGTCTTCGAGTTTCACATCCACGTTCGACGCGATGACGAAGCCAGCGCTCATGGTCATATTGAAAGTGAAGCCGCCGGCCACATAGGTGCCGCGCAGATCCGAATGCAGGCCACGCATCCGTTCTTCCAGGTCGGCCACATCGGCTGTGTTCGGAAAGAACACGACAAACTCGTCGCCCATCAGCCGCGCGGCAATCGCATCGTCGCCGACCAGCGCTTTCAGCCGGCCGGCGAGCGCCTGCAGCAGCTTGTCGCCGACGATATGGCCGCGCATGTCGTTGACATGCTTGAACTCGGTGACGTCGAGAACCATTAGACCAACGGGGCGCCCCTCCCTCTCGTCACCGCTTGCGGCGGCCACGACCAGTTCCCCGAAATAGTCACGGCTCGGCAGCTCCGTCAGCTTGTCGAACCGCACCATGTGTAGGATCTGCTTGTCTGCCTGCACACGCGCCGTCACGTCCTCGAAGATCAGCACGATATCGCCATTGTCGCGGCGGCTGGCGGAAAACTCGAGATGCAGTTCCTCGCTCACCGGGATCAACACTTGCGGGCGCTTGCCCTTGAGCAGGAGATCGAGCTGGCGCGAGATCGCCTTGGTCTTGTCGGCATCGAGCCGCATGCGCCGCGCGCCACGCCGGATCACGTCGTCAAGCAGCCAGTCCTTGAGCTCGGTCCTGTCGCCAAGCGCCAGCAACTCGCTGGCGCGCTCATTGGCCACCACCACGYGGCCGTCGCCATCCAGCATGAACAGGCCGTGCGTCATGTTGTTGAGCGCGGCGTCGAACTGGCCGGCAATGGTCGCGATTTCCCGTGCGGCCAACACGTTCTCATAGAGGAAGGCGCGCACATTGTTGGCCATCATCCAGGTGGAAAGGATGAACGGCAAGATCAGCAAAGCCAGCGCCAGCATGAACACGTCCTGCAGCGTGATCAGGCCGATCACGATCGGCAGGCACGCCGACGAAGACAGGAGAAGTACGGCCCGCTCGGAGCCATAATTGCGCCCAACGAGCGAAATCATCGAGGCCAGCGTCACCGATATGGTGGCGAGCTCGGAAAAGGAATCCTGGCTGACGGCGATGRCATAACCGCAGGCGATGCCGCAGGTGAGCGTGACGCTGACACCGCCGACGATGTAGCGGTTCTCCCATTTTCGAACCATCGCCCGGTCGGCATTGGAGAAGTCCTGCCGGTCGAACCGCGCCATGTCGAGATTGCGCAGCGCCCAAAGCACGAAGATCACGCCGGAGCAGGCAAGGTAAAGCGGATCGCTGGTCTTCAGATAGACGAGCAGGAACGTCACGACATGCGACAACATGCCGATCAGCAACGTTTTGCGATGTTCGTAGAGCGAGCTCACGGATGACAGATACACGTCAGTCGGAAGAGCGCTCTGTCCAAGTCGCATCATGAACCAAGCTCCGGTTTACCGGATTGTTAGGGGTGATGACTTAACGAATGATTTCGTCTAACGCCCCGAAAAAAGTACCGAATCCCAGAAAAGCCACCGGGTCGTGCCGGCAGGACCGAAGAGTTCAACTCAGTAGTGCGAACCGCGCTGAACAGTACTCGGTTTCTGCAACCGAACATAGGTATCAGCACAATAAAAGGGCCCCGCTGCAACTCCAGCAATTCTACGATTGCGGCGGACGATCCCAAATTTGCGTGCGGGATGGTTACCCGAATCTAAAGAATTACCTGCAACTTCCTGCCGTTTTCTGGTCGTGTTCGCTGCCGCTCCGCCCTTGGATCGACGCAGTGATCACGTTCACTCGCTTCTCAGTTGACTTTCATCCGCAACTGAAGGCAAGGCTTTTCTGGAGCGTGTTACGGAGCCTGATGATGTCGAAGCCTGTCGTTGCCATCCCCTGCGATTTCCGCGAATTCGACGGCAATGTCTGGCATGTCGTCGCCCATCAATATGTGCGCGCCGCGGTTGAAGGCGCAGGCGTCATGCCCTTCCTCATTCCAGCTCTCGAATCCGGCAACGACGTCGACGAAATCCTCGATCGCGTCGATGGCGTGCTTGCAAGCGGCGCCCGCTCGAACGTGCACCCGTCGCTCTATGGCCAGGAGGCCAGGGACACGGATGGCCCCTTCGATCCCGGCCGCGACGCCACGAGCCTGCCGCTGATCACCCGGGCGCTGGAGCGCGGCGTGCCGTTGCTCGCCATCTGTCGCGGCATTCAGGAACTGAACGTTGCGCTCGGCGGCACGCTCGCATCCGAAATCCAGGACCAGCCTGGAATCTGGGATCATCGTAAGCCCGACGTGAAGGAACTCGACGTCGCCTATGGCATCCGTCAGGACGTCATCGTCAACGAAGGTAGCTGCCTCGCTCCGGTGCTTGGCGCCGGCCGCATCCGCGTCAACTCGCTGCATCGCCAGGCAATCGGCGCCGCAGCCCCCCGCCTCGCAGTCGAAGCTGTCGCCGATGACGGCACGATCGAAGCGGTGTCAGTGATCGGCGCCAAGGCCTTTGCCGTCGGCGTGCAATGGCATCCGGAGTATTGGGTGCGAACGGACACGCCCTCGGCCAGCCTGTTCAAGGCTTTCGGCGACGCCGTGCGGACCTACGCCGCCGGCCGCTTGGCCGCCTGAGACCCTTACTGTTTCGCTGCCTAAGGCAACGACGCGAGTCGTCAGACCGCGCGACGCGTGAACGGCGTTTCCGGCACTGGCGTCAGCGCCTTCCCGGTCGCGAACCAGGCTGCGATGTTGTCGGCGACGAGATCGGCCATGGCGTTGCGTGTCACCACTGAAGCCGAGGCCACATGTGGCAGCAGCGAGACATTCGGCAGCGCCATCAGCGCATCCGGTACCTGCGGTTCGTTTTCAAAGACGTCGAGGCCCGCACCGGCAATCACCCCGCCCTGAAGCGCCGCGATCAGCGCCGGTTCGTCGACAGTGGAGCCGCGGCCGACATTGATCAGCACGCCATTGCCGCCGAGCGCCGCAAGCACCTCCGCGTTGACGGTTCGCCGCGTCGCCTCTGTTCCGGGCACAATGACAACGAGCGTATCGACTGCGGTCGCGAGGCCGGTCAGCGTCGGATGATAGACATAGGACAGGCCTTCGCGCGGACTGCGCGTGTGATAGGCAATCGAGACACCGAAGGCTTCCAGCCGTCTGGCGATCGAAAGACCGATGCGCCCGAGGCCGTATAGACCGACGCTGCGGCCACGCAGGGAAAGCGGCGACAGCGGAAACGCGCCGTCACGGCTCCAGCGCCCCTGGCGCAAGTATTCTTCTGCTCGCGGAAGCTGGCGGAGCGTGTTCAGCAGCAGGCCGATCGCAGTATCGGCCACCTCTTCAGTCAACACGTCGGGCGTATTGCTGACGGTGATGCCCTTGGCGGCGGCACGCGCGACCTCGACGCCGTCGTAGCCGACGCCGAAATTGGCGATGATC
Source organism: Ensifer sp. 2TAB8 (assembly GCF_052115125.1). NCBI lineage: Bacteria > Pseudomonadati > Pseudomonadota > Alphaproteobacteria > Hyphomicrobiales > Rhizobiaceae > Ensifer > Ensifer sp. 2TAB8. The sequence continues at coordinate 33,631 of NZ_JBFRGB010000006.1, read as the reverse complement.
TCGAGTTGCGGCAGGACATCCATCAGCGCTGCGGGCAACCGGCCGGCAACAGCTACCGCTTTCACGTCCCGCATATCGGGCGTCACCAATACCGGGTCGGCGCTCTCGATCCTGACCACTTCGAACGCGTCAGCCAGTCGATCGATGATCCGCTGGTTGATCTTTCCGGGCACGAGAACGCGCGTGCGGTGCACAGACATGGGCAGCTCCTGTCGGGAGGAAGGTCTCAGGCGATGACGCGCAAAGGACCGGTCGATTGCCGGATGCGCATTTCCGGCTTGATCAGATGGATACCGTCGGGCTCGTGGCTGCCCGAAAGCTTGTCGAGGAGCGCGCGGGCTGCACTGCGGCCGACATCGGCCTGGCCGTTCCACACGGTGGTGAGCGCCGGCGTGGCGATCGACGCCTCCTCGAGATCGTCGTAGCCGGTGACCGAGATATCGACGCCGGGTACGAGGCCGGCGCGCGCGATGCCGTTCATCATGCCGATCGCCACCAGGTCGTTCCAGCAGACGACCGCGGTCGGCTTCTGTGGTAGGGAGAGCAGATGCACCGCCGCCTCGAAGCCGCCCTGCTTCGTGCGCGGGCCGGGAATGCGCAGCTCCGGATCGACCTCGATATTGGCCTTGCGCAGCGCGTTTACATAACCCTGATAGCGATCGCGGCCGGTCGAGGTCTGGTCGGTGCCGCCAACCATGGCGATGCAACGGTGGCCAAGGCCGATCAGATGGTTGGTCGCCAGCGAAATGCCATAGGCGTCGTCGCCGCGGAAAATCGGCACGTCCACGCCCTCGATCGAACGGGCGATCAGGATCGCCGGCATGCCATTATCCTCGGCAAGCTGGATGTCTTCCAGCGGCGTGCCGATCGCCGGCGACATGATCACGCCGTCGCCGCCGAGCTGCAGCAGCGTCTCGATGAAATCGCGCTGCTTATCGACCGAGTCGTAATGGTTGGAGAGAATGAAGGTCTGCTTGTCGCGGTCGAGTTCCGCCTCGATCGCCTTCAGGATTTCCCCATAGAACGGGTTCATGATGTCGTGCACGACGACGCCGATGATGCCCGAACGGGACGTTCTGAGGCTGGCGGCGCGGCGGTTGTAGATGTAGCCGAGCGCCCGCGCCTGCTCCTTGATCTTGTCGCGGGTGACGGTCGCCACCAATGGGCTGTCACGCAGGGCCAGGGAAACCGTTGCCGTCGAAAGACCGAGTGTTTCCGCGATCGTCGAAAGCTTGACCTTTTGCGCCACGATACCCCCTGTGAGCCCTATTTTGCCCCCTGCCGCATCAGATCCGGGCGCGGGTGATGCAGCAAACCGTCCGACACCTTCGCACGCCTCAGCAGACGCACGCGTGCCATGAATTTAAATCCCTTTTAAACTGTTTAAATCGCCACGGCAATATGCAGCGAACAAGGCTCAGTCGGCGGCCCGGGCGGCCTGGAGATTGCTGTCGACCGCGCGCAGCAGTTTCATCAGCGTGCGCACCTGCTTGTCGGTCAGGCCGCGTGTCGCGAGCTTTTCCGAGTGCTGACCCGCCTCGGCGATGGTCTGCAGCCGGTTGCGGCCGGGCTCGGTGAGATAAACCTTGGTGAGCCGCGCATCGTCCTCGTCCGGACGGCGCTCGAGGAAGCCCTGTGCTTCCATCCGCCCGATCGTGCGGGTCATGGTCGGCGCCTTGACCCCAAGCCTGGCCGCGAGACCACCTGCGGTCATGCCGTCGGTCTCGGCCAGCGCCAGCATCACGCCGTCCTGTCCGGCGTAGAGACCACTTTCGAGCAGATTGCGGGAGAGCACGGTGCGCATGGAGCGCGCAGCCTGGACAAGGATAGCGGGAAGATCGTGCGGCTCAATCAGGATCTCGTCCTTCTTCTTGCCGTTCTTGCCCTTCTTTTCGGCCTTGCTCTTCTTGCCCATTGGACCTCCTGCCGAATCCCCACAACGAACACTTATAACAATACAGCTTGCGATTACGAACTGTATGACTCAAATAACAATTTTACGACAATTGACGTGGAGGATCGAAGAGAAATGTCGATGCCTGAGCCGCGATGGCAGGACAATCCGGCCGACCTTCCGCCCGGTGCCCGCTGCAACTGGATCGCCGTGCTCCCGCTCGGCGCCCATGAACAGCACGGACCCCATCTCCCCTTCGAAACCGATACGCTGATTGCGCAGGGCATCGTCTCCCGCACGATCGCTGCATTGCCCGCCGACCTGCCGGTAACATTCCTGCCGGTGGAACCGGTCGGCTATTCCGTCGAGCACATGGATGTCGCCGGCAGCCAGACCCTTGGCTATGACGAGGCGATCGAGCGCTGGCTCGGCATTGCCCGTGATCTTCATGGGCTGGGCATCCGCAAATTCGTGATGCTGAACGCCCATGGCGGCAACTCGCCGTTGACGACCATCGTCGCCACCGAAGCGCGTGTTTGCTTCAACATGCTGGCGGTTGCGACAAGCTGGACCCGCTTCGGCCAGCCGGAGGGCTGGATCGCACCGGAGGACAAGGCGCTGGACATCCACGGCGGCGACATCGAGACATCGGTGATGCTGGCGCTCCATCCGGACAAGGTCGAAATGGCCAAGGCCGCACACTTCTCCTCGCGCCAAGCCGAATTTGCCGCGCGCTTCAAGCATCTGCGTGCCTATGGCCCCCACGCCTTCGGCTGGAAGATGCGCGACCTGAGTAGCGATGGGGTCGCCGGCAATGCGGCCGCTGCAACGGCAGCACGCGGCGAAATCCTGATCGCCCATGCTGTCCAAGGATTTCTCGAACTTCTCGAAGACATCCGGGATTTCGATCCGGGCGACCTGGCCTGAAAAGCCGGCAAACACTTTGTTTGCGCTTTTGCGCTATCAGAACGTCTAAGCTGACAGCGTCCGACAGAGAAACCCATGGCGAAGATCATCGCGCTCGGCGCCTATTTCTACCAGGCGGTCATCGCCTTCGGCCTGCTGATCATCGTCGCCCATTGGCTGACGCCGGCGGATTACGCCAGCTATTCGCTCTTCATCTCCATCTGCCAGTTTGCCGCCATCGCCGCCTTCGAATGGGTGCGCTTCGCCTGCACCCGTTTTTATCCGGGGCCAGACAGGGAAAGTGAGGCAGCGGAACGACGGGCGATCCTGAGCGAAGCCCTTGCCTGCGCGGTCCTGTGCCTGATCGCGGCGGGCGTGTCGCTGCTTTTTGGCGTGCCGCCGGTCGTGGCGCTTGTCGGCGGCCTGGTTTCGATCGCGCAAGGCGGCAGCGACCTGCATCTGACCATGCTGCGTTTCCGTCAGGATTTTCGCGCTTTCTCCGTGCTGCAGGGTTCGCGCGCCACCATTCTCGCCGCAGGCACGCTTCTCGGCGCGCTCATCTCGCCAGGTTTCCTGTCGACCGTTACGGGTCTTCTCGCCGGCTACATCGCCTATGGGCTGCTCGCATTCCTTCTTTCCCGCCGCGCCTTCACGCGCCCCCGAGCCGCACTCGACAGTGCCCGCATCCGCAAGCATCTCGTCTATGGCAGTGTCTCGGCCGGGGCCGCCGCCGCCGCCATGTTTGCGCCGCTGGCGCTGAAGGCGATCCTCACCTCAGCGCTCGGCGCGACAGGTGCTGCCGGTGCCCTCCTGGCACTCGACCTGTTGCAACGCCCGTTCGTGCTTATCGTTTCCGCACTGCAGGCGATCCAGTATCCCGAGATCGTCGCCGCGCATGACCAGGCTGAAGATCGCGCCGACCTTGCCCGTCAACTCGGGCACTATTACGCGCTGTTGACGAGCTTCGCACTGATGATGGCAGCCGGCATTTTCGCCGTCCTTCTGCCGGCCGCCTGGCTCGTCATCAGCCCGGATCTGCAACAAGGTTTCCTCGCAACCGCGCCCGCCATCATCGTGCTTTCGCTCGTTCGCACGCTGACGCAGATCATGTTGCCAACGCCGTTGCACCTGAGGCAGCGCCTTGCACTGATCCTGCTCCTCGCCGTTGCCGACTGTGTGCTTCTGAGCCTCGGCGCGTTGGCAGCCCTCACCCTGGCCGGAGCGGACGACGCGGCACTCGCCTGGGGCAGCACCATCGGCGCGACCCTCGCCGCCCTGGTCGGCCTGCGCCTGATGTCCTCGCTCGCCTTCGATTTTTCCTGGCCGCCCGTGCTCTTCGCCGCCGCCGGACTTGGCGCGGCCGTGCTCGCCTTCTCCCTTTCCGGCGAAAACAGCTACGTCACGATCGCTGTCGGCATTGTCGTCGGCGGCCTCCTCTGCCTGCTTGCGCTCAACCAGTTACGACTGATGATGCGGGCGGCGAAGCCAAGCGCAGCCTAGCGAGACGCTAACAAATACTGCACGATTTTCCGGTTAGATCGCCGCCGAAACGAGCGGAGATCGCCCCATGAACATCGTCGTCGGTATAGCGACCGCAGGCCGTCGCGAGGTCCTCTCGCAGACCTTGCTGCACCTGACGCGGCTGGAACGTCGGCCCGATGCGATCTTCGTCTGCCCGAGCGCGTCCGACGATGTCGACGAAGCTTTCGCCCGCACGCTGCCGGTCCCGGTCACGATCGTTGCGGGAGAACGCGGGCTGACGAAACAACGGAACGCCATTCTCGCGTCCATCGGATCCTCCGATCTGCTCGTCTTTTTCGACGACGATTTCCTGCCGCGCAGCGATTTTCTGGCCCAGGCCGAAAAGCTCTTCCGGTCGGAGCCCGATATCGTCGTCGCGACCGGCCTCGTTCTCGCCGACGGCATTCACGGCCCCGGCATATCGGTGGCGGATGGATTGGAAATCCTGCGACGCGACGGCGGGACGACGGCGGGCAGCCCGCCGACCCCGGTTTACAACGCCTACGGCTGCAACATGGTCTTCCGTTTCGCCACCGTTCAGGCCGACAGAACGCAGTTCGACGAGCGTCTGCCGCTCTATGGATGGCAGGAGGATGTCGATTTCTGCCGTCGCCTGAGCCAGCATGGGCGGATCGTGAAGTCCGATGCCTTGCGCGGCGTACATCTCGGCAACAAGCGCGGCCGGACCTCGGGGCTTCGGTTCGGCTACTCTCAGGTTGCCAACCCGCTCTACCTCTTCCGCAAAGGCACCGTCAGCCTGAAATGGGTGCTGCGCCTGATGGGCGGCAACATCGCCGCCAACCTCGCGGGCAGCCTGAAGCCACAGGGCCTTGTCGACCGGCGTGGGCGCCTCAAGGGCAACGTGATCGCGTTTCTCGATCTGCTGCGCGGCCGGATGGATCCGCTGCGCATGCTGGAACTCTGATCGTTCCCCTTGCCATCGTCCGCACCGAATTAGGCCGCCTGGTCCGCCGCCAGCATGTTGAGCAGCACGACAGCACTTCCATCCCAGGAAAAGCGCTTGGCGTTGTCGAAGCCGGCGCGCGTCAGTTCGCGCCGTAAAGCTGCGTCGGCGGAAATCGTCCGCATCGCCTCGACCAGGGTGTCCGCCTTCAGCGGATCGAAGTAGTGGACTGCGTCACCGCAGGCCTCGCGCACCGGAGGGATATCGGCGGCAAGCACCGGACAGCCCTGGGTCATCGCTTCCAGCGGCGGGATGCCGAAGCCTTCATAGAGGCTGGGAAAGACGAACGCGACGGCGCGCCGCTGCAACCCGGCGATCTCCTCGTCGGTCAGGCGTCCCGGAAAGATCAGGTTGCCCTTCGATGTCGGCGCGATATCACGAAACACCGTCGGATCGGTGCCGCCCACGACGACGAGCTTGTGATCGCCGCCAAGCGCCTCGAAGGCACGCACTGCAAACTCGACGTTCTTGTTGGGCTTCAGCGTGCCGACCAGCAGGAAGAACGGCGTATCGGCAAGCCCCAGTCGTTCGATGATCCCCTCGTCCGGCCGAAGCGCTGCGAAATGGTCCGTCGCATTGTAGATCACGTCGATGCCGGCTGAAGGCACACGAAAGACATCGGCGAGTTCCTTGCGCGAGAAACTCGAGACCGTGCCGATCTTCGCGCGCCGCGTGAGGAGATAGCCGAGCGTTCCATGGAACAGCCGATAGCCGCGACCGAACGAGGCCGGATGGCGAAACAGGGTGACGTCGTGGATCACCACGACCTGGTTTCCGTGCAGCACCGGACCGCTGCCGCCGAAGCCGATGAGCCTGTCACGCCGCGCGCGCCAGTAGAGCGCGCGCTGCTCCCAGACATGGCCCGGACCGGATCCGAAAGCCTCGACCGAAATCGCCTTGAGGCCGAGATCGTCAGCCGCCTTGCCCGGCGCGAGCAGCCGCCAGCGCACGCCCTTCAGGGCATGCGGCACCTGGCCGGAAGCAATTCGCGCGTCCAGCGCCCGGGTCATCTCGCGGGCAAAGCGCTGCACGCCGGTAAGCGGTTGGGTCAGGAACCGGCCGTTGATGGATATCGTCTTCACGCGCGCACCCCTTCAATGTGCTCCGCACTCTCGCCGATCTTGATGAAAGGAGGGTTATCGGGATCGCAGCGATCAACGTCGCCCGACCGGCAAAATCACCCGCGCCATTTGCGCATCGCCGCCGCATCTCCTATATGAAAACCCGACTAGGATGCCTGCTCCCGCATCCGGAAATCCCAGAGGTTCCCATGACCGAAACATCCCCGCAGAAGCCGATCCCCGTCACCGTGCTCACCGGCTATCTCGGCGCCGGCAAGACGACGCTGCTCAACCGCATTCTCAGCGAGAACCACGGCCGCAAATACGCGGTCATCGTCAACGAGTTCGGCGAGATCGGCATCGACAACGACCTGATCGTGGAATCCGACGAGGAAATCTACGAGATGAACAACGGCTGCGTCTGCTGCACCGTGCGCGGCGACCTGATCCGCGTCGTCGAGGGCCTGATGCGCCGCCCCGGCCGTTTCGACGCGATCATCGTCGAGACCACCGGCCTTGCCGATCCGGTGCCCGTCGCCCAGACCTTCTTCATGGACGATGACGTGCGCGCCAAGACCGAGCTCGACGCCGTCGTCGCCCTCGTCGACGCCAAGCATCTGCCGCTGCGCCTCAAGGACAGCCGCGAGGCGGAAGACCAGATCGCCTTCGCCGACGTCGTGCTGCTCAACAAGACCGATCTCGTCACCCCCGAGGAACTGGAGCGCATCGAAGCGACCGTGCGCGTCATCAATCCGTCGGCGCGCATCTACCGCACCCAGCGTTCAGACATCGATCTGGCCAAGGTTCTCGACCAGGGCGCCTTCAACCTGGAAAGGGCGCTGGAAAACGACCCGCACTTCCTCGACCAGGACGATCATGACCATGATCACGTCTGCGGTCCGGGTTGCGACCATGACCATCACCACCATCATGATCATGATCAGGATCATCACCATGATCATGACCACGATCACGATCACGACCACCATCACCATGATCACGCGCCCTCGCCGATCCATGACGTGACGGTGCAGTCGATCTCGCTGCGTGGCGGCGAGATGAACGCCGACCGCTTTTTCCCCTGGATCCAGAAGATCACCCAGACGGACGGCCCGAACATCCTGCGCCTGAAGGGCATCATCGCCTTTGCCGGCGACGCCGAGCGTTATGTCGTCCAGGGCGTGCACATGATCATCGAGGGCGACCACCAGCGTCCGTGGAAGGATGGCGAGAAGCGCGAAAGCCGCCTCGTCTTCATCGGCCGTGATCTCGACCGCGAAAAGCTCGAGCGCACCTTCAAAGCCTGCGAGGCGCAGCCGAACTGATGCCGACTGTCGCTCCTCTCGATCTCGAAGGTCACGTCGTCGGCGTGGCCTTTCTCAAAGGCGTCCCCTTCTTCGCCGAAGCCACGGGTGCCATTCACCGCCTCGACCTCGGCCACAAGACGACGGAGGTCCACGAGGGCCTGCTGTCGTTCGTCGTCGATGAAGCCAACGACACACTGCTGACCGGCGGCGAAGACGGCAAGATCATGCGCACGGCCGCCGACGGAACGACGTCGCTGGTCGCCGAAGCACCGCGCAAGTGGATCGCGCAGGTTGCCGCCGGCCCGCAGGGCGCTGTCGCCTATGCCTATGGCAAGACCACGCACGTGCGCCTCGCGGATGGCACGACGAAGGAATTTACCGAGGAACGCACCGTCGAGGGCCTGGCCTTCGCGCCGAAGGGCCTGCGCATCGCCGCTGCCCGCTACAACGGCGTGTCGATGCACTGGGTCGCGACCGCTGGCCAGCCGATCGATCTCGACTGGAAGGGCGCCCATACCGGCGTCACCTTCTCGCCCGATGGTCGCTTCCTCGTCACCACGATGCAGGAAAACGCGCTGCACGGCTGGAAGCTCGACGCCAAGCCCGGCGCCGAAGCCCGCCACATGCGCATGACCGGCTACCCGGCCAAGGTAAAGTCTCTTTCCTGGTCGGCCAAGGGCAAGTGGCTCGCCTCATCGGGAGCGCCGGCTGCCATCGTCTGGCCCTTCCAGGGCAAGGACGGACCGATGGGCAAGGCGCCGCTGGAGCTTGGCACCCGCGCCGACATCATGGTGACATCCGTGTGCTGCCATCCGGCAGAAGACATCGTCGCCATCGGCTACCAGGACGGCATGATTCTCGGCACCCGCTTTGCCGACAGCAAGGAAGTGCTGCTGCGCCGCCCCGGCAAGGGCGCTGTCACCGCCATGGCCTGGAACAAGGATGGCCGTCAGCTTGCCTTCGGCTCCGCCGAGGGCGACTGCGGCGTCGTCGATATCGCGGGATAACAGGCGAACAATGACCGCAGGCGCCGAAGCTCCTCTCTGCGTTGACACTGCCGTCGCGCCTCTGGCGGACGGCGAAGTCTGGAACCGTATCCGTATGGAAGCGCGTGCGCTCGCCACACGCGAGCCGGTCATGGAGCAAAGCCTGCGGCCAATCGCCGAGGCGCCGTCGGATGCGGCGGTGCTTGCCGGTGTTCTCGCCTCCCATCTTTCCGTCGCCCGCGTCGACGAACAATCCTTGGCGCAACTGCTTTCGGATGTGTTCGAGGCAGACGCCGAAGCTCTCCTTGCCGCCGAGGCGGACCTTCAGGCGGTGATGGAGCGTGACCCCGCCTGCCCGGGACTGTTGCATGTCCTCCTCAACCTCAAGGGTTTCCAGGCGCTGCAGACCTATCGCGCTGCCCATTGGCTGTGGAGCGATGGCCGCAGGGACGTTGCCAACTGGCTCTCCAACCTTGCCTCGCTCGTCTTCGGACCGGATATCCATCCGGCCGCGGCCATCGGCCGCGCCGTCATGCTCGACCACGGCTCCGGCATCGTCATCGGCGAGACCTCGATCATCGAAGACCAGGTGTCGATCCTGCAGAACGTCACGCTCGGCGGCACCGGTAAGGAAACCGGCGACCGGCACCCGAAGATCCGCCGCGGCGTCATGATCGGCGCCGGCGCCAAGATCCTCGGCAACATCGAAGTGGGCGCCTACAGCAAGGTCGCCGCCGGCAGCGTCGTACTGAAACCCGTGCCGCCGCGCACCACGGTCGCAGGCGTTCCGGCAACAGTCGTGCGCATCCACCGCGTCGACGAGGTGCCGGCAGCCGAGATGGACCAGACGATCGTCTGATCCACCTGCATCCGCATCAGATCTTCACCAGCGCGGCAGTCAGATACATGAAGGTGGCGCCAGCCGCGAGACCGGCCATGACAGGCGGCGTCAGGAAGATGTCGCCGCGGCGATCGCCCTGGCGCATAAGATAGGCGCCGACCTCGACGATCACCTGCAGGATCGCACCCGCACCGACCGCGAGCGCCAGCGCCGACCACTGGGCCGAGGTCGCAAGGCTTCCGAGCCACATGCCGATCACCGCCGGGCCGCCGGCAAGCAACGTCAGCCCGGCGAATACCCAGGCCTGCGGCCTGTGCTTCAGGATCGGCGCGGCAATGCCGATGCCCTCGGTAACGTTGTGGAGCGCAAAGCCGAGCACGAGGAACGTGCCGAGACCGGCCGACCCGGCCGCAAAGGCCGCACCGATCGCAAGCCCCTCGCCGAGATTGTGCAGGCCGATGCCGAGCGCGATGTAGGTGGATAGCGCCAGCCCTGTCGGCGCGCCGCTTCGTCGCCCGATCGCCATCAGCATGAGGAAACTGCCCACCCCCGCCAGCACCACCATCACGGGTCCCTGGAAGACCGCCGCCGCCTCGCCGGCAAGCTCCAGTGCCTCTGCACTTGCATCGACCAGCAGGAAACCGAGCAGGCCGATCGTCAGCGACAGCAGAAAGTCCATCCCTTTGCGACCGACGCCGCGCAGCACCGGGTAGAACATCAGGCCGACGGCCACCGGCACGATACCGACGATGACGCCGACCAGCGCCTGCAGTCGCAACTGGCCAGTCGTCGCCTGCGGCGTCGGCACGGCAACGGCGATGTTGTGTGCAAACGTGGCGCCGGTGCTGGTCACGACCTTTACCGCATGCGCCTCGCCCAGCATCCATGGGAATGGCAGCTTCAGCCACGCTGCCCTGCCCCGCGCGATCGGACCCGGCGGGTCCTGGGTGAATTGCCAATAGGCGTCATCCACCTGAACCTGCGCCACCGTCATCGGTTCCGATCCGCCGGCGCGAACCAGCAGACTAAGACCGCTATCGTCGAGCACGGTCCGTTCGAAGGTCAGGTTTTCGATTGGTGGCGCGCCATTGCGAAAGCCCGACAACGGATCGGTCGACAGAATCCAGGCAACGGCAATGGCAAAGGCGATGAGAGGCAGCGCCAGCCACACCAGGTTGGTCTTTGCCGCGCGGATAGCAGCTCTCGGCAGGGTTTCGTTCATGCCAGCGCCTCCACCACATCGAACATGCCGACCCAGCCGAGTTCGGTAAATTCCGTCTGGTGCGGGTGGAACATGTAAAGCCCAGGCTCGTGCTCGGCGAAGGTGAATTCGAGAATGCCGCGCTGCGCCTGGCACTGGGTGATGAGATCGACGGTTTTCAAGGTCGGCGTCAACGTCGTGCCCTGGTCGTAATAGTCGAAGAAATTGGCGTGCAGGTGGAACGAGTTGATCGGGTCGAATTCGATGACGTTGATCAGGTAGATGCGCACCGGCTTGTCCTTCACGATCCGGATCGGCCGCTTCATGAAGGCGTGAGCGACAGTGTTGACCGCATAGAACTCGTTTTCCGCATCGAAATTGGTGTCGAAAGCGTTCATCACCATCACCAGTTCCTGCCAGCCGGCATTTTCCGGTGTGCCGAGCAGCCTGGAGCGGGCGACCTCCGCATGTTCCGGCCGGCGCTCCGGATCCGGGTCGATGACGAAGGCGCCATACATGCCCTTGTGGATGTGCCGACGCAGCGGCATCGCATGGCAATGGTAGAGGTGGCAACCGAAGGGCTTGGCATCGAATTCATAGACGAACTCGTCGCCGGGATCGACCATGCCGGCACCCGGCACGCCATCCATGCGCGCGGCATGGATGCCATGGAAATGGATCGAATGCGGGTGCGAAGCGTAGTTGCGAAAAACGATCCTCAAACGCTCGCCCTCCTTGGCCCGGAGCGCTGGCCCGGGCACGCGGCCGTTATACGTCCAGGCGGGAAACCTGATGCCGGGCGCGATCTCGATCTCCCGATCCTCCGCCGTCATCTCGAAGGTGCGCAGTGTCCGCCCGTCCGGCAGTGTCGAAACCGTTCCCGTATCCCAATCGGTCAGCATATCCGTCGGGTCGAAACCGTTGACGGCGCTGTCGACGTCGCCGACCGTCATCATCGCGCCATGGCCCATATCGGGCATCGGGTCCGCGACAACAGTCCCGGCCGGAACCGCATGACCGGTATGGCTCGCCGGCTGTTGTCCCAAAGCAGCGCTGGTGCAGATTGCAGTCCCACCTGCTGCAGCCAGCCCGCCCATCAGCAAGCTCCGCCTTCGCATGAGATCCGGTCTCGTCGGCTTGTCCATCGTCGGCCCCTCATTCGATCGGATTACACGCACCGATCCGGCGCTAGACGGCTGCAGACAGCAGGTCATGGGTCGCCTTGCGAATCATTCGCAACTGCATCAATAATGCAAATGCATCTCATTCGCAACTAGATCGCAAATCGAACGATGGTTCGAGCCCACTCGGTCCGCGACACTCGAACATTGGTCGTGAAGAAGAAACGTCCCCGCACGCTTTCGCATCGAGGACGTCTATCGGGACCGGGCGCACTGGCCGCGGAAGTGGGCTCATCCATATCGCCAGGGCCGGCAGCGGCAATCTCACCATTCGAGTTCGAGTTGCGGAAGGCCGTTCGAGGTCTTCTCGATCGTCCGCCCGGTCTCGTCCACCGTCGCGGTGACCCGCTGACGGAAGGCAGAGAAGCTCTCGAAGGTAACGACATCCACCGGTTCGTCGAACTTCATCGTCAGGCGATAGCGCCCCGGCTGCGCCGTCAGCGCCTGCACCGACAATATCTCGCCCTCGAACGGTTGGCCGAGATATTGACCCTTCACCCTTGAGCCGAGCATCCAGGGATTGAAGGGGGGCCGATTGCCAACGGCGGCGTGCAGCGTGTTCCAGTCGCGATAGCCGTATTGGGCGGCGATCAGTTCGAGCGAACGGGAATGGCCGATGGTTTCGCCTTCGGAAGCAAGGCGAGTGCGTAGGCGCTTGGCCTGATCCTTCAGGGCATCGAGTGAGGGAAGCGTGGTTGATCCGCGCGTCATGAGAGGGTCTCCTGCAGCGGCATGCATTTATTAGAGATGGGAGCCCGCATTGCCACCGGTTCGCATGCCGTTTCGGCTGACCGTGTCTCGAAGAAGGATTTCACCAAAGCATCACGCTCGCGGACGGCAGGGACCTTCACCCTGCCGTTTCCATAGGGGATGCCGCCGGCACTGTCAAATTCGCGGGCAAACGGCGTTCGAACGGGCGCAGAAGTGATTGCACACGCGCAAAAGCTGTGGGACGACTACCGCACGAAAGACGGAAGGGAGGACCTCATGACCGACATGACGATACTCGCATTCGCACTGGTTGCCTTCATCGGCATCGCGACACCAGGCCCGACGGTCCTGCTCGCGCTCACCAACGGTTCGCGCTATGGCGTGAAGCGCGCAAGTGCCGGCATGCTCGGCGCCGTGCTCTCCGATTTCGTGCTGATCGGTGCTGTCGCCCTCGGTCTCGGCGCGTTGCTTGCCGCTTCCGAATTCTGGTTCACCGTCGTCAAATGGATGGGCGCTGCCTATCTCGCCTTCCTCGGCATCATGCTGTTGCGGTCGAAAGGAACGATCCAGGTCGCAGCCGATGAGAACGGTTCCGGGGCTTCCGTTTCCTCCGCCGCGATCTTCCTCAAAAGCTTCCTGGTCGCCGTCACAAACCCCAAGGGCTACCTGTTCTTTACCGCCTTCCTGCCCCAGTTCATCGATGCGACCGCACCGCAAGCGTCGCAGTATGCCATCCTGGCGCTCGTCTTCGCCTCGGTCGACTTGGTCGTGATGTTCGGTTACGCGCTGCTCGGCGCACAGGCAGCCGCCTTCCTCAAACGCTCCGGCGCCGTCTGGCTCGACTGGCTCTGCGGCGGGGCGCTGCTGGCGCTCGCCGGTTCGCTCGCCCTCTACCGCCGCGCCACTGCCTGAGATGTTGTTTCGACAAGCGGTTCTCGAGGGCATCGCCGAAGGCCGCGTGACCCTGGCCTTCCGTCGCTGGACAAAACCGACGGTCAAGCCCGGCGGCACGCTGCGCACCGCAATCGGTGTGCTTGCGATCGATGCCGTCGATGAAATTGAGGAAGCCGCGATTACCGAAGACGACGCCCGAGAGGCCGGCTACGCCGATCGCGACGCCCTCTTGCACGAGCTTGCCGTACGGCCGGACGGCCGCTGCTTTCGCACCGCCTTTCACCGTGAGGGCGACGATCCACGCATCGCGCTGCGTCAAGCATCCGATCTCGACAACGACGAGCGCACGGAAATCGAGCGCAAGCTTGCGGGCTTCGACCGCAGCGCGGGCATGGCCTGGACGCTTCAGGTCCTGCGACTGATCGCTGCCCGCGACGGCACGACCGCCGCCGAACTGAGTGCTGCCGTCGGCATGGAAAAGCTGAAGCTCAAGGCGCGCATCCGAAAACTGAAGGAACTCGGCCTCACGGAGAGCCTGACGGTCGGCTATCGCCTGTCCGCGCGCGGCCACGCCTATCTTGAGCACCGATAGCGGGACAAGCGGAAACGCCATAGGCAAGCACGGCGGATGTCAGCAGGAGCATCATCCGCACCTGAAGACGAACCTTAGACACGAGGACACAGGACATGATCGGCTATACGATGGTTGGGACAACGGACCTGAGGCGCGCGGAGCATTTCTACGATCCGTTGATGACGCTGATCGGCCAGGAGCGCTGTTACTGCGACGAGCAGGTTTCCTCATGGGGCCGAAAGGACGACGGAAAGGCGCCGCGTTTCTTCGCCTGCTATCCCTTCGACACGCGCCCCGCCTCGGTCGGCAACGGCGCGATGACGGCTTTCCTGGTGGAAAGCGCCGGGCTGATCGACCGGTTGTTCGAGATCGCAATGGAGCGCGGAGGTAACGAGGAGGGGAAACCCGGTTTCCGCCCGCAGTACGGAGAAGGCTTTTACGCCGCCTACGTGCGTGATCCGGATGGCAACAAGCTTGCCTTCGTCTGCTACGACGCCCGGACAGCCGAGGTCCCAGCCTAGCTGGCCCTCCATCGGCGCGCCTAACGGCGCGTCGACCAACCGAACCAGATCGCCACCGCCGCAAGCATCAGCGCCAGCACGCGCCGAACCATCCGTTCGCGTGACGGCGAGCTGAGGACCGGCTGCAATGCGCCTGCCAGAAGCACGATAGCGGCATGCACCGCAGTCGCGACGCCCACATAGACCGCCGCAAGCGTCAGGTTCTGGGGCAGCAGCGGCCGGGCATCGTCGACAAAGGTCGGCAACACGGTGACGAAAAACAGGGCCGCTTTCGGATTGAGCAGATTGGTGATCAGCCCGCGCCGGAAATAGAAGGACGCGGGCTTGCCGCTTGGACCGGCCTCTTCGCCATCGCCGTTCCAGGCGTCGAAGGCAAGATAGAGCAGGAAGCCGACACCTGCCCAGCGAAGCGCTCCATAAAGCATGTCCGACTGACCGACGAACTCGGCAACCCCGAAAGAGGCGGCAAAGCCCACCAGTGCCAGGCCGAGCGCCACGCCGGCCACGGTCGCCATGCCGGGCCGCCGCCCCTCGGAGGCTGCAACCATGGCGAGGTAGGCCATATTCGGCCCGGGTGTCAGTTCGATGATGAAGGATGTCAGCAGAAAGGGCAGCAGGGTCGCTGCCCCGAGAATGAACGGATCCATGCGGGAGATTTCCATGCACGTGCAACGAGGCCTTGTCCGCAAGGACAGGTCAGCGGCGCGACGTTGTCAAGGAAGATCACGAGATCATCGGCAAAGAGCGCCCTGCTTACCGGTGTCTGCCCCCTCACCGATCGCATCGGACCAGCGAGGGAGCAGCGAAACATCCGCCCCCGCAGGGTTGGAGGCGGAAAGCGGTCTCAGGCGGCGCGGCGAACCGGCGGCATGGCAAGCTTGCGGCCGCTGGCGACGATCAGGCCGGCAGCGCCTTCAAGCCAGTTGTCGCGAAGCTCGAGCGCCAGGAACCGGTTGCGCTCGAACGGACCAGGCATGACGAGGTGCTGGGTGCGGCTCGCAAAGAAGCCGAAGCGCTCGTAATAGGCGGCGTCGCCGACGAGCAGGACAGCCCCATGGCCACGGTTCTTGGCCTCTTCGATGGCAGCGCGCATCAGCATGGCGCCGATGCCCTTGCCCTCATGGGCCGGGTCGACGGCGAGCGGGCCGAGCAGCAGCGCCGGCACGGCATGGCCTTCGCGGCTGACGCCGGCTTCGACGCTCCAGAGGCGCACGGTGCCGATCACGTGACCGTCGATATCCCGTGCGACGAAGGCGAGACCTTCGGCCGGCAGCCGGCCGCTGCGCAGCTTTTCCGAAGACTTGCGGCGGCGCTCCGGCCCCATGGCACGGTCGAGCAGGTTCTCGCGAGCGACGACGTCGCCCGGATTTTCGGCATCGATTACAAATGTAGTGGGCGCGAAAAACGCGCGCAGGGCGTCAACAACAGCGGCCATCGGGGCCTCCCGTCATCAAAACCGCTTCAGGCGGACCAAACGAAAATTGTGAAGTGGCGCTCCCGCCCGAGGACGGGAGCAGACCGGATCAGATCACATAGGCCTTCAGCGGCTCGAAGCCGTTGAAGGCGACGGCCGAGTAGGTCGTCGTATAGGCGCCGGTGCCTTCGATCAGAACCTCGTCACCGATCGAGAGCGTGATCGGCAGCGGATACATGTTCTTCTCATAGAGCACGTCGGCCGAATCGCAGGTCGGGCCGGCGAGCACGCAAGGCTCCATTTCGTCGGCATCGCGCGCCGTGCGGATCGGGTAGCGGATCGCCTCGTCCATGGTTTCGGCGAGACCGCCGAACTTGCCGATGTCGAGGAACACCCAGCGATGGGCGTCGTTGTCCGACTTCTTCGACACGAGCACGACTTCCGCCTTGATCACGCCGGCATTGCCGACCATGCCGCGGCCCGGCTCGATGATCGTTTCCGGGATGTGGTTGCCGAAGTGCTTCTTCAGCGCGCCGAAGATCGCCTGGCCGTAGGCTTCCGCCGTCGGGACGTCCTTCAGGTACTTCGTCGGGAAGCCACCACCCATGTTGACCATCTTGAGCTCGATGCCCTGCTTGGCCAGCTGCACGAAGACGCGCTTGGCATCGGCAAGGGCAGCGTCCCAGGCGTCGAGCTTCGTCATCTGCGAACCGACATGGAACGAGACGCCGTAGGAGACGAGACCGTGCTGATGCGCATAGACGAGCACGTCGACGGCCATCTGCGGAACGCAGCCGAACTTGCGCGACAGCGGCCATTCGGCACCTTCGCCATCGGTCAGGACGCGGCAGAACACGCGGGCGCCGGGAGCGGCGCGGGCGATCTTCTCGACTTCCTCGTGGCTGTCGACGGCAAACAGGTTGATCCCAAGCGCATGAGCGCGGGCAATGTCGCGCTCCTTCTTGATGGTGTTGCCATAGGAAATGCGGCTGGCGGTCGCACCAGCATCCAGCGCCATTTCGATTTCAGCGACGGACGCGCAATCGAAGGAGGAGCCCATGCCGGCGAGCAGGCGCAGGATTTCCGGCGCCGGGTTTGCCTTGACGGCGTAGTAGATCGAGCTGTCGGGCAGCGCGTGGCGGAAGGCCTTGAAATTGTTGCGCACGACGTCGAGGTCGACAACGAGGCATGGGCCGTCGGGTCGTCGGGTGTTGATGAAGTCGATGATGCGAGCCGTGGTCATGGCCATATTCCCCTGATCCAAGATGCCCCGCTTTCGCGGAGGACAAAGGGCATACGCGCACATGCGATGGAACCAGCCGGTGGAGACCCCGGAACCAAGCATGCGCTCGATGCGCGAACGGTGAATCAAAGCCCGCCTAGGCTTCAATTCGGCTTTGTCTGCCATGGATTGGAGGGGGTAACCCAACCGCACTTCCGGCAATGAAGGTGTGCCTCTTCAGTAACCCCGGCTGTTGGAAAGCCGGCAGACACCAGAAAGGCCCGCACCGTCGTTGCTTCAAGATGTCCTCGCATTTCCCGGTTGGCCGGAATAGCGACTGGAGGGGTTAGTTCCAGGTACCTTACCGATACCCTCACCTAATCGAGGGTCGGCGGACACCCACAGGCACGTGCGACTTTGGGCAAGGGCGTAGGTAAGAAAAAAGCCTGTCGTAATCAAGAGTTTTTTCGCACCAGCAGTTGAATTTTTTTACAGGCGGGCAAAACTGGCGGTGTTCACAAACATTGAACGATCAATGCCGGATCGATCACCGCCGCAAGTATTTGAAAAAATGCGATTATCTTGAGAATGCGCCGCCGCCCCTCGAAACCGGGCGACAGGCGCAAGCAACGGACAATCCGCCGTCGGTATCATGGACGCAAAAGAGGCGTTCGCCTGCGAATCGGCTGAACGCAATTGAGAGCACGAAAGAAAGATCGCCATGGACACACTCACCCGCATCCGCGCCTTTATCGATGTCGTGGACGCCGAGGGGTTCTCGGCCGCCGCCAGGCGCGTCGGCAAGTCGAAGGCACTGCTTTCCAAATATGTGCGCGAGCTCGAAGACGAGCTCGGTGCGCTGCTTCTCAACCGCACCACGCGGCAGTTCTCGCTGACGGAAGCCGGTCACACCTATTATCGCACCGCGTCGGAAATCCTGAAGGAGATCGATAACCTCGCCGATCTCGTACGCGCCAACAACTCCGACCTGAAGGGACGGCTGCGCATCACCGCGCCGCGCACCTTCGTCGACGCCGAGATCGGCCAGTCGCTCGTGGATTTCGGCAAGCAGCACCCGGAACTCTCGCTCGAGATCGTCTCCGACGACCGCTTCGTCGATCTTGTCGAAGAAGGCTTCGACGTCGCCATCCGTATCACCCGACTGGAAGATTCGACGCTGATCGCCCGCAAACTCGACGACTTCCAGGTGCTGATCTGCGCCGCCCCGGAGTTCCTGGAAAGATCCGGACCGATCGAACACCCGACCGACCTGTCCAAGATCCCCTGCATTCTCGACACCAACGGCCGCTCCTATTCCAACTGGCGTTTCGTCGAGCCCGACGGCTCGGCCTTCACCGTGCCTGTCAGCGGTCCGATCGAGGTCAACAGCCCCCTTGCCGCTCTCAGGGCCGCCGTTTCCGGCATCGGCGTCTCGATCATTCCGGACTTTATCGCCCGCCCGAAGATTGCGACGGGCGAACTCGTCACGCTTTTCGACGATTTCCTACCGCGCGACCGCGGCATCTACGCGATCTATCCGCACCGCCGCTACCTGCCGGCCAAGGTCAGAACCCTCGTCGACTTCCTGCACGCCTGGTTCCGCAAGCCGCGCTGACATCGGCCAAGTCCCAATTCCGTCCCATTTCCGGTACATTCCCGGAAACGAATCGCGGGGAGATCGTCCCCGGCCGAAAGGATTGCCGCCTCATGAGAATCAAGCGCCTCGTCATGGCCGGCCTTGCCACCCTGCTTGCGCCGTCGCTGGCCTTTGCCCATCCGCACATCTTCGCGGAAGCGCGCCTCGAGGTGGTTTCAGACGACAAGGCCGAAGTCAGCGAACTCCGGAACGTCTGGCGCTTCGACGAGCTGTTTTCATCCAGCGTCGTGCTCGATTTCGACAAGAACTCGAATGCGACGCTCGATCCGGATGAACTGGCGGAAGTCGGCCAGACCGTGCTGGAGTCGCTCGCGGAGTACAATTACTACACGACGATCTTCGACAACGGCAAAACCATCAAGGTCAACAAGCCGGAGAGCATCACCGTCGACTACAAGGACGGCCAGCTCCTGATGATGTTCGCCGTCAAGCCGGCTGAGCCGATGCCGCTCAAGGGCAAACTCTCCTTCGGCGTCTACGATCCGACCATGTATACGGCGATGGATTTCCCGACCGACAACGACCTGACCGTCGTCGGCGACAAGATCAGCGCCTGCGAACACAAGGTCGTCCGCCCTGATGCCGACGAGGTTCTCGCCGAGAACAAGGACACGCTGACCGATGCCTTCTGGAGCGACCCGACCGGCACGGACATGTCGAAGCTCTTTGCAACCAGGATAGAGATCACATGCTGAACACCCGCAGGATCGGACGTCTGGTCACRGCAGCGCTCATCGTTACGGCGCTCTCCGCAACGCTCGCCGCCGCCCAATCGCCGCTCGGCATCGGCACGGCCGAGCCTTCGTTCAAGACGACCGGTTTCCTCGGCGGTTTCTTTGCCTGGGTGAACATGGAGCAGCAGGGTTTCTACCGGCTGATGACCAACGCGCTGAAGGGCATGCGGGAAAACCCCTGGCAGCTCTGGTCGCTGGTCGGGCTCTCCTTCACCTATGGCGTGCTTCACGCCGCAGGCCCTGGCCATGGCAAGGCCGTCATCTCCTCCTACATGATCGCCAACGAGACGGAACTCAAGCGCGGCGTCATGCTGTCGTTCCTTTCGTCGATCCTGCAGGGCATCGTCGCGATCCTTCTGATCGGCGCCGTCTACCTGCTGCTGCGCGGTACGTCGATCAACATGACCACGGCAACGCGCTGGCTGGAAATCGCCAGCTACGCGCTGATCGCTGCTTTCGGCGGATGGCTGTTGCTGCGCAAGCTGCGCTCCATGATGCGGCCGGTCGCCGTGGCCTCGGGCGCCGGTGGCGGCCATATCCATCTCGCGCACGATCACGATCACCATCATCACCACGACCACGGTGGACACCATGGGCACAGCCATGGCCCGGGCGAAGTCTGCGCCAGCTGCGGGCATGCGCACGCCCCCGATCCGTCGATGCTTCGGGGTGATCGTTTCGCGCTCCGGGAAGCCTGGTCGGCCGTCATCGCCGTCGGCCTGCGCCCCTGCTCCGGCGCGCTCATCGTGCTTTCCTTCGCGCTCCTGAACGGGCTCTATCTTGGCGGCGTACTCTCGGTCTTTGCGATGTCGATCGGTACCGCGATCACCGTCTCGATCCTCGCGACCATGGCTGTAAGCGCCAAAGGCTTTGCGCTGCGCTATGCGTCAAGCGGCTCTGCCGCCGCCCGTATCTCGAACGGCATCGAGATCGCCGGTGCGGCCCTGGTTCTGTTGCTTGGATTGGTGCTGCTCGGCGCGGCGCTGCAGAGCTGAGGCTTGCCTGCCCTGAGAAGTAGCGACCGCTACAGCCCGCGCTTGCGCTGGTAGCGAGCCCTGAGCCAGAAGAGCAGGAAGAAGCCCAGCACGAAGATCACGCCAAAGGCGGCAGCAAGCCAGGGCGAGATGTCGCCAAGCTTCAGCATGATCGACGGCAGCACGAAGAAGCCGAGGCCGGCGACGACGAGAATGATCGCAGCGGCGATCGCCGGTGACTTTTCCTTGTTCTGCATGATTTCCCTGCTGTTGTCTGGTGCGACGGAGCGTCCGGCACTTACCTGGACGGCTGACGCTCCAAGTCCGCACGTATATCTTCAAGCCGCCGTTTCTGGCGACCATCCGCGTCGAAATTATCAGCTGCGAGCCAGGTTTCGAATGCGGCATTGAGCAGCGGCCATTCGCTGTCGATCATCGAGAACCACGCCGTATCGCGGTTTTCGCCCTTGGAAATCATATGTTGGCGGAAGATGCCCTCGAAGGTGAAGCCGAGGCGCGCCGCCGTGTTGCGGCTGGCCATGTTCTCGCTGTGGCATTTCCACTCGTAGCGGCGATAACCGAGATCCTCAAAGACGTGTTTCGCCATCAGATAATGGACCTCGGTCGACAGCGGCGAGCGCGCCATGGCGGCACCATGGGCGACGGCACCGACCTCGACGACACCGTTGGCAGGATCGGCACGCATGTAATTGGCCATGCCGACGACGATGCCGGTCGCCTGATCGCGGAACACTTCAGTGACCCAGCCGGATTTCTCCTGCGCGGCGGTCAGCCAGACATCGAAATCTTCGATACCTTTGAAATCGGGCTGCGTGAAATACTTCAGCAGCGGATTGATCGCCATGCCGCCGAGGCCGTCCCACAGGTCCTGCAGGTGCCGGTCGCGTTCATAGGCCTCGAGCTTGACGAAACGTCCTTCGAGCGCGACGCCCTTCGGTGCCGGGCATCCTTTCCAGTTCTTCAGATCACGCATCGGCCGCTCCTCCAATCCTCGCTACACCGGCATAGGCCAGAGAAACGGCCGACACAAATTCAAACTGGTTATGAACTCAGTTCAAATCGGTGATGACCCCATCCGGGGTCGCACGGTTTGTCAGGCCGTGGTCGGCACCTTCGCAGCCGAGACCGTCGCCTCGATATGATCGACCAGTGCGTCCGGAAGGCCGAGGCGGCCGGCGAGCAGGTCGAGATAGCCGCGCTCGGCGCGTGTTTCCGGCTCGATCGTCAGGCGCGAGGCGGTATAGACCTCGACACGCTCTTCCTCCGTCTTTGCCGCGCCGACGATCGCGTCGATATCGACAGGGTTGGCAAGCTCGCTCTCCAGGAAGGCGGCGGCATCGGCCGAAAGGCCGGAAACCGACAGCTTGTCCATGATGTGCTGGCGCTCGGTCTCGTCGATATGGCCGTCGGCGCGCGAGGCGGCGATCATCGCCCGCACCAGCGTCAGCGCGAAATCGTGGCTGACGGCCTCCGGAGCCGAGGCGAAGCCGGAATCGGCCGGGGGCGGCAGGAGTTCCGGTTCGCCCTTGGCGACCGTTGCGCCGCCCGGCGTGTTGCCGGCCTGATAGTTCTTGTAGGCCTGGTAACCGAGCCCCGCGATCGCAGCGAGACCGCCGAGCACGGCTGCATTACCGGCAAGCTGGCGACCCGACTTGGTGCCGAGCAGGACAGCAGCGATGGCGCCGGTCGCCAGCGGGTTGTCCTTGGCAAGCTGCGTCGCCTGGGTCGCGCGGTCGCGCACCGTGCCGCCGGCACCGGGCACCTGCGATCCCAGAAACTGATCCAGCAATTTCTTCGCGTCGAACATCGGGTTTCGCTCCTTGTCGGTACCGGGCGTATGAGGACGAACGAAGCGGCGCGCCGCCCGCGACCGCGCCGTCGAATGGAATGAGACATAGGAACGTTGCAGCGGAAATACAAACTCGCGCGGGAGACGAGCGACCAACAAAAAAGGCCGGGCTTTGGCCCGGCCTCTAAATGAATGCAGCCGTTTCTTCCTGCTCAGCCCTTGAGCGCGAAGGCTTCGGCCGCAAGCTTTGTGATGCCGGCCCAGTCTCCCTTGGCGACCAGTTCCTTCGGCGCGACCCAGGAGCCGCCGACGCAGACGACGTTCGGCAGCGTCAGATAGTCGCGCGCGTTGGACAGTGAGATCCCGCCGGTCGGGCAGAAGAGCGTGCCGGCGAGCGGAGAGGACAACGATTTGAGATAGGCTGCGCCTCCGGCCTGTTCCGCCGGAAAGAACTTCATGACCTCGTAGCCTTCTTCACGCAGTCCCATGACTTCGCTGGCCGTTGCAGCGCCCGGCAGCAGCGGCACTTCGTGGTCGTTGGCGACGTCGATCAGTTCCTGCGTCGTGCCGGGGCTGACGATGAACTTCGAGCCGGCCTCGATCGCCGCTTCGAACTGCGCGGCGTTGAGGATCGTGCCGGCACCGGCAACGGCACCTTCGACTTCGTTGGCAACCGCACTGATCGCTTCGAGTGCTGCAGGCGTGCGCAGCGTGATCTCGATCGCCCTCAACCCACCGGCAACCAGAGCGCGCGCCAGCGGCACGGCGGTCGCGACGTCGTCGATCACGAGGACCGGAACGACCGGCTGCAATTTGAGGGTGGAAAGAAGCCTGTCGGTTTTCGCGCTCATGCCGATCGTCCTTTTTAAAACGATTGAATATGCCCTCCGCATACTCCGCCGGTCACCGGTTGTCGAGACCCAAGGGCGCAAGTGTGCGGCATTCTCATGTAAGTCGAAGATAAAATATTACCTACAACAAAGAGATGACTTGAGCCTTCACACGAAAGCGATAGTTTGATGACCGCAAGCCTATCGAAATGGCGGATTATCCATGGCGAAGGAAATAGAACGCAAGTTTCTGGTCGCTTCCGACGGGTGGCGAGAGCATGCGGACAAGGGCATAGACCTCCGGCAGGCCTATGTCGTGACCATGGACGACCGCTCGCTGCGCGTGCGTATCCATGGCAACAAGTGGGCGCGTCTTACCATCAAAATCGGTAAGTCGGCGCTCGTCAGAAACGAATATGAATACGACGTACCGCTGGATGATGCCCGCGAGATGCTGACACAGGCGGTCGGCATCGTCATCGAAAAGCGGCGCTACCGCGTGCCGCACAAGGGCTTCGTCTGGGAAGTGGATGTCTACGAGGGTGCGCTGAAGGGCCTGATCGTCGCCGAAGTGGAGATGAAGCGCGAAACGGATATGCCGGCACTCCCCAACTGGATCGGCCGCGAAGTGACCGGCGACCGCCGCTACTCCAATCAGTCGCTGGCCACAGAGGGGCTGATGGAACCCCAATCATGACCTATGCCTTCCGGCCCGGACGGCCGTTCACCGACGACTTTCGCGCCATCGCAGCCGAGCAGCTCACCCAGGCGGTCATGACCCTCGAGGACCGCCCTGGCGGCCTGCACGAGGCCATCCATGAGGCCCGCAAGAACTTCAAGCGTCTGCGCTCGCTCTATCGATTTGTCGCCGCCGACGCGCCGCAGTTCCAGAAGCAAGAGAACGCCCGCATTCGAGAGATGGCCCGCAATCTCTCGATCGTCCGCGATGCCGCCGCTCTCGTCGAAAACGCCCATTATCTCAGGGCAGCAGCATGCAACGAAGAGGAAGAACGCGCCCTCACCCATGTCTGCGAACGGCTGACGACCCGTCGCGACGGCATCGCCGCCCGCGAGACCGATATCGAGGATCGCGTCGCCGGCACCATCGTCAATTGCGAACAGGCGCTGCAGGCACTGGCGCATGTGTCGTTCGACGATCGACGCAGCAAGACCGCAGCGCGGCTGACGAAAGGCTGGCGACGGACACTCAAGCGCGCCGCCCGCGCCAAGGAGGCTTGCGGCGCGAGCACGGATGCGGATCCCTTCCACGAATTGCGCAAGCGGGCACAGGATTACCGCATGCATCTGGGGCTGATGCGCGAGACCTGGCCGTCTGCCATGCAGGCCAAGCGGAACGAGGCCAAGATGCTGGTCGACACGCTCGGCCACCTCAACGATCTCGCCGTCATGATCCAGCTCGTCAACGAAGATCCGGCACTGGCCGGCAACAGCCAGGATCAGGCCCATCTCATCGCCGCCGTCATTGCGCGGCAGGAAACCTTGCGGGACGAAGCGTTGGCGCTGGCAGCGACGGTCTTCCAGGAGCGGCCCGACGAGGAAAGCCGGACGATCCGGCTGCTCTGGCTCGACGCCACCCGCTGACGAGGCGGCTCAGCCTAACGACCCAAAGCGCGACAGAGTGCCCCTCTCGCCCGCCGCGATTGCGCTTGCGCCGCGAAAGCTGTATTTGCAGCGGCCATGACCGACATTTCCACCACCCCGCGCGCCCAGACCCATGGCGAGACGCATGGCCAGTTTCTGGTCGCCGCGCTCTATCATTTCGCAAGCTTCCCGCGCTTCGCCGAATTCCGCGAACCGCTGCAGGCCGTCTGCGACGAAAACGGCGTCAAGGGCACATTGCTGCTTGCCCATGAGGGCATCAACGGCACGATCGCCGGCACCGACGCCGGCATCGCCGTCGTGCTGGACTACTTGCGGGCGCAGCCGGAGTTGGCGGCCTTGGAGCACAAGGAGAGCCGGGCGTCCTCCATGCCGTTCCTGCGCATGAAAGTGCGGCTGAAGAAGGAAATCGTCACCATGGGCGTCGAGAACATCGACCCCAACAAGATCGTCGGCACCTATGTCGATCCGAAGGATTGGAACGCGCTGATCTCCGATCCCGAGACGATCGTCATAGACACGCGCAACGACTACGAGACGGCCATCGGCATCTTCAAGGGTGCGGTCGATCCGCAGACCAAGACCTTCCGCGAGTTCCCGGACTGGGTGCGCAACAACACCGGCCTGCACAACAAGCCGAAGATCGCCATGTACTGCACCGGCGGCATCCGCTGCGAGAAGGCGACCGCCTTCATGAAGGAGCAGGGCTTCGACGAGGTCTACCACCTCAAGGGCGGCATCCTGAAATATCTCGAGGAAGTGCCGCAGGAAGAAAGCCTGTGGGAAGGCGCCTGCTTCGTCTTCGACGATCGTGTCTCCGTCACCCATGGCCTCGAAGAAGGCGAGCACACGCTCTGCCACGCCTGCCGCCAGCCGCTGACCCCGGCCGACCTCCTGTCGCCGCACCACGAGGACGGCGTCTCCTGCATCCATTGCCACGAGGTCCGCACCGACGAGGACCGGGAACGCTACCGCCAGCGCCAGCGCCAGATCCTGCTGGCCAAGAAGCGCGGCGAGCGCCACCTCGGAAGCTGACTTTTTTCGCCGAGAAAGCCCCTCATTGACGCGGTGAGTGAGCTCCCCTCTTCCGTGCCGTGAGGGAAGCGCCCCTCGTCCGCCTGCAGCGCCGCCCCAGCCAGTGACCAAGCTCCAGTTCGCGGAATACCGCATCAGACGGGCTCGAAGGCCCGCTCGTGACGGCCGCTCGAAGGCACGTCCCCTCGCCCCGCTTGCGGGGAGAGGGCTAGGATGAGGGCCAAGCTCAACCCGGCAACGCTTCGCATTCCTCAAGTGCCAATGCACTGCGGTCCCATTCATGGCGACTGCGGGTGAAGATCGCATCGGTCGGACGAAACACCGAGGGGTCGTCGAGCGTCCCGGCATAGACCGACAGGCGTGGATCCTCTGGCGGGCCGGAGCCGTAGACCTGGCTGCCGCAGGTTTCGCAGAAATAGCGAACGGATGGATTGCCGTTTTCGGCGCGCGTCTCATAACCGCGGCCCGCCCCCGACATCGTCACATCGGCGCGGTCGAAGATCATGTAGCAGCAATGACCGGTTCCGGTCGCGCGCTGGCAATCGCGGCAATGGCAGAAGCCGGAATAGAGAGGTTGAGACTTCAGCTCATACCGGATCGCACCGCAGAGACACCCGCCCTTCATCGCACTCATGTTCCATCCTCCTCGAAGTGACAGGAGGATAGCCAAGCGGGTCTTGCGGTCAAAGAAAAACCGCGCGCCGGGGTGCGGCGCGCGGTCGATGGATTGCTTAGGCAGAGATGCTTACCAGCTCGGGATCAGCGCGCCCTTGAAGGTGTCGTTGATGAACGCACGCACCTTTTCGTCGTGGTAGGATTCGACCAGCGTCTTCACCCACGGTGCATCCTTGTCGGCCTTGCGGACGGCAATGACGTTGGCGTAGGGCGACTTCTCGCTTTCGATCGCGATTGCATCCTTCTTCGGATGCAGGCCGGCTTCCATCGCGTAGTTGGTGTTGATGACAGCCGCATCAACGTCCTGGAGCGAGCGCGGCAGCTGCGCCGCATCGAGCTCGGCGAAGGTGATGTTCTTCGGGTTCTCGGTGATGTCGGCCGGCGTCACCTTGAGGCCAACCTCTTCCTTGACCTTGATCAGGCCCTTCGACGCGAGAACGAGCAGCGCGCGGCCGCCATTGGTCGGGTCGTTCGGGATGGCGATCGTGGCGCCGTCCTGGAGTTCGTCGAGGCTCTTCACCTTCTGTGAATAGACGCCCATCGGCGTGGTGATGGTGGTGCCAACGCTGACGATGTCGAAGCCACGATCGGCGATCTGGTTGTCGAGATAGGGCTGGTGCTGGAACGAGTTGGCGTTGAGGTCGCCATCGGCCAGGGCCTGGTTCGGAACAACGTAGTCGGAGAACTCGAGGATCTCGATGTCGAGACCCTTGGGTGCCGCGATTTCCTTCACCTTCTCCATGATCTGGGCATGTTCGCCCGGCGTTACGCCGACCTTGATGGTCTCAGCGAGCGCCGTGCCGGCGGAAAGAGCGGCAATCGCCGCTGCGATGATGAGCTTCTTCATGGATGTCTCCTTGGTTCACGTTCAGTCTTGGGAGGAAGTCAGGTCTTGCGGTTCTTCTTGTCGAAGCGTCGCGCCAGCCCGTCGCCGGCGCTCTGGACGAGCTGCACCAGCACGATCAGCACGATGACGACGACGAGCATCACGTCGGGCATGAAGCGCTGGTAGCCGTAGCGGATACCGAGGTCGCCGAGCCCGCCGCCGCCGACGGCGCCGACCATGGCCGAATAGCCAATGAGGCTGACGGCAGTCATGGTGAGCGCCAGCGTCAGCGCCGGCCGCGCTTCGGCAAGCAGCACCTTGAAGACGATCTGCATCGGGGTCGCGCCCATGGCGCGCGCTGCCTCGATCAGCCCCTTGTCGATCTCGCGGATCGCCGCTTCCACCAGACGCGCAACGAAGGGAATGGTCGCGATCGTCAAGGGCACGATCGCGGCCTTTGTGCCGATCGACGTGCCGGTCAAGAGCCGGGTGAAGGGGATGATCGCGACGACGAGGATGATGAACGGCGTCGAGCGCGTGGCGTTGACGATCAGCCCGATGATGCGGTTCAGCGTCGGCGCCGGGAAAAGCTCGCCCTTGCCGCTGGTGGCGAGGAAGATGCCGATTGGCCCGCCGATCAGCGAGCCGATCAAGCCGGCGATGGCGACCATGTAGATCGTGTCGACGGTCGCGCCGCCGATGCGCAGGAGAAGATCAGGCGACATAGCCGAGCACCTCCGTGACCAGACCATTTTCGGTAAAGAAGCGTTCGGCACGGCCGGAGGTCTCCGGATCCGCACCATAGGCGACGACCAGCGAGCCATAGGGCGCGCCGCCGATCTCGTCGATCGTGCCGGCGATGATGTTGACCTCAGCACCGACAGACTTGATCAGCTGCGAGATCAACGGCTTTTCTGCAGCCGCACCGAAGAAGGTGAGCCGCACGACGGCGCGATCGCCGGCAGCCGGCGCCGGCTTCAAGGCGCGGGCGACCGCGTCGGGAAGCTTCGAGCCCGGCAGGCCGGAAAGCAGCGCCCGCGTCGTTTCGTGCTTCGGATGAGTGAAGACATCGAAGGTGTGGCCGCGCTCGACGATGCGGCCGTGATCGATGACCGCGACGTCGGAGGTCACCGCCTTCACCACTTCCATCTCATGGGTGATGAGCAGCACCGTCAGGCCGAGGTCCGCATTGATGCGCTTCAGGAGCTCCAGGATCGACTGCGTCGTTTCCGGATCGAGCGCCGAGGTCGCCTCGTCGGAGAGCAAGAGCTTCGGCTCGGTCGCAAGCGCGCGGGCGATGCCGATGCGCTGCTTCTGGCCGCCCGACAGCTCAGCCGGATAGCGCCCGTGCTTGTCGGCGAGGCCGACGAGATCGAGCAGCGGCAGCACGCGCTGTTCGATGGCGCGCTTGTCCATGCCCGCGATTTCGAGCGGCAGTGCAACATTGCCGAACACGGTGCGCGAGGAGAGCAGGTTGAAATGCTGGAAGATCATGCCGACGGAGCGGCGAAGCGTGCGCAGCGACGCCTCGTCGAGTGCGCCGACATCAACGCCATCGACCAGAACCTTGCCGCTGCTCGGTTTCTCAAGCCCGTTGACCAGCCGGATCAGCGTCGACTTGCCGGCGCCGGACCGGCCGATGATGCCGGTGATAGAGCCCCGATCGACAGTCAGCGAAACGGTATCGAGCGCGGTGAAGGCGCCGCTGTTGCCGGAGGCGGGAAAATGTTTGGAAACGCCGTCGAAAACGACGGCCGCGTCAGCCGATGGCGTGGCTTTCAAGGCTGAAACGCTCATCGTTCGGGTGCCCCCGAAAGAGGCGCAGTCGGAATGTGCGGGTACATAGGTGCTCTCGGGTGTTCAAATCTCATGATCCCGGGGGAAGCCGGGATGGAAGGCGCGTCCGGTCAGGCCGACATTCGACAACGCATTCGGAACAGGGAGCACTTCTCTAGCATCAAGCAACCAGTCAGTTCAACTTTTGCGCCGCATGGCCCGCATGCGACATAATCTACGGCTCTTATGGAGAACTACCGGTGGATTTCACAGGCATGATTTTCCGCAATAGGCAGAGGATTGGCAAAACCATGCTCTTTTGCTCTCCGGCGTGCCAAGATCCGGCAGATCGTCAGCTTGGATATCCTTGTTCGAACCGACTGCACCCGACCGAATTTCATGCTAACGGGCAGCAACAGGGTTACGAGGTAAGAAATGCGCATCGTCTTGACCGGGAGTTCCGGCCGCATCGGCCGGGCCATCTATAACGCACTCGCCGCTGCCGACCATGATGTCATCGGCATCGACCGCGCGCCCTTCGGCACGACGGCAATTGTCGGCGATCTCGTCGACGGCGAGTTGCTGGAGCGTGTCATGGAGGGTGCAGATGCGGTGATCCATACCGCTGCGCTGCACGCGCCGCATGTGGATGCGGTTGCCGACCAGGAATTCGAGCGCGTCAACGTGATGGGCACGCATCTGGTAATCGCCGCAGCCCAGGCCGCCGGCGTCGGTCGCATCGTCTTCACCAGCACGACGGCACTCTACGGCCATGCGGTCACCGAAGGCGGCTGCGCCTGGATCACCGAAGAAACGCCGCCGAAGCCGCATACCATCTACCATCACACTAAGCTTGCGGCCGAAGCCCTGCTGGAAAACGCCGCCGATCGTGCTTTGCATGTGCGTGTGCTGCGCATGTCGCGCTCTTTCCCGGAGGCCGCCGATCGCGTCGCGGGCTACCGCCTGCACCGCGGCATCGATGTCCGTGACGTCGCGGCCGCCCATGCGGCCGCGCTCGACAATGGCGGCCCGGCCTTTCAGCGCTACATCATTTCGGGTGAGACGCCCTTCCTTCCGACCGATTGCCGCCGCCTGGCGGAGGACGCGGCGGGGCTCTTGCGTGAACGCGCGCCAAGATTGTCGCAAGCCTTCGCCTATCGCGACTGGCCGCTGCCGGCAACCATCGACCGGGTGTACGACCCGAGCGCGGCGATCGAAAAACTCGAATGGAAGCCGCGTTACGGCTTCAAGGAAGTGCTGGCCCAGCTCGACCGGCAGAGCCTTGAGGTGCTGCCGGTTCGTCGGTGAGATGGCACAGCACCGGGGGCAGCACCGGGCGGGCTGAACCCGCTCGCCCGATCGTCAGACGTGGTTACCCTTGGGAAACTCTTCGGCCAGCGCCTGGTACCAGTGGCCGCTCTTCTTGATGGTGCGCACCTGGGTGTCGTAGTCGACATGCACGATGCCGAAGCGCATCTTGTAACCTTCGGCCCATTCGAAATTGTCCATTAGGCTCCAGGCGAAATAGCCGCGCATCGGATAACCCTCGGCGATCAGATCTGCGGTCACCGACAGATGATCGGCGATGTAGTCGAGCCGCGGCTGATCGTCGACGACACCGTTCTCGACGCCCATGTTGTAGCAGGCGCCGTTCTCGGTGATGTAGCAATCGGGCAGCTCGTACCTTGCGTTCAGCGTCTTGACGAGGCTGCCGAGCGCTGGAGCATAGACTTCCCAGCCGATATCCGTCTTCACCTCGCTCACCGGCTTCGCATTGATGGTCGCCGGGTACTCTGCGCCCTTGGCCGGATCGTTGCTGACCCGCATCGGCGTGTAGTAGTTGAGCCCCCACCAGTCGAGCGGCCGGGAGATCGTCTCCATGTCACCGTCTTCGATCGCCGGCATGCGGTGCCCGAGCGCGCTCATGAAGCTGTCGGGGTACTCCCCCTTAAAGATCGGGCCGAAGAAGACGCCATTGTGGAAGTCGAAGGCACGATCGGCGGCTGCCTTGTCGGCCTTGCTGTCGCTGCCCGGATAGACCGAATGGGCATTGATGACGATGCCTGCGGTCAGGTTGGCCCGCTCGGAGCGGATGGCGTCGACGCCGAGGCCATGCGCCAGATTGGTAAAGTGCAGCGCGTGCAGGGCTGCGTCCATGTTGCGCTCGCCCGGCGCATGGATGCCGTAGAGATGGCTGAGCCAAACCGAGCACCAGGGCTCGTTGAAGGTCGCAACTGCATCGAGCCGGTCGCCGAGGCGGGCGATCACGGTCTTGGCGTAGCGCTGGAAGGCATAGGCCGTCGTGCGCGCCGTCCAGCCGCCATCACCCATCAGCGCCAGCGGCAGATCCCAGTGATAGAGCGTCGCGAAGGCCTTGATGTTGCGCGCCTTCAGCCCGTCGACGAGGCGGTCGTAGAAGTCGAGACCCTTTTCGTTGATCGGACCGGTCCCTTCCGGAATGATCCGCGGCCAGGCAATGGAGAACCGATAGGCATCGACCCCGAGGCTCTTGATCAGGTCCAGATCGTCTTCCAGCCTGTTGTAGTGGTCGCAGGCGACGTCGCCATTGTGACGCCCGAAGACACGCCCCGGCATGTTGGAAAAGGCGTCCCAGATCGACGGCTTGCGCCCGTCGGCCTTGGTGGCGCCTTCGATCTGGAAGGAGGCCGTCGCCACCCCGAATACGAAATCGCCCGGGAAGCGCTGTGCCAGGATCTTGGGATCGGTCATCTCTCTGTCTCGTCTCGTTCCGGCCCCACCGGCAGTGGGGCCTTTTCGTTTTCAGTCTTGTCATCGGCCGACCTAGAACCATGCCGGCAAATGTCAACTCGCGAAAAAGGGCGGGAAAGCCCCGCCCTTTCGCCGGTATCGGCCTGTGGCTATACTTTTACCCATGCCCCATTTCGTTTGGATGACTGGACGCAGGCATCGACGAAGACCATGCCCTTCATGCCATCATCGATGGTCGGATAGGTGACGGCCGGATCGATCTTTTCGCCCTTGCGCTTGGCAAAGATGGCACGCGCTGCTTCCGTGTAGATGTTGGCGAAGCCTTCGAGATAACCTTCCGGATGACCGGACGGAATGCGGCTGACGCGGTTGGCGGCAGCCCCCGCTCCGGCACCCGCCCGAGTCAAGAGACGCTTCGGTTCGCCGAATGGCGTGTACCAGAGATAGTTCGGATCCTTCTGCGTCCATTCGAGCCCGCCCTTGGTGCCGTAGACGCGCACCATCAGACCGTTTTCGTGACCGGGCGCCACCTGGCTGCACCACAGCAGACCCTTGGCGCGCTCACCGTCCTTTGCC
Organism: Ensifer sp. 2TAB8; assembly: GCF_052115125.1. Taxonomy (NCBI): domain Bacteria; kingdom Pseudomonadati; phylum Pseudomonadota; class Alphaproteobacteria; order Hyphomicrobiales; family Rhizobiaceae; genus Ensifer; species Ensifer sp. 2TAB8. Next base: position 1,190 of record NZ_JBFRGB010000006.1, on the reverse strand, counting down.
TTGAAGCGCATCATCACATGAGCATTGTCGTCGAGCTGGCGACCGCCAACGAAGCTGTCGAGATCAGCAGCGAGTTCTTCGAGTTCGAGGCCGGACACGAAGGCACCGAGATTGTAGGCATGCGTGCCGATATCGCCGGTCGAGCCGCCGGCACCCGAGCGCGCCGGATCGGTGCGCCAGGCCGCCTGCTTCTGGCCGGACTGTTCGATGTTTTCCGTCAGCCAGTCCTGCGGATATTCCATCTGCACCAGCCGCACCGCGCCGATCTCGCCATTGGCGACCATCTCGCGCGCCTGCCGTACCATCGGATAGCCGGTGTAGTTGTGCGTCAGCACGAACAGCGCATCGCTGTCGTCCGCCGCCTTCTTCAGCTTCTTGGCATCGCCAAGCGTCGAGGTCAGCGGCTTGTCGCAGATCACGTGGATGCCGCGCTTCAGGAATTCCTTGGCCGCGGCGTAGTGCACGTGGTTCGGCGTGACGATCGCCACCGCCTCGATACCGTCCTTCAGCTTCGCCTCGCGGATCGCCATCTGCTTGAAGTCGGAATAGACCCGCGACGGGTCGAGCCCGAGTTCGCGGCCCGAGCTTTCCGCCTTTTCCGGCGTCGACGACAGCGCGCCGGCCACCAGCTCATAGTGATCGTCGAGCCGGGCTGCGATGCGGTGCACCGCGCCGATGAAGGCGCCAGAGCCGCCGCCTACCATGCCAAGTCGGATGCGGCGCTCGCGCTTCTCGCTCGTTCCTTCGATTGCCATAATATTCTCCCCTGTTTCCGTGTCGTTCGCTTGTTTGTTTCTTGGCGCAAGGGCCGCCCCTCATCCGCGCGGTAAGGGCCTAGCCCCTCATGCGCCTGCCGGCACCTTCTTCCCGCTTGCGGGGAGAAGGTTAGAGTGAGGTGCTAGCCACGAACCCCGTGAGGGCTCAACCTTGCCTCAAATCCCCAGCATCCGCCGGTTGGCGGCATCGTCCGTACCTGCACCGGCGAAATCGTCGAACGCCTTCTCGGTGACGCGGATGATGTGGTGCTTGACGAAGTCGGCACCCTCGCGCGCACCGTCTTCGGGATGCTTCAGCGCGCACTCCCATTCGACCACCGCCCAACCGGCGAAATCATTGGCGGCCATCTTCGAAAACACCGCGCCGAAATCCACCTGGCCATCGCCGAGCGAACGGAAGCGGCCGGCGCGGTT